>DATFBM010000026.1:0-67508 GCA_035253825.1 Acidimicrobiia bacterium | reverse complement strand
GCGATAACCGCCGGTCGATCCTCTGCCAGGTCGCAATTGGGCAGGTTGAGTCCGGTGGCCGCCGAGAAATCAAGCGAATCATCGATGTAGTCCCAAAGTGGCCGGTTGTCGACGTTGTACCCAAAAATCTGGGCTGCGTTACTGGCGTATGGACCTCTCGTTAGCCGACCGGTAAAGGTGGTTGCCGGCCAAGTTCCTCCGGTGACAAGTCCCTGAGTGATGTCATCGTTGTGATAGCCGGCTGCGGAGTCAACGATGTTCGGAAATGGTGGCCCGGGAACGCCAGAAGTCATGCACCACTGTCCGTTCCGACGAGGGTTGGGCGCCATCGGTGTGTAGACACTGAATTCGTGGTCGATGCCATCGGCCATGGCTCTTGACATCGGCATTGACTGCTCCCCGGTCACACAAAGAGATGCCAGCGAGCCGTCGACGGCCGAGTAAAAGTAGGGCCGGAAGTTCCCGAAGTCTCCGGAAGTAGGTTCACCGCAGCTGTCAGCCCCTCCTGAGGTTCCGGTCTTGATGCAGATGGTCGAGCCGATGCTGGTCCCGGTGAGGACTCCCGACGGGAAGTCACCTCCGCCGCCCCAGTCGGTGTTTCGCTCTGCTTCGGCGGCTGCGGTGACGTCGATCTGGTCGAAACCGATGACGGCCCCAAACGTCGTGTCGACATCTTGTAGTGGCACTCGTACTCGAACGGTGTTGAAGTTCTGCGATAGGGAAACACAGTCGCTTCCGATCGCGGCCGTGCCGAAGAATGCCCCGTCAGTCCTAGTCCGCCAGAACAAAGCGTCGGGATCGGTGCAGGCGTACCAGTCGGCCGGTGGGATCGACCGAGCTAGGTTTTGATCGACGAGCCGATAGATCTCGACCAAAGCGGCTTGGACGGGGTTGGTCGCTCCGGTGATAACCATCTCGAGCGAGCCACCGAGGGCGGCGGCATCCGCTCCAGCTTGGTCAAAGCGGCGTTCTCGGAATCCGAAACCCAAATCGACGGCCATCGCCGCCATCCCACAGAGCAGCACTAGGCACAACGCCACCATGATGGCGGCCGCGCCCCGGTCACCAAGGGTCCGTTTCAGCACGGCGAATTCACCACGTCATGCCAGGTAACAGTGGGTTGCTCGAGAACAAAGGTCGTGCTGCGAATGAGCGGCACCGGGGGGGAGAAAAACGGGTCTAAAAAGCCGGTCAGGGTTCCAACGCTTTGAGAGGCAGTTGCAATCACATCGCCTCCCAGGCCGCTCCCCGCTCCGGAGAGACTGATCGTGGCTCCCGAGGGTTGATCCATTCCGGCGCAAACGGCGGCTCTGATCGCGTTTTCATCACCGTGATCGATGCTGGCCAGTCGACCTGCCTCTCGGGCAGCTCCGGCCACGTCCAGGCTGCGGGCGAGGAGCCAACTCGACTCGACAACTCCGAGGACCAATAAGACGAGGAAGGGGGCGAGCAGGGCCATCTCGACCAGGGACGCCCCCTGATCCCGATCGAGCTTTCGCCCCTTACCCCACAATCCGCCCACCATTCCCGCTCCTCCGCTCCAGACCAGGTGCGTTGCAGGCCGCGAGGCCCACCACTCCCAGTGGTGGCAAAACCTAGGTCGTTAGACCTAGGGGGGCAATGGAGCTTCTTTCTACGCGCGAGAGATCTAGTCAGAGAGAGACGTCGGACCTACGGGCAGGCCACGTTCGTGATTTGAGCCCAGCTCGGCGTCTGCTCCTGGCGAAGGTTGACCGTTGAGGCCAATCGCATGCCTGCAGGTATTGCCCAATCAAGTAGTCCGGTAATGGTCTCTGCTTCCGCGTCGATCGACACGGTGATGGCGTCGCCGACGTTGTCCCCGGCCCGGGTTATGGAGACCAGGGTCGTCGGACGGTGGGTGAGGTTGAGGCCGTCGCAGATGTCGACTTCCGGGGTCCCTGGATTGGGAAGACGATCGGTTGCTGCGATGCGCACTGCCTCACGGGCCCCCTGACGGACATCAAGGTTGCTGGCGAAGAGCCATGCAAATTCAATGATTCCAAATAGCAAGAGGAAGAGCAGAGGAGCGATAACTGCAAACTCAACAAGATTTGCCCCTCTGTCGTATACGCCTTTCCGCCTCAATGCGCAGCTCCCCTCCGATGACCCGAGGCTATCGAGCCGAGGACACGGGTGAAGGCGTCAGTTTCTTTCGGGTTCGAACGAACTAGACAGGGCTTGGTCGACGAAGGCTGATAGTCGGACCACGCCCCAGCGAGTGTGGCGGTTAGCGGAAGAGTTCAGGGAGTAACGGATTCACACCGCCCCCGAATGGCGGATTCCCCCTCAAGATCTCCGGAAGTGCCGAATCTGGGAAGGTAAACGCCGACAATTGCCGTAGTGAATAGCCGTTGCCATTGCACGCCGGCATGCAGTTCTCGCCGGGGTTGTGGAACTCGTAATTGTTCCCGCTCTTCCAGCCCGTACTTTGTAGGTAGACAGCTCGGAACCTCTTAATGTGATTCCACTCGTTGCCTGTACCGAGAGTCGATTCCCAGAATTGGGGAACGTAAGCAAACCGACTCGCATTGCCGGCGAGATTCATCGAGAACATCTCGACGCTTGATGGAGCTGATTCGATCGTCCCGTCGAAGTTCATGTCGCCGAGATATTGTCGGAAGCAGATCGCCATGTGTTGCCAAGACATAGCGGTGTCTGGGCCGTTGCCGTCGATATCATCAGGGACACCGTTGCCGTCGAAGTCAATGGTGCCGTTGCCGCTGAAAGTTGCAGGATCGCACGAGGCCGGCGCATCGTCTGTGGTCGGGACGGTTGCGACTCCGCCGTAGTCAGGCCCATTCGCCAAGAGAAAGCTCCAAAGCGGTTCGTTGTTGACCTGCTCGCCGTTAAAAACAGTGGCGAAAGGGCCGTTTTTCTGCAGCCGAGGAGTAAAACCCCCGGCGACCGGGCCAATCAGGCCCTCCTCGGCGCCGTTGTTGGGAAAGCCGGTGTCCGTATTGAGGGTATCGACGAACGGGTTGACGCAAACGTCCCGGACCTCGTTCGCGGCCACACCATCGGGGTCGGTGACGATCAAGTGATCAACGCCAGTAGCAATGTTTTGTGCAAGGGTTTGGCCCAATGGGGAGGCAGTGCAGTTCTGAATGGTCCCCAAGAAAGTGTTTCCGAACTGACGAGCCTTGAGGGTTCCGAAATTACCGGTCAGTGATCCCGAGCACGGGTCGAGGGCATTCCCGGTGGGCGCTGAACTGAGGCAGAGGTGATCACCTCCCCCGGCGGTTGAGGGGAGGCCGAACGGAAGAACTCCGCCAGGAGAGCGGGTCACCAGGCGAGCGACTGCTGCGGCGTGAGTTTGGATCGTCGTGGCACCCAGGACACGGGCGAATGTCGTCGGAACATCCTGATCTGGGATACGGACCCTGAGGAGACCGTGTGCAGGATCGAGGCTGATGCACCAGTCGGCGGGTTGACTTGGAGTCCACCCAAGGCCGCTCGGGTTGAGAGCGACGAAGGTATACGGACCGAAGTTTCGTTCGCTGGCCGGGTCTACACAGCCCTCCCAGAGCGTTTGCCATTGTCCGGCGGAATAGGAGGTCGGGAGATTGAGCTGGGCAAAACTGAGGGCCTCCGTGATTACTTGTGTGGGTCCGTTGACCGTATCGAGGGCTCCGGCCATGACCGACATGTCGGCGCTGGCAACGTCGACACGCCTTTCCCGCAATCCGAATCCGATATCGACGGCCAGCGCGGCCATCCCCAGGAGCAGCACCAGGGCTAGAGCGATCAAGATGGCACTCGTGCCCATCTCGTCCTCCCGCAGCCTGATGAGATGCTTCAGGGGCACGGTCCCCCTCCAGGCGTAACCCACGTAGCCGGTTGCTCGAGTCGGAAATCGACTGACTCCGTGAAGTTTGTTGGATAAATCGATCCCATGAAGGGCAATGACGAGAACCCAGTCAGCGATGACACGGGAGACGAAACTGTGGCGGTTCCAGTGGAGCCGATCGAGCTGCCAGTCCGGCTAAACGTGACCGTTGATCCGGTCGAGAAGTTCATGGCATTACAAACCAAGGCTGCCATGTTGGGAGACGTGTCGGTATTGACCGCGGCGAGTCGAGCCGCTTCTCGAGTCCCGTGTCTTACGTCCTGATGGGTGCTGAGAATCCAGGCGAAGTCGACAATGCCGAGCACGAGAGCGATCAAGAGTGGAGCGAGAATGGCGAACTCGACCAGGTTGGCACCGCGATCAGTTGTACCCCGACGCATGCGAAAAAGGCCCCTATGCCTGAGATTGCACGCAAATCTAACAGCCGGACCAGAGCGAGGTCAGGCTAGGTACTGAACCAATCGGCCTAACTAGTTAGGCGTTTTGGTTCACCAACCGGTAAGTCTTGATCGAGCCGGTCGAGAACGCCGTGTTAGAGCCGTCAGGCCCGACGCACCGAGCATTAGGACCGAACCAGATGATGGTCGAATCGGCATTCTTCAGGTTCCCATTGCCGAAGAAGTCGTTGGCGTCGTCTGGGTTCACGAGAATGGCGGTGTACATCCCAATCACTCGCATGTCTTTGGAACCCCCGTTGGGCCATTGCGGGTAGGGGTCGCCCGCCTGGTAGCGAGCATCGCTCCAGTCCATCTCCTCCGAAACGATGGGAAAGCTGATCAAGCGAGGGGAATCGCATTTAGCGATCACGTCGTCCCACCATCTGTGGTTGGAAACGTCAGCCGTGCCCCAGGGTCCGTGAATCCAGTCCTCCCAGGCCGGGGGGCGAGATGACAGGGGGGAGGGCGCCGATCCCAGGATCTGGGCGACCGTATCAGCGTCGTAGATGTTTCCATTACGGGTAAACGTCTGGCTCGATCCGCTTGTGTCGGAGAGCCTTCGCAGGAAGCCGTCGCCGAGGGTTCCGGCATTGACCCCGGGGTCAGTCTGAACCACGTTGCACGAGCCAGCAGAGGCGGTGCTCGAACAGTTGACGAGGCTCGGGTAGAGACCCGGGGTAAGCATGCGATCGATGCCCTCGGCGACGTTTTCTTCGAATACCGGACCGCCGTTCCCGTTCACTGCCGCATTCGGAACGTAAAGCTGGCCGCAGTTGCCGCTGTTGGCGCCGCAGGGATTCGGTGCCTGGAGGCCTCCCGTCCAGCCCCCAGGCATTCCAGCGAAGGGAACACTGCCACTACCGCCGGCGAAGACCTTGCAATAGGCGACCTGTGTGACCGGAACATCTGATGCACCTATCACCCTGCCAAAGGTGGCTTGGTCGGTCTCTGTGACTGTGACCTGCATCTTGTTGTTATCAGCTCCGAACGGAGCGGTGATCGCAACCGAGTTTCCAAAGGCATCAGAAAGCATGACCGTGTTGCCCGAGGTAGTGGGGGTAACCGAAGCCAAAGATGGGAAGTTGCGCTGAGCGTTTTCGGCCGCCGCGGCGCGCGCTATTGATTGGTTCTCGGGCATGCTTGGAATGCCAGCGAGACATGCCAAATCGGCCGTGGTCTGATCGGTTCGAGCCGTTTCGTAGAAACCTGACACATCCACGGCCAATGCGGTGGCCGCGAGAAGGAAGAGCAAACACAGTGCCACCCAGATCGCCGAGAAGCCGGATTCCTGAGATGAGTCTTTCACGACTAACCCTCGTATCGGCCGACTGCTTCAACGGTCAGGTTGACGGTTGCTTGAAAGAAGAGGAAGTTGAGGGGATAGTTGGGGTACTCGATTCGGACCGCCACCTGCTGATAGCCCTGAGACGTCGGGTTGAATCCGCAGGGGTTTGTCGCCTTGTCGATGCAAAGGGTGTTGACATTGGCCACGGGAATCGCAGAGGTAATCAGCTCGGCGTCGATTACGGCTTCCACATCAGCGACCGATCCCGGTGAACCTGTGTCCCACGGAAGTTCGGTAGCCGCGAAGCGGACGCCCTCGCGAGCCGCATGCTCCATCGTGTTGCGAACGTTCCATGCTCTGGCCGAGGTCCAAATTCCGAAGGTGAGCATGAGGAGCATCGGAAGAACCAGGGCGGTTTCGATCAGCGCAGCACCCCGCTGGTTAGATCTGGTGCGCCTTCTTTGAGCCATGGCATCCAGGTTCCTTGATCGCAAGGAGGCTGCCAGTGGCCGGCAGACCCAAAAATCTAAAGTACGACGATCGTCCACAGTGTTACAGGCTTTCCCCGATTCTACGTTTGGTTGGGCCGAATTCCCACTCTGAGTGGTCATGGCCACAATCTCGTCCGCACGCCCAAGCCGACCAGCGATATTCAAAAGATCGGCGGAGTGACTAGTGCCCTTCTCCGGTATCAGATGCGAGCGAGAAGCCGCCGATTGACCGTCTTGGCCTTGATGTAGTCCCGGTTGAGAAGGGCGATGAAATCGAGCGAGATCGACTTGGGACAGGCCCGCTCGCACTCACCGTGGTTGGTGCAGGAGCCAAACAGCTCCTCCATCACGTTCACCATCCGCTCGACCCGGGTGTAGCGCTCGGGCAATCCCTGGGGGAGGAGGTTGAGGTGGGCGACCTTGGCGGCGGTGAAGAGTTGGGCGGCGCCGTTGGGACACGCCGCCACGCAAGCCCCGCACCCGATGCAGGCGGCCGCCTCGAGGGACACGTCTGCTACCTCTTTGGGAACCGGAGTGAGATTGGCCTCGGGTGCCTCCCCGGTCGGAATCGAGATGAACCCGCCGGCGGCAATGATGCGGTCAAATCCCGAGCGATCGACTACCAGGTCGCGGAGGACGGGGAAGGCCGCTGCTCGCCAGGGCTCGACGGTGATCGTGGCGCCGTCGGCGAACTTGCGCATGTGCAGCTGGCAGGTCGCGGTACCGAGTTGAGGACCGTGGGCCTCGCCATTGATCATCACTCCGCAGCTTCCGCAGATGCCCTCGCGACAGTCGTGCTCGAAGGCGATCGGCTCCTGGCCCTGGCCGATCATGCGCTCGTTGAGCACGTCGAGCATCTCCAGGAAGGACATGTCCGGGGAGATGTCTTCCACCATGTAGGTCTGAAAGGCACCAGCTGTACTCGGTCCCGGCTGGCGCCATACCTGAAGAACCACCCTCACGCCATCGGCCTCACTTGTAGGACCTAGTGGTGGGGTGCACCTCTTCGAAATGAAGCTGTTCTTTGTGGAGGACCGGTTCGACGCCGGTCCACTGCCAAGCAGCGACGTAGGAGAAGTTCTCGTCGTCACGTTTGGCCTCGCCGTCGGGGTACTGGTGCTCTTCTCGGAAGTGTCCCCCGCAGGACTCCTCGCGATGGAGGGCGTCTCGACACATGAGCTCGGCGAGTTGGAAGAAGTCGTCGACTCGTCCGGCCTTCTCGAGCGACTGGTTGAGCTGCTGGTTACCCCCGAGGACGCGGGCATCGCCGCGGAATTCCTCGTAGAGATCAGGAATCTCCGACAGTGCTTTCTCGAGGCCGACCTGGTCGCGACTCATCCCGCAGTACTCCCACATGATCCGGCCCAGTTCGCGGTGATAGTGATCGACCGACCGGGTACCGCGATTTGAGAGAAAGCCCTGCACTCTCTCAGTCACCTCGATTTGAACATCGTCGAAGGCGGAGTCGCTTGTAGATAGCGGCGGATCTCCCAATTGGTCGGAGAGATAGTCGCCAATCGTGTAAGGCAAGACGAAGTATCCGTCGGCGAGACCCTGCATGAGCGCCGAGGCCCCGAGGCGATTGGCGCCGTGATCGGAGAAGTTGGCCTCGCCGATGGCGTAGAGACCGGGAATGGTGGTCATGAGGTTGTAGTCGACCCACAGACCACCCATCGTGTAGTGGGGAGCGGGGTAGATCCGCATCGGCGAGAGGTATGGGTTTTCGTCGGTGATGCGCTCGTACATCTCAAAGAGGTTGCTGTAGCGCTCCTCGATCTTGTCGCGCCCGAGGCGTTCGATCGCCGAGGAGAAGTCGAGATAAACACCGTTCTTGCGGGGTCCGACGCCTTGCTTTTGATCGACCATCCGCTTCACCGCCCGGCTGGCGACGTCACGGGGGACGAGGTTGCCGAAGGCGGGGTAAATGCGCTCGAGGAAGTAGTCCCGATCGCTGGCAGGAATCTCGGTTGGGGGCCGACGTTCGTCCCGATCCTTCGGTACCCAGATGCGGCCATCGTTGCGGAGCGACTCCGACATCAGGGTCAGCTTCGACTGAAACTCGTCGTTCTGGGGGATGCAGGTGGGATGGATCTGGGTGTAGCAAGGATTGGCGAAGAGGGCACCCCGGCGGTGGGCTCGCCAAATGGCGGAGGTGTTACACGCCATGGCGTTGGTGGAGAGGAAAAAGACGTTCGAGTAACCGCCGGTGGCGAGCACGACGGCATGGGCCGAATGGCGCGAGATGTGGCCACTCACCAGGTCCCGGGTGACGATCCCCACTGCCCGGCCGTCCTTCGTCACCAGATCGAGCATCTCGCTACGGGTCTCCAAAGAGATGGTGCCGAGCCCGACTTGGCGCATCATCGCCTGATAGGCACCGAGGAGGAGTTGCTGACCGGTTTGACCGGCAGCGTAAAAGGTACGCGATACCTGGGCTCCTCCGAAGGAGCGGTTATCGAGAAGGCCACCGTATTCGCGGGCGAACGGAACCCCCTGCGCTACTGCCTGATCGATGATGTTGAGCGAGACTTGGGCGAGGCGATACACGTTGGCCTCGCGAGCGCGGTAGTCGCCGCCTTTGACGGTGTCGTAGAAAAGCCGGTATACCGAATCGCCGTCGTTGCGATAGTTCTTGGCGGCGTTGATGCCCCCTTGGGCGGCGATCGAGTGTGCCCGCCGGGCGGAATCGTGGAAGGTGAAAACCTCAACCTGATATCCGAGCTCGGCCAGGCTGGCGGCTACCGAAGCCCCGGCAAGGCCGGTGCCGACGACAATGATCTTGAACCGTCGCTTGTTGGCCGGGTTGACGAGCTTGATCGAAAAGCGGTGGTTATCCCACTTCTCGGCGATGGGGCCGGGAGGAACTCTGCTGTCGAGCGCAACCGTCATGTGATCCAGCCGACGTAGACGGAGATCGGCATCGAGATGTTGGCCAGGGTGATCGCGTAGGCGGTTGCGATGGCGAAGTATCGGCGCCAGGGATTGAAGCGGGGTCGATTGATACCGAGGCTTTGGAACATGGACCAGGCGCCGTGATAAAGGTGGAGCCCGAGCGCCAAGTTGGCGGTCACGTAGAGGGCTACGACCGGAAAGCGCGAAAAAGTGAGGAGGAAGTTGGCGTGAACCGCCCCCGCCTCCCAACCCTCGGGGGAGAACGGCTGAATACCCCATGTGAAGTCAGCGAGGTGGAAGAGAACGAACGCCAGGACGATGAAGCCGGACCATCTCATCGTCCGGCTGGCGTAGTTGGCGACTAGGTAACGACGGGGACCTTCGTAGCCGATCGGGCGGGCTCGCCGGTTCATGTAGGTGAGGGCGACCGCGGCGTGAACATGAAAGATGGTGGCTATCAGCAGGCCGACCCGCATGATCCAGAGGAACAGATGGCGTGGGAGTATGGGATAGAGAAAATCGCGGAGAAAGTGCCCGTACTCGTCGATCTCGTAGACGCCTGACGCCTCGATCTCCAGGTAGATCTTGAGGTTGCCGACGGTGTGGGCGATCACATAGGCGAGGAGGATTATCCCGGTGATCGCCATCACCCATTTCTTTCCGACCGCCGACCGATAGAAATCTGGGAAGAACGACGACCTGCGTCTGCTGGGGACGTCGGTGGTGGTCACAAACCCTCATTAAAGCCGGAACGACTTCGCTTCTAGCTCGAAAGACTTATCCACACCCTCTTGACGACGCGCGCCCCAACTGACACAATCACATTGTTGTAATTACACGCGTGTGAGGAGCGCAGTATGTGGGGAGAGACCTGGCCCGGAGGGTGCACGGAGTCGATCTCATGAGGTCGACATTGATCGATGCTCTCGCCATCGGGGAGTTGTCCTGGCAGGACTACGCCAACTGCCGAGGCGCCGACGCCGATCTGTTCTTTCCAGAACGGGGAGCGTCAACTCGAAAAGCGAAAGCCATCTGCAACGCTTGTGAAGTTCGGGAGGAATGCCTCAGCTTCGCCATCACCAACGGAGAGAAGTTCGGCATCTGGGGTGGAATGTCAGAGCGTGAGCGCCGTCGGGTTCGCCGTCAGCGCATCGTTGCTCGCAAAGTCAGCTAATCAACGACCGCGCTTTTTGAGTAGCGCCCGAAGCGCAAGGGCGGTTACTCCGACGAACACAACGTGATGAAAAGCATCGATCGCAAGCTCGTCAGCTCCCCACTCTTTAGCGGGTTTGGTGTCTGCCAGTTCCGGCACCACGGCCAGGTCAAGGGCCCAGACGGCGGCGAAAAATAGGATCGAGGCCAAGGGCTCGCGCAGGGCCGCCGCGCTCATCAAGCCTCTTATGGCTCCCAGGCTGGTGCCGTATTGCCAGTGCACCACCTGGCCGAGCTTGCTGAGTTCGTCGGAGTTTCGGGGCTCCAATCCCAGCAGGTTGGCGGCCGCGTCCTGGGGAGTGGTGGATGGCTTGCGATCCCGCAGCTTCATCTCCGCCATCGAGGACAGAGTCATCGCCGCAGTTCCAGCGATGCCGGCCAGAAACCCGGCACCAATTCCGGCACCGATGCGTCCGATGGGATTGGCTCGACTCAATGGGCCGAGCGGATGGGCGGGCCGTCGCCAGGGAAATTGCATGGTTGTCTCCTCAGATCGTGGCCCGGTTTTACCCCTGCCTCTCCAGCACCAAACGAGTCACTACAGATAGAGCCCAGAGCCTTCCCGTTCCTCCGGGGACCCCCGACCCAGAGAGGAGCGACGCTGCATCTCCTGCAGTTGGGCTTGAGCGGCCATCTGCTGGCTCCACAGCGAGGCCTGGATCCCATGAAACAAGCCCTCGAGCCATCCGATCAGCTGGGCTTGAGCG
This sequence comes from Acidimicrobiia bacterium, assembly GCA_035253825.1. GTDB lineage: Bacteria > Actinomycetota > Acidimicrobiia > Spongiisociales > ZC4RG35 > JACCTH01. The sequence goes on along the minus strand of DATFBM010000026.1, from coordinate 56,616 downwards.
ATTCGCAACTCGGCCTCCGAGGGCGTTGGTCCATCGAGGGGAACCATGATCTCGTTGAATTCATTGAGCAGATCTGCGGTCAGCATCTCCCGCAGCTCACCCAAGGTGGCGGAATGCACGGCCGCCAGCCGATTTCGGCCCTGTTCGTCGAGGGGGGCCTGTCGTACCTCGTCGAGCATCGCCCGGGTCATCGACGCAATCCGGATCAGCTTGGTGGGCACGCCCACCCCGGGGGGACCCTGCTCACCCTGGGGCTGTTGGGCCGGTGCCGGCGCCGGGTCGATCGCGTCAGGAGCAACCGGGGCGGACTGTTCATTCTCTCTGGCGGTCATTCGCCGAGGCTAACTCGGGACTGCCATAACAACCCTCTTCCCTCCGACCGTCCACGTCCATATGATCGAACGGTTGACATAGAGGAGGACAGGTTGGCGGACGGCGGCGACATGCCCCCGATCCTCGATGCGGCCCAAGTTGCCGAAATGCTGAGCATGAACGTGCAGATGGTGAGACGCTACGCGCGGGAGGGCCGGCTGCCGGCTTACAAGCTGCCCGGCGGAAGGGCCTTTCGCTTTTTGCGAGATGAGATCATCGACTTCCTGCGCGCACATCCAGCAGCGGCGGAAAGCGATGGGGCGCGTGCGGCTAAGGATCGAAAGTGATCGCCACGACCAAGTCCAGCGATATGTAGGTCGGGTTCTCGCCCGAAACTTCGAGGTGGTCGGTGGCCACAACCTCGATTCGACCGACGACATCTTCGGAGCCGCGCACAAGGATGCGCACGGTCTTCTCGTCGGCAGCGATCTCGGCCAGTCTCGCCCGCCATGTCGGGGAGTCGGGCTTTCCCGAATGGCCCCCCACTCGAGATCGTTCCACGGTCAGCACCACCGCTGCGGTTGGACATTCGATGATTACCTGTTCGTTTGCGAGCCGCAGGTAGTCCTCGCCCACCGCCGACAAAGTTCCTTTCCAGGAGCGTTCGCCGATGTCGATCGTGACTGAGTCTCCGCCATGCATCGCCGCGGTAGCGATGTCGATGAGCGAGGCTCGGCGGCGCCGCTGCAAATCAGCGAGATGCTCGATCTCTTCTGCTTCGTCCCGGATCTCGGCGCCCATCCGGCGGCGTAGCTCACTGCCAAGATCCTCGAAATCATCGGGGTTCCACGTCAACTTTTCGCGCTCCTTTCGATTTCCCACAACCTGTGGATAGGTTGCCACCTGGCCGCAGGGAACGGGGAAGTGGGAGGCTTGTGTGACAAGCGCGCAGGCGAATGAACCGGCGTTTTCTGACTTGCCGCGACCCCGGCGCCGCAACCCGCTGACCCGAGTCACAGCATCTCACCTATTGATGATGCTGGCCGCGATTCTGGCTTTCGCCACCAATCTGATGGTCCTGCGCGGTCAGGAGATGACGCGACCGGCCCTCGTGGCTACGGGCCGCATCGAAGCCGGGCGTGTCATCCAAGTCGGCGATCTTGCGGTGGCGGAGGTTGATGTCGACGACACCCTGTTTGCAACCCTCTTGCCGGGAGGGCAGTCATCGGCTTTGGTGGGGATGGTCGCCACCCGAACGATCGAGTCCGGTCACTTGCTATCGGTTGACGACCTTCGACCAGCGGCGGCACCATCCTCCCAGCGCGCCCTATCGATTCCAATCGAGATCGAGCACGCCGTTGGCGGTGGCCTCGTCGCCGGCGACCGGATCGACTTGATATCTGTATCCGAAACCGGCTCCGAGTACATCCTCACCGGAGCGGAGGTCCTCGAGGTTCCCTCGACCACCCGAGGGTCGTTAACAGGGGCAACTGGTTTCTTTGTCGTCGTCGCCGTGGACGATGAGGAGGCTCTGGCGGTGGCGACAGCTATCCGCTTGGGGGAGATTGAGATCGCGCGATCAACAGGTTCTTCGCCTGCGGCGACCCAACCATGAACGAGATTGCCGTTGCGCTCTCAGCCTCGGCCCGGGATTGGCCCGATCGCCTGCATCGGTTTCTAGCCGATCACGGAGGTGCCCGAGTGCGAGCCCAAGTGCTGACTCCTGAAGACGCGCTTGCCGAGGATTACGAGGTTCTCATCATTGATGATGTCAGTTCATTTCTCACCCCAAGACTGGTGGCGGAGGTGCAGCGCCGCCGACGTCAGGTACTCGGAGTGTTCGACCCTGCCGACTCGCCCGACGCCAAGGAGAGGCTCTGGGAGTCGGGCGTTGATCAGGTAATCGAAGCAGATGCATCGGCCGACGAGTTCGTCGTCGCCCTCCGGGCACTGGTGGTGTTGGCACCCGAGCCTCCGGTCGCCGATTCTTCAGTCCCCGAGAAGCGACCGAATCGGGTCTTCATTTGCGTGGGAGCTCCACCCGGAGGTTGTGGCGCCACCGAGATCTCGATCGCCTTGGCCACGCATCTCGCTCGCTTTGGCTCCACCGCCTTGCTCGACTTGGACGATGTCGCGCCCTCGATCGCTCAGCGTCTCTCGCTCCCGATGCTGCCCAACCTGCGCACTGCGATCGATGCGGTAGCTCACGGCCAAGCTCGCCTCGAGAAGGCATTGCAGCCCGCTGGTCGCTTCGATGTCCTGACCGGGTTGTCGAGTGAGCGCGACTGGATGGAGCTCAGGCCTCATGAAGTCGCTGAAGTGCTCGACGAGATGTCGAGTCGCTACCGATTTGTGGTTGGCAACGTGGGTTCGCAGATTGGGGATGTCGGTTTCGGCCAAGGTGGACGCTTCAGCGTCAGTCGCGCCGGCGTGAGCGCGGCCGATCAGCTGGTGATGGTTTCGCTTCCAAACCCGGTGAGCGTCTCTCGGCTGACCGCCTGGTTCGTTCAGGCCCGAGAGCTAAACAAATCCGCCGAGCCGAGGCTCGTCGTGAACCGCGCTCCGCGAAGTCGATTTCGCCGGGAGGAGCTCCGGGAAGAACTGCAGCGCGCTAACGGCATGGCTCCGGTCCGGTTTTTCCCTGAGGACCCTCAGCTCAAGGCGGCCGCGTGGGCAGGGAATCGGCTGGCCGGCGGGCGGTTCTTTCGTTCCGCCGGCAAGCTGGCTCGCGAGTTGATGGCCCATGCCTAGCGCTCCGGCCTACGACGAGATTCGCCAGAGGGCGCTCGAGCTCGTCGAATCGACCCGCATCGACCCGGTACATGATCGCGAGGCGGCCCGTGCGGTGGTGAGTGGAGCGGTCGACGAATACCAGAGGCGGGCTCGCCTGGGACAGGGGCGGGCGCTCCACAACCCGACCGACATGATCGATCGGGTCTTGCGAGCTGTCTCTGAATTGGGCCCGCTAACCGATTTGTTGGCTCGCCGCGATCTGGAGGAAGTATTCATCGAAGGGGGCCGCGTGTCATATATTGACTCGATTGGCCGCCTCCGCGGGCTCGACCAGCCCACCAGCGAGGCAGAGAATCGTCATGTGGTCGATCGGCTGCTGGCGGAGAGCGATCGCCGTCTGGACGCGTCGAGTCCGATCGTGCAAGCTCGCGTTCTCGAGGGATCGGCTCGCTTGACGGCAGTGATCTCCCCGATTGCCGACCAACTGTCGGTGACCATTCGTCGTTACGCCCTGCGGCGGGAGTCGTTGCAATCGCTGACCGAACTTGGCTCGCTGACGGTCCCGGCCGCGAACTTCTTGGCCCTGGTCGCCCGCACAAACGCTTCCTATCTGGTTTCGGGGCCGCCCGGAAGCGGAAAAACGTCGCTTCTCGCCGCCCTCATCCAGGCGAGCCCGGCGGGGCTTTGCATTCGATGCTGCGAGGAGGTTCGGGAACTACACGTCCCCCTCTTGCACGGCTCCTACTACGAGGCTCGGCCGGCGGCGCTCGATGGGCGGGGAGAGATTTCGTTGCGTGACTTGGTCAAGGTCATCTTGGCGATGCGTCCGGATCGCATCATCGTCGGCGAGGTGCGCGGGGCCGAGGCCTTCGAGCTGACCCGGGCGGTGAATGCCGGTTGTGGCTTTGGCTGCACCGTCCATGCCAACTCGGCTCGCGACGCCCTGAATGCGCTCGTCAATGCGGCGATGATGGCTGGTGAGAACGTGGGGGAGACGGTGGTGCGCAAGGTCTTCAGCAGCTCGCTCGACCTTGTCCTGCATCTTGACCGTGACTTGACTGGCTCCACGGAGGGGCCTCTGCGGCGGCAGGTGATGGAGATTCTCGCCCTGGTGCCTGCGCTCCACGACGACTTCTCGACCCAGCCCATATTTGTCAGGCGCGGTCTTGGCAGCCCGTTGGAATGGACTGGGGCGCTCCCACCCGATTCCCTCCTCAATCGGCTCGAGAGGGTGGTTCCGCCCGGGACCTCGCTGTCCTCCGTTTTGGAAGGGACGGCGTCAGTCTGGTGAGGGTGGTGGCGTCGGGACTATCGGCACTGGCGGCGGCACTCATTGTCGGTTGGGTCACGGGCGCCTGGCCCGGGCCGCGGCGGCTGAAAGCAGTTGTTCCGAAGAAAGGTTTGTGGCTCCAGCAAACCGGGGTCGGGATCAGCCAGAGTCAGTACGTCCTGTTGACCCTTGGCACAGTTCTCGTGGCTTTCTTGGTGGTTTGGTCCATCACCGGGCTGATGACTGTGGCTCTGCCGGCAGCCATCGTGGCCGGTTTCTTGCCGCGGGCTTGGTTGATGCGCCGACGTAACCAACAGATCTTGGCCCTGCAATCGGCGTGGCCCGATGGCATCCGAGATCTCATCGCTTCCATCTCTGCTGGTATGTCCCTTGGCCGGGCGATCGAGCTGTTGGCGGAAGCCGGGCCGATGCCACTGCGTCAGGCTTTTCTTCGCTTTCCATATCTGGCAAGGGTTATGGGGGTCGCTTCCGCCCTGGAGGTGATCCGACAAGAGCTAGCGCATCCCACCTCGGATCGAGTAATCGAAGTTCTCATCGTTGCTCATGCCAAGGGCGGGCAGATCGTGCTCGAAATTCTGCGCGATCTAGCGACGGCTACTACCCGCGATGTTTGGGCGTACGAGGAGATCGAGACGCTCTCGCTCGAACAGAAACTCAACGCTCGAGTTGTATTTGTGATCCCCTGGGCAGTGTTGGCCTTCATCACATTGCGGCCGGGTCCGTTTCGCGACTTCTATGCCTCTCCTGCCGGTTGGATCGTGGTGGCAATCGGGGCCATGGCGAGCTTTGTCGGGATAGGAATCGCCTCTCGGCTAGGTCGCCAAATGGAAGAGCCACGGGTGTTCGGCGGGGAAACCTTGTGAAGTCGGGCTCAGTTGCGGCTTCGCTCCTGGCGGCTCTGGCGGTTGGCATGTTTGTGAGATGGCTGGTGCCGCCCCCTTCCCGTCTCGCAACCCGAGTTCGTCCCTACACATCCACCACCCGTGCTGGCTATGGAACGGGTGTTGGCGGTGTCTTCACCGGATCCGTGTGGGCGCGGTTGGGACGAATGCTGCTCGCCCCGCTCGCGACCATAGTGGGGCGCTGGCTCGATCGCGACGACGGAGCCTCGACCAAGCTTCGCCTCCGCCAAACCGGTCGCTACCACGGGCTCGACGATGAGCAGGCCCTGGAGGCCTATCGATTTCATCAGATGGCCGCGATGGCGTTGACATTGGCGGCGAGCATTGGTGTGGCCTTTTCACTCCGGCTGCCGGTTCCCCGGGCAATGGCTCTCGGTGCCCTGGGGATCTTGATCGGACTCACCCGCAATCGGGGCCAGATCGATCGAGCGATTCGCAATCGCCAGGAACTGATGCGAATCGAGATCTACACGGTGAACCAGCTGCTGGCGATGCGGGTACGCGCCGGTGGGGGAGTCGTACACGCAGTGCAACAGATCGTCGAGCGAGGGCGAGGTGAGGTCGTCAGCGAACTTACCGAGGCTTTGCGATTGCATCGTGCCGGCATGCGGGCCAGCGACGCCTTCTCACGGCTTGCGTCCTTGACACCGGAGCCGAGCTGCGCCCGGACGTATTCCGTGTTGGCGGCTGCAGACGAGCGTGGCGCTGATCTCGCGCACGCGCTGCTCGAACTTTCCGAGGACGTGCGAGAGGCGAGGCGGGAGGCGATGAGGCGCTCGGCCACGCGAAAAAGGGCGGCGATGTTGGTCCCAATCATCGGGATCCTCGCTCCGGTCATGCTGCTTTTCGTGGGAGCGCCGCTTCCGCAGGTGATCTTCGGCTGGCAATAAGAAGGAAAGGAGGAGAAAAGGTGGACTTGTTTGAGCGATTGGTGATCGTCTTCCGATTGCACCGCGATCAGCGAGGGCTCTCGACTGCGGAGCTCTTGGGGAATGCCGCGCTGGCGATCGCCGCATTGGTCGTGATCTGGGGAGTGTTGGAGGCGCTCGGGGTGGAGGTCGTCGAATGGATCCGGACCCAGATCTTGGGAGCCGCGTAAGGCGTCTTAGAAGCGAGGGCGGTTTTGCCACCGCCCAGTTCATGGTGGTGGCGGCCATGTCCATGGCCTTTATGGCACTGCTGCTCTATCTTATCGCCCTCCAGTACGCCCGTGGGGTCTTGCGGTCGGCCCTGGACGAGGGAGTAAGGATCGGAGCACCGGCGGCAGCTCAGGAGTCCGACTGCGTCGCCGCGATCGATCGGGTCCTCGCCGACCTCATGGGTGGACCGTTAGGTCAAGGCGTGTCCTTCCAGTGCCTCTTTGTCGACCAACGGGTGGTGGCTACCGCCGAAGGGGCCTTTTCAGGCTGGTTTCCGGGTGTGCCCGACGTCTCATTCCAACTGGAGGTAGCAGGCGTCAAGGAAAGCGATGCCTAGAGAAAGCGGCAGCACTCCTATCGAGTTCGCCCTTGGGCTTCTCACGATCGTTCTGCCGCTGGCCCTGATGGTCTTGCTGGTAGCGCCTGTCTTCGAGGCGAGGAATTTCGTCCGGCGGGCGGCGGCCGAGGGTGCGCGGGCAGGAGTGCTGGCCGGAGCTGAACCCCTGATCGCCGCCTCCGCGGCGATCGCCGCAGTGGCCGACGGCATGGATGTAGCTACACCGGAAGTTTCGGTTCTGTTTTGCGATGGAAACCCATGCTCCTTTGCCCGTGGGGCAGTGTTCGTGGTCGAGGTGTCGATGCCGGTCCGTCAAATCTCGGAGTTGTTGCCGATCGGCGAGATCCAGGTTCGGGCGCGCCACAGCGAACAGGTCGATCTCTACCGGAGCCGGCCTTGAACGGTGAGCGGGGCTCGGTCCCGATCTGGTTTCTGGGATTGGGTTTTTGTCTGCTGATGCTGGGATCAATGTCGGCTGAGCTGTGGCGCATCATGGGCGAGCGTCAAGAGCTGGTGGCGATGGCCGACGGAGCGGCCTTGGCTGCGGCCAGCGCCATCGATCTCGAGATCTATCGCGACCAGGGCGTCGCGGTCCTTGACCCGACGGAAGCCTCGAGCCTGGCCCTGGCCGTGATCTCGCAATCAAGTGGAGCGATTGATCTGGCGGGACCGCCGGTGATCGAGGTGGCTGAAGACGGCAGCTCAGTTCGAGTCGAACTGAAACGTCAAGTCTCCTTCGGGCTGATCCGCTTCTTGTCGATGGCAGACGAAAGCTTCGAGGTGACGGGAGTCGCGGTGGCCTATCCGTTCAGCCCGTGACCACCCGGCTGCGTTGGATACTGGCGCTCATCCTGGTGCTGCTGATGGCGGGCGCTTGGTGGGCGGCAGGTCGTGACAAAACCCAAGGCGAGATCGAAGCCGCTCAGAGTGCCCTGACCGCCTGGGGCCGATTCGCTGGAGACGGTGACACCTCCCGATTGCAGCAAACGTTCGACGATGGCCCCCAGTTGGCACAGCTGAGAAGCGAGGTCATCAAAGCGGGTCCTCCCTATGCCTTCGTCCTCTCAGAGGCAAAGGTCACCGCCCCCGGATTCGTGGTCGGCACCGTTACGGTTTCCCGGCCCGGCGAGTCTGCTCAGACCTATCACTGGGAAATCGAGCTGCGTTCAACCGAGAGGGGCTGGAAATTGTGGACCGTCCGCACCGCCCCGTATCAGCGGGACTTGCGGTGATACTCCGGATTGGGCATGAGATCGATGGCGCTCGACATGCGATTGCTCATCGCAAAGAAGGAAGCAACGGCGGCGATATCCCAAATATCGCGATCCTCGAACCCCGCCGCTCGTAAGGCTTCGCGGTCGGATTCCTCGATCTCGGGTGGGGAGGCGGCCAGCTTCCAAGTGAAATCGAGCATGGCTCGTTCTCGTTTTGACAGTTCCGCCACCCGATAGTTCATCGCCAGCATCTCGCCCAGCTCTGGGTCCTCTGAGAGTTCTCGCACGGCCGAACCATGGGCGGTGAGGCAGTAGAAGCAGCGGTTCACCGAAGAGACGACGACCGCAATCATCTCTCTTTCGAGCTTGCTCAGACCCGAGTCACCCAACATCAACGTGTTGTACATCCGCGTGAAAGCGCCCAGCTTCTCGTCATCGAAGCTGTAGGCCCGAATCACATTGGGAACGAGGCCGAGTTTCTCGAGGCACTTGTCCCAGTAAGCACCGGTTTCGTCGGAGACTGACTCGCGGGAAGGGACCGGTACTCCCTCCAAGGCGTGAAGGTGATCTGGCTGCGGCACCTTCTAGATGCGCTCGAGGGGCGAAGTCTCGTGCCCGGTGGCATGCCCGCAGAACTGACACTTGGGAAGATTGGGTGCCACCTTTGAGCCGCACGAGGGACAGGTAATCGGGACCTTTGAGCGCCGTCCGTCGGCGCTTCCGTCCGAGGCATCGAGCTCGGCGATGATGTCGGCGAGCTCTTGGTCGGTGTGGCCATCCTTTTTCAGCATGGTCCAGAGTGCTTCGACCACGAGCAGCAGCCGATCGACGCGGAGATCCAGTGCATCCACGTCGGCGACCGAGCCCTTGTCGAACATCGCGTTGGCGACGACGCTCATACCGGAGGCGCGGTTGGATGCGCGGCTACCGAGGACGTAGCCGGCGATCATCGGAAGCATGGGGAAAGAATATCGGCCCCCACTTCGAGTGGGCGGGCGATAGCTAATAGATGACGTTCGGACTAGCCCATTTTCTCCAAAAAGTGTCACACCCCGCCTGTACGTTCCCACCATGGACTGCTCGGTTGCCGAGTGCGAGAAGCGGGCCGTCTCTCGCGGCTTCTGCGATACGCACTACCGGCGTTGGCGCAAGTACGGCGATCCCTTGCTGGGAGCTCGAAGCGTTATCAAGCCCTGCAGCGTCGAAGGTTGTCCGAACCCCGCCGAGGCGAGAACACTCTGCCATGGGCATTACCTCGCCCTGCTAAGGCGTGGTGAGTGGCCAACGCGCCTCCTGTCCGATCGCAAGATCAAGGAGTGTGCAGTTCCAGGCTGCCGCCGCTCCTCGCACGCTCGAGGGTTATGCAACACCCACCTTGACCGTTTGCGAAATCAGGGTGACGTAATGGCGGACACCCCAATTCGGGAAGTCGAAGGCATCGGACACATGAACCACGGGTACCGAATCGTGCCGGTGCCGGTCAGTCTGCGTCGACTGATCGGAGGTGAGTCGAGCGCGCCCGAGCACCGATTGGTGATGGCTGTGTTTTTGCAACGGCCGTTGAGGCCGGACGAGTTCGTCCACCATCGCAACGGCGTAAGGACAGACAATCGAATCGAGAACCTCGAGCTCTGGTCGGTCATGCAGCCGAAGGGCCAACGCGTCCACGACAAGGTGGAATATGCGGTGGAGACGCTCCGCAGGTACCGACCCGATTTACTTCGTTGGGCCTAGCTCCAACACGCGATCTTGTGGCAGCCCCGACGGAATTCGAATCCGTGTCTCGACCTTGAGAGGGTCGCATCCTGGGCCACTAGACGACGGGGCCTTGGCTCGGGGGGAAGGACTTGAACCCTCAATAACAGGGCCAGAACCTGTCGTGTTGCCGATTACACCACCCCCGATTGAGTGGAGACCAGATCTTATTCTGGCCCTGGGGCCAGGCATGCTGACTGGTTGCCGATTACACCACCCCCGAATGGGCGTCTTCGCGAGAGAAGACAAAGTGTCCCGAGAATTCTAACCAGGGGTCCTTACTTCTCCTCCACCGTGTAGTGGATGGTCTGGGCGACGATCCAGCCATCCTCGATCACGAACGAGTCGGCGCCATCGCGGACCCGGGTATGTTCGGCTTCAGAGGTCCATTCCAGGAAGGCAAAGCGGCCCTCGACCATCCGCGTTGTGTAGACGTAAGGAGCGTTGGGCAATTCGTCCTCCAAGAGCAAGGCAAGTTCCCGCACTCCATCGCGGCCATGGAAGATGCCGCGGCGATCGAAGATGACGATGTCCGGAGAGACGTTCCGTTCGATGTCGGTCTCGAAGTCATGCTCGCTTGCCAGCCGCAGATGATCATCGAAGACCTCTTGGGTCGTCCGCAGCCGAAGGTCCACAGGAACCGCTAGCTGCGGCCGAAGACTGGAACGGCAGCTCCGTTGATCACTCCCGAGGACTCGGACAGCAAGAACTCGGCAACGGCCGCGATCTCGTCGGGAGTGGGCCAGGTGATGTAATCCGCATATGGCGCGGTCGCCCTCGTCGCCGGGGTGTCGATCACCGACGGAAGGAGGACGTTGCAGGTCACCTTGGTCCCGTCGAGTTCCTGAGCGATCGTCTTGCCCAGGGCCACGACTCCAGCCTTGGCGGCATTGAAAGCGGCCTGACCTCCCGGGGTATCGAAGGCCGCTCGGCTTCCGACCAAAAGCAGTCGACCCCAGCCGGCCGCCTTCAAATGTGGAAGGGCAGCGCGGGCTGTATAGAACGCGGACCGCAGATTGAGATCGATCATTCGCTCGAACCTCAAGTCGTCGGTGTCCTCGACGTCCCGTCCCCCGGCCCAACCCCCCACCAGGGAACAGGCGACATGAATGGCGCCGTGTTGTTCGGCGACCTCTTTCATCAGCCCGCCGATCGCCTCCGGATTGGTGGCGTCCACCCGACGAAGGCTGATGCGATCATCATCGACCTCGAATTGGCTCTCGAATCGCTCGGCCTCTTCGGGCAAGAGGTAGGTCAAGGACATTCTGTAGTCGTTGCGGACGAGACGGCCCACCAGAGCACTGCCCAGCCCCCCGGTACCGCCGGTTATTACTGCGACTTTGCTCACCGGGATGCCATACCTTTCGACCACATCGGGGGCGCGTTCTGAGCCCTCATGGTAGGTTCGAAGACGCAGCGTATAGAGGAGGACGCAAGGTGGCTTCCATTACCTTCGACAAGGTCGGCAAGATCTATCCCGGCGGCAACCGGGTGATCACCGATGTCAATCTGAACATCTCCGATGGCGAGTTTCTCGTCCTGGTCGGACCCTCCGGCTGCGGAAAGTCGACCTTGCTGCGGATGATCGCTGGGTTGGAGGAGGTCACCGAGGGCGAGCTCAAGATCGGTGACCGGGTCGTCAACGACGTCACCCCCAAGGACCGCGACATCGCCATGGTTTTCCAGAACTACGCCCTGTATCCCCACATGACGGTCTTCGACAACATGGCGTTTGGCTTGAAGCTCCGGAAGATGTCCAAAGAGGAAATCAACCGGCGCGTGAACGAGGCCGCCCGCGTCCTCGAGCTCAGCGAATACCTACAGAGGAAGCCCAAGGCTCTCTCCGGAGGCCAGCGGCAGCGAGTGGCGATGGGTCGGGCGATCGTCCGGGAACCCTCCGCCTTCCTAATGGACGAGCCTCTCTCCAACCTCGACGCCAAGCTCCGCGTCCAGATGCGATCTGAAATCGGGCTACTGCAGCAGCGCCTCGGGACGACCACCGTCTATGTCACCCATGACCAGGTCGAAGCGATGACCATGGGCGATCGGGTGGCGGTCATCAGGAAGGGTCGCCTCCAACAGGTCGACACTCCCCGCAACCTCTACGACTTCCCGGACAACCTATTTGTGGCCGGCTTCATCGGCTCCCCCTCGATGAACTTCATCTACGGGACGCTCGAGGGCGAGGGCGACGACGTCTATGCCAATCTCGGCGGGGACAAGGTGAAATTGGACCGCACTGCCATGGCCGAGAAGACCGGCCTGGCCGACTACAAGGGCAAGGAGATCGTGGTCGGAATCCGGCCCGAGATGTTCGAGCTGGTAGCAGCGGTGCCCTCGGCCGATCCCCAACAGACAATCTCAGTCAAGGTCGGTCTGGTCGAACAGCTCGGCTCGGAGGCCTACATCCACTTTGTCAAGCCCTCCCCACCAGTCGTCACTCCCGACATTCGAGAGCTTCTGGCCGATCAGGGGACCGACGCAGCTTCTTTGGGTGACGAGACGAAGTTCACAGCACGGGTCGACCCCGACTTTGTCCCCAAGCCCGGTGACGAGGCGAAGCTGGTGGTGGAAACTGAAAAGCTTCACTTCTTCGACAAAGAAACTGGGGACGCTATTCGTTAGCTAAGGGCGGAGCAGTTTGAAGGACTCGGCTTGTTCGAGTCCGGCGGCCTCTCCCTGGCTTCGGGCCCACTCTCGCATCCGATTGAGGAACTGCGTACGTCCGTCCTCGTCGGTGTCGGCTTTGTGCATCGAGGTCTCGGCTTGGCTCGAATGACAAAGCAGGGCTTCGATTTTCTGATCGAAGGTCGAGGAGATGTCTTCCCAGTAATCGGGCTCATCGGCGCCCCAGAGGAGGATTGCATCGGGACGGTGTTTCTCCAGTCCTAGCTCTGGAAAGAAAAGGTGGTCGCGAGCGGCCACCACGCCATCGATGGCGCCCCAGCCGGTGGCGCGATGGTCGGGATGGAGCATGTAGCGTCGCCAGGGGTCGTGGGAGAGAACAACCTCAGGACGGAGGCGTCGGATCCACATGCAGAGTTGGCGCCGGAGCTCCATCGAGTACTCGAGCTCCCCGTCGACATGCCCGAGATGGACCAACTGGCCCTTGGCACCAAGCACCGAGGCCGCTTTTTCCTGTTCTTCGATGCGGGAGCGAGCGAGCTGATCGGGGGCAATGTCCGGGTCCCATGAGCCCTTTGAGCCATCGGTTACAACCAGCATCGATACCTCGCAGCCTTCCTGGGCCCAGTGGGCCAAAGTGCCCCCGGAGCCGAATTCGGCGTCGTCGGGATGAGCGCCGATCGTGAGGGCTCGCTTGGGAGTCGAGAGAAGTTCGCTGGTCACGAGGCAGGCAGGGTATAGAGCCGTTCAACCAGCGACCGATTTCGTCGGAGGACGAAGGCAAGGTCGGCAGGTCGATCGATATCGAACATCAGCCGGAAATCGGTGGCTACCAGCGGTTGATGGGCCGCCAGTTGGCAAAGATGGCGCCCAAAGCTGCCCGGCCCGTACCGGAAGGCGAGCTCTACTCCTCGCCAGCCCATCACCGGTGTTCCTCCATCCGGGCTGGGGGCGATAACCGGTCGTCCCTCGTTTAAGGCGGCAAGCGCTTGTCCGAGGGCTTGGGCGTCGATCAACGGGAGGTCGCTGTGGATCAAAAGCCACGGTCGGCCTTCGTTAGCAGCCAAGTCTGCCGCGGCTTTGGCGGCGGAGTTGAGATCGGATTCGGGATCGAGGAGGGCGCGATACCCCAAACTCTTGGCCCAGACCGCAACCTCTTCGTCGGCGGCAAGGACCATCGCCTCCATACCGGCTTCCGCGACGGCGGCCAGCGTCCGTTCGCCAAGGTGTTCGGCGAGCAGGCGTCTTTGCGGAATCGTCATTTCCTTGGCGAGGCGGTTCTTGGCCGAACGAAAGGGCTTGACCGGAACGGCGCCGAGAACGGTCATAGGTCGTCGAGAGCCAAACCGGCGAGGACATCATCGAGGGAATTGGCCGTCCATGGGTCGTCGCTGGGCCAGGAGGCGAACTGAACCAGGGTTCCAAGCGGGTTCTTGGGGTGGAGGAAAACCTCGTTCCAAATCGGATTGAGGTTGGGCCCCAGAATCCGGTATCCGTGTGATTGGGCGCGGCGGGCTGTCTCGGACACGTCGGAGACCCTGAAAGTCAGGTGATGAAGACCGGGCCCCCGATCCTCGAGAAACCGGCTGACAAATGACTCCGGCGAATTGGGCGCGATCAGCTCCAGTTTGGCGAGGTTGGCGAGATGAAATTGCACCCAGGTGAATTGACTTCGAACCGACGTTGCCCCACAGAAATAGCGGCCCCCTAGTGCCTCGACCATCGGCAAGGCTTCTTTGATTTCGGACACGGCAATGGCGACATGATCGAGTCGCTCGATGAGGTCTTCGAAGGGCCGAACGTCCATCGGTTCATTTTGGCGTAACTCAGGCGCAGTTTTCCGCTGCGGATTTACGCCAGAATGAAGAGATGAGAGCAGGGGTCTTTGTTCCACAGGGCTGGCGTCTCGACTTGGCGGGAATCGATCGAGAGAAACATTGGGAGACGATGCTCGGGGTAGCCCGCGCGGCCGAAAGTGCGCGCTACGAGTCGGTCTGGGTCTACGACCACTTCCACACAGTCCCGATTCCGACCCAGGAAGTCACCCATGAGGCGTGGACCCTCACGGGCGCCTTGGCCGTGACGACGCAATCCGTTCGCATCGGACAGATGTGTACCTGCAACTCATACCGTCACCCCGCATATCTCGCCAAGGTGGCAGCCACCACCGACGTTCTCTCCCAGGGTCGGTTGGAGATGGCGATTGGGGCGGGGTGGTACGAACAGGAGTATGTTGCCTACGGCTATCCCTTCCCACGACCGGCGGTTCGCATCGGCCAACTTGGCGAAGCGGTCGAGATCATGAAGCGGATGTGGACCGAGGACGAGGTCCACTTCTCGGGGAAGCACTATCAACTGAATGGCGCCATTTGTCAGCCCAAGCCCCTCCAGCAGCCGCACGTGCCCATCTGGGTAGCCGGTGGCGGAGAGCAACTAACCCTTCGGGTTGCTGCCGAGAACGCCTCCTACACGAACTTCGGCAACGCCCTCGACGAGTTCGTCGAGAAGTCGGCTCGTCTCGCCGAACACTGCCGTGACATCGGACGCGACTTCGACCAGATCGTGCGCAGCTCCAACTTCAACGTCATCTGCGAAGAGACCGAGTCGGCCGTCACCGACCGGAAGAACTGGATGCGGGAGCACTTCGGTGAGCTTCTCGGGAGCGAGCGCCTGGAGCGGACAATGCTCAACTTTTCCGAGTTCGCGGGAACGCCGGAGCAGCTAATTGAGAAGCTTCGCCCCTGGCGGGAGGCCGGGCTCGGGTACGGAATCTTCTATTTCCCCGAAGCTGCCTACGACCACTCCGGTTTCGAGCGACTCGCGACCGAGGTTCTGCCCCATCTCTAGATCGACCAAAGCAGTCTTCTGAGCTAGTCGATCAGAACCTTGGCCATCTGTCGGGAGAGGGCAATCAATTTTCCGGACTCATCCCAGAGCTCGCCGTCTTCTTCCACCAATCCGTTGATCAGATAACGAGAGCGCAGCCGAATCGTTAGCCAGCTCGACTGCGGTCTTCCCCGTCCGTGGACTGTCAGCTCCAAGGTCGGCGTCCAGCCGTAGAGGCCGAGCTGGAACATGGTTGGGGGGAATGAGTCCATTAGCAGCGGCAACGCAGCTGGGGGCGGGACGAGATCGTCGCGGAACCGCACCTTGCCCACCAACTCGGGCTTCGGGTTGGTCCTCTCGCCCCGGGCGGCTTGGTCCTGATCGGGAGGAACCAAGTACTCGAAGCGGTCGGTGATTGGAATCGGATAAGGCCGATGAAGCGAGCTCACCAACGTGCCCAGCGCTGGCGGCTGGTCAAAGATTGCGGTCTTGCCGGTGGCACCGAGATCGCCATAGCTCGCCAACATCGTGAGGATCACCTTTCCCTCCTGGCGCAGGAGGGCCTGGGCGGTTGAGATCGAGCGCCCAGCCTTCAAGGGGTCCACTTCGATGGTTGCCGGACCTGGCGTCGCCGGGCTCAAGAAATGGGCCGACGTCGTCAGCAGATCTGGTTGCGGCATTCGAGACTCGAGCGCTCGCAACGCCACTCCCATCAAGTATCCGCCGTTGGGTCTGCCACCGATCGACCAGCGGTCGGTGAGGGTCGCCGTGAACCCCCCGTCCCGCTCGGCGACGGCGGTGTCCTCCTCGAAGGCCGAGGTCACGGGACGATGAGAATCGGAACCGCGCTGTGATGGGCGAGGCGATCTGCCACCGAGCCCATCACCATTCGCTCAACCAACCCCGCGCCGCGGCGTCCCACAACAAGCAGGTCGGCCGACTCCCTTTCGCAGGCAGCGAGGATCACCGAGGTGGGATCTCCCAACTCCTCCGCCGTGCCGTACTCGATGCCCGTCAGGTCGGTTCGCTCCTCGGCCTGGCGGAGGATTTCCTGCTGACCTTCGACCAAGGCCTCGGACAGGGCCTCCGGTGAGGGAGGCTGGCCGGTGACTCCCCACCAACCTTCCGGGGGCCTGACCACGGTGATCATCACCAGTCGCGCCGCGTGAGCTCTAGCGAGGGCGGCGGCTAGGTCGGCGGCACGTTGGCTTTGGTCGGATCCATCGACGGCTACGACGATGACTTGCGGTGGCCAGCTCATTTTTCGAGGTTACCCCGGCGTTCAACCGCGCCACCTTGTCGGAGACGCCGGTTGCCACCAAACTCCAATTCCAATGACCGACCCGCGTCCTACCGTCGTGGTGGCCGAAACCCTTTCTCCGGCCGGGATCGAGGCATTGGCCCGCGACTTCGAGGTGATCGACGCCTCCGGCTGGACTCGCTCGGACTTACTCGAAGCCTTGGAAAACGCCAGCGGCTTGGTGGTCCGATCCTCCACCAAGGTCGACGAGGAGCTGATCGCTGCCGCTCCAATGCTCAAAGTGATCGGGCGAGCCGGAATCGGGGTCGACAACATCGATGTTGAGGCCGCCACCAATCGCGGCATCCTCGTCGTCAATGCGCCCCAGGCCAACACCATTAGCGCCGCCGAACATGCTTTTGCGTTGCTTTTGGCCCAGGTCCGACACATTCCCGAGGCCGATGCGCGGACCCGGGGCGGCACGTGGGATCGGAAAAGTTTTCAGGGTGTCGAACTACATGGCAAGACCCTGGGAGTAATAGGCCTGGGCCGTATCGGCAGCCTGGTCGCCACCCGAGCAATGGCTTTCGGCATGAAGGTCCTGGCCTACGACCCCTTCATTTCTGCCGAACGGGCCCGTCGACAGGGAGCCGAGTTGGTTGACCTGGATCGATTACTGGCGAATGCCGACTTCATCACCATCCACCTTCCCCTCACTCCCGAGACTGATCGGCTGCTGGGGAAAGAGGCATTGGCCAAGTGCAAACCGGGGGTGAGGATCGTCAACACCTCGCGGGGGGGAATCGTCGATGAGGAGGCTTTGGCTGAAGCGGTTCGGTCCGGTGCCGTGGCCGGGGCGGCCCTCGATGTTTTCGTCAACGAACCGTTGACCGAGAGTCCATTTTTCGATCTGCCTCAAGTTGTCCTGACCCCGCATCTGGGCGCCTCGACGGTTGAAGCTCAAGACAAGGCTGGAGTCCAGGTGGCGGAAGTGGTGGCAGCGGCACTGGCAGGGGACTTGGTGCTTTCCGCCGTCAACCTCGATCTTGGTCGCGAGCTTTCAGAAGATGTCCGTGAGTTCCTCCCCATCGCCGAACAACTGGGCCGGGTCTTCATCGGATTGGCCGGGGGGGTCCCAGATCACCTTCGGGTTACCGCCAGGGGTCGGTTGGCACTTTCCGAGGTCCGCCCTCTCGGCTTGGCAGTCATGAAGGGTGGGCTGGCCGCGGTCTCCACCGAGCCCGTTTCATTCGTCAACGTCACCTCGATGGCACATGACCGAGGTATATCGCTGGTCCTTGAGGCCGACGAGCTCAGCTCCGAATACGTGTCGATCCTCGAGGCATCGGGGACTGTGGGTGGTGAGGTGATTTCGGTCGCTGCGATCAGATCACGCAAGGGTCCGATGTTGGTAGAGATTCTCGGACACGACGTCGAGCTCCCCATCTCCAAGCACCTCCTTATCGTGCGTAATGCCGATGTTCCCGGGATGATTGGTCGAGTAGGAACATTCCTCGGTGACATCGGAGTCAACATCGCCAACATGGTGGTTGGGCGCTCGCGGACCAGTGGCGAGGCGGCGATGATGGGCCTCAACCTCGATTCGCCGCTGCGGGAAGAGCAGGTGGCCAGGCTGCGGTCGGTGCCCGGCGTCGAAGAGGCTCGGTACGTCGAGGTCTAACCGACGACGAGCTGAACCAGCCAACCGGCACCGAGCCCGTAGATCCCGGCTACTACATCGTCGGCCATGATCCCCAATGCCCCGCCCAGACGGTCGGCGGCGGCTACCCCGGGAGCCAAGTTCTTGCCGATATCAGCGATTCGAAAGACCACGAAGCCCACCAGCATCCCGGTCACGCCCAGTCCGATCGTGGCAAGGAAGAGGCCGGCGGCTTCGTCCACCACCACCCAAGCGGGGTCGTCGCGTTGGAAGCGAAAGCTACTCACCGCCCAATAGCCGCAGGTAATGGTGAGAGCAAAGGCCGCCAACCGTCCCCAGACCGGTTGTAGGAAGAAGGAAACCGCCAGAGCAAGTAGAGCGGCGATGGTCCCCGAGCCCCCATCGCTTCCCCGGATACGCCCCAACAAGAGACCGCTGCCAAAGAAGGACGCAACCACTCGAGCCACTGGCAGGCAGCGTAAACATCCACCTCCCGCCAAAATGCCCAACCATGCAGCCCCAAGATCTTGCCCTCCTGGCCGTCCCTTCCGATCCCCAAATCCATCCCGATGGGGAGCGGGTGGCCTTCGTCGTTAGTCGTCTCGATCTGGAAGAGGACACTTATCGCCGGCAAATTCATGTTCACCAGTCCGGGGGCCATTCGCCTTATACGGCCGGCCCCATCGACTCGATGCCGCGGTGGTCACCTGCCGGCAAGCATCTCGCCTTCCTCCGCGCTACCGATCTCAAGAAGCCTGTGCCCCAGGTGTGGCTCATGCCCGTCGACGGCGGCGAGTCTCGCAAGGTCACCGACTTCCCCCTGGGGGTGGAGTATCTGGCCTGGAGCCCGGATGGAAACGCGCTGGCTGTCGTCGCCAAGGCCTACGTCGAGGACCAAGAAGACCTCAGCGACGAGGAACGAGGGCGGCGCCCGAAGCGAATCAGCCGATTCCCCTACCGATATGACGGCCGGGGCTGGCTTCACGACCGCCGCCGTCAGGTGTGGATCGTTGATGCAACCGGTGAGAAAGAACCGCGGCGTCTGACCGAGGGCGACTTCGACGAGGTGTCTCCGGCCTGGCATCCCGTCAGCGACCGGGTTGCCTTAGTTACCGACCGCCATCCTCGGCAGGGTCTCGAGCCGGGTAACGATCTTGTAGAGGTGACGCTCGAAGGAGATCTGACCGAGGTCGCCCCTCGGGGGAGGTGGCTGGCCCCGGTTTACGGGCCAGACGGGACTCTGTTTGGCATCGGTGGGCCCGAGGTGGACTATCCGCGCCTCGACCATCTCTGGCAGCTGGAGCCGATGACCGACGTCACCGCCGGTCTGGATCGCTCGATCTACTCCCTCACCGCGGCGCTCTCGCCGCCGGTCTGGCACGAGGGCACAATTCATTCCGTGGTCGAGGACTCGGGTCGAATCGAGTTACGTCGATTCAACGGAGAGTCCGTGACGATTATCGGCGGCGATCGGCAGGTGACCGGCTTCGACGTTGCCCCATCGGGCCGGATAGTGGCCACTATCACCGATCCCACCCACCCCGGTCGGCTGGTAGACGTGGTCGACGGGGTTGAGCGAATCCTGGCTCCATTCGATGGTGAGATCTATTCGAAGCTGGTGCCACCGGTGCACTGGCGGGTTGAGACTGCCGACACCGAGATCGACGTCTGGGCGTATGTACCTGGCGTTGACGGACGACTCCCCGTGCTCGTCAACATCCACGGCGGTCCCGCCACCCAATACGGATTTGGGTTCTTTGATGAGTTCCAGGTGTATGCCGGAGCCGGCTACGCCGTGGTGGCCTGCAACCCCCGGGGCTCCTCTGGTCGGGGCCTCGAGTTTGCCCGAGCGGTTCGGGAGGAGGGATGGGGAACGGTCGATGTCAACGACGTCACGGCCGCGCTCGAATCGGCCCTGGAAAGGTTTCCCCAACTCGACCCCGAGCGAGTGGGGATCATGGGCGGTTCCTACGGGGGCTTCATGACCGCTTGGACGACGGCCAAGGACAAGCGATACAAGTCGGCGGTGGTGGAGAGGGCACTGACTTCATTCCCATCTTTCAACGGCACCTCCGACATCGCCCCCCAATTCGGCATCAATTACCTCGGGACGAGGGAGCTCCTGCCGAGCTGGGAGAAGAGCCCGTTGGCTTTCGCCAACGACGTCAGGACCCCAACACTGATCATCCATTCCGAGGAGGACTATCGCTGCCCGATCGAACAGGGCGAGCAGCTGCTGCTGGCACTGTGGATGAACGGAGTCGAGGCGGAGATGCTTCGTTTTCCGGGGGAAGGGCATGAGCTTTCACGTTCGGGCAAGCCCAAACATCGGGTGGAGCGCTTCGAGGCGATCCTCGACTGGCACGATCGCTATCTCCGATAGCCTTCGGCAATGGACTCAGCAAAGTTCGTCTGGATGGACGGGGAAATGGTTCCCTTCGCATCCGCCAATGTCAGCGTACTCTCCAACGCTCTCCATTACGGGACCGGGGTGTTCGAAGGGATCCGCGCCTACCAGACCCCCGAAGGGCCGGCGATTTTCCGGCTCGACGAACACTCCAACCGGCTTCTGCGATCAGCCAAGGCCTACGGCATCCCGGTGGATTACTCCGCCGAGGACTTCAACGCTGTTTGCCGCGAGGTCGTAACGGCCAACGAGCTCGACGCCGGCTACATCCGGCCGCTGATCTTCTACGAGCTCGGCTCGATCGGGTTGAACCCGGCTGGCTCCCGGGTCCGAGCCATCGTGGCCGCTTGGAAGTGGGGTGCTTACCTAGGTGAAGAGGGACTCGCCAAGGGCATCAGGGTTCGGATCTCGTCGTGGCGACGAATACACCAATCCTGCCTCATACCGACTGCCAAGGGAACCGGGCAGTACCTCAACAGCGTGCTCGCCAAGCAGGAGGCGATTGCCACCGGTTATGACGAGGCGATCTTGCTCAACATGGACGGCAACATCTCCGAAGGCTCGGGCGAGAATCTCTTTTTGGTTCGCGACGATGTCCTCTTCACTCCTCCCGTATCGTCGGGGATTCTCGATGGCATCACCCGGGCGTCGGTGATGCGGCTTCTGGCCGATGAAGGGGTCGAGGTGCGAGAGGCGGTTCTGACTCGGGGCGACTTGTACGCCGCCGACGAGTTGTTCTTTACCGGCACTGCTGCGGAGGTGACTCCAATCCGGGAGGTTGACGACCGCGCCGTCGGCACCGGTGAGCCCGGACCGATCACCCGGCGGGCGCAGGATCTGTTCGCGCAGGTGACCTCCGGGAAGCTTTCGGCTTATCGATCCTGGCTCACCCAAGTCTGATGGGTCAGCAGCCCAACGTCGAGATTGGTACCGCTGAAGCGCCTCGTCCCACGCCGGAGCCGGGACCAGCCCGGCGCTGGCGCCCGACCCGTCCCGGGGTGATCACCTCTCCAACCCAGGTTCCGAGGGGGGGAGCCTTCGGCACCCCCGGGCCCGACACCGGATATGCCTTGCGATTGATTCGGTCTTCCGGACTGAACCTGACGACCAGCCAGGAGAAGGTCATCGCCGCCCTGATGGCGGCGAGGTCGTCGCACAAGGGGCGGGCCCCGGTACGGGAAGACCTCGACGTCGCCCTGGTGCTATCAGGTATCGGAGAGGGTTTGCCCACCGCCATCGTCGAACGAGGCGAGCGATGGGCGGCAGCAACGGCTCACGAGGTCTCGGCCGGCCGACGGGCCGTCGACGAAGCCGGCACCGATCTCTTCGAATTCACCGCCGACGAGGTCCGACGCCGCTTGCGGCTGCTCGGCTACTGACCGTGAAGATCGTTCGCTTCAAGACCGGAAACGACATCGCCTATGGACTGGCCGAGGCGGCTGGGGTGACCGTTTACCAGGGCTCTCCGTTTGTCGCCTGGGAGGCGACCGAAACCCTCCTTCCTTGGGAGGCGATTCAGCTCCTGTCGCCGGTAATCCCCTCCAAGGTCGTTTGTGTGGGACGCAACTACGTCGACCACGCTGCCGAGCTCGGGAACGACGTGCCCGAGGAACCGGTGATCTTTCTCAAGCCGGCGACCGCGGTGGTCGGCCCCGATGCGCGAGTCGTGTATCCCCAACAGACCTCCAATCTCCACCACGAGGCCGAGTTGGCGGTGGTTATCGGGCGAGTGGCCAAAAACGTCAAGGCCGAGGACGTCGGACGCTACGTCTTCGGTTACACCGCTGCCAACGACGTCACCGCCCGCGATCTGCAGGCGAAAGATGGGCAATGGAGCCGCGCCAAAGGATTCGACACGTTCTGTCCGCTGGGGCCCGTGATCGAAACCGAACTCGATCCGCTGGAGCGACTGGCCATCATCTGCCGCGTCAACGGGGAGGTTCGACAGGCCGGATTCACGGCCGACATGGTTTTTGGGGTGGCCGAGATTCTCGAGTTCATCACCGCAGTCATGACGCTGCTTCCCGGAGATGTCGTGCTTACCGGGACCCCATCCGGCGTGGGGCCGATACTCCCCGGTGACTTGGTTGAAGTCGAAATCGATGGCATCGGAGTCTTGAGCAACCGGATCGCCAGCCGGTGACGACTCGGTTGCGAATCGCCCCGTCGCCGACGGGAGCGATGCATGTTGGGACGGGGCGAACGGCTCTTTTCAATTGGCTTTACGCAAGGCACTCGGGTGGGACGTTCATCGTTCGCATCGACGACACCGATGACGAGAGGAACTCGGCCGAATTCGAGGCCGACATCCTCGCCGGACTGCGCTGGCTGGGACTCGACTGGGACGAGGGGGTTGGGGTGGGGGGACCTCACGGGACTTATCGCCAGTCGGATCGCTACGAGCGTTATCGGCAAGTCGCGCTCGAATTGGTGGAGCGGGAGGCGGCCTATTTCTGCTTTTGCACTCCTGCCGAACTGGCCAGGCGGCGCGACGAAGCCGCCGCTGCCGGAAAACCTCCTGGATACGACGGCCGATGTCGCACGATCCCGATCAGTGAGGCCATCGCCCGCCGGGGGGCGGGAGAGGCGGCGGCGGTGCGCTTCAAAATGCCGCGACCTGGGGTCACCGAGTTCGATGACCTAGTCAAAGGAAAGATCAGGGTCGACCACGAGCATGTGGACGACTTCGTGCTCCTTCGCTCAGACGGGAGGCCGACGTACCACCTGGCTTCGACAACCGACGACGTTGACTATGAGATCAGCCACGTCGCTCGGGGCGAAGACCTGCTCCCATCGACACCACGCCATATCCAACTCACCCTGGCACTGGGGGCGAAGGAAGCGACCTACGCCCATCTGCCGCTGATCCTCGGGACCGACGGCAAGAGATTGTCAAAGCGGCACGGGGCTACGGGGGTCACCGAGTACATCGAGGCCGGTTACCTCCCTCAGGCCATGGTCAACTACCTGAGCCTCTTGGGGTGGTCTCCGGCGGGCGACGTGACCATCGTGTCGTTGGCTGATTCGATTCGGCTTTTCGACCTCGCGTCGGTCTCCACTAACCCGGCCGTGTTCGATCAATCGAAGCTCGATTGGATGAACGGGGAATACATCCGCTCACTGAGTGTGGTTGAGTTCCTGGAAGCCGCCCGCCCATTTGTGATCGCCAGCATGGGCCGAGAGTTGAGCCCGGAGGAATGGGAGCGGTTGGCAAGAATCGCCCCGCTGGTTCAGGAACGAACCAAATTTCTGACTGAAGTAGGACCACAAGTGCGGTTTCTGTTCACTGATGAACTAGAGATCGACCCAATTGCCTGGGAGAAGGTGATGGGAGACGACGCCGAGGAATTGCTCGGAGCGGCGATCGCTGAGCTTGAGCTTGTGGCTATCTGGGAGCACGACGAGATCGAAAGGTCGCTTCGATCGATGTTGGAGCGACTCGGCCTGAACGCTCGCAAGGGTCTGCAGCCCCTGAGGGTGGCCGTGACTGGATCGACCGTGAGTCCGCCGTTGTTCGAATCGATGGCGATTTTGGGCCGAGATTCAGTCCTGGCACGCCTCGCCGATGCTCGTAAGCGCGTGGCAAATATGGCGCAGGACGATCACCGCTGACGAAATTCGGTGCAGGGCGATCGGTTTTCGGTCGTGTCACACCAGATTTGCTGCGAGACGCTCGTGTGCACCAAATTTTGCGCCGGGTCGGTTGCCTACCATCTCTCGCTTAGGCCCCGTCGTCCAGTGGCCTAGGACGCCGGCCTTTCAAGCCGGAAACGCGGGTTCGAATCCCGTCGGGGCTGCCCAAGGCCCTGGTCAGACACTCGTCGCACCAGGGCTTGCTTCTAGTCCCTTCAACAGGGCGTCTCCGACTGTGTTTCGTCTCGAATACCCCGGTCAGTTGCGACGGTCGGCGCGAGTAGGCCGGTCTCGCTACCTTGGGCTCAGCTCGATGTTTTCGGGATCGCCGAGCAGGGAGTCACGGAGGTGACGGTGCAGAAAGAGCCCCTCCGAAAGTCGATCGACCGCGCGATCGGGTTACTCCCAGCCCACAGTGCCCGTCCAGCGAATCTGGCGCCGGTCGCCGAAGTGGCCGGCCGACCACCCGAATCGTTGATGTCGAATCCGAACCTGAAAGCAAAGTCTCTGGTATGCCCAGGTCCTTAAGCCGGCCCGCCTGCCAGCGGAACGCATTTGACCTTTCCTTTCCGCCCACCGTCACGCCAGGAGGTAACCGCGCCTAGGGTCGAAGGTTCCATCGTCGACGAAAAGTGGCATAGCCGATCAGGACGAGTGGCGCCTAACTGAAACGGTTGTGTAACGACTTGGTCGCGCGGGCGAGTTGCGTTCTATCGTCAACACAATGACCACAGGGGCAGCAATCGTGACTTGCCGCTGGGCCGAGCCCCCAGAGTGACCTCAGGGCAGCCATGGACGGGCGCCTGCTCCTGGTCGAAGACGACCCGTCGATTCGTGAAGCGACGGCTCTGGGGCTTAAAAACGCTGGCCTAATCGTTGAGACAGCGGCCGACGGAGAAGATGCCCTCAGGCGCTTTCGGGCGTCGCCCCCTGATCTGGTGGTGCTCGACGTGATGCTGCCGAAGCTCGATGGGCTCGGGGTCTGCCGCTCGATCCGCGCCATGAGTCGTGTGCCCATCCTGATGCTGTCGGCCCGCACCGACACAGTCGATGTTGTCCTTGGTCTCGAGCTCGGGGCAGACGATTACGTGACGAAGCCGTTCGAGATGGCCGAGCTCGCAGCTCGAATTCGTGCGCTCTTGCGCCGCACAAGCGACTCGCCGGTCGATGAGGTCCTGCGGGTGGGCGGTCTCGAGATCTATCCGGCCAGCTTCCAAGTGACACGCGGCCGCACTGATCTCCAGCTGACGGCCACGGAGTTCCGTCTCCTGCTCGAGTTGGCTCGGCGCCCTGGTCAGGTCTTCACGCGGGAGCTGTTGCTCGAGCGCGTCTGGGGATACGACTACCTGGGAGACTCCCGTCTCGTCGACATCGCCGTCCAGCGCCTGCGCGCCAAAGTGGAGCCGAAGTCGGGGGACCCGCGGCTTATCACGACGGTTAGGGGAGTCGGCTATCGATTGGAGCGCGAGCGTTGAAAGCGATCCTCCCGCCAGGAAAGCTCAGTCGGCGACTCACAATCACCTATGCGCTCGTTGCGGCGATCTCTACCGGGGCACTCGCGCTCGGGTCATACATCATCGTCGCCACGGCCCGCCTCGATGACTCGGTGTCGAGCTCGCTCGCTCAGGCGCGAAACAATCTGGTGCTCGCTGGGGCGGTCCTAGAACGATCCTCCGGGCCAAAAGACGTGGCCGACCTCGTCGACTATTACGCCAGCCAGCCAGGCTTCGAGACGGTGGGACGGACGGGTGGTCACGTGCTTTCGTCGAGTCTTTCCATCGGCGCAGACCAAATCTCAGACCAGCTAAAGCGTCTGGTCCGCAAAGGCGATCTCGCCTTCGAAAGGGAGCGGGCGGCAGAGCCTTTCCTCCTCGTTGGAGGGAAGGTCAGCGACACTGAGACGGAGCTGTACTTCTTCTTCTCGGAGAAGGCCTTGAGAGACGACCTTGCCCAACTGGGGGCGATTCTACTTGTGGGGTGGGGAATCGTGGTCGTCCTCTCGGCGACTGCAGGTGCCCTCGTCGCCCGGAGAGTCCTCCGCCCGGTCGGCGAGGCGAGCGCCGCCGCCCAGGCCCTTGCCGAGGGCTTGCTGGATATCCGCCTCCCGATCGATACCGACGACGAATTCGGGGCGTGGGCAGCTTCCTTCAACGAGATGGCGGAGGCACTCGAGGAAAAGATCGATGCCCTCTCCGAGTCCCAGGCACGCGAGAGGAGGTTCACAGCCGACGTCGCGCATGAGCTCCGCACTCCGGTGACGGCACTGTCTGCCGAGACCTCGTTGCTGGCCGGGCACATCGACGAGATGCCTCCCCATGCCAAGCGACCCGCTCAATTGATCGTCAACGATGTCGGTCGTCTCCGCCGCCTGGTCGAGGAGTTGATGGAGATCTCGCGCCTCGACGCGGGCCGCGAAGACGTCCGAACGGAGCCAGTCGCTCTCGGCGCGCTCGTGGCAAACATCCGGCTTGCACGGGGCTGGGAGAAAAGTGTGTTGTTCGACGCCAGCAAAGTCACGGTGGAGACCGACCCCCGGCGAGTCGAGCGCATCGTCTCAAACCTGGTCGAGAACGCCCTCTCCCATGGTGGGGACGACGTCAGAGTTCGAATCGGTAGAAGCGGAACTGATGGATTCGTAGAGGTCGAGGATCGGGGAGCGGGAATCGCCCCCGAGGACCTCCCCCACGTCTTCGAGCGTTTCTACAAGGCCGACCCGGCTCGGACGGAGAGCGGGAGCGGGCTTGGCCTAGCGATCGCCCTGGAAAACGCACGTTTGCTCGGTGGCGAGATCGATGTCTGGAGCGAGCTGGCGACGGGCTCCCGATTCACACTGAGGCTGCCCGTTGCGAGAACGTTACCCGATGGTGGGCGTGCCGATACGAGCGCCAGCGAGGCTGACGAGGGCTGAAAACACCGAGAGAGGAGGAGGGATCAAGAAGATCGCACTCGCAGGATTTGCAGCGTCTCTGGTCGTGGTCACGATCGTGACCACCAGGGCGGCCCTGATCGACTCCGGCGGCGCCCAGTCGGCCGGCACCGTCCCCGGCACGCCAACTGGGTCCGCGACCCGAGTTGCTTTGCCGGACTCCGAGGTGCCCACGGTGGACTACACGTTCGACCTCGAGACCGGTCTCATGACGCCTCTCCCCGAGAGCATCATCGCCTCGCTCGGCCCCACCTACGTGGGCACGAGCACATATGACCGGGGCACATCGCGTTATGCCGTCTTGCCTGAAGGATCGAAGCTCGCCTACATAGCGGATGACCCCGTCGACCAAACCACTGTGCAGTTATTCGTCGCCGACATCGATGGCACCGGAATACGACAGCTCACACGCCATCCCCCAATATGCTGCCCGGCCGCCCCCGACTGGTCGCCGGACGGCAGCAAGGTCGTTTTCCAAGCACCACAAGGCATATACATCGCTGACGTCGCCAGCGGCTCGTTGACCCAGGTGGTTCCCGCGGACCCGAACTATGTGGCCGACAAGGAACCAACGTTCTCACCAGATGGCACGCGCATCATCTACACCCATGACGGGATCCGGGCGGTGCCGGTATCCGGGGGCCCGAGCACTCTTCTTTTCGGCGGCGGGATAGGGGGAATGAGTGGGGCGTCCAACGCCTCTGTGTCACCCGACGGCAAGCAAGTGACGATGTTTGGCCACATCGGCGAGAGCTGCTGTTATCGAGTCCTGGGAAACATCGACGGGACTGAGCTGAAGCCCTTGGGGAATGTCGCCGAATGGGACATGAGCTTGGGGAGATCGAATGTCTCGGGAACGTGGTCGCCAGACGCAAATCGAATCGTCACTGTCGTGGAGATCGACGGTATTGGCGTAACCGACGTGGCTACGGGTCGGGTCGAGATCGTCGCTCGAGGCAACGGCGCGATCTGGCTCGACGATCACACCCTGCTCGTCGAGGTTTCGTAGCCCACGCAAAAACCGATCAGATCTACTGGCCGGCGAGGGGAGGCTCGGGCAAAACCGATGTTCCAATGCCCGACGCCCCTACCAAATCACCTCACAGGTCCGGATCGCCTCCTCGAAGCCCTTCAGGCGAATTAATCGCGACGGTCCGAACTGCACTCCCTTTCCCAGCGCCAGGTCGCGCACGGCCCCCGACACCAAGACCTTTCCGGGATCGGCGCGCGCGGTCAAACGTGCTGCCAACTGAACCGTCGACCCAAACAGGTCATCACCCTCGGCAACCGGCTCCCCGGCGGCGATTCCGATACGAATGGAGAACGACTCGTTGTTTGCTGCTTCCTCGCTGACCGCGCGCTGGATCCACTTCGCCGCTTCGATCGCTGCATGCACTGTCTGGAACGAGGCCATGGCGCCGTCGCCGGTGTGCTTCACCCGCAGTCCTCCGTACTCGTCGAGCGCGTTTTGGACAATCAAGTCATGTCGGTGCAGCACTGCCATCGAACCGGCGTCTCCTAGCTGCTGCGTGAGTTTGGTGGAGTCGACGATGTCGGTAAACATGATCACCCGAAAAGCTGTATCGGTATACGCCTCGCCGACTGCCCTCGGCACGAAGCCGCCCAGGAACGCAGTTACCGACTCTTCGTCAACCTCGATGACTCTGTTCGGCAGGAGTCCATGGGCCGCCTTGTGAACAGCGGCAATGGCGTCAAGGTCGGGGCCCTGAGCAAGACAGAATGCGTGTTGACGATCGTGGTCGTACCAGTAGTGAATGAACCTGACGTTGTACCGGTCTTGAGTCTCGATGTCCTTCGTGTGCGCTTGAGCGATCGCTTCCGGTGTCGCCCCTACCAGGTCGTGTCGATCCATGAAATACGGCATCGCGCCGTTAAAGGATCGCGCACAAGCAAGCCATGCGCAATTGCCGTGAAGACAGGGGATCCGACTGTCAGCCAGCGATGACGATGGTCATGGCAATCCTGTAGAGATCGAAGGACGGGGGTGGGGCCTTCGAGACCGCTAACCGAGTCCAGGGGCCGCTGAATACGCGGGCAATACGGGTTGCCCGCCGAGATGTGCGTACAGCACTTTCGACCCCGGAGGGATCTCCCCGGAGCGAATCAACCCGATGAGTCCGGCCATGGATTTCCCCTCGTAGACAGGATCGGTGAGCATGCCCTCGGTCCGGGCGGCAAGGCGGATGGCATCGATGGTCGGCTGGTCCGGGATGCCGTACGCAGGGCCCTGGTATCCGGGAACGACGGTGATCTCGTCATCGCGCAAGTCACGACCCACCCCAATCTTCTTTGCCGTATCGACCGCGATTCGCCTGACCTGGTCGACGGTCTCATCGAGGGTGGCCGAGGCATCGATTCCGATCACTTTGCGATCGTCTCGGTCTTCGAGCGCAAACCCGGCAATCATTCCGGCATGCGTCGACCCAGTCACAGTGCACACGATGATGTGGTCGAAGAAGATGCCGAATTCGGACTCCTGGTCTGCTACCTCGCGCGCCCAATTGGCAAAGCCGAGCCCTCCTAGCGGATGGTCAGAAGCACCGGCGGGTATCGGGTAGGGCTTTCCTCCGGCCGCTTCCACTGATTCGACGGCCTTCTTCCAGCTGTCGCGGATGCCGATGTCGAAGCCGGCCGGGTCCAAGCGGATATCGCCGCCCATGATCCGGGTTAGCTGAATGTTCCCTACCTTTTGGTAGATGACGTCGGGCCAGTCGACCCAGCTCTCTTGGACGGTGACTGCCTTTAAGCCCAAATGACAGGCGACCCCGGTCACCTGTCGGGTGTGGTTCGACTGGATGGCACCGATGGAGACAAGGGTGTCGCAGCCCTGGCCAAGTGCATCGGCGACGAGGTATTCGAGCTTGCGGACCTTATTTCCCCCATAGGCAATCCCCGAGTTGCAGTCCTCCCGTTTGGCCCAGATCTCAACCTTCCCCCCGAGAGCCTCGCTCAGTCGGGGAAGCGGGTGCATGGGAGAGGCTCCGAACAACAACGGGATGCGGGGGAAATCGTCGAGGCTCATGGCTTCACCTTTCCGTAGAAGACTCCGTGGTGATCGTATAATCGTATACGATTACGCAAATGTCAACTGTGGATTTGGTCCAACGATCGGTGCTGGAGCGGATGTTGCGAGGCGAGATTCTCCCGGGGAAGTGGCTTCGCCAGGACGATCTGGCCGAGCAGTTGGGCGTCAGCAAGATCCCGGTGCGGGAGGCCCTCCACCGGCTTGCGGGTGTCGGCTTGTTGCGCTTCGAAGCCAACCGGGGTGTCGTGGTGCCTTCACTGTCCGCCGGGGAGGCCAACGAGATCTACGAGCTGCGGATGGCAGTCGAGCCCATCCTGCTCCGGCAGTCGATGGGCCGGATGTCCATCGTCGATCTCGCCGAGGCAGAGGTGGCTTTGGCCGGCGAGGGCATGACCGTGACCGAAGCCAACTGGGCATTTCACCAGGCCCTCTATCAGGCAAGCGGATGGTCCCGCGGGTTGGCCATTGCCCAGATCCTCAACGCCGCGGTCGCCCCTTATGTCCTGCTCTACACCCAGGGGCTCGGCGGTGGAGGGCACTCTGACGACCAACACGCAGCCCTGCTCGACCACTGTCGCGGAGGGCGAGCCGACGCAGCGTGCGATGTGCTTGCTGCCCATCTCAGGGACGCGGCCGCAGCACTGATGGAGTTCCTCACACACACCGAGCCATGATGATTCCGCAACTCAGGGTGCCAAGGGAGACTGACGAACACGCCTCGTACGGCTCGGGAGCCGCGAAAGTTGGTTCGCCTGGAGTCCTTTCCACCTCCGGGCAATCGCAGTCTCACCAGCCGTATGGGCCGATTCGAGGTTGCGACCGGAAGCTTCCGCGTTGAGCGCACCTTTGTCGTAGCGACGGGTGTGACCACAGGTTCGTTCAGGGGAGCCATCTCTTCGCCTAGCGCGGTTCACGCTTCGCTACACCCGGCGACGTAAAAAGCACCGCCGCCCTTTCAACCCGTTCTTGCGCACGGTCCCGCCCTAAACCCGCGGGGTACCTACACAAGAATGGGTTAGCGCGCGTCGAGTTGGTTGACTTTTGCCACGCGACGCCGATGGCGTTCCTCATGGGTGAACGTGGCCTTGAGGAACGCCTCCACAACTTCGATTGCCACATGTGTTCCGACGACGCGGGCGCCCAAGCAGAGAACATTGACGTCGTCGTGCTCGACCATCTGATGGGCGGTGTAAGTCTCGTGAGCGACTGCGGCACGGATTCCGCGGAGTTTGTTGGCGGCCACGCAAGCTCCAGCCCCTGAGCCGCAGATGATGATGGCCCGATCGGCCCTTCCTTCCACAACCGCCCGGCCGGCGGTGGCCGAGACGTCGGGATAGTCGACGGGATCGGGGGTGTGGGTGCCCAAATCGAGAGCGGAATGGCCCAACTCGACAACTGCTTCCACCACGATCGCCTTCAGAGTCAGACCGGCGTGATCGGAGGCAACAGCCACTCGCATGAATTTCACGCTATCAGCCATCCGGGTCCCGAGCCGTAGACTCCTCCGATGCCCGAGATCATCGTCGAGGGAGGTGCCGCGCTTCGTGGCACGATTGGAGTCGGCGGAGCAAAAAACGCCGCGTTGAAGGAGATGGTGGCGGCGATCCTCGTTCCCGGTCGCCATCGACTGACCAACGTCCCCGACATCGCCGACATCGGCCTGATGGCCGATCTTCTAACCCACATGGGCTGCCGTTTGCAACGAGACGGCGACTCGCTTTGGATCGTCACTCCCGATCAGCTCCGCCCCGAAGCTCCCCTCGAATTAGTGCGGAGAATGCGGGCCTCAATCGTCGTTCTCGGTCCACTGCTGGCTTCCTGCGGAGAAGCGAAGGTGGCCCTGCCCGGCGGCGACGACCTGGGGGCGCGACCAATCGACATGCACCTCGACGGGCTTCGCAAGATGGGGGCGGAGTTCCGCCTCGTCCACGGGGTTCTCCACGGAGAAGCCCACAACGGCCTTCGGGGAGCGGAGATCGAGCTTTCCTTTCCCTCGGTGGGCGCCACCGAGAATCTGATGCTGGCCGGGGCGGTTGCCAAGGGTGAGACCGCCATCGTCAACGCCGCCCGGGAGCCGGAGATCGTCGATCAGGCGAACCATCTCAACGCCATGGGCGCCACGATTCGTGGCGCCGGCACCCCCATCATTCATATCACTGGCACACCCGACCTGCAGCCGGTGGAGCACAACGTGGTGCCCGATCGTCTTGAAGCGGGAACATTCGCCATCGCGGCTGCCATCACCGGAGGCGATGTCACGGTGACGGGATGCGTCCCGACTCACTTGCGGATGGAGCTGAGCAAGCTCGAGGACACTGGAGCCATGGTGGAGAAGGGCGAGGGGTGGCTTCGGGTTGGTGGTCCCCAGCGGCCGCGGGCAGTCGACTTCGTGACCCTTCCATATCCGGGATTCCACACCGACCTCCATCCGCAGATGGTCGCCTTGCTCTCAATCGCCGATGGCACCTCGATAGTCACCGAGAACCTTTATGACGCCCGGTTCCGGTATGTCGGTGAGCTCTCCCGGATGGGGGCCGATATCTCCACCGAAGCCCAGCACGCCGTGATTCGGGGCAAAGAGGAACTATCGGGCTGTCCGGTGCTCGCCCCCGACATCCGGGCTGGGGCCGCGCTTGTCCTGGCGGGGTTGCGAGCTGACGGTCGCACCTATGTCGGGGATGCCCATCACATCGATCGGGGCTATCAAGATCTGGCCGGAAAACTGCAGCAACTCGGAGCGAACATCGCTCGGTCTGCGTAGAGCCCTCGGGGCGATCCTGCTCCTCGTGGGGGTCCCGGTCTCACCGACCAGCCCCGAGCCCATTGCGGGGGAACAGGTGATCATCACGGCTGAACCCGGAGCGGTCATCACGGTGGGCGACGATCAATTCGCCGGACCGCTCGTCTTGACCGCCTCAGACGAAGGTCTGGTGTTGACCGAGACGATGTCTCCTGAGGCCTACCTGTTGGGAATTCGGGAAGTTCCCTTCTCCTGGCCCGATGAGGCGCTGAAGGCCCAAGCCGTGGCTGCACGGACTTACCTCGCGTTCACTCTTGCGAACGGACGGACTGCCACCGGTTCCCGTTATGGCTATGACATCTGCGCCACCACCGCCTGCCAGGTCTATGCCGGACGCTTGGGGCTCGAGACCATCGACGGCCAACGCTGGTCACAGGCGGTGGGCTCCACCGCCGGTGAGATCTTGCTCTTCGATGGTCGACCAGCTCAGGCGTTGTACAGCTCGACTGCCGGAGCTCGGACGAGAGAATCAGAAGACATCTTCCCCGGGCTCGATGTCCCTTACCTTTCCGCGGTGCCCTCCGCCCCGGAGGACTCTCCTTTCGTAACTTGGAGTTTCGCCATTTCCGAAGCCGAGATGACCGCCCTCCTCGCTGAGGCCGAGCTGTTGCACGGGCCCGTCAATTCGGTGGGTGTCGAGCAAACCGCCGATGGACAAGGTCCCTGGCAAGTGGTGGTCTCCTCGGGTCGAGAGACAGAGCGAATCGCCACCTACCGGTTCCGGTCCGACATCAATCGGGCGGCGGCGGCGATCATGCCCGAGCGACTGCCGGCGGAGCGTCCGGACGGGCGGCGATATCCGCAGACAGTCCTGTCGGGGACCTACACGATCACGAGTCGACCGACGATGGTGGACCACGGTCACTACCGAGAGTTGGGCCGAAACTACGTCTTCAACGGCGAGGGGTGGGGCCATCAGGTGGGGATGAGCCAGTTTGGGGCCTTGGCAATGGCCGAAGGAGGTGCTGCCTACGACGACATTCTTGCCCATTACTACGGGGGGCTCCGACCAGAGTCGGCGGGTGGCTGGCTGCCGCCCTCGATCACAGTCGGCCTGGTTGTCGAGGTTCCCGAGCTCGGGCTGTTGGCGGCGCAGGGAGCCAACGTCACCGTCGACGGCGAGGAGGTGGCAAATGGATTCGCCGCCTGGCAGTTTGCCGAGGTCGACGGCCGGATCTCGGCCCAGGTCCCGATAGGCATCGGGACCGCCCCTGTGATCTCCCATTCCCGCTTGCCCTACACGGTCGGGGGACACCACCTTCGTTTCGAGACCACCGCTCCCGCTTTCATAACCGTGCACGCCACAGTGGATGCCGAGGTAGGAGAGGCGGTGGATCTCGGATTACTCAATGCAGGCGCCTACGAGATCCCTTTCTCCGACCTGGCCGCCGACGAGTTAACGGATCGCTCGCGGTTCGAAGTGGTCATCGAGGCCCGGAGCCCCCACGGCGATGCCCGCGCCCGCCTTGTCGGGGTGCCCGAGCGTCGGTGACCGTTCTACAGACCGTTAACCGCGTCCAACGCGGCTACGAACCCTGGGTTCGGGATTTGGGGGGCTTTGGAATGAAACCGGAGCCCCGTTAGGTTCTACTAGCGATGACTGAAGCCGCTACCGCTACCACTGACCGCCCCGAGATCGATCTGGAAAAGCTCCAGGAAACCCTCGAGTACATCCGGCCGGCCATCCAAATGGATGGCGGTGACCTGGTTCTGCTCGGGGTCGAGGAGGGCACCGTCAACCTGCAAATGGTCGGCGCCTGCGGTGGTTGCCCCATGTCGATGATGACCTTGAAGGCCGGGATCGAGCGAATCCTCACCGAGCGGGTGCCTGGAGTGGTGGCGGTCAACGCCACCTAAGCGTCTTAGCCTGGGCCCGATGACCGGGCGGCGACGTGATCTTGCTCGCCGCATCACCGAGGCCCTAGAGCGTTCTTCTCCTTCCTCCGGTCTGGAGTCCCGACCGCTCGTGATCGGAATCACCGGTCCTCCCGGAGTCGGAAAAAGCACCCTTGTCGATCAGCTGATTCGCGGATTTCGTGAAGACGGAGCCCGTCCTGGGGTAATCGTTGTCGATCCGTCAAGCCCGGTAACGGGTGGAGCGCTGTTGGGTGATCGCATCCGGATGCAAGGTCACTCGGACGACGAGGCGGTCTTCATCAGGTCGATAGCCAATCGAGGGCACCTCGGGGGCTTGGCCCGGGGTGTAGGTCGAGTCCTTGATCTGCTCGCTGAGGAGGGATTCTCTCCCCTCATTGTCGAAACTGTTGGTGTCGGTCAGTCGGAAGTCGAGGTGGCGCAGGTTGCCGACATCGTGGTCGCGGTCCTTCATCCGGGATGGGGGGATGAGATTCAGGCCGAGAAAGCAGGCTTGCTCGAGATCGCCGGTGTGATCTTTGTCAACAAGGCCGATCAGGGCGATGCCGAGCGAGTGGTCCGAGACGTGAGTGGGCTTGGTGTTCCTGTGCTGGCGGGGTCGGCCCTGACCAAGCAAGGGCTGGAGGAGCTACTGACGACGATCGCCGAGCTCAGGCATCCGTCTGCTCGGGGCCGAGCTCGGCCTGAGCAGCGGCCAAGCGAGCAACTTTGACCCGGGGTGGGCTGCAGGAGACGTAGTCGAGCCCCACTTCTTGGCAGAACTTGATCGAAGCCGGATCCCCACCGTGCTCGCCACACACGCCCACGGTGAGCTTGGGATTGGCTTCCTTTCCCTCTCGGGTCGCCACTCTGACCAGACGTCCCACCCCCGCCACATCGAGGGTCTGAAAAGGATTGGTGTCCAAGATCCCGCTGTCCATGTACTTCTGGAGGAACAAGGCCTCGGCGTCGTCGCGACTCAACCCATAGGTCATCTGGGTGAGGTCGTTGGTCCCGAAGGAGAAGAAGTCGGCCACCTCGGCCAGCTCGTCTGCCACCAGTGCCGCCCGCGGGAGCTCGATCATGGTCCCGATCGGAATCTCGAGGGCTCGGCCGGAGCGCCGGGAATAGGCGGCGATCTCCTCTTCGATCATGGTCCGCATCCGCCGCAACTCCTCTGGGGCCCCGACCAAGGGAATCATGATCTCAAGGTGGGGCTCCCCGCCTGCCTCATATCGGCGGATTACAGCCTCCAGGGCCGCTCGGGTTTGCATGCGGTAGAGATCGCCGACGATGAGCCCCAGCCGGACTCCCCTTAATCCCAGCATGGGATTGTCTTCCTCCCACAACGCCACCTGGGCGGACATGTCTTGGAGGTCGGCGATCGAGCGACCCACCCGGACCCTTTGCACCATCTCCTGTTCGAGCTCGAGGCGCGAAGGGAGAAACTCATGCAACGGGGGGTCGAGAAGGCGGACGATGACCGGGAGCCCGTCCATCGCTTCCAGAAGGCCTTCGAAGTCGGAGACTTGCAACGCCTTGAGTTCTTCAAGTGCCTGCCTCCGATCATCTCCTTCCGGCGTGAGGATGATCTTCTGGACCACGGCGATCCGTTCTCCCATGAACATGTGCTCGGTTCGGGCGAGGCCAATTCCTTCGGCCCCGGCGCGCCGGGCCGTGGTCGAGTCTTCGGGGGTGTCGGCATTGGCGCGGACTCCTAGCGAGCGAAACTCATCCGCCCACTCAAGGAGCCGGTCGAGCTCGGGGAGAGGCGTCGGCGGGATCAGCGTCACGGGGTCGGTGAAGACCGCGCCGGAGGTGCCGTCGATAGTGATGAGATCGCCTTCGGAAATCTCCGTGCCCCTGATCGTCGCCCGGTTTGAGGCCGGATCGACCCTGAGGGCGGCAGCCCCGGTGACGGCTGGTTTGCCCATTCCGCGGGCGACTACCGCGGCATGGCTGGTCTTGCCGCCATGTGAGGTCAGGATGCCCTGGGCTGCGGCCATGCCATGGATGTCATCGGGAGTGGTCTCCGGCCGAATCAAGATCACTTCTTCTCCCGCTCGGGCGTAGGTGACGGCGGTGTCTGAGTCAAAGACCGCCTTACCCTGAGCCGCCCCGGGGCTGGCCGCCACACCCTTGGCTGCCGCCTTCGCCAGATCCTTGTCATCGATCTGAAAACGCTCCAACTGCTCCAGGGAGGAAGGATCCACTCTCCGCACCGCAGTCTTTTGGTCGATGAGGTCTTCATCCACCATGTCGACTGCGATTCGCACCGCGGCGGAAGCATTGCGCTTGCCCGCTCGGGTCTGCAGCATGAAGAGCTGGCCCTTTTCAATCGTGAATTCGATGTCGCACATATCCCGAAAGTGACTTTCGAGGCCGTCCATCACCGAGATCAGTTCTTTGTGACATTGGGGATGAAGCGAAGCCAGATGGTCGAGCGTGGAAGTGTTTCGGATCCCGGCCACGACATCCTCGCCCTGAGCCTGAACTAGATAGTCGCCGTATGGTGTCTTTTCTCCGGTGCCAGGATCACGGGTAAAAGCCACTCCGGTGCCGGAATCGGAGCCGAGGTCACCAAACACCATCATTTGCACGTTGGCGGCTGTGCCGAGATCGTCGGGAATCGAATTCTGCCTTCGATATTCCTGCGCTCGCTTGTTGTTCCACGATGAGAAAACCGCGCCGATTGCCCCGCGTAATTGCTCGCGGGGATCGTCGGGAATTGGCTCTTTAGAAGCAACAATCTGGCGGAACCGCCGGGTCGCCTGGGCAAGGTCATTGGTGGTGAGCTCCGAATCGTTCGAGACTCCTCGACTCGCCCTCAGATCGGAAAGCACTTCCTCGAAGGCGCTGGCCGGAAGCTCGCGAACCACTTCGCCATACATCTGGACAAAGCGCCGATGGGCGTCATGAGCGAATTGGGCGTCGCCCGACCACTCGGTGAGCAGCGACACCACCTCGTCGTTGATCCCCAGGTTGAGGATGGTGTCCATCATCCCCGGCATCGAGTACTTCGCCCCCGACCGCACCGATACCAGCAACGGCACCGGCCCACCGCCGAAGCTGCGCCCGGTCGCCTCCTCGAGACGACCGATGGCCTTGTCAACTTCGTCCCAGAGGCCCGGTGGCACCTCGCCGTGTTCCATCACGTAACGGCAGGCTTCGGTCGTAATCGTGAACCCGGGAGGAACGGCCAGGCCCAACTTGGTCATCTCGGCCAGTCCGGCGCCCTTGCCCCCGAGGAGATCGCGCATGCTCTTATCTCCATCGGCGAAATCGAGCACGTAACCCATCGCCGGTGAACACTAAACCGGCCCTTGGTTGGGCCCATTAGGTTTCGACCTTGTGTTGCCGACCGTCGCCTTTTCACACGCCACCAGCTTTTGCGGGGCGGTGTGGGACCCGATTGCCAAACAGATCGACGGTCCGCACCTGATATGGGATCAAATCGGCCACGGGCGTTCGACGCCGATCTCCCATCCCTTCGATTGGTGGGACTTCGGTGCCGACGTCGCCGAGAGGATTGCCAAGATCGACGGCCCCCTCATCGGGGTGGGCCACTCGATGGGCGGCGCCGCCCTGGTTATGGCCGAACTAATGGCGCCGGGATCGTTCGACTATCTCGTGCTGATCGAGCCCATTCTTTTGCCGCCACCATTTGCCGCTCGCGACACCGAGGTTGCTCGGTCGGCCGAGAAGCGGCGCGCCAACTTTCCTTCCCTGACGGAGGCGAGGAATCACCTTCGATCCAAGCCTCCGTTTTCAAGTTGGGACGATCGTGCCTTCGAGGGCTATTTGCGAGACGGCTTTCGGCCTACCGGAAACCACTCCGAAGTGACGTTGTCATGCCCGCCTGAAGATGAGGCCGAGATATATCGAACCGCGTTCGCCCACGGCACCTGGTCCCGTCTCGCCGAAGTTAGGGTGCCGACGCTGGTGATGGCGGGATCCCTTTCCGACACCCACAGGGAAGCTTTCATTCGACAACTGGTGTCGCGCTTTCCGTCAGCCGGTTTCGAGATCGTGGCTGGCGTTGGCCATTTCCTGCCGATGGAAAGGCCCCATCTCGTTGCCGATCGGGTTCGACGACTGGCCGCCCTACAAGCTCCTGAGGATTCGATCGAGGACGATCCCCACGCTGAGAAGGATCCCGTAGACCAGGTGTAGCCGGGCCGTTCCCCCCAGAAGCGGTGCGTACATCGTGGCGGTGACGGCCACACCCGAGATCCGAGTCAACGGGGGGATGAGACCCGCCGCCCCCACGCCCGCCACCACCATCTCGGGAGCGACCCCGACTGCTGCAGCGGCGGCCGTGAACAACATCGCCCCCCAGAGGAGCACCCCATAGAGCAAGCGCGTCCTCTTCTCTCCGATCAGCACGGCGAGGGTGTTCTTGCCTACTCGGGCGTCGATCTCTCGATCGCGCAGGTTGTTGGCGACCAGGATCGCCGCCGCCAGCATCCCCACAGGTATCCCCATCAGCCAGACCCAGGCGGGTGTTGTTCCGCCATAAGCGAGGCGCGAGCCTCCCGTGGCGAGGACCCCAAAGAACCCGAAGACGAAAAGTTCCCCAAGCCCCCGGTATCCGTAGGGGAGCGGTCCGCCGACATATGTCAGCAAGGCCAAGATCGAGGCGGCCCCGATCCAAAGAATCACCGGCCCCACCCTCATCGCCAGGATCACCCCGCAAACGGTGGCGATGGCGATCGCCGTCCAACAGGCGATCCACATTGCCGAGCCGCTGATCTGACCGGAGGCCACCATGCGGGGCGGACCTACCCGATCAGCGGGGTCGGCACCCCGTCGAGCATCCGAGGCATCGTTGGCGAAGTTGGCGGCGATCTGGATCGCTAGCGACGCAAGCAGAGTGAGCACGAGCGTCGTCCAATCGAAGGCGCCGGTGCGGTAGGCGGCCGCCGCTCCCACCAGCACCGGGACGATCGCCGCCGGCCACGTGCGGGGCCGGGCGGCACCCAGCCATCTCGTTCGGCTGGGCACAGTCGTGGTCAAAACTGCCAAGGAAAACGCTGGTAGTCGGGCCGGCGCTTCTCGAGAAAGGCATCCCGGCCCTCGGCGGCTTCAGGCGAGGCGTATGCCAACCGGGTGGCTTCGCCCGCAAAGATTTGCTGACCCACCAAGCCGTCGTCGATCAGGTTGAAGGCGTACTTCAACATCATCTGGGCGGTGGGCGACTTCGAGCCGATCTCCTGAGCCCAGTCGAGTGCCGTGCGTTCCAGGTCGGTGTGGGGAATAGAGGCGTTGACCATCCCCATAGCCACCGCCTCCTCGCTCGAGTAGGTGCGACCGAGAAAGAAGATTTCTCGGGCCCGCTTCTGGCCCACCATCCGAGTCAGGTAGGCCGAGCCGTAACCACCGTCGAAGCTGGCGACGTCGGGATCGGTTTGCTTGAACTTGCCATGTTCGGCGCAGGCCAGCGTGAGATCACACACGACATGTAGTGAGTGTCCGCCACCGGCCGCCCACCCCGGAACGACGGCAATCACAACCTTCGACATGAATCGAATCAGTCGTTGCACCTCCAGAATATGAAGCCGACCCGGGGCGCGAGCCCCCTCGTCCTCCGTGTCGTACTGGTAGCCGTCGGTTCCCCGAATCCGTTGGTCGCCACCCGAGCAGAAGGCCCAGCCTCCGTCTTTCGGCGAGGGGCCATTGCCGGTGAGGAGGACGACGCCGACATCGGGCGATTGGCGGGCGTGATCTAGGGCCTGGAAGAGCTCATCAACGGTATGGGGCCGAAACGCATTGCGCACCTCCGGGCGATCGAAGGCGATCCTTACCGTCCCTTGATCGTGCGCCCGGTGATAGGTGATGTCACTGAACGTGAATCCCTCGACCGCGGCCCAGCGGTCCGGATCGAAGTGCTCGGAGATCACCGGGGTAGCGTAAACCCGGGCTCATGAGCGACCTCCTTTCCCGCGCTGCCGAGTCATTTGGCCAGGAGCTTTTCATCCACGACGGAGAACGGAGGGTTACGTTTGCCGAGGCGGAGGACTCGGTCCGAGCTCGTGGTGAGCGGACCCCGATAGTCACTCCCGCGCTCGACGCCGACTCGGTCCTCGACGTGCTGGCGGCGATGAGAAGCGGTGGCGCAGTCCTGGTCGGCTCCAAATGGCCCCCAGCGCTGGTCGCCGAACGACTCGCCACTTTGCCGGCCGATCGCTTGACCGGCACCGTGATCTTCACCTCCGGCTCATCCGGCGCCGCCAAAGCAGTCCACTTGCCGGAGTCGACTTGGGAAGCTGCCGGAACTACCTCGTCCGCCTTTTTTGGCTTTGGAGTAGGTGATTCCTGGCTCTTAGCGCTTCCAATGCACCATGTCGGCGGGCTATCGATCGTTTTTCGCGCCCTGTGTAGCGGGGGCACGGTCCTCATCTCTCCGGAGATGACAGGGCTGGGCGAGGCTGACCTTGCCTCGTTGGTACCGACCCAGCTGAGCCGCCTTTCCAACCCCGGAAAAGTCCGGGCGCTCGTCATCGGCGGGGGATCGATCCCCGCCGAGGTGGCGCACCGGGCAAGGGGCTGGCCGGTGATCCGCACCTATGGAATGACCGAGACGGCGGCGGTGGCGGCCTCGGCGTCCTTGGATGACGGGTGGGGGAGTCTTTATCCCCTCCCCGGCCTCGAATTCCGCCAACGAGGGGGTCTGTTGGAGGTAAGGGGGGCGCAGGTGTCGCCGGGATACGCGGGAAACCCCCGGCCCGATCCGTGGTTCACGACGTCCGATCGCGGCGTTGTTCGAGAGGACGGCTCGATCGAGGTATTGGGGAGGGTGGATCGGGTGATCAACAGCGGGGGGGAGAAGATCGATGCGGCGGCGGTGGAAGGTGCTCTCGCCGCCGCCGGGGCGGGGGAGGTGGCCGTGGCCGGTGTGCCCGGCGGCGAGTGGGGAGAGATGGTGGTGGCGGCCTACACCGGCGAGGTCGGGGCTGAGAGATTGCGCCAAGCCGTCCGGGACTCGTTGGGGCCGGAAGCCGTTCCGCGTCGGCTCCTACG
Source organism: Acidimicrobiia bacterium (assembly GCA_035253825.1). GTDB lineage: Bacteria > Actinomycetota > Acidimicrobiia > Spongiisociales > ZC4RG35 > JACCTH01. The sequence continues at coordinate 14,896 of DATFBM010000026.1, read as the reverse complement.
TCTTGAAGCGCTGCCCCGGACCGAGCTAGGCAAGATCGACTACCCGGCGCTCATCCGGATCCTCGCGACCTAATCCCAACCCTGACGGCGCTGGGCCTTCTTATCTGACCGCCGTCGTTTCTCGTCGAGTCGCCGCTGGCGTGAGGCGGCGGTGGGCCGGGTGGGCTTGCGCCGTCGGGGGCGCCTCATGGCCTCGCTGAGCAGGTGGCTCAAGCGCTCGAGGGCTATCTCGCGGTTGAGCGACTGACTTCGGGTTTCGTCGACGGTGACTGTGATGAGACCACCCGGAGACCGGCTGCCCAGGCGCATCAGCATGTGCTCACGGATACCTTCGGGAAAGGCCGTGCTCCGCTCGAGGTTGAAACGGAGGGTGGCCCTTGTGTGCGAGCGGTTGGCGTGCTGTCCGCCCGGCCCACCGGAGGGGCCGAAGCTCCAGGAAAGCTCGCCAGGGGGGATGAAGTAGGGACCGATTTGCACTGCCGACCATTTTTCACGCTCCGCCCAGCAGGCGTGAACCATTTCCCGGTTGCCATCGTTATGTCAAAGGGGGCGGGAAACCCCGACAGCTCCGGAGTGGGGCCCGGACCGCGACCCGGCGATGCCGTTTCGCGGGCCAGGGGACTGCGGGCCGAGCACGGCCGGGTCGGGCTCAGACGAGCTTGGCTCGGCCGGGCTCGTGAACGTCCGCTCGAGAAGGTTCGCTATCGGGTCAACTCGCAGATGCAAAACTTCGTGGCTGGTGCGACCCGGGGTCTGAGGGGGCACTACCTTGGAGCCGAAGGAGGTCTGATGTCCAATTTCTTTGTGGGCTGCACCAATGACCAACTACGCGAGGTTGAGTTGTTTGCCGACCTCGACGAGGCCACCCTCGATGATCTGAAGATGCATTCGCATTTCATCGGGGCACATCCGGGGTTGCACATCATTCGCCAGGATGGTGCAGGGTTTGATCTTTACGTCATTCTGTCCGGGGAGGCCGAGGTCCGCCGCAACAACGAGGTGCTGGCCACTCTCGGAAAAGGCAATGTCTTCGGAGAGATGGCATTGCTAAGCAGCCATCACCGCAACGCCGATGTCGTGGCCAAGTCAGTTATGTCGATGATGACGATGACGGCTGACGATTTTCAGATGATGACGAAGAAGTACCCCGAGATCGAACGGCGCATCCGACAGATGGCGGAGGCTCGCCAGAACGCCTGAAACCTTCCATCCGTTCTTGCGTCTTTTTCGCCCGGTTTACGGCGAAAAATACGCAAGAATGAAACCCATGCCGATTCACCGTCTCAATCACGCCGTTTTGTACGTATCAGACGTCGAGCGCAGCGTGAGGTTCTATGAAGAGGTCCTTGGTTTTAGGAAGGTGATGGGCTTCCCCGGAGCGGCGTTCATGCAGGCTCCCGCTTCACAAAACGACCACGACCTCGGATTGTTCCAAGTTTCGGGCGCCACTGCTTCTACGGCCGGTCGCTCCACCGTCGGCCTCTATCACCTGGCATGGGAAGTCGACACCCTTGGCGCGCTCGAAGAGGTTTCCCAGCGTCTTCTGGCGGAAGGGGCGATGGTTGGAGCGACGGACCATGGCACCACTAAGGCCCTCTATGGCCGCGACCCCGACGGGATCGAGTTCGAGGTCTGCTGGCTGGTTCCCGCCGAGTTGATTACCGACGAGATCGTCGCGGCCAAGTCGCAGATGAAGCGTCTCGATCTGGAGGCGGAGAAGAATCGCTACGGCGCCGACACTCTGGGCGGAATCGGCGTTTCAATTTCCTCACTGGTTCGCTGAGGCAGAACAGCTCGCACTCCATCTCCGTCCAGGAGCACCTCGGAGCGGACCTCGTAAAACGCGCCGATATTCCCCTCGGTCAGAACCTCGAGCGCACTTCCCTCGGCTACCACCCGGCCCTGATACAGGAGCAGCAGCCGGTCGCAAAACTGGGCGGCCAGGGTGAGGTCGTGTATGGCGCTGATCACGGTCAGACCTCGTTCTTTTCGCAAGCGGTCGACCAGGGACAGAACCGACAGCTGATGGCCGATGTCGAGGGCAGCCGTCGGCTCGTCGAGGAGCAGGGTCCTTGCCTCTTGAGCTATCGCCCGAGCCAGGATCACCCGTTGTTGCTCGCCTCCGGACAGAGTTTGAAGCTCCCGGTCTTTCTCCTCGTCCAGGTCGAGTGCCTCGATGGCATCGCTGGCGGCGGCGAGGTCTTCATCCGATTCCGAACGGAGATAGGAGATATGCGGGGTGCGCCCCAAGAGCACGTACTGGGCCACCGTCATCGCTGGCGGCAGGACCGGGCGCTGGGGTACGTAGGCCAGGGCCATGGCCCGCTGCCGTCGGTTCGGATTGGTCGCTCCCTCGATTGTCACCTGTCCCGAGCTCGACACCTGGCCCAACAAGGCGCGAAAGAGGGTGGTCTTGCCGGCCCCGTTGGGGCCGATCAAACCCAGCCATTCGCCGGCGGCGACTTCGAGGTCGACTTCTTCGAGCAGGCGACGGCCGCCTGCTTCCACCGTCAGACGGCTGGCTGCGATCGGGTATCGCTTCATACCGAGACGGGACGGCGACGGAGCAGGGAAAGGAAGAATGGCGCTCCAAAAAAGGCCGTGACCACGCCGATAGGCAATTCGGCGGGCGCCACCAAGGTCCTCGCCGCCAGATCGGTGGCAATCATGAACGCCCCTCCGAACAGAAGCGAGAGCGGCAGGACTGCTCGATAGCTATTACCGGCCAGCAGCCGCACGGTGTGGGGGACGACGATGCCGACGAACCCGATCAATCCCGAGACCGCCACCGCGGCGGCGGTGCCTAAAGTCGCAGCGACGACGACGATTAGCCGCACCCGGGCCACTGGCAGTCCCAATGACTCGGCTTCGGATTCGCCGACGGCGAGGACGTCGAGCAGGCGACGGTGAAGGAGGATGGCGAACCCTGCCACCAAGACGTAGGGAAGTATGAGCCGAACATCCGACCACCCGGCCGACAACCGGCCGAGAATCCACGAGTAGACAATCCTCAGATCGCCCGCCGAGCGCTGTTGAACGAAGGTCTGGGCGGCGGTGAGAAACGAGGCCACTGCCACTCCCGCCAGGACCAGGGTCGCCGAGGTCCTCTCGCCCAGACGTCTCCCCACCAGATACGTGATGACCACCGCCCCGACGGCCCCGACGAATGCGGCGATCGGAACCAACTCGGTTCGAGCAGCGGCGCCGGCGAAGATCAACGTTGCCCCCAGGCCAGCTCCGGCTGCCACTCCCAGCAGGTATGGATCCACCAATGGGTTACGGAAGACCCCTTGATAGGCCGCCCCGCATACCGCCAACGTGGCTCCTACCAAGGCGCCGAGGACGACCCTGGGAAGGCGGAGATCCCAGATGATGTCGAGTTGGCGGGGTCCAAGGTCAGAGGTCAGGTCGATGCCGGGCAGGCGGTCGACCAGGGCCGCTATGACCTGCCAAGGGTGAAGATCGGCGGGCCCCAGCACCACCCCGGCCATCGCCGCACCGATCAAGGTCAGAAAGCCCAACATGATCGGCCAAAGCCGAAGTCGAGGGGTCCGCAGACTCACTCAGCTCACCGGAGCCAGCGTCAAAGCATCAGCTACCGCGGCAACAAAGTCGACTACCCGCGGTCCCCACCTGGAGGCCATATCGTCGTCGAGTTCGATGACCCTGTTGGCGGTCACCGCCGACAGTTCGGCCCAACCGGGTCGCTCGGCGACGGTGGTCGCGTTCTGCCCTGCGAATTGAGTGTCAGCGAGGAAGATGAAGTCGGGATTCGCCGAGATGATGTATTCGGCCGAAAGTTGGGGATACCCGAAGCCGTCGGGGTCGGCCGCGTCGGCGATGTTCTGCAGTCCAAAGAGCGCATAGATCGATCCGATGAAGGTGCTCGAGGTGACGGAGAAGAGGCCGGGGTCGAGCTCGTGGTAGTAGGTCAGGGGCTCGGCCGGGGGCTGGTATCCCTCGACGAGGTCCTCAATCTCCGCTCGCATGGAGCTGGTGAGAGCCTGAGCCTCGCCGACGTGACCGGTCGCTGTCCCTAATAGCTCGATCTCGGCATAGACGTCATCGAAGGTAATCGCCGCGGGCAACAGGAGAACGGGAATGTCGAGGCTTTGAAGAGCTCCGACCATGCCGTCGATGTCGTTCGAAACCAGCACCAGGTCCGGTTCATAGGAGGCGATCGCCTCGATGTTGGGGGTGAAGCCCGAGAGGTCGGTGATTGGGGCATCGGGGGGATAGTCGGACTGATCGTCAACCGCCACCACCTGTCCCATGGCGTCGATTGCTCCCAACATCTCGGTGGCAGTGGGCGCCAGCGAGATGATCGCCTCCGGACGTTGGGCGATGGTGACCGGTCCATTGGCGGCCGAGAGGGTCACCGGAAAGTCACCCGTCACGGCACCGGTAGTAGTCGGGGCCACACTGGTGGCGGGAGCCGCGGTGGTACTGGGTGACGCTGTGGTGCTGGCGGCCGTCCCGCCGCAAGCGAAAAGTGTGATGGCTAAGAGCCACACCTTGCTTCTCATAAAAACATCCTCCAATGGCTGGAGGATGAAGGGGCCCGATGCGGCGTACCCTGCGCCGCCCGAACATGACCTTCATCCGAGGCTACGTTCGACACGGGCAAGCAGGCGACCTGGCTTAGAGCCATCCTTAGCGGGTAGCTCATCACAGTTGCGGGACACCACCGGATTCACACCGGATTTCGCTGCTGGACCGTGGCCGTTTCGGCATCCCCGACACTAGTCGTGTAGCAACATGTCGCGATGATCGAAGAAAGTCCGAGCGAACCGGCACCCAAGTCGAAGACAGGACTTGTCGTCGTTGTCATCGCCATCGCCTTGGTCTTGGTGGGAATAGGGCTCTGGCTGGCGCTGGGATCGCTCGGGCGTTCGTCCTTCGAGTCATTGGTGACGGTGACGAGGGAGGCTGAAGGTGATCAGATTTGGCTCGATTACTTCATCGCCCAGGACTGTCTCGTCGACGCGGTAGTGGAGACTGGTGATCTCGAACTCGGATTTACCGAATCTCAGGATCTCCTGGATCAGACCGACGCCTTGTCCCGCCACGTCAACGCTTCCCTCGATCGTTTTTCCGAGGTGGGAATTCAGCCCTGGCAGGGGCCGGTGCTGGCCGCCCGGGAGGCGATCGTCGCCCATTACGAGGTTTGGGAGAACCACCTGGCCGAGTCGGCGACGGTGTTGCAAGGGATCAATTCCGAGCCGTCCTCAATCCTGCAAGGTGTACAGACGTGGATCAACTTGGTAGTGGAGGCGACGGAGCCGATCGAACAGACCTTCAACGATGCCGGAGCTGCCTTCGAGGAAGCGGCATCCAACGAAGAACAGTTGGCGTCAATCGAAACTCTGTTCGTTCCTGCCGACGTCGCCTGTACCCGCACCGCGGTCTAGTTCTTCGCGGTGGAGGCCCTCGAATCGGCCTATGGTGCACCCAGGGATAGCGCCCTCACCGGGCCCGAGTGGAGGAGATGCGATGCGAGCAAAACCCTTTGTCATTGTCCTGGCATTGCTGGCGGTTTGGTTTGCCGTGCCAGCCGGCGCCGCCGGCCCGCCACCAGTAGAGCTGCAGATTCTGGCCATCAACGACTTTCACGGTGCGATAGCCCCCGTCCCGGATCAGCTCTGGCTGGGTCAGCCCGTCGGGCGAGCTGACTTCTTCGCCTCACACATTCGCGAAGCTGAGGAAGGGGTAAAGAATTCGATTGTTGTCTCTGCTGGAGATCTGATTGGCGCCTCGCCCCTGATTTCGGCCCTTTTTCATGATGAGCCGACTATCGAGGCGATGAACCTGATCGGCCTCGATATAAATGGGGTGGGCAACCACGAATTCGATGAGGGAGCAGCCGAGTTGCTGCGAATGCAAGAGGGCGGCTGTCATCCGATCGACGGCTGTCTCGACGGCGACGGTTTCGCCGGCGCCGACTTCGACTTTCTCGCTGCCAATGTCACTGTCGATGCCACCGGGGAAACTCTCTTCCCTCCCTACACGATCGAGAATTATCAGGGAGTGAATGTCGCCTTCATCGGCATGACCCTCGAGGGAACCCCCACGATCGTGACGCCTTCGGGTGTGGCCGGGCTCACCTTCGAAGATGAAGTCGAAACCGTGAACGCCTTGATTCCGGAGCTGCAGAGAAAGCAGGTCGAAGCAATTGTGGTCCTGCTGCACGAAGGCGGATTCTCGAGCGGCGGACCCGAAGGTGATGAATGCGCCGATGGTCTAACCGATCCCCTCGCCTCGATCGTCCAAGGCTTCGACGATGCCGTAGACCTGGTTATCGCCGGCCACGTCAACGACGAATTTGTCTGCGAAGTGGATGGCAAATGGGTAACCATGGCCGACAATAACGGCCGGCTCTACACCGACATCGACGTCACTCTCGACCGCAGAACTAAAGAGATGACCGTCGTGTCAATCGACAACGTGCCGACGTATCAGAGCGCCGTTGATCCCGCTGCCGATCTCACCGCGTTGATCGACAAGTACGACGAGTTGTCGGCACCACTGGCCAACACCGTTATTGGCTCGATCACGGCCGACATTCCCGAGATATACAACGCCGCCGGGGAGGCAGCGGTCGGCGACGTTATCGCCGATGCTCAGCTGGCTGCCACGAGCGATCCGGCATCGGGAGGGGCGGTGGTGGCCTTCATGAATCCGGGAGGCATCCGTACCTCCGATGGGTTCATCTTCGCCGGGAGTCCCGAAGGAGAAGGTGACGGGAACGTCACATACGGGGAAGCGTTTGCGGTGCAACCGTTCGGCAACAGCCTGGTGACCATGACCCTAACTGGAGCTCAAATCGAGGCCTTGCTCGAGCAACAGTTCCGGACCGGCGGAAACACCATCCTGCAGGTCTCCGAGGGCTTTGCTTACAGCTGGAGCCTTTCTGGCGCAATCGGAGACAAGGTCGATCCCGCCTCGATCACAATCGGGGGAACACCGATCGATCTCGGCGCTTCTTATCGGGTCACTGTCAATAGCTTCTTGGCCGATGGCGGCGACGGATTCAGTGTTCTCGTCGGGGGCACCGACAGGCTGGGCGGAGACATCGATCTCGATGCTCTGGTCGCCTACTTCGGCGCCAATTCACCGGTAGCTCCCGGCCCTCAGGACCGCATCACCCAGGTCGCCTAACGAAGCGAAGCACCGACCGAAGGAGCCCCGCTGTGGCGGGGCTCCTTTCTATTCCTCGTAGTACTCGGTCCCGAGGTGGGTGATCAGCTCCTCGCCCATGAGGGCGCGGAGGTTGTTTTTGAGCTTGGTCGACTGGATGAATAGGTCGTTTTCGGGATACAGCCCGGGAGCGGTCTGCGGGCTCTTGAAATAGAACGAGAGCCACTCCTGGACGCCGCTCTTTCCCGCCCGGGCGGCCAAGTCGAGGAACAATGCCAAGTCCAAGACGATGGGCGCCGCCAGGATCGAGTCCTTGCAGAGGAAGTCGATCTTGATCTGCATCGGATACCCCATCCATCCGACGATGTCGATGTTGTCCCAGCCCTCTTTGTCGTCGCCTCGCGGGGGGTAGTAGTTGATGCGCACAACGTGATAGAGGTCGGCATACAGATCGGGATACACCTCGGGTTGCAAGATCGTCTCCAGCACCCCGAGCTTGGAGACTTCCTTCGACTTGAAGCTCTCGGGGTCGTCGAGTACCTCCCCGTCCCGATTTCCGAGAATGTTGGTCGAGTACCAACCCTTGATTCCCAACATCCGGGCCTTGAGCCCCGGAGCGATCATGGTCTTCATCAGCGTCTGGCCGGTCTTGAAGTCCTTGCCGCAGATCGGGAGTCCGCGGAGAGCGGCGAGCTCCATCATCGCCGGGAAGTCGACGGTGAGGTTTGGAGCCCCGTTGGCAAACGGCACTCCAGCCTGGAGGGCGGCATAGGCGTAGATCTGTGAAGGGGCGATGTTGGGGTCGGAGATCTTGAGGCCCTTCTCGAATGCTTCGAGATCTTGGTGGACCGCCGTCGGTTCGCGATAGACCTCGGTCGATCCGCACCAGATCATCACGAGCCGCTCGCACTGGTGCTGAGTGCGGAATCGCTCGATGTCCTCCATCAACAACTCGGCCAGGTCCATTTTCGTGCGTGCATCCTTGACCTGGTCGTATCCCTCCAGTCGCCTGACCCAATCGGGCGAGAAGACCGCCGGCATCGGTTGGATCATTCGCAGTTCCTCACCGATTGACTCCAGATGAGCAGGCTGGAGAACTCCGGCCCTCATGGCCGACGTGTAGGCGTCATCCGAGTAGGGATCCCAACCACCGAACTCGAGGTCCTCGAGACGAGCTAGCGGAACGAAATCCTTGATCATCGGATTGCGCTTCTCAGTCCGCTTGCCGAGCCGGATATGACCCATTTGGGTGAGCGAGCCGATCGGTTGCGAATAGCCCTTTCTGATCGAGAGCGTGCCCGCATAGAAAGTGGTGGCCACCGCGCCCATCCCCGGGGTGAGGATTCCAAGCTTGCCACTCGCGGGTGCGACCTCAGGGACCGTCTCGGCCATCTGCTCTCCTGTCAGGGGATACCGAAGTTAGACATGCAAAGGCTTGTCTTCCCAAATTCGTAGACTCGAACACGGTGGAAATCGAGCCCGAGGCGATCTCTCCAGCGGTGGACTTTGCACTGCTAGCGGACTCAGTTCAGGCCGTGGGAGGAAAGCTCTACGTCCTCGGTGGAGGCTGGGACACCCTCTTTGTTTCCGGTTTCCCGGCCAGGCACCACTCCATGGCGATCGGGCTCCGAGTGCGAGTTCCGTGGAGCTCTCCCTCAACCCAGATCCGAGTGGGGGTCGACCTGGTCGATGCCGACGGCCGTCGATTGCTGCCGAATGACGTCAGTCACGTCGTCAATGTGGGGCGCCGAGACCCCATGGATCGTCCCGATCTGGGGATCTTGCGCTCGTTCACTTTCAACAATCTCACTTTCGAAGCTGCCGGCGACTACTCGTTCGTTATCACCCTGGACAACGAGGTGGTTGACCGCCTTCGTTTCACGGTAAGGAAGCGGCGATGAAGCTCCCAATGTTTCCGCTCAATTCGGTTGTGTTCCCCAGCACCGCCGTGCCCCTTCGGATATTTGAGGCCCGCTATCAACGACTCCTTGACCGGGTTATGCGAGCTGATGGTCAGTTCGGCATCGTGTTGATCGAGCGCGGGCACGAAGTGGGGGGAGACGATGTCCGTTTCGATGTAGGGAGCCGCGTGAAGGTGGTGGCTATGGCTCCGATTTCGTCCTCCAACGATCGGGCCATCGTGGTGGTCGGGATGAATCGAATCCGGGTCCAGGAATGGCTGCCAGACGATCCTCACCCCGAGGCCGATGTCGAGGAATTGCCCGAGCGTGTTTGCGACTCATCGCACGAATTGGAGGAGGCTCTGACCTCGTTGCGGACGGTGCTCGCTCTCGCCTCCGAGATAGGAGCAAATGTCGCGGCTTTGAACCTTGATCTCGCCGAGGATCCGGTGGCAGCGTCGTTCCAACTGTCCTCGATCAGTCCGTTGGCGGCCATTGACCAGCAAAAGTTGCTCGAAGCCCCTGACTCGCGAAGTCGTTTGGTTGCCGCCAAGCAGATGCTTGACGAACAGGCCGATTTGCTCCGTTATCGACTCAGTCTTTCGTGACCCGGCGGGCGGTTATCTTCGACCTCGGTGGAGTAGTGCTCGACTCTCCATTGGAAGTTATCGCCGCCTACGAAAAAGAAAACCGGATTCCGGTCGGCACCATCAATCGTCACGTGGCCAGTCGAGGAGATGAAGGTGCTTGGGGAAGGCACGAGCGGGGGACAATCGATTTCGCCGGCTTCTGCGATCTTTTCGAAGCCGAGTTGGCCGCTGAGGGCATCGTGGTCGAGGCCGCCGTGCTCCTCGCTCGGATTGGGGCATTTGCTAAAGCGCGTCCTGCGGTTCTGAATGAAGTCGGGCGGCTGCGCACGGCCGGCTATAAGGTCGCCGCCCTCACCAACAGCTGGCAGAGCATGCCCGACTCTGACCTGCACACATACTTTGATCTGGTAGTCGAGTCCTGGCGGGAAGGAGTTCGCAAACCGGATCGAGAAATTTTTGTTCGGACCCTGGCCCGTCTCGACGTGGACGCCGCCGAGACGGTGATGATCGATGACCTCGGTCCCAATCTCAAGGCAGCCCGCGACTTGGGGATGGAGACCTTCAAGGCGATCGACGAAGCCAGCCTGATCACATTCCTGAAAACTCTGGGCTAGAGGATCTCTTCCAGACCCGGTCGGGCGCGGGGGACGAAGACGAAGTCGCTGGGACACATCTCCAGGTCGACTCCGGGATTGCTCTCTCGATAGCTGCAGAGCTCGGCAACAGCCGCCTGAACGCGTTCGGCGTCGATTCTTTCGAGTGCCGCTCGCTGCCCATCGATCAGATAGGGATATGGGTTGACTGTCCGTCTGCCGAGATGGAGTTCGAAGTGGGTGTGAGACAGGGTTCCTTCGGCGTTCCCCGAATCTCCAACAAAAGCAATCTGGGCACCGCCGACCACCGCCGATCCTTCATCGACACCGTCCACAATCGTCAGTCCCCAGCCAGCCCGTCCGTTGTCGCGTCGGGAGTCGTTGTTGAGATGGAGATACCAGCTCTGCCAGCCGTCGTTGTGATCGACAATCAGATAACGGCCCGCTCGCGGGCTTTGAGCGATTCGGTTGACCACGCCGTCGGCAATTGCGTACACCGGAGAGAGCTTGGGGGCCATCAAGTCGATGCCGAGATGCCGCCGACCATCGGGCTTTGTGGCTCCGTAGGTGGGCTCGAACCAAGTGATCAGTGGATCCTGGGGGAAGACCAGTTCGAGGGGAGGTCGGGCCGCCCAGGCGGCGCTTGGGATTTGGCTGACCAAGGCTGATCCAGCCAGGACCTTCAGGAAATCACGTCTTCTCACCCGTGCCGGCATCGATAAGACCTCTTTGCTAGGAAAGTTCTTTGCAATTCAGCCCTCCCGGCATCTCAGGGACCGCTCTGGCCGGCCCGGAAGGCCGCGAAAAGCTACCCGGTGGCCGCGGGAGGACGCAAGCCCGGACTAGCCCCCGCCGTCCGCCATTCAAGGAAAAACCACCGGGGACCGATACAAAAGGCCACGCCTACAGCCTGTAGCCAGGGAGTGACCTCTAGGTCGTGGGGGTACGGGTGCTGATGAAGCGGGCGGGGCCTTAGTGGCTAACACGGGGCCAACAACAAGAGATCCCGGGTGCTCGACACCCGGGATCTCTGGTTTTTTTGCGAACCCAGGGTTGTAGACCGCGTCCAACGCGGATAACGGTCCGCAGAACGTCAGAGCACAGGGCGATCCTCGATTGCTGCCACCTCGGCGGCTACTTCACTCGGGTCCCGATCGCCGACGTCGACAGAGGCGACCTCGACTCCGTTAAGGTCCGGTCCCTCGGCGCCGACCCAGATAACCCTCCTAACACCGGATGCCTTGGCCGCCGCCGCCCACAACGCGGGCACCGCCTTCTGTTCTGCGAACGACAGTTCGCGTCCGTCACCGATGGCATCGAGCACAAAGGCGATGGCGAAACACCTTGTCGCTGCGGCGGCGATGTGACCTTCGTCGCTGAGATCGCCCGTTGCCACCTTGGCTCCCAGGGCCTTGAGCTCGTTCGCCCGGGCAGGATCGGTGACGAAAGCCCTCACTTCGCGATCGGGGGCCACAGTCTGGCGGACGATGGCTTCGCCGACGGTGTGGTCGGCCCCGACCACCAGCAGGGGCATAACTAGAGCTTGCGGAAGACCACGCCGATTATCAGCAGAGCGGCGCCGCCTGCCAAAAGTGCGAACTCGTAGGGCTCGAGGACGCTGATGTAGCCGTAATGGGTGGCGATCCCAGCCACGATGGCCAGGACGGAGAGGGTGAAGGTTCCGGTACTGGGAGGGGTCAGTCGCACAGCGGCACGCTAGCGCCGGTCTTCGTTCATAGACTGCCTCGCTTCCATGTGGAAGCCGCCTCTCTATGACCCCCGGTTCGAGCACGACGCCTGCGGCGTCGGATTCGTGGCCGCTCGAGACCTGCGTCCTTCCTATCGCCTGACCAAGCTGGCAGTGGAATGCCTAGGGCGTCTCGAGCATCGGGGGGCGATAGCCGCTGACGGCACCGGCGACGGTTGCGGCCTTCTCACCCAAATCCCACATCGTCTCCTCGCCCGCGAGCTCGACACCCGTCGGATCAACCCACCGCCGCCCGGCCGTCTCGGCGTGCTCTCCCTGTTCCTTTCTCCGACCGAGTCGGATCTCTCGCGGAGAGTGATCAGCGAAGCGCTCGAGGGCGAAGCTCTCGACCTCCTCGCCTTCCGCCCGGTGCCGATTCATCCTGGAGTTCTCTCGAGACGTGCACTCGACCTCCTGCCGGTGGTCGAGCAGGCTTTGGTGGCGGCACCCGACGACATCGACGCCACCGACTTCGAACGACGCCTCTTCCTGGCACGGAAGACGGCGGAACGAAAGCTTCCGGTGGGCACGAGCATCGTCTCCTCGTCGGCGCGCACGGTTGTCTACAAGGGGCTCTTCCTCCCCCGGCACATTTCCGACTTCTATTGGGATCTCGCCGATGTCGATTTCGAGACGGCCTTCGCCATCTTCCATCAGCGCTACTCCACCAACACCTTTCCCTCCTGGGAGATCGCCCAGCCTTTTCGGGTCTTGGCTCACAACGGCGAGATCAACACCATCAACTCCAACCGCTCGTGGAGCAGAGCGAGAGAGCGGGTGGCCACCTCGACCACCTGGGGTGATCGCCTCGAGGATCTGACGCCATTCCTCCAGCCAGATCAATCCGATTCCGGTTCGCTCGACAATCTCTTCGAATTGATGCTCCTCTCGGGCCGCACTCTTTCTCACGTGAAGGAGCTGTTGGTCCCGGCTGCGTGGGAAAACGTGGTCGACCTTTCGCCGGCCCGGCGCGCCTTCTCCGAATACCACGCCTTCCTCACCGAGCCCTGGGACGGCCCGGCCGGCGTGGCAGCCACCGACGGCATCAATCTCGCTGCATTCATGGATCGCAACGGTTTGCGCCCGGCGCGCTGGACCATCACCCCCAACCTGGTGCTGGTTTCCTCGGAGGCCGGGGTTTGCCCGGAAGAGGAAGCCCAAGCCATCGAGACCGGCCAGCTCGGCCCTGGCGAAGTGATCTTCTTCGATCGGGAGCAGGGCCGGGTGATGTTCGACCAGGAGCTCAAAGACTCGCTGGCTCAGCAAGCGCCATACGAGGATTGGATCGGGACCGAGACTTTCTACATCCAGCACCCTTTCGACAAGCTGGCTGACGACCGCTTCGATGCAGGTGCCCTGTGCCGCGTCTTCGGATACACCCAGGAAGAGCGGCGCTTGATCCTGGCCGAGATGGCCGAAGGAAAGACGCCAACCGGCTCGATGGGGAACGACACCGCTTTGGCCGCCCTTTCTGACGAACCGCGCCGGGTCACCCACTTTCTCCACCAGCTATTTGCCCAGGTGACCAACCCGCCGATGGACCCCATCCGCGAGCAAATGGTGATGTCGCTTCGCACCTACATGGGACGGCGGGCGTCGATGCTTTCCGAGCAGAACTCCACCGCCCACCTCGTCGAGCTTTCGTCTCCCATCCTCTCCGATGCCGAGCTGGAATCGATCGCTCGCTCGCCCGACCCGAGTTTCTTCTCCTATTGGATTGCTGCTACCTGGCCCGCCGTCGACGGTCCCGAGGGTCTAGAGCCGGCGCTCAGGCGAGTGGCCGCCGAGGCGGTCGAGGCAGTCCGGGGAGGCGCGGCGCTCATCATCCTCTCGGATCGAGAAGTGGACGAAGCCAACGCTCCGATCCCGATGGTCCTGGCGGTGGGAGCGATCCACCACGCCTTGATCGACGCTGGGATCCGGATCAAAGCATCGATGATCGTGGTATCCGGCGAATCCCGCGATTCCCATGACCTGGCGATGCTGATCGCCGCCGGTGCCTCCGCCCTCAACCCCTATCTGGCCATCGACCAAGTGAGGGCATTGGCCGACTCCGGCCTGGTCAACGTCGATCCGGTGGTGGCGCAAGAGAACTATCGATCGGCCCTCCAAAACGGACTGCTCAAGGTCATGTCGAAGATGGGAATCTGCACGGTCTCGGCCTATCGCGGATCCGAGCTCTTTGAGGTCATCGGGTTGGCGGAAGAGGTCTGTGAGGTCTCGTTCAGAACCGCACCCCGCCGATTCCGGGGTCTTACCTTCGTCGATCTGGGGAGACGGGTCCTCCAGCTCCACCGCGGGTATAGCGGAGGCGAGGAGTCCCCGGGCGGGTTCTACAAACACCGCGGCGGCGGCAACCTCCACATCACCAGTCCCGGGACCGTGCTCTCTTTGCAAAAGGCGGTACGGGCGGGGTCGAGCGAGGAGTGGAAGACCTACCTGGCCCACATCGAGAATCGCCCGCCGTCGGTGATAAGGGACCTACTCGACTTTGTTGGACGCAGCCCGATAACGATCGAGGAGGTCGAACCCGCTCCTCACATCATGCGACGCTTCGTGGCCTCGGCCATGTCGATGGGGGCGCTGTCGAAAGAAGCGCACGAGGCGCTGGCCGAGGCGATGAACCAGATCGGCGGCTATTCGAACTCGGGCGAAGGCGGTGAGGGCTCGGAGCGTTTCGGTACCCCGCGCAACTCCGCCATCAAGCAGGTGGCCTCGGGGCGCTTCGGGGTGACTCCGGAGTACTTGGCGTCGGCGGAAGAGCTCCAGATCAAGATGGCCCAGGGATCGAAGCCGGGGGAGGGGGGCCAGCTTCCCGGTCACAAGGTGTCGGAGGAGATCGCTCGCCTGCGTCACACCGAACCAGGTGTCACCTTGATCTCGCCGCCGCCACATCACGACATCTATTCGATCGAGGATCTGGCTCAG
>DATFBM010000025.1:0-2275 GCA_035253825.1 Acidimicrobiia bacterium | reverse complement strand
TAGGGTTGAAGCGCGCACGGGTCATCTCCGATGGTGACGGATGTGTAGGAGCTTTCGACCCTACGGGCGGCCCGTGCGCCCACCCCCACACCACCTGCCCTTATCACATGCAGGGCCATCCACATTCATGGCAGAAGAGCCTAAAAAAATAGCGCGGCGCCGAGGTGCATGGATCTGCTTCCAGGACGAAAGCGGCGTATCGCTGCTCCCGGTGGTCCGCGCAACCTGGGCGCCGAAAGGCGTCACACCCGTTCTGCATCATCGCTTCTCCTGGAAACGCATGTCCATGGCCGGAGTCCTGGCCTATCGGCCCGATCGCAGTGGCAGCGCGTTCGTATTCTCCATGACCGACGGCGCCTACAACACCGACAAGCTCATCGAGTTCCTCACCGAGCTGCGCAACCACTTCACCGGTGAGAAGCTCATCCTGATCTGGGACGGGCTCATGGCCCATCGATCCCGGGCGATGACCGCGTGGCTGGCCACCCAACGCAACTGGCTCCACGTCGAACGTCTCCCTGCCTATGCACCCGAGCTCAATCCCATCGAACAGGCCTGGGGCAACATGAAATCCACCGAACTGGCCAACCTGTGCCCCGATACCCTCGACGAGGTCCGCGTGGCGACCGAGACCGGGCTGACCCGGATCGGCTCGAACTACGACCTGTGCCACGGCTTCCTCGACCACACCGGACTTCCCTTATGATCAACGCTCACTCAATTACCGAAACATCTTTAATGCCGTCGTATTTTACATCCTCGGTGGCTTTGCCATGGCAGCTTGTTGTGCCCGTCCACCCCGCATCCGGCCCGTAGATCACGGTTCCGCCTTCGGCATAAATCGCACCGGAAATCCTGTTCTGCACTTATTATCGCAACCCTTCCCGCATTGCGCGCTTAGTGGCTATCGGGGACCTCGCGGCGAGTCCGGCCTTCCACTGCACAGTCGACGCACGGTATTTGAGCCGACAACCGCCGTGACGGAATTGCGCCGCAAATCCCGCGAGGACTGAAAGGCGACCGTCCAATCCTGGTTGGCGATCGCCCTCATACTCACGCCCTGCGCTCGCAACAGCGCGATATCCTCGCGCTCGGTGAACGAGGTACCTTCACGAGACCAGGGCCAATTCGAATGGCGGCATCCCGCCCCTCGGTGTGATCCGCGCCCAGAACGCCCGCTCGGATCCCTGCACACCGGAGGACCCGGTGACCGCATCAACGCCCGCCACGTCAACGCTGCCGGCCATCCTGGTGGTCTTCCCACCCCACACCTCCACAATCGAGGTGTTGCTTCCACCTGTTGAACCTGGTCTGAATACCGCTATCCGGATGGTCGATCGTTCCGACCGGGCCGCGCACTGCGATGGTGTTCCGCAACGCGGAACAGGCCAACTCCGCTGTCATACCCGCAGACGAGAACGAGGATGCCAGCGAATCGGCCGCGAGATTGGAGGCGGAAGCACGGACGGCGGCACAGAAGGCTCGGCGCGAGCTCGGCGATCGAGTATCCGACGATCCTGTCGGAAGGCAGTCCTTCATCGCACAGAGGTGAAACTTGCCCTCGTCGTTCCGGAGCTCGGTGGGGGCACCTCCCTGCACGCACTGCTTGGGCAAGATCGATGCACCACAGCTGATCCGGATCGAACTCCTGGGCCACCGGGTCGTTTTGGACCGGCGGGCCAGCCCTGCGATTTAGACCGCGCTCCTTGGCCAACATCGACGATATCCGCTGCTGTGAGCACCGATGCTGCACGTGGCTCTCCCCGCCGTGATCTCGCACTCGGACAGCTCGTCAGCGATGAACCAGCATCCGAGCGCCGGATCATCGGCATGGATGTCGAGTGCGGCGTGGATGATGTGGGCGTCTTCCCAGTTTCGCTGCGGGACGAGATCGGTGTTCCCATTGTGGAACGATATAGTCCGCGGCAAGGTCGAGGGCGAGCGGGAACATTCCCCCGACACTCCGTGCATGGAGGCATCTCTGTTTTGGGTTGTTGTCCCTCGACAGATAGGCCACCGTCCGGCGCATCACCTCCGCCTCCGGGTCGAGCAGCCGGATCCGCTACGTGCCTCGCTGAGCTCGCTAGATTCGTCCTTGGTGACCCAGCGACGCTTCCAGTCTTCGACGTAGGCGTTTCGCAGTCAGTTCCAGGCAGGGCTCGGAGATCCCGAAGACCCTTGCGACCTGAGCCACGGCGCCTCGCGTTGGCGGCCACCGCGACGACGTTGCGTCGGAACTCTTCCAGGTACGGCGTGAGCATGCGATCATCCTTCC
>DATFBM010000024.1:0-29807 GCA_035253825.1 Acidimicrobiia bacterium | reverse complement strand
GGAATGATCAGATCCTCTGTTTGGGGTTTGCTTGCGCGTCTGCTAGCATCCCCATTGCCTGTCCCTGAACCACCCCCAAGGAGGATCCCCGTTGGCTTCGCGCGTGGCCGAACGCTTGTCCTTTGCCAAGATCCCGGAGGTGCTGCCTCTGCCCGATCTTTTGGCCGTCCAGCACGAGTCTTTTCAATGGTTTATCGATGAGGGCTTGCGAGAGATCTTCGAGGAGATCTCCCCGATCGAGGACTTCACCGGTTCTCTCGCCCTCGAACTGACCGATCATCGCTTTGGCGATCCGCCTCACTCCCTTGAGGAGTGCAAAGAACGCGACCAGAACTACGCCAAGCCGCTCTTTGTCACGGCGCGCTTTATGAACCGGGGGACCGGGGAGATCAAGGAGCAGCAAGTCTTCCTCGGCGATTTCCCGATCATGACGGAGCACGGGGTGTTCATCATCAACGGCACCGAACGGGTGGTGGTCTCCCAACTCGTCCGTTCTCCCGGCGTCTACTTCGACGAGGCCGACGACAAAGGTTCAGATCGCAAGATCTACTCGGGACGGATCATCCCCGGGCGCGGCGCCTGGCTCGAGTTCGATACCGACAAGCGCGACACCATCGGAGTCCGCGTCGACCGCAAGCGGCGGCAGTACGTGTCGGCCTTCCTTCGGGCCCTTGGCATCGCCGAGACCGACCAGGAAATCCTCGACCTTTTCGATGGAGCCGAGTCGATCAAGAACACCATCGAGCGCGATACCGCCCACGATCGAGATGAGGCCCTGGTTGATCTCTATCGCAAGCTTCGTCCCGGTGAGCCCACCACGATCGAATCAGCCAAGAACCTGATCCAGACTCTTTTCCGCAACCCCAAGCGTTATGACCTCACCCGGGTCGGCCGCTACAAGGTGGCGCAGAAGTTCAACGACGAGAACGACCCCGACAACAAGATGCTGCGTGACGAGGACATCCTCGACACGATCAAGTACCTGGTTGCCCTCCACGCTCATCAGCCCACGGTTGTCACCCATCGGGGAGTCGAGGTGCCGGTGGCGATCGACGACATCGATCACTTCGGGAACCGGAGGATTCGCACCGTTGGCGAACTGATCCAAAATCAGGTGAGGGTGGGACTGACCCGTCTCGAGCGGGTGGTGAAGGAGCGCATGACCACCCAGGATCCGGATGCGATCACCCCCCAGAGCTTGATCAACATCCGTCCCGTCACGGCCTCGATCAAGGAGTTCTTCGGTACCTCCCAGCTAAGCCAGTTCATGGACCAGCCCAACCCGCTGGCCGGGCTCACTCACCGACGCCGATTGTCGGCGCTGGGACCTGGGGGGCTATCTCGAGAGCGGGCCGGCTTCGAGGTGCGCGACGTCCACCCTTCCCACTACGGGCGGATGTGCCCGATCGAGACTCCCGAAGGACCCAACATCGGGCTCATCGGCTCCTTGGCGACCTACGCCCGGGTCAACCGCTATGGGTTCATCGAGACCCCCTATCGCCGGGTGGAAAAGGGACGGGTCACCGATCAGGTCGACTACCTCACCGCCACCGAGGAGGAACGCCACGTCATCGCCCAGGCCAACGCCCCGCTGCGGGAGGACGGTCGGTTCCGCAACGACCGGGTCCTAGTCCGAAAGGGGAGCGAGGTCGACTCAGTCACCCCGTCCCAGGTTGACTACATGGACGTCTCCCCGAAGCAGATCATTTCGGTCTCGACGGCGCTGATTCCCTTCCTCGAACACGACGACGCCAACCGCGCCCTCATGGGCTCCAACATGCAGCGCCAGGCGGTGCCGTTGCTCCGCTCCGATGCCCCTCTGGTGGGGACCGGAGTCGAAGGCCGGGCCGCGCTCGACTCAGGCGACATGGTCGTCTCGACCGTGACCGGTGACGTCATCGAGGTCACCGGTGAGCACATCATCGTGAAGGACCGCGACAACCGGAAGCACACCTTCAAGCTGGCCAAATTCGACCGCTCCAATCAAGGGACCTGCATCAACCAGAAACCCCTGGTGCGGGAGGGTGACAAGATCAGGGCCGGCGAGGTTCTCGCCGACGGCCCCTCCACCGACCAGGGCGAGCTCGCCCTCGGTCGCAACCTGCTGGTGGCTTTCATGCCCTGGCAGGGCCACAACTTCGAAGACGCCATCATCATCTCCGAGCGCCTGGTGAAAGATGACCTGCTGACTTCGATCCATATCGAAGAGCATGAGATCGATGCCCGCGACACCAAGCTGGGGGCCGAGGAGATCACCCGCGACATCCCCAATGTCGCCGAGGAGATCCTGGCCAACCTCGACGAGGACGGGATCATCCGCATCGGCGCCGAGGTGGGACCGGGCGATTATCTGGTCGGAAAGGTCACCCCCAAAGGCGAGACCGAGCTCACTCCGGAAGAAAGGCTCCTGCGGGCGATCTTCGGAGAGAAGGCGCGAGAAGTGCGCGACACCTCTTTGAAGGTCCCTCACGGCGAGTCCGGCAAGGTCACGTCCGTCAAGGTGTTCAAGCGGTCGGAGGGCTTTGAGCTTCCGCCCGGCGTTAATGAGCTGGTCCGGGTCTACGTGGCCCAGAGCCGCAAGATCTCGGAAGGGGACAAGCTGGCCGGGCGCCATGGCAACAAGGGCGTGATCTCCAAGATCCTGCCGGAAGAGGACATGCCGTTCCTCGAGGACGGCACGCCGGTCGACATCATCCTCTCGCCACTCGGTGTCCCGTCCCGAATGAACCTGGGCCAGGTGCTGGAGACGCACCTGGGCTGGGCGGCCGCGGCCGGGTGGCGACCGTTCCGTTCCGACAGTCCCGCCTCAGCCGGAACCGAGGGGTGGACCAAGGTTGCCACGCCCGTGTTCGACGGCGCTCGCGAAGAGGAGCTGGCTGCGGTCTTGGCCAACTCGCTCCCCAATCGCGATGGCGTACAGCTCGTAGGCGAGTCCGGCAAAGCCGTGCTCTACGACGGCCGCAGCGGCGATCCTTTCGATACTCCGATCACGGTCGGCTACATCTACATGCTGAAGCTCGTCCACTTGGTCGACGACAAGATCCATGCCCGCTCGACCGGCCCCTACTCGATGATCACCCAGCAGCCCCTGGGTGGGAAAGCGCAGTTTGGTGGCCAGCGTTTTGGCGAGATGGAGGTCTGGGCCCTCGAGGCCTATGGCGCCGCTTACGCCCTCCAGGAACTGCTCACCATTAAGTCCGACGATGTTCAGGGCCGGGTCAAGGTTTACGAGGCGATTGTTAAGGGCGACAACATTCCCGAACCCGGTGTCCCGGAGTCCTTCCGGGTGCTGGTGAAGGAGATGCAGAGCCTTTGCCTGAACGTCGAGATGCTGGCCGCGGGCGAAGAGGTCGAACTGCGTGATCTCGACGACGACTTCCGTCCCTCGGAATCACTCAACATCGATCTTTCCCGGCCCGAGCGCCCGGAAGCAGATTGATCCAGATATCACACATCAGATTTCAGACACGAACAGCTGATCAACTAGGAGAAGTAATTGGCAAATCAGGTCTTTGACGAACTGAAGATCGGCCTCGCCTCGAGCGACCAGATTCGCGCCTGGTCGTTCGGAGAGGTCAAGAAGCCGGAAACGATCAACTACCGCACCCTCCGTCCCGAGAAGGAGGGGCTCTTCGACGAGCGCATCTTTGGCCCTCAGCGGGACTGGGAGTGCTACTGCGGGAAGTACAAGCGAATTCGCTACAAGGGAATCATCTGCGAGCGTTGCGGGGTCGAGGTCACCCGCTCGAAAGTTCGCCGCGAGCGGATGGGGCATATCGAGTTGGCGGCTCCGGTCACCCACATCTGGTTCTTCAAGGGCGTCCCGAGCCGTCTCGGGTACCTGCTTGACATGTCGCCCAAGGAACTGGAGAAGGTGATCTACTTTGCCGCCTACCTGATCACCGACGTCGACCACGACAAGCGCCACAAAGACCTCTCCGAGCTCGAGGAAAACCTGCAGGCCGAAAAGCAGGTAATTCAGGACGAGTTCGATCAGTGGAGGCAGCAGCGTCTCGAGCGGCTCGAGGTCGAGCTCTCGCAGATGGAAGAGGGCGGCGCCAAGGGCCAGGAGATCTCAGCTCGCCGCCGCGAGGTCGAAAAAGAGATGCGGGAGCGTGAAGAGCGAGCCAAGCGCGAGATCGAGCTGATCCAGGATGCCTTCGACATCTTCGGGAAGATGGAGCCCAAGACCCTGGTCGAGTCCGAGCCTCTCTGGCGCGCGATCTCAGATCGCTATGACCAATACTTCAAGGGTGGGATGGGAGCCGAGTCGGTAAAGAACCTTCTCGATCACCTCAATCTCGACGATGAGCTGGCCAAGCTCCAGCAAGACCTGGCCGCCAACTCCGCTCAGAAGCGGCAGCGGGCGACTCAGCGGATCAAAGTCGTGCGGCCCTTCTGGGAAGGCAAGAACCGGCCTCGTGACCTGATCCTTGAGACGGTCCCGGTGATTCCGCCGGATCTGCGCCCCATGGTGCAGCTCGATGGTGGTCGCTTTGCCACCTCCGATCTCAATGACCTGTATCGAAGAGTCATCAACCGCAACAACCGGTTGAAGAGGCTTCTCGATCTGGGCGCTCCCGAGATCATCGTCAACAACGAGAAGCGGATGCTGCAGGAAGCCGTCGATGCCCTTTTCGACAACGGTCGACGGGGTCGGGCGGTGACGGGCCCCGGCAACCGCGCCTTGAAGTCGCTCTCGGACATGTTGAAGGGAAAGCAGGGGCGGTTCCGACAGAATCTGCTCGGGAAGCGGGTCGATTACTCGGGCCGCTCGGTCATCGTGGTCGGACCCCAGCTCCAGCTCAACCAGTGCGGGCTTCCCAAAGTGATGGCACTTGAGCTTTTCAAGCCATTCGTGATGAAGCGGCTGGCGGAAAAGGGCCACGCACAGAACATCAAATCGGCCAAGCGGATGGTGGAGCGGCAGCGGCCCCAGGTCTGGGATGTCCTCTCCGAGGTGATCCAGGAGCACCCGGTGCTGCTCAACCGTGCCCCCACCCTCCACCGTCTCGGGATCCAGGCTTTCGAACCAGTCTTGGTCGAGGGCAAGGCGATCCAGATTCACCCTCTGGTTTGTGAGGCATTCAACGCCGACTTCGACGGTGATCAGATGGCAGTCCACCTGCCACTCTCCGCAGAGGCGCAGGCCGAGGCGAGGGTGCTGATGATGTCGACCAACAATGTGCTGCGGCCGTCGAACGGCAGGCCGGTCATCACCCCATCCCAGGACATGGTGATCGGGATGTATTACCTGTCGGAGTCTGTAACCGGCACCGGTAAGCCTCCCGTCTTCGGGACGGTGGAGGAAGCCAGCATGGCCTATGACCTCGGTCAACTCGGCCTCCATACGCCGATCAAGCTGCGGGTCGGGGAGCGCGCCGGCACCCCCGAACGGCACGAGCAGTTCAAGACCGCCCTTCGGGGATTGATCACCGAAGAGCCGGTTGACGGGACCAAGCTTTTCGAGACCACCCTGGGACGGGCCGTGATCAACTCGGCCTTTCCGGTGGATTTCCCCTACATCAACTCGGCGCTCTCGAAGGGAGACATCGGTCGCCTGATCGAGGTCGTTATCGAGCACTACCCCCGTTCGGACGTAGCTGCCACTCTTGATGCCATCAAGGATCTGGGGTTCCGCTATGCCACCAAAGCCGGCCTCACCATCGGCCTCGAGGATGTCAAGACGCCCGGAAACAAGGCGGAGATCCTCTCGGGATACGAAATCATGGCTGACAAGGTGCAACAGCAGTTCCTCAAGGGTGTTATGACTGAAGAGGAGCGGCGTCAGGAGCTGATCGAGATCTGGACCAGAGCCACCGACGACGTCAAGGACGCGATGGAAGCGAACCTCAAGTCCGAGAAGTTCAATCCGCTCGACATGATGGTCGGATCCGGCGCCCGCGGGAACATGCTGCAGGTGCGCCAGATCGCTGGGATGCGTGGCCTGGTGGCCAATCCGAAGGGAGACATCATCCCCCGGCCGATCGTGTCGAACTTCCGGGAAGGGCTCTCGGTTCTCGAGTACTTCATCTCCACCCACGGCGTCCGCAAAGGGCTGGCCGACACCGCCCTGCGAACCGCCGACTCCGGATATCTGACCCGTCGCCTGGTCGACGTCAGCCAGGAAGTGATCATCAAGCAAGCCGACTGCGAGACGGACAAGAGCATTCGGGTGGCGACCATCGACGAGCGAGGCCGTCCAATCCGGAATCTCCGTTCTCGGGTCTTCGGTCGGGTGCTGTCCGATGACGTCAAGGTCGATCGCAAGATCGTCGAGGGTGACGACATCAAGCTCTCGGCGGGCACCCTCCTCGGCACGAGGGAGATGCAGCTGATCTCAGCGACGCCGGGCATTACGGAGTTGCGGGTCCGTTCGCCTCTCACCTGCGATGCCCCACTTGGAGTGTGCCAGCAGTGCTATGGCCTCTCCCTCGCCACTGGAAAGCAGGTCGAGCTGGGAGAAGCGGTCGGAATCATGGCCGCCCAATCCATCGGCGAACCTGGCACCCAGCTGACCATGCGGACCTTCCATACCGGTGGCGTTGCCGGTGAGGACATCACCCACGGGTTGCCGAGGGTGGTCGAGCTTTTCGAAGCTCGCACGCCCAAGGGGAAGGCGGTCCTGGCCGAGGTCGGGGGACCGGTCCAGATCATCGATGACGACGAAGGCAAGCGGGTTGTGGTCGACGCCAAGGAGGGCGAGGCCGCCTACGGGGTGTCTCGCCGAGCCCGACTTCGCATCGCCGACGGTGACGTGATCGAGGCTGGGACCCAGCTCACCGAGGGTCCGTTGGACCCCAAGGAAGTCCTCGAGGTACGCGGGGTACGGGCAGCTCAGCAGTATCTGGTCGACCAGGTGCAGGAGGTTTATCGGTCTCAGGGGGTGGAAATCCACGACAAGCACATCGAGCTGATCGTCCGTCAGATGCTCCGCCGGATCAGGGTGGTGAACCCCGGCGACTCGGAGTTCATGCCGGCCGAGCTGGTCGACGAGCGCGACTTCCGCGATGCCAATCGCCGCTTGCTCGAGGACGAAAAGCAGCCCGCAGAAGGACGGACCGAGCTGATGGGGATCACCAAGGCCTCATTGGCCACCGACTCCTGGCTCTCGGCGGCCTCCTTCCAGGAGACGACCAGGGTGCTGACCGATGCCGCCATCTTTGGCAAGTCGGACTACATGCGAGGCCTCAAGGAGAACGTGATCATCGGTCGCTTGATCCCGGCGGGAACCGGTGCCGCTGACTACCAGTCGCTGCAGCCCAATTTGCCGGGGGCGACCACGGTGGAATCCCTCGGCTGGCAGTTCGGACCCCGGGAGCGAGAATGGACGGCCGAAGAGGCAGCCAACTGGTTGCGGGCCGGTGGCAACTCCGATGAAGACTTTGACTTCGCCGAGGGCGTCGATTTCGAAGAGAGCGACGAGGACGAATAGCGACCTGACCATCGTCCCGGTCACTCCGGGGCGATGGTCGGATCTGGAAACTCTCTTCGGTCCCAACGGGGCCTACTCGAACTGCTGGTGCACCTGGTGGATCCTGACCGGCAAGGAGTTTTCACAAGCGCTTCCCAGCCAGCGTCGAGAGTTGCTCGACGAGCTGGTGGCCGACGGTCATAGGCCGGGCCTGTTGGCCTACCGCGATCGTCAACCCGTGGGCTGGTGCGCGGTAGGCCCGCGGCAGCGCTACACCCGGATGATGTCGGCACGATCCCAGGTCTATCGCCCGGTCGACGAACCCCAGGGCAACTGGGTCATCAACTGCTTCTTCATCGACCGTGCCCAGCGCGGGACCGGGGTGGCCACGGAGTTACTGGAGGCGGCGATCGCCTTTGCGCGCAAGTCGAAGGCGAGGACGCTCGATGGCTATCCGTTGCTCGACGGCAGCCATGGATCCGCTTCCCTCTATGTCGGTACCTACTCGATGTTCGAGAACGCTGGGTTCCGCGAGATCTCACGGGTCCGGGACCGTCCGTTGATGCGACTTCGGTTAACGGGAGAGAGCTGAATCGAGGGAACTGCGGGCGATGGTCGCCAAGTCGCCCCGACTGAGTTGGAGAGCTTCGGCAACCCGGACGTAGTTGTCTCCGATATAGCCACCGAAGTAGGCGGGGTCGTCGGAATTGATCGAAATGTTCAGTCCGAGCTCGAGCATGCGGGCAAGGGGATGCTGGTCCAACGAGGGAACCACCTGCAGCCGCTCGTTGGAAAGCGGGCAGACCGTAATTGGCGTTTGCTCGTCGCGGAGCCTCTTCACCAGTTCAGGGTCCTCGAGCGAGCGCACGCCGTGGTCGATTCGCTCGGCCCCGAGGAGGTCGAGCGCCTGCCAGACATATTCAGGGGGACCTTCCTCTCCGGCATGAGCAACCGTCCGCAGTCCCATGCTGCGGGCCCGGGAAAAGGCGTTCTTGAACTTCTCCGGGGGGTAACCGACTTCAGACGAGTCGAGGCCGACGGCCAGGATCTGGTCGAGATGTGGTTCCGCCAAATCGAGAGTGCGCATGGCGTCTTCCTCCGGGAGATGGCGGAGAAAACACATGATCAGCGCCGAATCGATGGCGTCGGCGAATTGTTGCTGTGCCGAGTGGAACCCGGCCATGAAGGTTTCAAAACCGATCCCGCGACTGACGTGGGCCTGAGGGTCGAAGAAAATCTCAGCCCGGGTCACGCCATCGGCGGCGGCCTTTCGGAGGTAGGCGGAGAGCAGATCGGCGAAGTCCTCTTCCCTCTGCAGAACGGCCGCCGCTTGGTAGTAGATGTCGAGAAAAGACTGGAGGTCGGTGAACTCATATGCTCGCCGCGCCTCCTCCACGGTGGCAAAAGGGAGCTCCACGCGGTTGCGGTCGGCGAGGGCAAACATGAGCTCGGGTTCGAGCGTGCCCTCGATGTGGACGTGCAGCTCGGCTTTTGGCAATTCCCGGACGAAGCTGGCGATCCCCTCTGACATGCCGGGACGGTAGACGCTTTTGTGAGGATTTACGCGGCCTGGGGCCGCGTAAATCCTCACAGTTTGAGGTCAGGCGGCAAGGAAGGCAGCGATATCGGCTCGGACCAGCGCCGGTTGTCGTTGGACAGTCCTGGCCGCGAAGCGGCGTAGCTGCCAACCAATCTCAAATAGCAGGTTCTGACGTATCAGGTCCAATTCCAGCTGTCTGGCGGTGGCATGGGCGACGAGCCCGTCGATCTCAATGGCCTTCAATCGATGGGGCCAGGCGAAATCCAACAAGGCAGTAGAACCGTCCGGCAATATCACGACAAACTGCCTTACCGGTTCCTCGACCCCAGCTTCTTGGATCAACCTCAATGCTTGGGTCTCAGCCGCGCTGCCAAGTGGGCTTCCCACTCGCCGGCTGTCCAAGACCGATGCCACCTTGTGCCTACCGCGCACACCCTTTGTTCCGAACTCGGCCAAACAGTCGGCCATCGAAAACGGGGACAACAATCGTTGTCGGATAGCGCTGTCGTACAGAAGCTCTACGCCGGGGGTTGACATCATCCATGCGCAGTCGAGGATTGCGCGCTCGGTTGGGGTCACAGGAATTGCATCGATTTCGGCGCGAACCATTCGTCGCCTGGTCCGATGCACCAGAAGGCCCTCCGGAGTGGGTCCGTGGGTATACGGCACAGTGACTTCGATGCGTGGAAAACGCGGGAGATCAAGCCCCCAGAGCTGAGCGGCGGTGCGATGGGAGATAAGCGAATCGGGCCCGCAAGCCAGCGTCGCTGCCCGGAGGCGGCCCCGCCAAGTAAGTGGTGCTGCGCCAAGTAAATAAACGCCCGAGTGCACCGCCCTCCAGATTCGGTTTTGAAGCCGTACCTGAATGAAATCATCACTTCCTCCGGCCTCCAGAACAGTGGCGCGATCCACCATCCCATAATTATTTGACGCTTCTTGATAGAACTTAACGATATCCACTGACCAATCTTGGCAAAGCGGGGCTCGCCGAGGAAGGGGTCTGTAACTGTGAGGATTTACGCGGCCTGGGGCCGCGTAAATCCTCACAGTTTGAGGTTCAGTCGGCCAAGCCGGCGAGGACGCGGGAAGGGGTCAGGGGCAGTTGATGAAACCAAACCCCGGTGGCGTCGTGAAGGGCGGCGACCACCGCCGCCGCGTAGGGAACGAGCGGCATCTCGGCCATCCCCCGGACCCCCCAGGGGCCGCGGGGGTCGGGGTGTTCAAGGAGGATGGTGCGTACTTGGGCGGGAATGTCATCGATCCCAGGGATGAGATACGCCGATAGGCGGGGATTGGTGATGCGAGCGTCCTTCACCTGCAAGTCCTCCGTAATGGCGTATCCATGCGCCTGCACGATCGCTCCCTCCACCTGTCCCTCGGCCAGGGTCCTATTGATCACGCGGCCGACGTCGTTGGCGCAGATGACCCGGTCGACGCGGATATGACCTGTCTCGATGTCGACGGATAGGTCAACCACCTCGGCCACATACCCGTACGCAAAGTTGGGCTGTCCCTCTCCCGTGACCGGATCCAACGTCTCGGTGGGAGGGGGGACGAAGCGGAATTCGCCCCGGGCGGGTCGCTCGCCGTCGTTCCACTTCTTGGTTGCTTCCTCCACCGCCCCGAGGATTGAGTTACCTGACATCCAGGTGAGCCGGGAGGCCGAAGCCGATCCGGAGTCGCCCGAGGTGGCGGTGTCGGAATAGACGGTTTCCACCTGCTCGTAGTCGATGCCGATGGCCATCGCCGTCATCTGCCGCAGGGCGGTGTGCGACCCTTGGCCGACTTCGGCGGCGCCGTGGTAGAGGATCGCCCGTTCGACCTCATCGTCTCCGAAAAGCTCCACTGTCGCTTCGCAGCGCTCGGGAAATCCAAAGGAGAACCCGACGTTCTTGTATCCGCAGGCGAAGCCTCTGCCCCGGCGGATGGCGCTCTCGTCGGCGGGAAGGGTGGCAACAGGACGCAACGTCCCCACTTCGAACTCCTCCGAGGCGGCAGTAGCGGCGGCCTCGATCACCGAGGGGAGGCTCACCCCGAGAGGCATTTCCGCCTGGGTGATGCCAATCGACCCGTCACGGAGGCTATTCAGCAAGCGCAGCTCAATCGGGTCCATGCCCAACGCCTGCGCCAGCTTGTTCATCTGCGTCTCTGCCACCAACGCCGCTTGGGGGGCACCGAATCCGCGAAAGGCCCCTCCGGGGACGGCGTTGGTGTAGACGGCGTAGCTATCGATGCGAGCGTTGGGAATTTCGTAGGGACCACCCACGCAAAGATGAAGGTTGCCGAGCACCTTGTTCGACGTGTAGTTGTACCCACCGGCATCCAGGTAGCAATCAGCCTCGACGGCCACGATCTTTCCGTCGCGTTTCGCCCCCAGTCGGGCCTTGATCCGGCCCCGGTGACGCTTGTGATGTCCGACGATGCTCTCCTCCCGCGACCATTGGCAGCGAATCGGCCGTCGGATCCCGCGCCCGGCGAGCTTGCGGGCCGCTGCCGCCAGGACGATCTGCATCGACATGTCTTCCCGGCCTCCGAAGGCGCCACCTATGACGGGGTATTTGACACGGACCGCATCCGTCGGGAGATCTAGGGCATGAGCGATTTGCTCCTGGTCCTCGACGGTCCATTGGCCGGCGATCTCGACGGTTATCCGGCCCTCTTCGTCGATGTAGGAGATCGCCGCCTCGGGCTGAAGGAAGGCATGCTCCTGATAGGGCACCTCATAAGTGCCCTCGACCACCACCTCGGCTTGGGACCATCCGGCGTCGATGTCACCCTTTCGGATTCGCAGGTGGTGATAAGCGTTGGTGTCCAGGCCGTTCTCGGGATGGAGCATCAGCGTCGACTGGAGGGAGGTGTCGATGTCGCCCAGGATTGGAAGCTCTTCCCATGCGGCGTCGATGGCAGCTGCTCCCGCCTGCGCTGCCTCGACGCTTTCGGCGATAACCACGCACAGTTGGTCTGCCTCCCAACGCGAAATGTTCTCGGCGACGGAGGTGAGATCGTTGCCGAGACCGATCAGGACCGGCTGATCCCGAAAGACCAGCCCGTACTCGTTGACCGGAATATCGGACGCGGTGAGGACGTCAACTACTCCTGGTTGAGCCAGGGCCTGATCGACCTCAAGCCTGACCAGCCGAGCGTGCGGTTGGTCGGTGAAGACGATGTGGGCGTGGAGAAAGTCGGGATAAATGATGTCGGCCGGGAAGAGGGCGGACCCCTTGACCTTCTCGGGACCATCGAGGCGTGGAGTCACCTGCCCGCCGCCTGTTCCACCGCGGAGATGATCTTGTAGTAGCCGGTGCAGCGACACAGATTTCCGGAGAGGGCGATGCGAATCTCGGCCGGTCCCGGCGCCGGCTTTTCTTCGAGCAGCTTCGCTCCCGACATCAAGAAGCCAGGAATGCAAAAGCCACACTGCACCGAGCCTTGATCGAGAAACGCCTGTTGCAACGGATGTAGCCCATCGGCTGCTGCCAGCCCCTCGATTGTGGTGATCTCGGCTCCGGCTGCCCGCCCGGCCGGGACCAGACAGGCCATGACCGCCACTCCGTCGAGGAAGACGGTGCAGGCTCCGCACTCACCCTCGGCACATCCTTCCTTGCTGCCGGTCAGCCCGATCTCCCGCAGCCAGTCGAGCAGGGTCGAGTTGGAATCGGGTGGGCTGGTGGTGAGACCGTTGACCGTCGTGCGGTTTGGAGTAGGACGGCGCCGTCCCAGGGTCACCGGATCCTTGGGAAAAAATGCGGCCTGCTCGCCACCGGCCAGCGCCCGAAGACCCCGGACTGTCATTCGCTCCAGTTCCGTCCTCCGATAGGCGGCCGTGGCGCGGACGTCGTCAATTGGCCTCGGAAGATGTGCCACCAGACGGGCGGTTTCGGCGATGGTCTCGGAATCGAGACCCTTGCCCTGCAAGAACGATTCGGCTTCCTGGGCCCGGATGATCGTGGGCGCGACGCTCCCCAGGGCGATCGCGGCCGAAGAGACCGCTTCGCCATCGAAGCCGAGCACTAGCGCCAGATGAATCACCGAAATCGCCTGGGCCTTGCGAAGGCCAACCTTGACAAAGATTCCGCGTTCATCTGAGCCCATGGCCCGGACTCGAAGACGGGTGACCATCTCGTCATCGGCCATGTCGATCTGGCGGACGCCGCGGTGAAATTCTCCAAGGTCGACCCTGCGACTGCCGGCGGTGGAGGAGATCTCGAGCGTCGTTCCCAGCGCCCGTAGCGGGGTGATGGTGTCGTTGGCCGGCGAGGCGGTGACCAGATTCCCGACCACCGTCGCCCGGTTGCGAAGCTGCGGTGAGCCCACCTCCCAGCACGCCTGGGCGAGAGGGAGCGCCCGATCGACGACAACGGAGGAGAGCACAATCTCGTTGTGAGTGACACCCGCTCCAATAAGGATTTCCTCGCCGACCACCTCGATCTGCTGAAGGTCTGAGATGCGGCTCGTGTCGATCAAGGTGTCAACTTCGGGACGCTGGCCTCGAGCCATCTCCAGCAACAAGTCGGTTCCTCCGGCGATGAGACGGCTGCTTCCTCGATGGGCGGCCAGCATCTCCAGAGCCTCGGGAACTGAATCCGGCTGTAGGTACCGCTCGAATCTCAGACGATGCTGTTGGACTTCGTGCAGCTTCACCCCGCGGCCCGACCGTTGTAAATGACACCCCCGCTTCGGGCGTAGTCGGAGAGGAGAGCGGCGCCTTCGGCGCGCTTGACCTCGCGGATGACCTCGATCCCCCTGCTTTCCAATCTTTCCACCCAGTCGGCCATTCGATCGCCTTCCTCGAAGCCGATGGCGGCGGCGTCCTCGGTCCGGGCCCCGCAGACCAGGCGATGGACCCCGGACCAGGGAACGGCTCCCAGGCACATGGCGCAAGGGTCGGTGGAGGCCACGAGTTCGGTGGGACCGAGATCGAAGCTTCCCACTACCCGTCCGGCAATTCCTATCGCCATGATCTCGGCGTGGGCGGCGGCGATGTTCGTCGGCACCACGAGGTTGACGCCCGGGGCCAGCAAACGCCCCTCGCGGTCGAAGACCGCGGCTCCGAAGGGTCCTCCAGTCTCCCTCTCAAAGTTGTTGCGGGCCAGGGTGAACGTGAAGTCGATCCGGTCCTCGATCGATGGATACAGCGAGCCCGGTTCGCAAATGTCGTGAATCCAGGGCGGAAGTTCGAGGGCGATGGCGGGGAACGTCACGAGCCGGAGATTTCCCCGTATACCTCGGGGCGACGATCCCGATAGAACGCCCAGTGCCTCCGGACCTCCTCGATCAAATTCATGTCGAGGTCCCTGATCACCACCTCGTCCTTCGTATCGGAAGCGGTTCCATCGATGATCTGACCCCGCGGGGAACAGAAGTAAGAGGAGCCGTAGTAGTCGGTGTCCGTGAGATTCTCCCGGCCGACGCGATTGATAGCTCCCACGAAATACTCGTTGGCAACGGCGGCCGCCGGTTGCTCGAGCTCCCATAGATATTTGGAATGGCCCCTGGTGGTGGCCGAGGGATTGAAGACCAGCTTGGCCCCTTTCAATCCCAGCACTCGCCAGCCTTCCGGGAAGTGGCGGTCGTAACAGATGTAGACCCCGATCCGGCCGATGGCGGTGTCGAATACCGGATAACCGAGGTTTCCCGGCCGGAAATAGAACTTCTCCCAAAAGCCTTCGACCTGGGGAATGTGGGTCTTGCGATAGATCCCCAAGAACGAGCCGTCGGCATCGATGACGGCGGCGGTGTTGTAGAAGGTGCCCTCGTCCACCTTCTCGAAGATCGGTGCGATCACGACCATTCCTGTCTCGCGGGCAAGATCGCCGACGCGTGAGATGGTTGGACCCGACGGAATCTCCTCGGCGGTGTCATAGAACTTGGCGTCTTGAACGTTGCAGAAATAGGGAGTGGTGAAGATCTCCTGGAAGCACAGGACTTGTGCCCCCTCAGCCGCGGCCTTGCGGGCGTAATCGAGGTTCTTCTCGATCATCGATTCCTTGTCGCCGGTCCACTCCGACTGAACCAGGGCGGCTCGCACCACCGTCATCGTCGGGCGAGTGTAGGAATCACCTCAGGTGGCTTCTCGTTGACGACCGGTGAAGAACACCACGACGTGGTCCTCACTCGAATAGTCCTCGGCGATGGTTGGATCCAGGAGCGCTGCCAGCCCGGCGGTGCCGGTGTGATCGGCGGCGATTCGGGTTTCCTCGACTGCCAGCCGATGACCACTCTCGACCAGACTCTCGGGGATCACATGCGGGCGGCCCCCCGAGGCCAGCATCGCTTCCACCACTGGCAACCAGTCGTAGGTGACATCGTCGAGGATTCCCGACGCCTTGGAGGTACCAACAGCTTCCCAAGGCCACATGAACTTGTCCGGGGTCGAGCGGGCATTCTCTGCCTGCTCCAGCCGATCCTCGGAAGTCTCCCGCAGCAGCCGCCACGCCCGGTTCAACGGCGCCGAGGATTCGGTCTGAACGGTGTTGAGCACCGGATCGGCCGACAGCCATTGTTCGCGGATGCCTTCGTTGAGGCCTTGCCAGACCGATGCGGCCAAGGCCCCGCCTCCGACTTGAACGAATAAGGCCACCGATCCCTCGACTCGAGCGAGGGCCAGCTGCTCGGCTAGCTCCCAACCGATGGTGCGGCCGCCGTCGAGGGCCGTGGGCGTGAAGGGTCCCTGCACCGAAAAGGGAGTGGCTCCCTTTCGAATGGCTTTTTGCATCCCCTCGACGGTGGGATCGCCGATAGTCGAGTCGAGGCGCTTACTCACCACCACCCTGGCGTCCAACTCCTTGAGGGCGGCGGTGATCGATCGGTCCGCCCAGGCAGGGACGAAAACCTGGATCGGACGCTTGGCGGCCTTGGCGACCACCGCTGCGGCGAGAGCGGCGTTGCCGCACGAGGCAATCGCCAGGTCGCCGCTCGAGTTCTCCTCCACCGCCAGATGCAGCATCGTGCCAAAGAGGTGGCGGGCCTTATGCGATCCACCGACGTTGTCGGTGTCGTCTTTGACCCAGAGGCTTGCCTCAAGCCCGAGGGCAGCACCCAGGCGGGGCTGGCGGGTCAGAGGAGTGATCGAGAATCCGTGGCCGGCAATCTCGGCGACGTCGCGGTCGAGGCCCTCGACGAGTTCGACAAAGCGTTGATCGGTCCATCCAGCCGAAATCGCCTTTCGATAAGAGTCGAGCATCCACCGATACCGGATGAATGGATTGGCGCTCTCGCCCTTACTCGTGGCTGACTCCAGTTCGCTCGTTGAATTCGTCGATCAGGGCGTCCCAGCGGCCCAGGAAGGGCCGCAACCCTTGCCACCACGTATGATCGCGGCGGGCTTCGAAATCCTCGAACGGAACCCCTTGCTGCTCTACCCATGTGTAGTAGCCGAGGTTGAATATGCGGCGCCGGCCGGCATCTCCGAGCTCGAGATAGTCGCCAGTGCGATTCTCCTTGAGGAACTCGTTGTAGGTGGCTTCCGCCTCGCGAGCTCCGAAACCCTGAGGAAAGTCACGCTGGGAGATGCGGTCGATCTCCGAGCGATACATCTCAGCGCCATCTGTCGCCACCGACACGATCACGTCGCCCCGTCCCAGCTGGTGGTATTTCGCTACTCGTATTGCTGCCAACAGATTGGCGATCGAGGAAAGGCCGAGATCGCCGAATCCGGAAGGATCGATGCCCCGGCCGCGTAAGAAATCTTGGCCGGTGTCGGTGTTGAAGAGCAGGAGCAGGTGATCCGTGGCCCGATCGGTGATGGCGACGGCGTCGTCGGTATTGGAGGCGTTGTGGATCAACGGGATATGTTTGTCGCCAATGCCCTGAATGTTGTGCTCGCCATAACCGTTGTAGAGCATGGTGGGACACTCGAGAGCCTCGACCGCCACTATGCGGGTGCCAAATCTCTCCTTTAGATAGTCCCCGGCGCCGAGCGTGCCCGCGGATCCGGAGGCGGCGACAAAGGCCGCTAATCGTTTCTCCCCGGTCGCCGCGAACACTCGTTCCATGGCGGTCCCAGTTATCTGGAAGTGGGCTAGGTGATTTCCGAACTCCGAGAACTGATTGAGGATCACGTTGTGCGGGTCGCGGGCCAGCCTTGCGCACGCGTCGTAGATCTCTTTGACGTTCGACTCAGTTCCAGGAGTGCGAATCACGTCGCTTCCGTCGACGGTCCACCGCTCGAGCCACTCGAACCGTTCCCGGCTCATCCCTTCAGGGAGGACCGCTACCCCTCTCGAATCCATGATGCGGCTTATGGCCACGCCTCCACGGGCGTAGTTGCCGGTCGAGGGCCAAATCGCTCGGTCCTCACTGGGGTCGAAGGCTCCAGTGACTATCCGCGGGGCGAGGCAGGCATAAGCCGCAAGAACTTTGTGGGCCCGAATCATGGGAAACCGATTACCCAAAGCCAACACCAACGTCGCGTCGGTCCCGGTTACTTCGCCGGGGACCACGAAATGATCGGGAACGTCGCTGAGCGAGCGACGGGTTTGATCGTTGTACCAATGCACCCGGAAGAGATTGCGGGGGTCGGCGGCGTCGGGATCCACCTCCGCTCGGACCGCGGTCGTTGGCTCGGCGAGTTCGGCGAAAGTCGGGAGCCGTATTTCCTGGTCGGCGAAGCGCTTGACGGCGCGCTCGAGGACGGCCCCGTCCCGGACTTCGTCAACGAGACCGAACAGCGAAGTTTCCCGGATCACCAGGGCACTTTACGATTGCCACCCAATGCGGGTCCTCATCGCCGATAGCTTCGAACAATCGGGACGCGATGCCTTGGAAAGCGCAGGATTCGCGATCGACTATCAGCCTCAGTTGGACTCGAGCAGCCTCGCGGCGGCGGTCAAGAACGCTGACGTGTTAGTTGTGCGCTCGACCAACGTCCCCGCCGAGGTCTTCGGCGAGGCGGGACCGCTGGGAATGGTGATTCGAGCCGGCGCCGGATACAACACCATCGACAGCAAGGCGGCTGCCGCCCATGCGGTCTTCGTCGCCAATGTTCCAGGCAAGAACGCGGTGGCAGTGGCCGAGTTGACGATGGGTTTGATTCTCGCCATCGATCGGCGGATCCCCGAAAACGTGGCCGCGGCCCGCGCCGGAACCTGGAACAAGAAGGAGTTCTCGCAGTCCGAAGGCCTCTTGGGAAAGACCCTCGGAATCATCGGCCTCGGACAAATCGGGCTGGCGGTAGCGGAAAGAGCAGCGGGCTTTGGGCTCAACGTGTTGGTGCTCAACAAGAACCGCTCCCGCTCCATTGAAGAGCGAGTGCAGGAACTGGGCATCGAGGGAACCGGGGAACTTGGCGACCTTCTCGAACGGTCCCACATCGTCTCCCTGCATCTACCGGGATCGGAAGAGACCAAGCACCTAGTCGATCGTTCTTTCCTCGCCAGGATGAGGGCGGGAGCGATCCTCATCAACACCAGCCGCGGGGATGTCATCGACGAGGAAGCTCTTCTCGAAAGCATTGACGAGAAGGGCCTGCGTGCCGGTCTGGACGTGTTCGCCGACGAGCCGGGTTCGGGCACCGGGAGTTTCGAGTCTCTGCTCGTGAAGCATCCGCGGGTTTACACCACGCATCACATCGGGGCCTCCACGAGTCAGGCGCAGGAAGCGATCGCAGCCGAGGTAGTGGAAATGATCATCGACTACGAGCGCGGAATCGCTCGCAATGTCGTCAACCTCACTCCCCCGGATCCGGGCGGGTCACTATTGGTGGTACGGCACTACGACCGGGTGGGTGTGCTGTCGGCTGTGCTGGGAGCGTTGCGGGAGGCCGGCCTCAATGTCCAGGAGATGAAGAACGAGGTCTTCTCGGGAGCGGGAGCCTCCGTCGCCAGCATTCACGTGCAAGGGGTGATTCCCGAGCCGGTGCTCCATTCGGTCCGGCGCCATCCGGACGTGATCTTCGCCACGGCTCGCGATTTGCCTTCCTCGTGAGCGGCTGGCTCCAGCCGGTCGTCGCCGGCTTGGTTCGACCTGAGCATGCCCGCGAGATCATCAGCCCCGCCTATGACCTCTTGGATCCGAGCCAGCGCCGAGACCACGGCCGGCTCCATCCCCGGAGCTTCCTCAACGGCACGCCGTCAGAGGGCGACGATGCCGATCTCGATCACGCTTCCCGCCGCGCCCAGGCCAAGTCCTATTTACGAACCGAACTGGACCGAGGCACGTGGGAGTTCCATGGGCCGTCGCTCTACCTGCTCGAGATCGAGAGCGGCGGTCACGTCCAGGCTGGAGTCGTGGGTGACGTGGCTGCAGATCGATTTCCCGATTTGATCAGTCCCCATGAAGCCACCAGACCCGATCGGGTGGCGGATTTGGCCGACTATTTCGAGACGATTGGATTCGGTTCCTCGCCGGTGGGACTGGCTTATCGGCGCACGAACGAAGTCGACGAGGCCGTGGCTCGGCTGCGGAAAAGCTCTCCCGCGCTCGATGTCACCCTCGATGATGGAGATCGCCAGCGCGTCTGGGTGATTGATACCGATTCCGAGTTGGGTTCAGCTCTCGATTCGATACCGCGGGCTTACATCATCGATGGTCACCACCGGGTGGCGGCGACCATCAAGAGGGGTCTAGCGGCGTCTTCTGCTGGTGGTCGCTTTCTCGCCGTGGCCTTTCCCCACGACCAGCTGTCAGTATTTCCTTTCCATCGCTGGTTGGGGATTGAGATGACCAGTCCCCACGCCCGGCCGGAAGAACTCGTTCCTCGCCCCGGGAAGGCGGTCGTCGTCACCCGAGAGGGAGAATGGCTGATCGACCTCGAAACTCGCCCTGACGAGGTCGACGTTGCCGCTCTGGCTCGGACCGCACTATCGCAACTGGGCGTCGAGGACGAGCGCACCGATGCCCGACTTTCCTTCGTCCCCGGGTTTCCCGGCCCGGATGCGCTGCGTCAAAAGGTTCGTGACCAGGGGGGAGTTGGTTTCCTCCTGGCTCCCACTTCGATCGAAGCGGTGATGGAGCACTCCGATCGGGGGGAGTTCATGCCCCCCAAGGCCACGTTCTTCTCGCCCAAGCCCCGATCCGGGGTATTCCTCGTCCGGAGGTGACAGAATTAGGCAATGGCCCGGCCCCTCACCCTCGCCGCAGCCCAGATGGGACCAGTCGCTCGGGACGAATCTCGGGCGGAGGTCGTCGATCGGCTGCTCGCTCTCCTCACGGATGCTGCCATCCGCGGAGCCGAGCTCGTGGTCTTCCCCGAGCTGGCCCTGACCACATTCTTTCCCCGCTGGTACATCGAGGATTCCCGTGAGATCGAATCCTGGTTCGAGGCGGAGATGCCGGGCCCGGCGACCAAGCCCCTCTTCGATGAGGCTCGACGGCTAGAGGTTGGGTTTTCGCTTGGATATGCCGAGCTGACCAATGACGACGACGGGGTCACCCACCGTTACAACACCCAAATCCTGGTCGAGCGCGACGGTTCGATCGTCGGTCGGTACCGCAAGGTCCATATCCCTGGACACGAGGCGAACGAGCCCTGGCGACCGTTTCAACACGCCGAGCGCTACTTCTTCGAGCCGGGGAGGGACTTTCCCGTGTGGCGGTGCTTCGGGGGATTGGTGGGGATGGCGATCTGCAACGACCGCCGCTGGTCGGAGACGTATCGGGTGATGGGATTGCAGGGGGCGGAGCTGATCTTGATCGGCTACAACACACCTCTTTATTACGCCCCCGATCCGCAACAGAACGCGCTCCAGGCATTCCACAACCATCTGGTGATGCAGGCCGGGGCCTACCAAAACGGAGCCTTTGTTGTCGGTGTCGCTAAGGGCGGGATCGAGGAGGGAGTCGATTCGCTCGCACAAACCGTGATCATCGGCCCTTCCGGGCAGATCATCGCCCAATGCCTGACCACCGGTGACGAGCTGGCGGTGGCCAAGGTCGATCTCGACTACACAGATTTCTACAAGAAGACTCTCTTCGATTTCGATCGCTATCGGGTTCCGGAGGCGTACCGCCGGATCAGCGATCAGCGCGGTTCGCAGCCTCCCCCGTGACCACTTTCACGCTCAACGGTTTGACGGCTGAGGCGTCCGAGGACCATCCCCACCTCTTGGCGGCCCTGCGGGAGGAACTCGGGATCACGTCCCCGAAGGATGGTTGCGCTCCCTCGGGACAGTGCGGCTGCTGCACCGTCCTGGTCGACGGCAAGGCCACCATCGCCTGCCAGATGTCGATGGCCAAGGTGGCGGGAAAAAGCGTTCTCACACTGGAAGGCTTCGATCCCGCCGAGCGCGATCGGCTCGCCCGCGCTTTTGCCGCCACCGGCGCACTGCAGTGCGGTTTCTGCACTCCCGGGATAGTGGTGCGGGCCAAAGCTCTCCTCGATCAGAAGGGCAAAGATCTCGATCGGGGCACCATCCAGAGCCGGCTGGGCGCCCACCTCTGCCGGTGCACTGGCTACACGAAGATCATCGAGGCGGTGGAACTTCTCGCCTCTGGTGAATCGATCCCGGAGCCAGCCCTCCCGTCTGGGATCGGCAAGAACGGCGTGAAATACGAGGCGGTCTCGCTGGCGCTCGGTGATCGGAGTTATATCGATGACTTCACCATCGAAGGACTACTCCACGGAGCCCTCCGCTTGACCGATCACGCTCGAGCGGACGTGGTCCGAATCGACTCCGAAGCAGCGCGCAACCTCCCCGGGGTGGTGGGCGTCTTCACCGCCGCCGACGTGCCTGGAGAGCTCAAAGTCGGCCTGATCCACAAGGACTGGCCGGTCTTCATTCCCGAAGGAGGGCGGACGTCGTACACGGGCGATGTTCTTGCCATGGTTGTGGCTGAGGACCTGATGACCGCCCGCCGGGCCGCTGCCCTGATCGAGGTCGAATACCGAGTGCTTCCTGCCCTCACCGATCCCGTGGCCGCCCTCGAATCGAGCGAGAACGCGGTCTGGGGGCTGGAGGGAAACCGGCTCTCGACCTCGGAATATCGCCGCGGCGACCTCGAAGCAGGCCTCGCCGGAGCCGCCTTCACCGTCCACGAGGTCTTTCAGACCCAGAGGGTCGAGCAGGCCTTTCTCGAACCCGAGTCGACGCTCGCCATTCCCTATGGAGAGGGTGAGCTCTACGTCTATTCAGGGGGTCAGGGAGTCTGGGACGACCGTGATCAGATCGCTTCGGTTCTCGGCATCCCCGCTGGCCGGGTCACCGTCGAACTGGTTTCCAACGGCGGCGCATTCGGGGGCAAGGAGGACCTGTCTAACCAGGCCCAAACCGCGCTGGCGGCGTTTCTCCTCGACCGACCGGTCGAGTGCACCTTGACCCGGGAGCAGTCTTTCCACCTCCATGCCAAACGGCATCCGATTCGTATCGAGGTGTGGGCCGGATGCGATGAAGCCGGAAAGCTCACCGCCTACAAAGCGCGGATGATCGGCGATTCCGGTCCCTACGCCTCGGTAGGCATGAAGGTGCTCGAACGTGCCGCTGGTCATGCCACCGGGCCTTATCAGGTTCCGAATGTTGAGGTCGAGTCGATCGCAGTCCGCACCAACAACTCGGTTTGCGGGGCGTTCCGCGGCTTCGGGGCCAATCAGGCCCAGTTCGCCATGGAAGGCATCATCGATCGCCTGGCCGACCAGGCCGGTATCGACCGGTGGGATATGCGGCAACGAAACGTCATCACCCCCGGCGCCGTTTGGGGACCCGGTCAGATAATGGACGATGGATGCCTGGGGGCAGGGGCGTGTCTCGAGGCGGTAAAGCCCCACTACGACCAGGCCCGGGCCGATGGGAAAGCCGTCGGACTCGGCCTGGGCCTCAAGAACTCGGGATTGGGGAATGGCTTCAAGGAATGGGCCAAGGCGGTGGTGCGGTTCGAGGCCGATGGCTCGGTCGAAGTCCGGCATTGCTGGACCGAGATGGGCCAAGGGATCCACACAGTCGCCCTCCAGGTGGCGGCGGAGGAGCTGGGTGTCGATCCGGCTCGGATCAAGGTAATAGTCGACACCTCCCGCGAGCTCGGGACCGGCCAAACCACCGGTTCTCGGGGCACGCTCATGGGAGCGGGTGCCGTACTGAATGCCTGTCAGGCGGCGCTGGCGGGGGGTTGTGAGACCGGCGTCGACTATCCGGGCGAATACCGGGTGGACTGGACTAACAGCCTCTCGGAGGGGCTGGAACATCCGGTGATTCACTCGACCTTCTCTTATGCCGCCCAACTGGTCATCGCTGATCCCAAGACGGGTGAGATCGAGCGGGTGGTGGCCGCCCACGACGTGGGAAGAGTCATGAATCCGCTCCTCTGCGAGGGCCAGATCGAGGGCTCGGTCCATATGGGCCTGGGCTACGCCCTTTCAGAGGACTTTCCCTGTGATAGCGAGGGGCGGCCGATGAACATGACCTTGCGCTCGCTCGACATCATCCGTCCCAAGGACATGCCGCCGGTCGAAGTGATTCTGATCGAGTCTCCCCAACCCAACGCCCCTTACGGGATCAAAGGCGTGGGCGAAATCGGCCTGGTTCCCACTGCTGGCGCGGTGGCGGCGGCCTATCAAGAGCTCGATGGGATTTGGCGGAGTCGGCTCCCAATACGAAAGCACCAACCTTTGTCGGTTTGAGGTCCGGCTGGTCGGGTAAGGCGTCAAGGTCTCATCGCGGAACGTGAGACCACGGCGGGATAGATCCAAATGGATCTGGAACTGGGGATGGGCACAGAGAAAGCCGGTGGGTTTAGCCCACCGGCTCTCTCTTGGCTCGGCCGATAGCACCCGGTATATCTTTTCGAGATGGCGGCCACCACCCCGGGACTGGTTTGCGCCCATCACCACCTCTACTCGGCCCTCACCCGGGGAATGCCGGTCCTTGGTCCGTCTCCAACCACGTTCCGCGAGATCCTCGAGCGCGTGTGGTGGCGGCTCGATCAGGCGCTCGATCTCGAGATGCTCGAGTGGTCGGCCAAGCTCGCTGCCCTAGAAGCTCTGGCCTCCGGAACGACCACGATCATCGATCACAACGAGACTCCAGGAGCGATCGAGGGCTCGCTTTCCGTGCTGGCGGCGGCCTGCGCCGAGGTCGGCGTGAGGCTCGTGGCCTCCTATGGCGTCAGCGACCGCCATGGGACAGAGGGTGCGCGCCTCGGCTTGGAAGAAAACCGGCGCTTTTTGGCAGAGGGCGGTCGGGGGATGGTGGGTGTTCACGCCGCCTTTACCTGTTCCGACGAGACGCTCGAAGCCGCCGCCGGCCTCGCTGAGGACCACGGAGTCGGCGTGCATGTGCACGTATGCGAGGGCCCCGAAGACATCGAAGCGCCTGCTCGCCTTGGCCATCTCACCCGGCCGAACTGGTTGCTGGCCCACGGCGTCCATCTCGCCAGCGCTCACCACCTGCAAGGGACGATCGTTCATAACCCGGCCTCGAATCTCAACAACGGTGTCGGTTATGCGGAGCCGGCCCGCTTCGAGAATCCGGTCGCCCTCGGCACTGATGGGATCGGAGCCGACATGCTCGACGCCTTTCGCCTGGCGTATTTCTTGCACCGCTCCACTGATTCGTCAGCCACCTCGGCGACCAGCTGGAGTTGGCTGGCCCGCGGGTGGGACCTGGTCCCTGAGGCGCGGTTCGACCGTGTGACCTGGGACTATGACCCCATGGTGCCCGATCACCTCGCTTTTACAACCGCAGTGCGCCCGCTCGAAATCGAGGTCGAGGGCGAAGTGGTCTGGCGGGCCGGTGGGCCCACGCGGGTTGATAGGAGTCAGGTGCGGTCGAAGGCTGCCGAGCAGGCCAAGAGGCTGCACGACCGTCTATGACCAAGAGAATGGCGCTCTATCTACAGGACGCCCACTCGATTCGGGATGGCATCGAGATTGCCGGCTACGCCGAGGCAAAGGGGTTCGAGGCGGTCTGGCAAGCCGACTCCCGGTTGGTGCGCGACGCCACTATCCCCATGGCAGCCTTCGCCGCCACGACCGAGCGAATCAAGGTGGGGGCGGGAGTGGTGGACATCTGGTCACGCAACCCTGCTCGTCTGGCTTCTACTTTCGCCACTTTGGACGACCTCGCCCCTGGCCGCATCATTCTCGGTGTGGGGGCATGGTGGGATCCGTTGGCGACCAAGGTCGGCATCGAGCGCCGCCGGCCGCTTTTGGCAATGCGCGAAATCGTTGGCGCGGTTCGGGGGCTCTTGGCGGGTGAGAAGGTCAGCTTCGACGGTGAATTCGTCCATCTCGATGGAGTCGAGATCGACTACGTCTACCAGGAGCGGGGTGGGAAGGACCTTCCCATCTACATCGGGGCTACTGGCATGCAGATGATGGAACTGACCGGGGAGATCGCAGACGGGGCCGTGCTCAACTATCTCGTCTCACCGGACTACAACCAGCGGGCCCTCGATGCGCTTGAGAAAGGAGCTCACAGAGCGAACCGATCTCTCGACGAGATCGACCGTCCCCAACTAATCGTGTGCTCGATGGCCGCCGATCGCCAAGAAGCGATCGATGCGGCTCGGCTGCTGGTGACCCAATACTTGGGCCAGCAACCGCACATCATGAAAGCTTCCGGGGTCCCCGAGTCTCTACTGGATGAGATCGGGCAGGTGCTGACATGGCCGGCGACTCATGACCAGGTGCTGGCGGCGTCGAAGCTGGTGCCAGACGAGATCGTGCAGATGATCTGTGCCGCCGGGACGCCCGAAGAGTGCGTGAGAAAAGTTGACGAGTACATCGCCAATGGCTGCACGAGCCCGATCCTCTATCCCTTGGGGCCCGACGTGCACCTCATGATCGACACCTTCTCGGCTTGACGCTCTTTAACGGGCGAGAATCTCCCAAGCATGTTCGGCGCCCCGGAGATCGAACGACGGGTTGAGGTTCAGTGCCCTCTCCAATTGGCGCCTTCCGCCGTCGGTGTCACCGAGAGCGAGAAGTATCAGGCCGTGGTGGTAGTGGACCTCGGGAGCGCTGAAGCCTCCGGCTAGGGCGGCTTCCACGGCGGATCGCGCCTCGTCAAGGCGGCCGGCGCGATAGAGAGTCCAGGCCAGGGTGTCGTAGCCGAGCGGATCCTTTCGGACTTCGATCTCGGCTTGGGCTAGGGCTAGCGCCCTCTCGGTTTGGAGGTCATGGTCGGCGTAGAAGCGGGCCACCGAGCGGTCGTACAGGCCTTCGGCATCGGCCAGAGTGCCAATCACATCCACCAGATCCCATTGCAGCTCTGCCTCCTCTGAACGACCGAGGCGGTCATATACGTCGCCCAGCTCGCCGACCAGTTCAGGGTCGGGGACGCCGGACGTAGCCTGCTCGTAGAAATCGGCTGCTGCTCTTAAATCCCCTTCGCCTTGGGCGAGCCGGGCGGCCAGGGTGAGAGCGACGATCGCCTCGGGATCGTGCTCGAGGGCGAGCTCGGCCCACGCCTTAGCCGCGGTCAAGGCGCCTGCCCGCCACGCCATGGTGCCGGCGTAGCCCTCATACCAGGCCAGCCTTCGGGGATTGTCCTCGGCATCGGGAACAGATTGCTCGGCTAACTCCAAGGCCTGAGCCAATCGTCCCTCGAGCCAAGCGAGTTCGGCCTCTCGGACCAGCATCGGGGCAACGTCCCCGGCGCCGGCCCTGAGGAGACTGAGAGATCGGCTCGCCCCGGCAATATCTCCGACGGCCATCCGGGAATCGGCTTGGACCGCCAGAGCGTCGAGCCGGGTCGGAATCTGACGGAGAACAGATGAAGCTAGGTCCTCGGCGCGGGCGAAGTCGTGGATAGCGAGAGCGGCCCGTGCCCGGCCAAGGACGGCAGTCGGGTCTTGGGGGGAGAGCGAGGCGGCGGTCTCGAACGAGCTTGCCGCAGCCGCGGAGGCGGCCGGATCCGAGCTCAGGCGGGCTTGCTCCAGATAGAGGAGTCCGAGGTTCAGGTAGTCGGAGGGTGTGGAGGTATGGGTGATCCGTTCCGAGTAGGTGGCGATCAGACGGTCGAGGTCAGCGCCGGCGAGAAACGAGGGATCGATCGCGGCTTCCACATTGGTCGTGATCAGTGGCGGTGGTTGTGACGCCATCCAGAGGCCGCGCCCTATCCACATCGAAGCCACGAGACAGATCGCCGCCAAAAGAACCCTGGATAGCGAGATCGGATACGGAGCGCGAGCCCGGGTCGTCACTTCCTGTAGTTCGGACCAAACCGGGGGTCGGATGGCTCCGAACCAGCGCTCGACGACGACCGCGCCACTGCGGCAATCGAGAAGGAGGATTCGAATGCAATTTGCACGGGCCCGTACCGGTGTATGGGTATTGGCACT
Source organism: Acidimicrobiia bacterium (assembly GCA_035253825.1). GTDB lineage: Bacteria > Actinomycetota > Acidimicrobiia > Spongiisociales > ZC4RG35 > JACCTH01. The sequence continues at coordinate 2,643 of DATFBM010000024.1, read as the reverse complement.
TGTGGCGGTCATGGGCCTGGTGGTTTCACTGACGCCGATGCTGACCGGTCAGGGAGCAGACCACCTCGATGCCCCGGGGTTGATGCCGCCCAGCGGGCGCACCCAGGCCGACATCAACGATGTCTACGCCTTTCAAGGCGCTACCGCCACCAACACCGTCCTGGCGGTGACGGTCCATCCGGTTGCCAACGCCACCTCGACCTTTGGAGCAGATGTGCTCTACGAGCTCAAAATCGACAACGCCGGCGATGCCAGCGAGGACATCTCCTATGAGATCACGTTCTCGTCGGTCAAGCCCAACGGCGCTCAGTACTTCCTGGTGCAAAGGTCAACCGGCGCCCAGTCGGCGGACGGAGTGCAAAACGGGGCTCTCGTCGCCTACGGAAGGGTAGGTAAGACCGTGCCCGTCGCCGGGGGTGGAAGCTTCTTCGCCGGCCTGCGGTCAGATCCCTTCTTCTTCGACCTGGACGCGTTTAGAAACGTCGTGGCGATGGGCAACCTGGCGACTGGTCGCCAGTTCAACGATGCCAATAAGAGCGACTTCTTCGCTCCTCTCGACACCCTCGCCCTCGTATTGGAGGTTCCCGACACGGTCAACCCGGGGCCAATTAATGTCTGGGCCAAGACCTCTGTCGCCGGCACTCAGATTGATCGCATGGGTCGACCGGCAATCAACACTGTCGTCAACGACTCCGGTCCATTGGTGATGGCGCCTGCGAACAACAAGAACGTTTACAACACCACCCATCCCAAGGACGACGCCCAGTACAAGCCGTTTGCGGTCGCAGCCTTGCAGGCGTTGTCGAGCATTGACAGTGAGGGCTCTTACGGCGTGGCTGAGGCTGGCGCTCTGGCCGATCTGCTACTGCCTGACGTACTTCCCTACGACAAGGCCAGCGCTTTGCCTCCGCCGTTGAACGGTCGTCCGCTCAACGCGGATGTCATCTCGACAGAGCTCAACATCGTCACTGGCGGCGATCCGCTCGATCTCTTCGCAGGTCGCGACGCCAACGGCGCCATCACCACTCAGGGAATTTCCCCACATGGTGATTATCTGTCGGGCTTCCCCTACCTGGGTGCCCCACACGCCTCTGTGGCGGCTGCACCCAGCGTGGCCTCGTCATTCATCGCCGATCTGCGCGGCAGCAACGAGGTCCCGGCCGTTGCCACCGGAGCGAGCGGTGTCAGCGGGATGCGCGTCGATGGCTCCAATCTGACGGTGTGGACCACGACCAAAGGTCTGGTCAACACGCTCTTCGGTCATATCCATATCGGCGACGCCGGCAAGATCGGGCCGGTGGCGACTTTCCTCTATCACCCGATGTCGCCGACCACCCAGGACGGCTTGCTCCCGGCGGCGACTGTGAACAACAGCACCTTGGTGGCCGGAACCCTGACCGACCTCTTGGATGTGATGAGCGGTGGCTTCGCCTACGTCAACTTCCACACCATGGCAAACCCGGGAGGCGAGATTCGGGGACAGGTCGTCGGCCTGAACGCAGGTCCGGTTGGCCCTCGCTTCACCGATGACAACGGCAACCCCCATGAGACCAACATCGAATTGATCGCGGCTGCCAGCATCACTCTCGGCACCGGACCGAATACCTATGCACCTTCTCGCACCATCACCAGGGGCGAGATGGCTGCATTCCTCAACCGGGCGTTCAACTTCGCTCCGTCGAGCAGCGACCCCTTCACGGACGACGAGAACTCCCAGTTCGAGGCCGATATCAACGCTGTCGCCGCAGCCGGAATTACTACCGGGACCACGGCGACGACGTTCTCGCCCAACGATCCGGTGACCCGGGAGCAGATGGCGGCATTCTTGGTGAGGGCATTGGCGCTGGCTGATGTGACCACCGATGCCTTCACTGATGACGAGGCCTCCTTTGCGGAGGACGAGATCAATGCTCTCGCTGCCTCCGGAGTTACCAAGGGAACGTCTGCCACCTTGTTCAGCCCGGTAGCTCCGGTGCTGCGAGACCAGATGGCTTCGTTCCTGGCCCGGGCACTGGGACTTACAACCGGCTGAATCCGCTCCGCCTGCGTGGATACAGAAGGAGCCCCGGCACGGGGCTCCTTCTGTCCTAGCGAGGAGTTTCTTCGTCGGGCACGAAGGCCGGACCGTGGCCGGGAACGATCAGCGTGGCGACCTCGAGGACCCGCTTGCGTCCGCTGTGGACTCCTGCCGGATCCGTCGCGAATGGGTCCTCGGGCGGTCCCGACTGATAGAACCAGAGGTGTGTGAATACGACCACGCCGGTGTCGGTTTCGACCAGGGTGGAAATGTCCTGGGGAGTGTGGCCGGGCGTCTCCCAGAGGACCGTCCCCGGCGAAACGTTGAATCCCTCGCAGGCGCGGCTGTGCCAGGAGTCGTAGTGATAGGTCGCCCAGTGATCGTGGATCCGGGCGTGGGGAAACATGCCGACGTTGACCGTGTGGTCGGGGTGATGGTGGCTGAGAATGACGTCGGTGACGTCGGTCACTGCAAAGCCGTGTGCTTGTAGCGGACCGGAAATTGCCTCCTGCGACGGCGCCAACCCGGGATCGATCACGATTCGTTGATCGCCGTCAACCACCAGGCTGACTGTCGATCTCACCCTTGGACTCCCCGCCCCGATTTGGAGAATGTGGAACTCAGCC
>DATFBM010000023.1:0-2971 GCA_035253825.1 Acidimicrobiia bacterium | reverse complement strand
TCATCGCGCGCGGCCAAACGCTTGGAGCCGATCTGGCGGGTTCTCATTACCGCCATCCCCGACCTCACGCTCGACTCGACAGAAGGATCGGTGGGCATCGAGCGTGAGCATCGGATGCGGATCGAGTGCGAAGACGCCCTTCTGCAGTTGTTGCCGTGGATGCCGGCCTCCGGATTCGAAAAGGACCGCAGCCCCGCAGAGAGAGCCGATGCGGTGGCTGATGCAATCGCTCAGTACCAGCAGTCGCTGCATCCCGGCCACCGCACCAGTGTTCATGCGCCGCCTCGGTGGCTCACAGATGAAGAGGAACTCCTGCGCGTCGCTGATGCCTGGACCATGACCCGCGGCGTTTAGCCGTTACGAGCAGTATTGGAGAACTGGAAAGTGTCGACTGTCATCCCGCAGGCGCCGAAGCGAATCCCACATCCCCCGAAACGTATTCCGTTCATCGGAGACATCTTGGGGATGGACCGGGAGGCGCCCAACCAGAAGACGCTTGAGCGTTTCAGCGAACTCGGCCCGATCTATCGCCGCACGATCATGGGGACTGATCTCACGTTTGTCGGTTCGGCTGATCTCGCCGCCAGTGTCTTCGACGAAGAGCATTGGGAGAAGTTCATCGGGCGTCCGCTGGAGAATCTTCGCGCGATTGCCGCTGATGGCCTCTTCACGGCATACAACTGGGAATCGAACTGGGCGAAGGCTCACGAGGTTCTCATGCCCGGATTTACCAAAGAGGCCATGGTCTCCTACCACGGCGTCATGGCTTCGGCTGTCGACGAGCTGACCGCGAGCATCGAACGACAAGGCGAGGCGTACATCCCGACCGTCGAGGAGATGGGCAAGCTAACCCTCGAGGTGATCGGGCGGTGCGGATTCAACTACACATTCGACTCCTTCACCCAGACGCAGGAACACCCCTTCGTAGCTGCGATGAGCCGCACGCTCACGTACGCCCAAAAGGCCGGGATCCCCGTGCCCTTCGTAGGCAAACTGCTGCGTCGGAAGGATGACGCACAGAACCGGCTCGACTATCAGCTACTCGTCGATACCGTCGACGACGTCATCGCGGAACGTATCAAGTCGGGGGAGCGCCGGCCCGACTTGCTCGATCACATGCTGCATCCCTCCAGCGGTGTCGCGCTCGATCCCGAGAACATCAGGAACCAGGTTCTCACCTTCCTGATCGCCGGCCACGAAACCTCGGTCAATGCGCTCAGCTTCGCACTGCATTTCATCGCGCAGAACCCCGACGTGGCCCGAAAGATGCGTGAAGAGGCGAACACAGTCTTCGGCGATCGTGCAGCGGGATACGAGGACGTCGCCAAACTGCGCTATACCCGCCAGGTCATCAACGAGTCCCTTCGCCTGTGGCCGACAGCTCCAGGCTTCTTCCGGGCCGCCAAGCACGACACGACTGTCGGGGACTATGCCTTCTCGAAGGGCGAATGGGTCTTCGTGCTCCTGCTGGCGACCCAGCGGGACTCTGCATGGGGACCTGACGCGCAGGAATTCAACCCTGACCGGTTTGCGCCCGAGGCCAGCCGCGGCCGCGCCCCGGAGCTTTTCAAGCCGTTCGGCACCGGAATTCGTTCGTGCATCGGAAGGCAGTTCGCGCTGCACGAGATGGCATTGGCGCTCGCCACACTCGTGCAGCGCTTCAACATCGATCCGGAACCGGGCTATGAACTCGCAGTTGAGGAGACTCTGACACTGCGGCCGAAGAACCTGCGACTCAAGTTCAGCCGCGTGTAGCTTCCGCCTGGGCGTCGCCGGCGAGCGGGATCGTCCTGATATGGGCGATGAGGTCTTCGAGTTCATCTCGAGTCACGCTCGCCGCGCGCGCTTGGAAATGCTCAATGCCCCGGTCCCGGATCTCGATCCAGAGACGTAGTCGCTGGTCGATGTCGACGTCGAGTCCGGACCCGTGGCGAAGATACGAACGATCGACGCCCATTGCGTCGCAGATGGCGTCAGCAATGTCCGTTGGGAGTTGCTGCACGTCACCGGCTTCTACACGCTGGAGCAGCTCGGCAGAGACCGGGCGAGAGAGATTGCGCCCTGCCATCGTGGCAACCGCTTGCAAGGACAGGCGCGGCTCGTTGCGGTGGTGGTAAAAGTCGCGCATCCGGTCGAGCTTCTGGCTCAGTGATGGGGAGAGGTGTGTCGTCATTTCGGCTTCTTCTCCTGGTTCTTGACCTGTTGCCATCGAGCTGTGAATTGGCGGTCCATCTCGGGGTCTATACCTTCTGCCGCGCGTCCTGTTAACCATCGCATGTACAACAGGTCGATCTCGTCGGACTTGTTTTCTATGACCGGCTTCCGGTCCAGGTAGTCGCCGATAAGCATCTCCACCATGAAGTCCTTCTGATCGCGATCTGGACCAACCTTCATTTCGAGCTGCGCTATTACCCAGGATCGCAGGATTCTGTCGACGACGACGTCGAGTTCGGCACCGACTGCCGCCACGTCCTCACGCGTAATTGCGTCCTGCTTGGCGACATTCTCCAACCGCTTTGCCAGCCCTGATAGATCACTGACCAGCGACAGCGACATTGTCACCGAGTCAGGGCCTGCAGAGACAGCGCCTCCTCCCAAAGCGGGAGCTGCGGACGGAAGCTCTTCTAGCGGTACCGGCTCGCCACCGATAAGCGTTCTGGCGGCCGATCCTTCTTTCCAGCGAAGACCCTTGTCCAGGCGGCGCAGTGTCCGTGCGCTTGGCTCTTCGATCCCTCCACGCTCGATCTTTCCGGTGGTGACATCTGAGGGTCCACCCGCCTCGGAAAGCTGCTTGAGAGTCAAGGCGAGGGCCTTTCGCCTATCGGCCACGAGTCGACCGAACCGCATCAACTCACTCTCCGCCATTTCGCTAACTCTACCGGTCAGCTGCAGCAGCAATTCACTTCGGTCAAGGCTCCGAGCTGCGCGTTCGTCGATCACCGCACCTCCCACCTTCCCGACGACACAAAAA
>DATFBM010000022.1:0-7865 GCA_035253825.1 Acidimicrobiia bacterium | reverse complement strand
TGCCAACGTCGATGAGGGCGACCTCGTCCCCGCTTCGAATTGCATATACGTGGCAGTCGAAGGGACTTGACATGTCGAATGCGAAAGATCCGCCCCCGACTAGGTAAACGTCGGCGGTCAGGCGCATGAGCAGCTTTTCGACGCTGGCACGTCGGGAACCTAGCCGGGCACTCCGCCGGTCGGGGCTGTGCCCGGTATCTTTCCCGCCTTTCCCAAAGAAGACGGCCACAGGCTGTTCGCAAGTCGAGTGAAGGGATAGTCCTTGCCCAAGGTCGAGATCGACGGAGCGGGAATTTGGTATCAACAGCTCGGGTCGGGGCCTGATCTCGTCCAAATCGGCGGGGCCGTTAGCGGACACGAGGGCTACGCCACCGTCACCGAGGCCATGGCCCGTCATTTCCGGGTCCTCGACTATGACCATCGCGGTTACGGGCTCAGTGATCGTCCCGGGCAGCGCTATGGCCTCGAGGTCTGGTCACAAGACCTGGTCGGCTTACTCGACTATCTCGAGATCGAGCGGACTCATGTCCACGGCGGCTCGATGGGGGGATTCATCGCCGTGTACTTCGCCACTCGCTACCCCGAGCGGGTCGATCGCCTTGTTATTGGCGGGGCGGTGGCCAAATGCGACACCATGGCCCGACACCAGTTTCGCGGCTGGAAGGACATCGCCAACTCCTACGGTCTCGACTCAGAAGAGCTGGCGTCGCATCTCTCCACCCACGCCTTTTCGCGCCGCTATCTCGACGGTCCCAATGGCGGCGCCGCCGCGGTTACTGCGATGCGGGAGGTGACAGAGCGCAACGCCTCCCTGCACGTGTTCTTGGATGCCTGTGATGCCATGATGACCGCCGACGTGACGGCCGAGCTCGGCAACATCACTTCTCCGACGCTGGTGATGGTGGGAGCAGAGGATGTCCTGACTCCGCTCGATTGCGGGCCAGACGGGGCCGGCGCCCGCGCCATGGCTGACTCGATTCCAGGCGCCCGGCTGGCGGTGATGGAGGGCGGCCATGGTTATCTCGTCGAACAACCGGATGAATCAATCAGGCTCATCGTCGAGTTCTTGCTGGGCTGACCCGCCACCCACAAGCGCGGCATGCGTACGCTCGCAGCAAAGGAGGAGCTGATGATCAAGGCGATCGGTACGGCCTACAAACGGGACGACTTCACCACCAAGGACTTCTTCGATTACTGGATGGAGGTTCACGCTCCCATCTCCCGGCGCGCTCCCGGCCTCCGGGGGTATGTGGTCTCCGAGGTGATTCGCAAGCTGCAAGGAGAGCTCGAAACCGAGGCATTTGTCGAGCAGTGGTTCGACGACGAAGCCGCGTTCGAGAAGGCGGGGGCATCCCCCGAGGTGGCGGCGGCGTGGGAAGACGTACCTCGTTATGCCAAGACCACGGGGACGTTTTGGCTGGTGAAAGAGCACGTGATCATCCCACCCCCGAACCGCAATCCGGTTCTTCCCACGGCCTGAGGAGTCAAACATGACCCGACGATTCGAAGGAAAAAACGTCTTCATCACCGGGGCGGGAAGCGGCTTTGGCAGACGCACCGCCGAGCGTTTTGCCGAGGAAGGGGCGGGCAACGTCTATCTGGTCGACTACAAGCAAGAGCGACTTGACGACACCGCCCCGCTGATCGCCAAATACGGGGCGACCCCGATTCCGATCAACATCGATCTCGGCTCGATGGAGAACTGCGTGGCGGCGGTGGAGCAGGCACTCGAGGTCGATTCCCGGCTCGACATCCTCATCAGCAATGCCGCGGCATGGGTCGACGTGCCGTTCGTCGATATGACCCTCGACCAGTGGCGGCGAGTGCTCTCCGTCAATCTCGACGCCTATTACGCCCTTGCTCTGCGCGCCGCCCAAGCAATGAAGGAGACCGGGGGCGGGGTGATTCTCTTCACGTCATCGATCAGCTCTCTCGGCCACGGTCGCGGGTTCACCGCTTATTGCGTCGCGAAAGCGGGGCTGGTGTCCCTTGCCAAGGCGATTGCGGTCGAATGTGCCCCATACGGGATCCGATGCAACTGCGTCAGCCCGGGCCCCGCCGATACCCAGCAATCCGTCGACTTGGTGGGTGAGGAGCTGATGGAGAAGTGGCGTCGCGAGGGGTTCCCGGTGGTGCCCATGAATCGCCTGGCGGCCGCCGACGACATCGCCGGCGCCTTTCTCTACCTGGCTTCCGACGATGCCAAATATGTGAGCGGTGCCAACCTGGTCGTCGACGGGGCGCTGACTGCGCAGGTATACGACGTCCCCGAGACTTGAGCGGCGGAGAAGGTCGAGCCGAAGCAGGCCGCTTTAGACTCGTCGTATGTGCACCACCGGGGTACTGCGGCTCGGCCCGGCTGATTATCTGCTGTTCAAGAACAAGGACTTCGGCCGCCGCCACTTCGATGACCGGCTCGTGGTCGAACGCGACCTCTTCGGGGTGGAAGGAATCACCACCTGGGCGAGTGAAGACCCTGAGGCTGACGAGTTCTCGGGGTTCTCGATCGGCGCCAATCGTCATGGGCTCTTGTGTTGCGATTCGAACGTTCGCACGCTTCCCGATCACGACAACTACGACCGACTCGTGGAGATCGCGTTGCGGGAAGGCACCGACGTGCCGACGGCCATCGAAGCCGTCCGGCAAGCAGTGAGCGAGAGACCATTTCTTTGGGCCAATCTGGTGATGATCGACGACAATCAAACCGCGGCGGTGGAGGTCCGCAGCGATCGGATCGAGGTCTCATTCGGGGGCGATCGCTTAGGAAGGTCCAACCATCACGTGGTGCTGGGAGCTACCAGCGACGACGATGACACAGTCACCAGCGGGCCCCGACTCAAGTCGGTGTTGTCCCGAGTTGCCAGGGCCGAAACGGTTGAGGAAATTTTCGAGCTGCAGACGTCACACGACGACGGTCCCACAGGAATCTGCAATCACCGCGGTTACAGCACCGTCTACACCTACCTGATCAGGCGCCAGGCTGACCTGACGACGCTTCACGTTCGTCAAGGCCAGCCCTGCACCGCCGGGGACCCGATCGTGCTCGAACTTCCTCTCGGCGATCGGTTCACGGCGGAAACCGTGAAGATGCTGCGCGACACATACCCCTCCGCGAGGGCAGTCGCCAGCGTCTAACCAAGGGCCCTCCCGATCGGAACGTGGCCTGAACAACGACCGCGGCCGCCAGTTGCTCGGTCTGGTCCTGGCGGCGGCCCTGGCCGTGGCATTGCTCGTGACGCTGCGGGTCCGTCAAAGCGGCCTGCCAGATTTCTCCGGCTCGGGACCCTTCTCGGTCGGCGTCACCACCTTCCGACCTGGAGATGGGCCTGTTACCGAAATCTGGTACCCGGTGGAGGGAGCATCCGTCGGTGGTTTGCAATCGGAAGCTTTTGATCACCGATCGGTGTGGCCGACCGCGATCAGACCGCAGATTCCTCCTGACCTCTTTCCGGTTCTCGACACCGGAGCATTTCGTGACGCCCCACCGAGCGGCCAGGGGCCATTTCCGCTGGTGGTCTTCAGTCATGGCTTTGGGGGCTACCGCCAGATGTCCTCGTTCTACACAATCCACCTCGCCTCGTGGGGATTTGTCGTGGCAGCACCCGACCACGAAGGCAGGGGCTTTCGGGCGGCGATCGAAGGGACCGCCCGTCGCTCGGCCGACAACGACCTCGGTGATGTCCGGACCGTGCTGGAGGCTCTGGCAGATGGCAGAAGCAGCGAACTAGCTGCGGTCGTCGACGGAACCCGTATCGCCGTGGCTGGATACTCAGCTGGGGCAACGACTGCTGTTGCGGCTGGTGATTTGGAAGGCGTCGACACCTTCATCGCCCTTTCCGGACGCGGCGCATTGACCGAGAACGCTGGCCGGAAACCGGCGCTGGTGTTCGCAGAGGAGGACGACTCGGTGATTCCGGCCTTCGTCAGCGAGCTTCTGTACGAGCGAATGGCCGGAACCGCGCGTTTGGTCGTGATCGCAACCGGTGGTCATTCGGCCCTAGTGGATCTCTGCCCTGCTTGGACGGCGGCCTCGGGCCAGTTGGGCCGTTTGACTACCTGGCTGGGCTCGATTCGAGCTCTGGCCAACGGCTGCAGTCCCGGCTATCCGGAGGCCGTAGAAGTCTGGAAGGTGCTCGACCATGTGAGCGTGGCCCATCTCTACGACGTGTTCGGCCCGGGCGATGTGGGCCGCGGTCTGAGCGAGGGGGCAACGGAGGCGGTGAGCTCCGCCCGGCTCTCAGTCTTCGCAACCAAACCCTGATCCCCGCCTGACGACACCCGCCAGAATCTCAACCGGTATGAATCAGGCCGTCAGCGAGGAGTCGTCGGAAATGTTCGATGGAATCAGGGACGCCTTGCTCGAGGGGCCGGAGCCCGGTGCCAACTATGCGGACATACGAGCTCGGATCCACGCCTTCAGGAAAGGGAAGCGGGGTCGGGTCAACCGTGACCTCGGCTCCCGAGACGACTTCGCGTATTGCTTGCGCCACCTCGTCGAGGGCTACCTCAGAGCCGGGCACATTCAGGGCGCGGCCGTCGGCGCCTTCGACCTGAGCTGCGGTGATAAAAGCATTGGCAACATCCTCGGCATGATGGAGAACGGAGCGGCCGCCGAATCCAATATGTCCAGGTTTCCCGGCTGCCACGGCCAGCATCGCCTTGGTGGGATCCGAGGTCAGGCCTTGGTCACGGCCGGGGCCGTAAACGATGGTCGGCCGCAGGCCAACCGAACCCAGCCCGTAATCGGCGGCGTAGCGGAGAGCAATGCCTTCGTCCGCCTGCTTGTAGATGCCATAGAGAGTGGCGGGAGCAAGCTGGGATTCGTCATCAACACGGGCATCGGGGTACAGCTCCGGGGGACCGTAGACAGCCAATGAGCTGGCATAGCTGACGCCTCTGACCTGGCCGTCGCTACGACGGGCCGCCTCCAGAATCGTGGCTGTGCCGACGACGTTGACCTGGGCTCCGAGAACCGGATCGGAGCGACAAAACGGCACCTGCAGACCAGCGAGATGGACGATGTTGGTGATGCCGGCCGCGGCAGTGACCCGCGTGACCGACTCGAGGCTTGTGACGTCGACCCGCTCGAAGCGGACACGGTCGATTTCGGCATCGCTCATGAGATACCGCAAGCGTCGGCGGTCGTCGGTGAGATCTGCTCCCACCACGGGGACCCCGCGGCCGTGGAGAATGGCCACGGTCCACGCGCCGATACACCCTGATGAGCCGGTCACAAGGAACGCCACGAAGCCTCCTGCAGCTGGAGATCAAGATAACCCGCCCCGTGCCCTGCCTGCCGGAGAGCCACCGTATACGATGAGCGACCGTCAAACTGCGCCAGTTGGCGCCTGTCATTGGATGGTGAGGAGACCATGAAGGAACTTCAGAGCCTTGATTCTGAGCTCGAACCGATCGTTGACGCCTACCAGCGCAAGCTCATAACCCGCAGGGAGTTCATGCGGAAGGCCCTGGCCACCGGGTTGACGCTCAGCGCGGCATCGGCGGTCCTCGCCGCCTGCGCTCAGGGGACCAGCACCACTACGGCAGCTGCCGGCGCGTCAACTACTGCCGCGGGAGCCCCAGTGCAAGGGGGCACGCTGCGGGAGGGCTACAACCGCGACGTTTCCAAGCACGATCCCTTGACAACCAACTGGTACGACCCGGCCTTCTTTGCCATCTACGAGACGATTCTCACCGACGACCCAGAGGGCGAAACGGCGGCACAGATCGCTGACACTTTCGAAGCCTCGGACGACGGTCTCACCTACACCTTCAACATCCCGAGTGGGACCAAGTTCCATTCCGGGGCGGATCTCGATGCCACCACCATGGCTGAGTTCTACAAGACGCTCCAATCGACGAGCTTCATCGCCGGCCTGGCTGCCCCAGTGGACACCTATGAGGCACCGGACGCCAACACCCTCGTCATCAGGATGAAGAACCCGTGGATTGGCGTTCTCGGCCCCCACAAGACTGGTTATTGGGCGCTATCCAACATCCAGGCTTGGAACGACGCCGGTGGCGCCGAGTCGACAACCTACGGCACCGAAATCGCCGATGGCACCGGACCCTTTACGCACGAGGAGTGGGTGCCCGGCAGCCATGTATTGGTCAACAAGTGGGCCGACTACCCGGGCAGTCGCACCCCGTTCTTCGAGAACAAGGGCCCGGCCTACCTCGACGCTATCCGCTGGACAGTGATCACCGAAGCGGCCCAGCGGGCAACCCAGCTCGAGAATGGTGATATTGACACGGTGATCGGACCGGCCCACACCGACGTGGCTCGGCTCGAAGGCAACCCGGACCTGACGGTCTACAAGTTCCCGGAGTGGTCCGGCTACATGCTGTCCATGAACCACGACTACCCCGAGTTCTTCGGGGATAAGGAGACCCGTCAAGGTCTCTCGCATGCCTTGGACCGCGAGGCGATGGTGGCGGCCATTCTGTCGGGCAACGGTGCCGCCACCTATGGCCCCTTCCCGACGACCGACCGCAACTACGACCCGGCGGTTGAGGCTTTGAACAACTACGACGTCGCCCGGGCCAACGAGTTGCTCGACGAGGCAGGTTGGGTAGTCGGAGCGGATGGGATTCGTGAGCGAGACGGCACCAAGTTCTCGTTCGAGCTGATGGTGGAGGCGGAATCTACCCAGGAAGCAGTGGCTTCGGCTGTGTCGGCCGCCTTCAGTGAGGTAGGTGTGGACGCGCAGGTCAATGTTGTCGACCGGGCAGTCGCGTTCGAAAGGCAGTCCGCGCCCGGACGCGACTCGGTTCCGATGTCGCTCTTCTTCTGGCTGTGGCCGATCCCAATCGACGTGCTCACGTTGTTTGCCGGAAGCGCCTTCATTCCAGTGCCCAACTTCTCTCACGCTGTGGTTCCTCGCATCGACACTGCGATCGAGAACTGGCAAAACTCGGCGACCGCGGAGGATGCGCAAGCTGCGGCCTCGGAGTTCCAGATGGCCTGGGCTGAGGAGTTGCCGTTCCTATCACTCATGAACCAGAACGCCACGTTCGTCAAGAACAACCGGGTCCACGGTTGGTCGCCCTACGTTTGGAACCTCTACCCGTTCTACAACGACGTGTGGATCGAGGCGTAGGAGCAACTAGGGTCGCTGCCGAACGACCACAATTCATGGCCCCTTCCGGCAGATGACCCAGACCAGCGTCGCAGAGTACAAAACCGCCTGGGAGGCGCAGCTTCTCGCGTTCGAGGAGAGCCAGCACCGCAAGACGTTGCAACGGCTGCTGCTGGGGGCCCGACGCAACCGGCTGGTCGTCGCTGGGGGTTTGCTCGGGCTGGTGGTTTTGGCGGGGGCGGTCCTCGGGCCGGTGATCTTCGGAGCGAACTACACCTCTCAACAGCTTCGCAACACCCACCTGCCCCCGTTCTCGACGGCCCAGCTGCCCACTGGGTCTCTTCAGTTCTATCTGTTCGGCACCGACCACCTCGGTCGCGACGTGGCGCAACGTCTCTTCGTCGGAATCCGGGTATCGCTCCTGGTTGCCCTCGGCGTGACCGCCATCTCCATGATCCTGGGGATCCTGTTGGGGCTCGTCGGCGGCTTCAGCGGGGGATGGCGCGATAGAGCAATCCGCGGGATCACCGATTTCGTTTGGGGGTTTCCTCTCATCCTGGTTGCCGTCCTCTTCACCGGCGGATTCGGGGAAGGCCTCTTCCCGGTGGTCCTGGCGGTGGGCCTCGTCAACCTGGCTGCCATCGCTCGGGTAGTTCGCGGTGAGGTACTGGTCTTGAAAGAACGCGAATTCATCGAGGCGGCCAGGGCTGGTGGTTTCTCATCTGGCCGGATCATGTTTCGCCACATTCTCCCCAACATCCTCGCGCCGACGTTTGTCCTTGCTTC
>DATFBM010000021.1:0-1251 GCA_035253825.1 Acidimicrobiia bacterium | reverse complement strand
AGCGGAAAATCCGCCAGCCAGTAATACGCCCACACACCAGCCGCGACGAGGCCGACCGCAACGACGAGCTTCGCCTTGTCGATCATCAGTACGGTCTACTGGCAGGGGCAGAGGGTCTCGAACCCCCAACCTTCGGTTTTGGAGACCGACGCTCTGCCAATTGAGCTATGCCCCTGCAATCCTTTATTCAATGATCTTGGCTACCACGCCCGCGCCCACCGTCTTGCCGCCCTCGCGGATGGCGAAGCGCAGCCCCTGCTCCATCGCGATCGGGGTGATGAGCGTCACCAGCATCTTCACGTTGTCCCCGGGCATCACCATCTCGGTGCCCTTGGGCAGCTCCACCGCCCCCGTCACATCAGTGGTGCGGAAGTAAAACTGCGGCCGGTAGTTATTGAAAAACGGCGTGTGGCGACCGCCCTCTTCTTTGGAGAGAACGTACACCTCGCACTCGAACTTCTTGTGCGGGGTGATCGAGCCGGGCTTGGCGAGCACCTGGCCGCGCTCCACTTCCTCCCTTTTTGTGCCTCTCAACAAAATTCCAACGTTGTCGCCCGCTTGACCCTCATCCAGGAGCTTTCTGAACATCTCCACGCCCGTGCACACCGTCTTTTGCGTCGGGCGGATACCCACGATCTCGATCTCGTCGCCCACCTTGATGATCCCGCGCTCAACGCGCCCCGTCACCACCGTGCCGCGGCCCGAGATCGAGAAGACGTCCTCCACCGGCATCAGGAAGGGCTTGTCGATCTCGCGCTTGGGCGTCGGGATGTAGGAGTCGAGCGCCTCGGCAAGCTTCAGGATCGCCTTGATACCCAGGTCGGAGTCTTCGCCTTCGAGCGCCTTGAGCGCGCTGCCGATCACCACCGGGGTCTTGTCGCCCGGAAAGTCGTACTTCGACAGCAGCTCGCGCACCTCCACCTCGACCAGCTCCAGGAGCTCCTTGTCATCGACCATGTCGGCCTTGTTCAGGAACACCACGATGTAGGGCACCCCCACCTGGCGCGCCAGGAGAATATGTTCGCGGGTCTGCGGCATCGGCCCATCGGCCGCCGACACCACCAGAATCGCCCCGTCCATCTGCGCCGCACCGGTGATCATGTTCTTGATGTAGTCGGCATGCCCCGGACAGTCGACGTGCGCATAGTGGCGCTTCTCGGTCTGGTACTCGACATGCGCGGTGTTGATCGTGATGCCGCGCGCCTTCTCTTCGGGCGCCGCATCGATCTGGTCGTAGTTCTTCGCCTCCCC
>DATFBM010000020.1:0-3399 GCA_035253825.1 Acidimicrobiia bacterium | reverse complement strand
GGGTAGACGTGGGCGAGTCGCTTTCGCTCGCGGCTGAACGTGAAGTCCTCGAGGAGACCGGATACCGGGTCAGGGCGACAAAGATCGCGGCGATCTTTGACAAGCTCGCCCATCCCCACCCTCCGGCGCTTCACCATTCATATCTGTTGTTCGTGAATGCCACCCTGGAGGGCGGTAGCCCTCAAACCAGCATCGAGACGACCGAAGTCGGTTGGTTTTCCCTCGACGAACTACCTCCCCTGTCGATCAGCCGCGCCACCGAAGCACAGATCAGACGGGCGGTCGAGCATCACCACAGCCCTGATCTCCCCACCGACTTCGACTGACTGCTACCAGACGGGCCAGGGCAATGGGGGGCGATCGTCCGGGGGCTGGGGATGAACCCGGTGTGCGACCAGGTCATCAACCCGTTGGTGCAATGCCTCAAGTTCGCGCGGGTTTATCAACATCTCGAGATCGGTTCCCAGCCTTTGGCCAAAGGCGGACCGAAGAAACAGCAGCGCTTCGATCATGGCGTTAGGAAGCGGCGTTCCCGCCAAGCCCCAGAGGACCGTCCGAAGCTTGGGATCGGCATGGAAGGTCAGTCCGTTGTCGATGGCGAAAAGCCGGCCACTCTCTTTTTCTCTAAGCAAGTGACCGAGCTTGCGGTCGGCGTTGTTGCAAACTATGTCGAGCACTGCCACCGGCCACAGGCTCTCTGAGACCTCGGGAACGAACAACGGCCGGGGATCAAAGCCAGTATCTACTTCGATGAATCTCTGCGCCGAGCCGATGCCCAGCGGTCCCTCGGTCCAAAGAGTCTCCGGCACCACACCAAACCCGAGAGCCTCGGAAACGAGATACGTTGCGAGCTCTCGGGCGGGAAGGGTGGTGGCATCGAAGTCCCAGAGCGGAGTCATCGCTTCCGAAGCCTTGTAGACCCACCGCTTTCCGGTGCCATCAGTGGCGAGCAAGGTCAGGTTGGAGGCGGAAACAAACTCGCCAACGACCTGCTCGAGCCGCAACTTCGTTTTCAGATGTGGTGACCGTTGCTCGAGGGGCAGCGGTGGCCCTCAGGATCCATCGGCAGCTGACAACGAGGGCACAGCGGCCGACCCGATGCCACCACCCGAGCCGCGATCAGCGCCATCGCCCGGAACTGCTCGGCCGTAATGACGAATCGCACTTCATTCTCACCTTCAGTAGAACCGAGAACCACGGTGATGAATTCGCTGCGCTCGATCGCCACGCCGATCGAGCCGATCCGGAAAGACGGTTGCTCGGGCTCTCCAACCTCAAGTCCGGTGGCGACCAGGTTCTCGACCGCTTGTTCGTCTATTTCGATCCCCGCGGCGGAAAGCATTCGCAATCCCTGTTCGGCCAATTCCGCCACCTGGGTCTTCTCGCATGGAAAGGAGCGGACGACGCCACTGGCAGTCACCTCGACGAAGAAGCGCCGCGATCCGGGAGGACCGAGTGCCCCTGCCGCAAAACGCTCCGCCGGACCGAGGTCTTCTAGTGCCATGTGCTCGGGTTACCGCCGGAGTTGAGACCTACCAGCCGTGGCCAACCACCATCGGGTAGATCCAACACCGTGACAGAGGCCGGGGAAATGGCAATGCGATTGAAGAGGTCGAGGGGTTGGCCGAGGAAATGGGAGACGGCCGCCTTGATGGGGTCGCCATGGGTAACGAGTGCGATTGTCTTTCCCTTGTGACGGGCCGCTAGCTCCTCGCAGGTAGACACCATACGGTGCTGCGCGGCGGCGATCGACTCCCCTCCCGGAAAGCTGGCGCGCGACGGGGTTCTAATCACCACCCGCCACAACCGTAACCGGTAAAGAGATTTGAGGCTCCGACCCGACCACGAGCCGTAGTCGATCTCGAGCAGGCCTTGGTGGGCTATGACCTCTTTTCGTTGGGCGACTGCGATGGGCGTCGCCGTCTCCATCGCACGCTCCAGCGGGGAGGAGTAGATGGCAGCGAGGCGGACTGACCGTAGCTCGGTGGCAAGCGCTTCGGCCGTCTCCCGGCCGCTGGGAGTGAGCGACTTCCCAGGCAGGCGCCCGCTCAAGATCCGGCCCGTCTCCGACGTGGGGGCGTGGCGAATCAAGAAGAGGCGAGCCATGGATCGGCCTCAGATTAAGCGGCCCTGCTCGGGCGGATCCCAGAGTCGGGCGTCGTTATTACGGACGCTGTTCACCCGGGATGAGACCTCCCGCTCCATCCAGAGGTCGTCATCGATCGGCTTGAGCGACCGGCTCGCTTCCTCGGCGTCGGTTAGGGATCGGTCGAGCCACGTCGTCCAGCTCTCGGAGGGGAGCGCGATCGGCATCCGATCGTGAAGAGAAGCGACAACCCCCCGACCTTTCGTGGTGAGGATGGAACACGTCCTGGTCCATTCGCCGTTGTCATCGCGGCGCGTCGACCAGATTCCTGCGAAGCCCACCGGGAATCCGTCGGCGCGGTGGATCCAGTGCGGGATTCTCCCCTTCTCGGGGGACTCCCATTCGTAGAAGCCGTCGGCCGGAATTAGACAGCGCTTGCGGGCGAAAGAGTCACGAAACGCGGGGGTGGTGGCCACAGTTTCGGAACGGGCGTTGATTTGAATTGACTTGGTGCTCTTCGCCCAATGGGGGACCAAACCCCATTTCATGGTTTCGAGTACTCGCTTCCCTTCGCGCTCGGCAACCACATAGACCTGATCGGTGGGGGCCACGTTCCATGATGGAGGCAGTCCTTCGACCACTGCCGAAGCCCCGAAGTAGTCGGCATAGAAATCGATGTCGCCCGAGAGCGAGAACCGGCCGCACATCTAGAGGATCAGAGGGCGTAACGCTTGAGATCGGCGAGGCTGGCGAACTCGAGGGTGCCGGCGTGGGTCGCTTCCAATCGCACTCGTGGTGCCGCTCCGGCCGCCAAAGCCTCTGTCCAACGTGCCGCGCAGAGGCACCAGAAGTCGCCGGCTTTGAGGCCAGGAAACCAGGGCTGGGGAGTGGAGAGATCGTTTCCCACCTGGCGAGAGAAGTCGAGAAAGTCATCCGTCATCTCAGCGCAGACGGTATGGACTCCAACATCGTCGGAGCCGGTGTCGCAACAACCGTTGCGATAAAAACCGGTGACGGGATCGTGGGAGCAATCCTCGAGATCGGTGCCGAGCACGTTCTTCGCCATCGACTCATTCTTGCGTAAATCTGGTCGCGTGAACGTCACCAGATCTACGCAGGATTGAAGGATCCCGGCTCCGAGCGGAGCCGGGATCCACGATTGAGTCCGCCTATAAGCCGGATTCTGTCCCGTTGCCGGGGACGGTCATCCATCTCGGGCGAGCGATTGCTCGTCGCCTCCTGCGGCCTACCCGGGACTTGATCGACGGGCCGCCGTCGTCCCTGTTTGGCCTTGCTCCGGGTGGGGTTTGCCT
>DATFBM010000019.1:0-32919 GCA_035253825.1 Acidimicrobiia bacterium | reverse complement strand
TTGATCGCCCTGCAGGTGCCTGGAATCTTCGGGGGCGCCATCATCACCGAGCAGATCTTCCGCATCAACGGGATCGGGGCCTTGCTGATTACGGCCATCGGGCAGTCCGACGTGCCGATGGTGCAGACCTTGACCTTCATCTTTGCGGTCCTCATCGTGGTCTTCAATCTCCTGGCTGATATCACTTACGGCGTGCTGGATCCCCGGATTAGATACGATTGAGAATTAGGAGTCACCCATAGCCACCACTCAGGAGCGCGTCGAAACTCAACCGGAGCTGAAACCCCAGCAGGCCGGGGAGCGGCATCGATCGTTAAAGCAGGACGTCTGGCGGCAGTTCAAGCGTCACAAGGGTGCCATCGTCGGTCTGGTGCTCCTGGTCCTGATTGTCCTCGCTAGTGTCGTCGGGCCTTTCGTGTACGGGCACGATCCGTACGAGATCGATACCTTGTCCGCCAACCAGGCTCCTTCTACTGAGCATCTCTTAGGAACCGACAACCTCGGGCGAGACGTGCTGGCGCGGGTGCTGGTGGGTGGTCGCATCTCCCTGGCGGTCGGCTTCGCCGCCATGCTTTTCGGCTTGTTTCTTGGCACGGGCATCGGCATCGTCGCCGGTTTCTTCAAACGCCTCGACGGCCCCCTGATGAGGCTTACCGACCTCTTCCTGGCGCTACCAATCCTTCCGCTCTTGCTGGTCGTGATCATGCTGTTCCGCGAGAGCTTGAAAAATGCGTTCGGGGAGAACGTTGGCATCTTCCTTCTGGTCGTCTTCATCATCGGGGCAACGAGTTGGATGCAGACCGCCCGCGTGGTGCGGGGCGACGTCCTCTCGATCAAGGAAGAGGAGTTCGTGCTGGCGGCCCACAGCATTGGCACCCGCAAGCGAAACATCATCATGCGCCATATCCTCCCCAACACCCTGAGCCCGGTGATGGTTTCGGCGGCATTGGGAGTGGCTGCGGCCATCATCACCGAATCGGCCCTCTCCTTCTTGGGGCTCGGTTTCCCCGCCAGCTTTCCCACCTGGGGTCGTCTGGTCTTCGACGGTCGCAACTATCTCCAGCTCAACGCCGCCTGGGTCCTGGCGCCGGGGGTGCTCATCTCGCTCACGGTGATGAGCGTCAACTTCATCGGCGACGGCATCCGCGACGCCCTCGATCCCAAGCTGCGCAGCCGCTAGCCGCGCCTAATCGAAACCTAAGGTTCTCGGCCGCGCTTTCCGCGGCTTATAACATTAGGTTTCCGGGTGGTGGACATCATTGACCGGCATTTCGCGGCCGAGAACGCTCATGACGTCGAGGGCACTCTGGCTACTTACACCGACGACATCGTCTGGGACGACGTCACTCACCCCCAGGCGCCTTTCCGGGGCAAGGAGCAGGTGGGCTCCGTCTATTCCTCGATCATCGACGCCATCCCCGATGTGCGCCTCGAATCGGTGAGGCGGTTCTCGGCCGCGGACGGCAATTTCGTCGTCGATGAGTCGATCCTCACCGGCCATGTCGAAGGCGAATGGTCGGGAATCTCTGGAGGTGGGGCGCCAGTCCGAGTGCGGATCCTCCACATCTTCGAGCTCCGTGACGGACTGATCAGCTATGAAAACGCCTGGTTCGATGCCTCCGCCGTCCAACGCCAGATTCAGGCCTGGCACGACTCCCCCTGAGGATTAAACGGGCCGCGCCGGACCCTCGCCGTCCCTTCCCACTACGAACCAGACCGCCTGCACCGGCGTCTGGCCCTTGTTGAACAGGCGATGAGGTTGTGTGGAGTCGAAGGCAATCGAATCACCGGGGTGCAGCTCGTATTCCTGAAAGCCGATCCGGATGCCCAGCGTTCCGGATATCACATACCCGTACTCGCGGCCGTGATGGCGCATGAGCGATTCGTCGGCGGTGGAAGCGCCGCCGACCTCGTAGATGGCGAGGAGGAAATCAACTCCGTGCTCGGAAGTCGCCGACAGCTCTTCCCAACGCACTCCGGAGTCGAGTTCGATTGCTTGTCGGTCGTCGGGATGGACGAGGGGGCTGGCCGCTCCGTTCCCTTCACGTGCTGCCCGGGGGCCCTGGTCGTAATCATCTCCCCTGATGACGCGATCGAGCGAGACGTTGAGCTCGGTGACAATTGCATACAACGTGCCGACCGAAGGTTTGGATTGCCCACCCTCCAACTGGGAGATAAGACTGGCCGACAAGCCCGTGCGGCGAGCGAGCTCCCGCTGGCTGATGCCGGCTTTGGTCCGCTCCTCGCGCAGCCGATCTCCGATCCCTTCGAGCCTTTCGTAGAGGTCAGCAGCCTTTTGGATGTCTGTCACATCAACATCCAGCCGCCGTCGACATAGAGGTTGACGCCGTTCACCGCTCGGTTTTCGAGGAGAAAAACGGTGGCTCCGACGATGTCCTCCATCGTGCAAAGCTGGCCGGTCGGTGTCCGGCTGCGCACCCCTTCGAGCGGTTTGTCTTTCCAAAATGGACTGTCACCGACGATTCCGGGATGGATGGCGTTGAACCGGATCGGGGCGAGCTCGATTGCCAGGGTGTGAATCAGGCTGCTGATGCCACCGTTGACGGTAGTAACCGTGGTCGAGCCCGGATAGGGTCGATCCTTCGCCCGGCCACCGAACAAGACAACCGATGAGTCGGCAGAGAAGCGTGGGATCAGGGTGTGGATCGTCTCGGTATAACCGACCAGCTTCATCGTCGTCAGGTTGATGGCGTCGGCGATCCGGTACTCCTTGATCGGGTTGTTGTCCCGGGCGATGCCAGCGAGCACGAGCCGCGAGATCGGCCCGAGGTCCTCGAGTGCCCCCGCGATTGTCTCGGGCGCGGCCAGGTCGAAACCGAGTCCGGTGGTATTCCCGCCGATCTCAGAGGCAATCTGAGACGATCGTTGTGGATCACGTCCGGTGATCACCACCGCCGAACCGCGATCGGCATAGTGACGGGCAATTTCTCGACCGAGGCCACCGGTGCCGCCAACAACTACGACTGAACCATCGGCCATGGCATTCCTCTCTTGGGACCGACCAGCGAGGTTATCCATTTTCCGCCGCCGATGTGCAGCCAGGCTGACCAAATACGCTTCCCGAGGTCAAAGTTCGGCGTTTTTGAGTAGTGTCACTGAGCAGTGACTGGCAAAGTGGCCGTTCTTGGCCTGGGCCGAATGGGCGCGGCTATGGCTCGACGGATCCGTGGAACCGGAGCCGAAGTGGTCGTCTGGAATCGTGATCGGTCGAAGGCCGAGCTGATCTCAGGAGAAGTCGGCGCCACTATCGCCGCCAGCGCCGCCGAGGCGGCTGCGACGAGCGATTTCGTCCTCTCCAGCCTCGCCGACGATGAAGCGGTGGAAGAGGTCTACCTGGCGGCGAATGGAGTGGTCGAAGGCATCGGCGAGGGGACGATCGCACTCGACACCAGCACCGTCGATCCCGCCACGATCCTCCGGGTGGGCGAGGCCGTCGACCAGGTCGGGGCCGGATTCATCGACTGCCCGGTATCGGGGAGTGTTTCCACCGTCGAGGCGGGTGGGCTTACGATCATGGCGGGCGGCGACGAGCTGGCGGTTAAGCAAGCCGAGCCGCTCCTATCTGCGATTGCCTCCCGGATCATTCACGTCGGACCGCTTAGCGCCGGAGCGGCTTGCAAGCTGGCTGTCAACGGTCTCGTCCATGGATTGAACATCGCCCTCTCCGAAGCCTTGGTGCTGGCCGAGAAGGCGGGGGTAGGGCGAGAGACCGCCTACGAGGTTTTCGTCAGCGGCGCCGGCGCCGCCCCCTTCGTCAAGTACAAGCGCGAGGCCTATGAAAACCCGGAGTCAACGCCAGTTGCCTTCAGCCTTGACCTGGTGGCGAAGGATCTCGAATTGATCACAGGGCTCGCCAGCAGGCTCGATGTCCCGATGAACCAGGCTCGGGCAGGACTCGAGATCGTTCGCCGGTCGCTCGCCGCCGGAATGGGACCGAGGGATCTGAGCGCGATCGCGGTGTTCCTCCGTGAAGGACACGCTTGATGGCCGCGCACGTGGTGAAGCTTGAGAAGGACCTCGCTTTCGGCACCCCCGAAGAATTCCGCCAGCGGAGCGAGGGTTATACCACCGCCTCCGTCGTCGACGAACCAGCCGGCGGAGTCCAGATGGGCTTCCGCCTTGCTCGGCTTGCACCAGGCGGAGTCGTGGCGAGTCACGTCCACTCCTTCGAAGAGTCGATTTACGTCATCGCCGGAACCCTCGTCGCCGATACTGCCGAGGGCAGCGTCGAGATGTCGGAAGGCGACTACGGGCTCTTCCCCGTCGCCACTACTCATGGGTTCCGCAATCTCGGTACTGAGAGCGCCGTCCTGGCAGAGATGAAAGCCCCCCTCCCCCGGCAACGATTCGGTTTCGACACCATGTTTCCCGAGCCGATCGCGGCAGGCGATCCAAAGTCGATCGATGTGCGCGATCCGAGAACCCGGGCATTTGGCCACATCTCGCCTGCCTCGATGGATCCCGCCCTCCAAACTCAAGA
Source organism: Acidimicrobiia bacterium (assembly GCA_035253825.1). Classification (GTDB taxonomy): domain Bacteria; phylum Actinomycetota; class Acidimicrobiia; order Spongiisociales; family ZC4RG35; genus JACCTH01. Next base: position 28,418 of record DATFBM010000019.1, on the reverse strand, counting down.
TCGGCTGGCGGTGAGCGCCAGCATGCGCACCGCCCTGCTTCTCTACAGCGGGATCACGGTGAAGATGATGATCGACTCAGATCTCGGGGCGGACTTGTCGACGATGTTCATGGTCCAGTACCAGCAGGGCGGATTCGCCGGGGCCCACGACCACCCTTTGGAGGAGGCATACTTGATTCTCGAGGGGTCGGTGGAGGCCACCTTCGACGACGCTAGCTACGAGTTGGGGCCTGGTGATGTCGCCTGGGCGGGGGTCGGCTGCGTGCATGCCTTCCGCAACGTCGGTGATGGGGTGGTTCGCTGGCTGGAAACTCAGGCGCCACAGCCGCCCCCCCGACATTCCTATCGCTTTGCACGCGATTGGTCATACCTAGAGACTGCCCTCGCAGGCCGCCAGGTTGAGAGATAAGGAGCAACAGATGGAATTTCCAGTCGCCACAAGTCCCGCTCCGGGTGTCATGGGCGTAGATTGGGAGGTCCGAGTTGACTATGAGCGCCTTCGCCAGCACCGGCTCGCCCGGGTGCGAAGCATGCTCGAGGAGTTCGACCTCGGAGCCCTCCTGCTCTTCGAAACCTCGAACATCCGCTATGCCACCGCCACCCAGATCGGCTACTGGGCTTTCAACAAGGGCGAGCGCTGGGCACTGGTCACTCGCCAGGGGCGACCCAAGATCTGGGACTTCGGATCGGCCGCCAAGGCCCACCGCCTCCAACTCCCCCATATGTACGACAAAGAAAATTCGGTGGGCGGCAACACGGGGCTGCAAGGAGCGATCGGACCGGAAACCGGCCTCCACGCCCGCGCCGTAAGGGAGATAAAGGAGACCCTCGATAGCGCCGGCGTGGGGATGGAAAACCTTGGTGTCGATCTGGCGGAAACGGCGGTCTTCCTCGCCTTGCAGAGTGCAGGGTTGAGGGTGGTCGATGGCCAGCAGGCGATGATGCGCGCCCGGGAGATCAAGAGCCCAGATGAGATCGTCCTTCTCACCCAGGCTTGTGCGATGGTTGACGGGGTCTACCAGGACATCTTCGAGATGCTCAAGCCCGGCATCCGCGAGTCGGATGTGGTCGCCATGGCGCACGCCCGACTCTTCGAGATGGGATCCGAGTTCGTCGAGGCGATCAACTCCATCGCTGGCGAGCGTTGCAGCCCCCATCCCCATGTGTTCAGCGATCGAATCATCAGACCGGGTGATCAGGCGTACTTCGACATCATCCACTCCTTCAACGGCTACCGGACCTGTTACTACCGCACCTTTGTCGTCGGGCGGGCGACTCAGGCGCAGCGCGATGCCTTCAAGCAGTCACGGGAATGGATGGATGCCGCAATCGAGCTGGTCAAGCCCGGGGCAACGACAGACCAAATCGCCAAGGTATGGCCCCGGGCCGAGGAGTTCGGGTTTGAGGACGAGATGGACGCCTTCGGGCTCCAGTTCGGCCACGGTGTGGGCGTGGGCCTCCACGAACGGCCGATCGTCAGCCGCCTCAATTCGCTGGAGACGCCGGTCGAGATCAAGGAAGGAATGCTCTTCGCGCTCGAGACGTACGCTCCTGCCGCCGACGGACGCTCGGCTTCACGAATCGAGGAGGAAGTAGTCGTCACTCCCGACGGCTGCAAGGTCATCACTTTGTTCCCTTGCGAGGAGCTGATGGTGGCGAATGCCTACTGACGCCCGCTACGACTACGCCCTACGCGAGCCGCGTCTTCCTCGACCGGTCGACTCAACGCTCGTCGGAGCCGCGATCGATCTCGACACAAGGCTGGGGATGTACCAACGGCTCCATGAGCTGCGGCAGTTTGAGAAGCGCGCCTATGACCTCTTCCTCCAAAACCTGGTCAAGGGCACAAGCCACCTCTCCCTTGGCATGGAGGCAATCGCCACCGGCTTCGCGGCGGCGATGCGCCCCGACGATTACACCTTCGCCACTTATCGCGGTCACGCCCACGCCCTGGCCCGGGGTATGGACATGGGACAAGCGATGGCCGAACTTCTCGGACGTGAAAATGGGGTCCTCGGAGGCAAAGGCGGCTCCATGCACCTCACCGACGTCTCGAAGGGAATGATGGGCTCTTACGCCATCATCGGCGCCCACCTCTGCGTGGCCAACGGAGCGGCCTGGTCTGCCCAGATGAGGAAATCGGGTCAAGTGGCGGTCGCCTTCTTCGGCGACGGCACCACCAACATCGGTGCCTTTCACGAGGCCCTCAACCTTGCCTCCATCTGGAAGCTTCCAGTTGTTTTCGTCTGTGAGAACAACCTCTACATGGAGTACACCCCGATCGATGTGGTGACGGCGGTGACGAATCCGGCGGCGGGGAGGGCGCCGGCCTACGGCCTCGAGTCGGTGCTGGTCGATGGCAACGATCCCGACGCCGTTTTTCTGACAGCCCGCACCGCGCTCGCCAGGGCCAGAGCCGGCGATGGACCGAGCCTGATCGAGGCCATCACCTATCGCTCCGGTGGCCATTCCCGCGCCGATCCGGGCAAATACCGACCAGAACGGGAGGTGGCGGCGTGGGCCGGGCGAGACCCGATCCCCATGTATCACCAACGCCTCCTCAGCCTCGGCACTCCCGAAGCCAGGCTGAGCTCGATCGAGCGCCAAGTGGCCGACGCCGTCGATGCCGCCACGGAGTTTGCCAAGGCGGGCCGGGAGCCGGGAGAGGGATCTCTTCACACCGAGGTGTACGCCGACGGAGGCTCGAATTGGCGGAACTGACCTATCGCGAGGCGGTGGCCTGGGGAATCGCCCAGGAAATGCGGCGCGATCCCAATCTGGTCATGTTGGGCGAGGACATCGCCGCCGCTGGGGGCGTATTCAAGACCACCGTGGGGCTGCTCGACGAGTTCGGTCCCGAACGCATTCGTGACACTCCGATTTCAGAGCAGGCGATTATCGGCGCCGCCATGGGGGCGGCGATGACCGGTATTCCCGTCATCGCCGAGATCATGTTCTCTGACTTCCTAGCCGTCTGTTGGGACATGATCGCCAACGAGATCGCCAAGAGCCGTTACATGACCGACGGTCAGGTGAGCTTCCCGCTCGTCATCCGGACCGCCAATGGCGGCGGTGTCCGCTTCGGGGCCCAGCACAGCCAGAGCGTGGAGAACTGGGCGATGATGATCCCCGGCCTCAAGGTCGTGGCCCCTTCCACCCCCGTCGATGTCATCGGGCTCATGGCTGCCTCGATCAGGGATCCCGACCCGGTGGTCTTTTTCGAGCACAAGTCGCTGATGGCAACGAAAGCCGAAATTCCGGAGGGCGAGATCGTCGATCAGCTGGGCCAGGCGCGAGTTGTTCGTGACGGCGATGACGTGACCATCGCCGCCCTCGCCCTCATGGTTCCGCGGGCGCTCGAAGCCGCAGCTGCGCTGGAAGCGGGCGGCATCTCGGCGGAGGTGATCGATCTCAGGTCACTGGTGCCCCTCGATACCAATGCCTTGCTTCGCTCAGTTCAGAAGACCGGTCGCTTCTTCACCGTGGAAGAAAACCCTCGCCTCTGTGGATGGGGTGCGGAACTGGCCTCAATCGTCTCCGAAGAATCGTTCTGGTCTCTCGATGGTCCGGTGATCCGCATCACTACCCCCCACATTCCGCTACCGGCGGCGGCGGCGCTCGAGGATCTGGCTCTGCCCTCGGTCGACCGCATCTACGAGACCATCGTCAAGTCGTTTGATGCCAGATGAGCTCAAGATTCCTGCTCAAAGGTGGCTGCGTTCTCACTCTGGGGTTGAGAACTCCAAATTTCCTGGCGGCTGACGTCCTCATCGAAGGTGACCGCATCGCCGAGGTAGGACCGGGCCTCCGGGCCCGCGACTCCGAGCAGGTCGACGCCCGGGACACGATCGTCATGCCGGGGTTCGTCGATGCACATCGCCACGCCTGGAAGGCGCTCTTTCGCAACTCCGAGGTCGCGAGCTCAGAAGTCGATCTCGAGGCCGACGATGTATATGCCGCCACCCTCGTCGGGCTCCTCGGAGCCGCCGAGGCGGGGATCACGACGGTGGTGGACTGGGCAGATCATCTTTTCCCCGAAGCTGCCCTCGAGGCGCACCACGATGCCGGATTGCGCACCGTGCTTGCCAGCGAGCGCAGCGACCTCGTTCTTCCCCCCGGGGGCGCGCCGACTCTCGCCCATGCCTCCGACGACCCCACTACCTGGGGACGAGCGCGGGAGTCGGGACTTCGCATTCATGCCCACGCCCGCTCGGGAGGGACGATCGCTCGATGGAAGGAGGATGGTCAACTCGGCCCCGATGTCACCCTGATCCATTGCTCGCATGCGACTGATGCCGACCTCGACGCCGCCGTCTCTTCCAAATCATCGGTCGTTCTGACCCCCGCCAATGAGATGAGCCGGGAATCGTTAACGCCTCCGATCCAGCGCATCATCGGTCGAGGCCTGCGGCCGGGATTGGGTGTGGATAGTGCCGAGGTTGCCCCTGGCGATCTGTTTGCCCAGATGAGATCGGTCATATCCCTCCAGCACGCAACGGTCTTCGACTTGAAGCTGGCCGGCAAGGCCGGGCTGCCTCACCTGATGACGACCCGGGAGGTGATCCGGTACGGGACTCTCGACGGCGCCCGAGCCGTTGGTCTCGCGAGCGTCACCGGGTCGCTCGAGGCCGGAAAGCAGGCCGACCTGATCGTCCTCCGAGCCGACCGACCCAACATCGCTCCCGTCAACGATCCGATCGGAGCGGTGGTGTGGGGAATGGACACCTCCAATGTTGACTGGGTCTTCGTCGGCGGTCGGCCGCTCATGAGAAGCGGCGTCCTGACCGCGGATCAAGGAAGGGCGAGGGACCTGGCAATCAGGGCGCTGAATCGACTGACCGAACCTTCGAGCGCACTCACCACTGCGCTCTCGGGAGAGGGCTCATGACCAAAGCCACCGCCACCTCCCGGGCGGTCACTGCCTTCGTAGTCGCCTCCCGTTACATGCCGGTCTATCTGGCGATCGCTCTGCTGGTGCTCGTGGCCGCCATTTGGGTGCCGGCGCTGTTGGGAGGAGTGGCGTTGAGCGCCATCGCGCCCTATGGGGCATTGTTGGCAATCACCGCCCTCGGTCAGATGCTGGTGATCATCACCGGAGGGATCGACCTCAGCGTCCCCGGCACCTTGACCTTGGCAGCGGCGATCATGGTCGGGATCGGGGGGCAATCCGATGAGAACATTCCCGCTGCCATCCTCGCCGCGATTGGCGCCGCCGCCCTGATCGGGCTCGTGAATGGAATCCTGATCGGCGGGCTCAAGCTCAACCCCCTGATTGTGACACTGGCGGTGGGTCAGGTGGTCATCGGCGTGGTCAACCGCTACGGGCGCAGCTTCCCCGTGCAAGCCCAGGTGCCGGCGGGATGGTCGCAGTGGACCTCGACCAAGATCCTCGGGGTGAGTCCCGTCTTCTGGCTCGGTTTGATAATCACCCTCCTGCTGATGGTGGGCTTTCGATACACGACGGTCGGCCGTCGCTTTCAGGTGGTTGGCGCCAACCCGGTGGCCTCCCATGTGGTCGGAGTGCGGGTCAACATCAACCAGATCTCGGCCTACGTGGTGGCGGCGATTCTCTATGCCACAGCCGGCATCGCGCTCGCAGGGCTCCTTCGCAGTCCGGGAGTCGCCGCCGGGGCGACCTACCTCCTCGGTCCGATCGCCGCAGTGGTGATCGGAGGTGCCTCGTTGACGGGCGGGCTCGCCAGCCCCCTGTCGACCTTCGCTGCGGCCTTCTTCCTCACCGGACTCAACCAGATGATGAGGACCATCGGGCTTCCCACCGCCCTTCAGTTCGTGGTGTTTGGCCTGGTCATCATCGGAGGGATGCTGGTTTCAGGAGATCGGATCATCAAAGGCGTGGAGCGGGTGCTTCGCGAGCGGCGACGATCGGATCGCAGCGAAAGCAAGATTCTTGCGTAGAAATGACCGCTTTTTTGCAGTCATTTCTACGCAAGAACGGATCAAGGAGGAGAGAGTGAATCGAAAGACCGTTATCGGCGCCCTGGCGGTGTTCGCCTTGGTGGTCGCCGCCTGCACATCGGGTGGGAGCACGACCACGGCCGCCCCTGGGACCACCGCCGGCCCCGAGACGACTGCGGCGCCAGCCACTACGTCGGCGGAAACCACGGCGGCTCCGGCGACAACTGCCGCCACGGGTGAAAATCCGTTGGCCGACTTCGACGAGGATCCCACTGCCGCTGACCCGGCTTTGGTCGAGAAGGCGCTCGGGCCGGTGGAACCGTCGGACGAAGCGAGCTGGAACATCGTTCTCGCTTCGATCGCTCGGGCCAACCAGGACCTCGATCAGGCGACCATTGACAAGGCGATGGAGTGCTGGGCGAATCAGGAGTGCGACACCGGCAGCGGCGGCGACCTGGTGATGGGCTATGCCGACGGAGGTGGCAACGAAGTCAACGTCTGGCGGTCGGTGAGCCACATGGAGGCGATTCTCCAAGCACTCACCTATCCCGAGATCGGAACCATCGTTTCCACCGCGGCCAACTTCGACCAGGACCCGGCCGTGCACGTCAACCAGCTCCGGTTCCTCATCCAGCGGGGAGTTGATTTCATCGTCGGATATCCCGACGTTGGGGCCCTCCTGGCGGAAGCCGTTAAGGAGGCGACCGCCGCCGGCATCCTTTACGTTCCCTTCTCGGCTGGGTTCGTCGGGCTACCTGACCAAGAAGGTGCCGCCATACCCGGCGAGGATTACCTCACCGTCGTGGGCGAGGACCTTTGTGCTCTCGGCGAGAGCTTCGCCGAAGTGCTCAACACCGGTGTCGGATCCGGAAATGTGGCATTGCTCGGAGGCACGCCCGGTAATGCCCTGTCCCTGGGCTGGCAACGATGCGCGGTGTCGGCCCTTTCCTCGGATCTGTCGTTAGTAAACCCGCCTGCCAACGAGGACAGCACGACGGGCGATACCTCCTGGTTCCCGCCCATCATCCCCGATGTCTTCCGTGGGCTGCTGACCACTAATCCCGATATCAACGGCTACGCCTATGAATACGCCGACGGGATTTGGTACGGGCTCCCGGTCTACGAGGAGCTGGGGATCCCGGTGACCAACCTCACCCTGGCCCTCCGCACCGACGAGCAGAACTTGTTCTGTGACTGGGCCCAGCGCAACGACCCCACCTACAACATCTTCTACTCGGCCGGCGGCAACTTCCAGTCGCGGACCGGGGTGACGGCGGCGATGATGGCGCTAAAGGGCGCCGAGATTCCCGCAGAGGTGGTGGTCCCCCATGTCATGCGCCAAGTCACCGCGGATGACTGCAACCCTGACCGACCCAACGAGGCTGTCTCCGGCACTTCATTGGTGCCCGACAACGTGCTGTCGCTGATGTTTGGCGGATGAACACACGCAACCCCGAGGAAGAGTTGACGACCGGGACGGTCCTGGCCCTAACCAGGATCTCCCGGCAATTTGGAGCGGTCCGAGCGCTGACTGACGTCAGCTTCGAGTGCCGCGCCGGCGAAGTGCACGCCCTGGTAGGCGAAAACGGATCCGGAAAGTCGACTCTCCTCGGGATTGCCAGCGGGTTTGTAAAGCCCGACCGGGGAAGCGTTCACATCGGAGGCGTCCGGTTGCGTCGCGATTCTCCGGCCCTGGCAAGAAAGCTCGGCCTGGCGATGGCCTACCAGGATACGTCGCTGGTCCAAATGGAGCCGGTGAAGAACAACCTCTTCCTGGCGGCGCGGCCCGAGAAGCGACCCCCCTTCTGGCGAAGGAAGAAGTGGGCTCGCCAGCTTTTGACCGAATTCGACCTCGATCTCGAGCTGTTCCCGGATTCTCCGGCGGGCGTCCTCACCCTCGCCGAAAGGCAAATGTTCGAGGTCGCCAAAGCACTGGCGACCGATCCCAAGGTCTTGCTGCTCGACGAGCCCACCACGGCTCTGGGACCGGACGAGGTAGAGGCGCTTCATCGCACGGTGGCCAAATGCCGGGATCGCGGGGTTGGCATCGTCTATGTGAGCCATCGCCTGCCCGAGGTCCTGGAGATCGCCGATCGCATCACCGTGCTTCGAGACGGTCGCAATCGTGGCACGTTCGAAGCTCGGGCCACCAGCGAATCGGATCTGGTGGAGCTGATCGTGGGGCGGCCTTTCGAGGCCGCCTTCCCCCCGCCAGCATCGAAATTTGGCGAGCGCAAGGTGGTACTGCGGGTCGAGGGGCTCCAGGGCCAGTCTTTTGGGCCTCTCAGCTTCACCCTGGAAAGCGGTGAGATCGTGGGGATCGCCGGTGCCGAGGGGAACGGACAACCCCAGCTGTTCGACTGCCTGGCGGGGAGGGTTCCCCCCCGGGCGGGAAAAGTGGTGTGCGAGGGAAAGGAACTGAACCTGATCTCTACCCACGAAGCGGTGGGAGCGGGATTGATGCTTCTCCCTGGCGACCGCAAGAGGGAGGCCCTGGCGCCGGTCCTGGGGGTGAGAGTCAACACCACGGTTCAGGCATTGCGTCAGTTCGCCACGGTGGGTTTCCTGCGCAGGAATGCGGAAAAACGTCGCGTCGCCCGGCTGGTCGACCAACTGGAGATCCGGACACCATCTCTGGAGCAACCGGTGGAGTTCTTGTCAGGTGGCAATCAGCAGAAAGTCTCCGTCGCCCGCTCCTTTTTGAGGAAACCGTCCGTCATCCTGGCCTACGAGCCGACCCAGGGCGTCGATGTGGGGTCGAGGTTCGACATCTACCGGGCCCTCCGCCAACGGAGTGACGAAGGCGCGGCGCTGCTGATCAAATCGAGCGACCCGATCGAGCTATCGGGCCTCTGCGATCGAGTGCTGGTCATGTCTCGGGGAACCATCGTCGAGGAAATCCCCGGCGAAGAGCTCGACGAACGCCGAATTACCGAAGCCATTGTGCGCGGCCCCGGGCTGTCCAAAGCCGGCCGCTCGCCGCTCGGGGTCGCCATGCCCACGACCGCCAAAACCCGTTCGGCATGACTACCAGAACCGATGCGACGAGGCAGGTGGTCCGCAAGGTCATTCGCGACGCCCGGGACAAGAACAAATGGCGCAAGGTCGTCCGCTTCCGGCTGTGGATGCCGATCGCCCTCCAGATTCTCCTAGTGGGGGGTCTCCTCTGGTTCACCGACACCAGATTCCCCGGCTTCATCAACACCACCAACATCAACCAAATCCTCATTCTGGCGCTGCCTCTGATCGTCGCCACCATGGCCCAAACGCACGCCCTGCTGGTTGGCTATCTCGATCTCTCGGTGGGGGCGATGATCAGCCTCGGCGTCGTTATCGGCTCCTACCTCATCACCACCGACGCCACGACCCCAGCGATCTTGCAAGGAGTGGGAGTCGTGCTCCTATGCGGCCTGGTTCTGGGACTGGTGAATGCCGGCCTGGTGAAGGGTGTGAAGATCCCATCGATCATCGCCACCCTGGCGACGATGAGCATTCTTGATGGCGTGTCCCTGACGTTGCGGCCCACTGCCCAAGGCGCCATCAACGGGGGCTTCGTGTCGCTTCTCCGGACGAGTCTGGGGCCGATCCCGGTTGCCTTCATCGTGCTCGCCATTGGTGCTGCCCTCATGGACGTTTGGCTCCACGCCTCGGGCTCCGGCCTGGCGGTCAGGGCCGTTGGCTTTGACGACCGCTCGGCGAAACGGGGTGGGGTAGCGACGACCTGGATTCGAGTTCGAGCACTCCTCTTTGCCGGCCTTCTGGCTGCGGTGGCTTCGTTCCTGGTGATGGCCCGAACCCCGGTCGGCAACGCTTCGGTGGGGTCCACCTTCGCCCTCAACAGCATCACCGCCGCCGTCCTCGGTGGGGCATCGCTGGCTGGGGGTCGGGCCACCTTTGTTGGGGGAACGGTGGCCGCGTTGCTTCTCGCCTTGATCCTGACAGTCCTTCCCTATCTCGGGCTATCCCCCACCGACGGGTCGATGATCATCGGTGCTCTGGTGCTGCTCGGGATCGTCCTCTTCCAGGCGGGTGACATGAAGGAGCTCGTGAAAAGGAACTTCCGACGGGCGCGTCGGCTCGTGATCGGGAGCCGGCCGCCCAAAGCGGCGGTGGTCCCCGACTTCTACACCGGCGGCACTGACTTCCGATTGTTGCCGACGAGCAGAAAGGTGATCAAGGGCGGAACAATTCTCACCCTCGACCCGAATCTGGGGGACTTCTCGAAGGGCGACGTTGTCATCGAGGGCGAGGAGATCGTGGCCGTGGGGCCGGGCCAAGCCAACGGCGAGGTAGACGTCATCGATGCCACCGGCATGATCGTCCTGCCCGGGTTTGTAGATACCCATCGCCACATCTGGGAGGGGTTGCTCCGCAACATAGGGACAGACGTTCCTTTGGAAGGCCGAACGAGCTACATCTCCTTCGTTCTCCACAAGCTTGCCCCCGCGTTCAGCCCGGAAGACGCTTACGTCGGAAATCTGATCTCGGCCCTGGGGGCGATCGACGCCGGGATCACCACCCTGCTCGATTGGTCTCACATTCAGGCGTCACCGGAGCACACCGATGCGGTCATCAAGGCACTGGAGGATTCGGGGCTGCGAGCCGTCTTTGCCTACGGCTTTCCCTGGTGGGGAAAGTGGGAGGAGCGCCAGCCCAGCTGGTTCGTGCGCGCCGCCACGGAACATTTCTCCACTACCGACCAGCGACTGACCCTGGCCCTGGCGGCCCCGGGTCCGGAGTTCACCGATTTCGAGGTATCCCGCGACCACTGGAAGCTGGCCCGGGAGACCGGCGCCCGGATTAGCACCCATGTCGGTGTGGGGAGCTATGGCCAGGATGCGAAAGTGCAACGCTTCGGCGAGGCCGGACTGCTCGGTCCGGACACCACCTATATCCACTGCACGACCCTCAACGACACCGAGATCTCCATGATCGTTGATACCGGAGGGACTGTGTCCCTTGCCTCGCCAGTGGAGATGATGATGGGTCACGGAATGCCGCCGATCCAGAAGTTCCTCGACCGGGGACTTCGACCGAGCCTGAGCGTCGATGTCGAAACCAACGTCCCCGCCGACATGTTCAATCAAATGCGCTCGGTGCTCCCCCTGCAGCGGGCGCAAGCTGCTCAGACCGGTAGAGAACCTGTTTCGGCCCGGGAGGTCCTCGCCTATGCCACCATCGAGGGGGCACGCGCCAATGGCCTGGACGGAAAGATCGGGACGTTGACCCCGGGCAAGAAAGCGGACGTGATTCTCCTCCGCACCGACCGAATGAACGTCACCCCTCTCAACGATCCCTCGACCGCGGTGGTCACCGGAATGGACACCGGCAATGTCGACACGGTGATCATCGGGGGGCGGGTGATGAAGCAGGGGGGAAAGCTGCTGCACGTCGACTGGCCAGCCGTGCGTGCCAGCGCGCTGGTCGCACGCGACCGGGTCATCGAAAAGTCAGGCTTCAAGCTCCCCAAGATCTGAGCCCTGGCGAAACCTAAGGTTATAAGCCGCGGAAAGCGCGGCCTATAACCTTAGGTTTGCGGATGGCGCGGCGGAGAAGCCCTCGAGTACTTGTAGTGGGAGCGGGGGTCTCAGGGCTGACATGTGCGGTATCGATCCAGGACGATGGGTTCCCGACACGGATCGTCACGGCAGCTCATCCCGCCGAGACCACCTCGATGATGGCCGCAGCAGTCTGGACCATTCCGGGGTCGGCGCCTGGATCTCAGTCGTTCGAGTGGGCCCTCACCAGCCGGGCCAGGTTCTCCCAGCTGGCCGAGGAGCCCACCTCCGGAGTGTCTCCCCTGGTGCAACGGGAACTCGAAACCGGACCGTTCCAGCCCTACGGTTGGGAGGACCGATTTCCCTGGATCCGGACGCTCGATCCCGACGAGACACCGCCCGGATACTCAGGCGGCTGGCACATCGATGGCTTCCTCATCGATCCCACCGTCTACCTACCCTGGCTTCAGGCTCGCTTCGAGAAAGGCGGGGGCACGATCGAAGTTGGGCACTTGGGCTCGCTCGAGCAAGTCGAGGCGGACGTGGTGGTGAATTGCACCGGCCTGGGAGCCGGGGAGCTGTGTGGAGACCGAGATCTGCTTCCGGTCCGAGGACAAGTCGTCGCGGTGCGGGGACCCGCCATTCGGGAAGGCGTCTCCTACGAAGGAGACCCCGAGCGAATCCGGTATGTGTACCCCCGGCGGAATGAGGTGATCCTTGGCGGTACGCGGGAAGCGGGGCGGGACGATCTGACTCCCGATAAGCAGACCACAGAACGGATCCTCAAGGACTGCCAGGCTCTGATGCCGGAGTTGGAGGACGCCGAGCTCATCGAATCGAGGGTGGGAATTCGGCCGGGACGATCGGAGGTTCGTCTCGTATCTGACCGGCTGGCGGACGGCCGGCCGGTCATACATAACTATGGGCACGGCGGGCAGGGCTTCTTGTTGTCCTGGGGATGCGCGGACGAAGTCTTGGGTCTGGTTCAGAGGGTGGTCGACCGCTGATGACGCATCGCCCAGATGATGCGAATGGCAGAGGCGATCAGCAGCACGGCGAAGAGGACTGCCGAGAGGGTGGGGTCGAGGCGAACGGCCAGGAGCGAGAACAAAAACGAGGTCAACACTCCGGCGGCGCCGACGGTTAATCCCGTTCGGAGATCAGCGGTGCCGTGCCGAACGTTTTGGATACTGCCGACGATTGCGGTCGGAACGATCACTGCCAGCGAGGTTCCCTTGGCCAGCGCACTGGGAATTGAGAAGAGGACGTTTTGCGCCGGCACCATGATCACTCCCCCTCCCACTCCCATCAGGCCCGCCAGGGCTCCGGTGAAGATGCCCAGAGCAACGAGACCGAGAGCCATCGGTATGTCGATCGGAAGGTGTCCAGTTCCCTCCTCGATGTCAAAGACCATTCGAAGGGCGGTAAGAAATAGCAACGCCGCGAATGAGCCCTGCAATGTCTTGATCGGGAGGCTCCGGAGCAATTTGGTCCCAATGACGGTTCCGGCAACCGATCCCAGGAGCAAGAGCAAGGCCACCAGCCAATCGACGCTCTGGCTCACCGCATAACCGATCATGCCCGCCAGGCCCATCGGCGCCACCGCCACGAGTGACGTGCCTTGGGCACGACGTTGATCCATTTTCAGAAACGACACCAGCCCCGGGACGACGATGATCCCCCCACCGACCCCAAAGAGCCCCGAGAGCATGCCGGCAAAGACCCCGATGCCGATCGCCAATCCCACCGAGCTTTCCGATCGGATTGCCGTGGCGCGAGCACTCTCACTCATAGGGCGTCATCTCTAGCGGGGAGCCGACTCAGCGGAACCAGCAGGCGGCGACGTTGCCCGCCCCTTTGTCCTCCAAGGGAGGCTCCTCCGATCGACAGCGATCCTCGACGATCGGGCAGCGGGTATGGAACCGGCATCCCGGTGGGGGGCTAATCGGATTAGGGATCTCGCCCGTTAGCGGGACCCGTCGACGCTCGCGCTGCAGTATCGGGTCCGGTATCGGTACCGCCGAAAGCAGAGCCTCCGTATAGGGGTGAGTGGGACGGTCATAGATCGCGTCCCGATCGGAGAGCTCCACCAGCTTTCCCGAGTACATCACCGCGATCCGGTCTGACAAGTGGCGGACGACAGAGAGGTCGTGGGCTATGAACAAATAGGTGAGCCCGAACTCGTCCTGCAAGTCGGCCAGCAAGTTGACGATTTGAGCCTGAATGGACACGTCGAGGGCCGAGACCGGCTCATCGGCGATGATCAGGTCGGGTCGCAGGGCCAGAGCCCGGGCGATCACGATCCGCTGCCGCTGTCCGCCGCTGAAGGAGTGGGGATAACGAACCGCGGCATCCTTCGGGAGGCCGACGATCTCCAACAGCTCCAGCACGCGGTCGGAACAGGCTTCGATGTCCGGCTCCAAGCCGTGGACGATCAGCGGTTCGGAAACGATGTCGAGCACCCGCATCCGGGGATTGAGCGACCCGAACGGATCCTGGAAAACGAGCTGCATGTGGCGGCGCAATTGCCGCAGGTCCTCTCCCTGGACATGAGTTATGTCCTGGCCCCCAAAGACGATCCGACCGGCGGTGATGGGGACCTTGCGAAGAATCGCTCGCCCTGTGGTCGACTTCCCGGATCCCGACTCGCCGACCAGGCCCAGGGTCTCGCCCCGTTTGATGTCGAAGCTGACCCCATCGACCGCGTGCAAAACCTGCTTTTGGCGCCCCCAGAATCCAGAGCGGCCAACCGGGAAGTGGACGGTGAGGCCCTCTACCCGTAGCAGTGGTTCGGCGTCAGCCCGCTCCGGCGACGGGAGCACCGACGGTTCTGATATCGAATGCACGGTGACACGCAACCTTCCTGTTCGGGAGATGTTCGATCAGCTCGGGTGAAACTTGCACACACATTTCGACGGCTAGCTCGCAGCGCGGCGCGTACGCACAGCCGGGCGGTGGATTGATGAGATCGGGCGGAGCGCCGGCGATGCTCACGAGCTTCGGCACCACGACGTCGAGCCGTGGCGTCGACCCGATCAGCCCCCAGGCGTAGGGATGGCCAGGATCGCCATAGATCTCCTCAGCCTTTCCCGTCTCGACGATTCGTCCGGCGTACATCACCGCGAGCCGTTGACAGAGGCCAGCCACCACTCCGAGGTCGTGAGTGATGAGAAGAACCGCCAGGCCGAGGTCAGCTTGGAGTTGTTGAACCAACTCCAAGATCTGCGCCTGGATGGTGACGTCGAGGGCCGTGGTGGGCTCGTCGGCTATGAGCAACTCCGGTTCCGAGGCGAGGGCCATGGCAATCGCGACTCGTTGGTTCATTCCCCCGGAGAACTCGTATGGGTACTGAGTAACCCGCTGGCGGGGAAAAGAGATGCCGACCAGGTCGAGCAATTCAACCGCTCGCTTCTCGGCGGCGGAGCGGCTCATTCCCAAATGATGGGAAAGGACTTCCCCAATCTGATCGCCCACCTTCATGAGAGGGTTGAGCGAGGTCATCGGGTCTTGGAAGATGATCGCGATTTCCTTCCCCCGGATCCGATCGGAGTAGGCCTGTCCCTCCTTGCCGAGGAGCGATTTGCCCTTCCAGCGGATGTCGCCTCCGACAATGCGGCCCGGCAGGTCGATGAGCCCGGTGACGGCTCGCGAGGTGACGCTCTTGCCAGAACCGGATTCGCCGACCAATCCCAGGGTTTGGCCGCGATCGAGAGAGAAACTGGCTCCCCTCACGGCCTGAACCACTCCCCGGCGGGTGAAGAAAGAGACCGCGAGGTCGTCAACCGAGAGGAGCGGGACGCCATTCGGTGTATCAGGCACCGCGCCCTCCTGTCGATCCGAGGCCGGCGGCAAATCGCTTCTCGCGTTCGTGAGGGTCGGCGACGATGCGCAGCCAGCTGGCGAAGAGATTGGCGCCGAGCACGGTGAGGGCTATGGCAAGCCCGGGGAAGGTAACGAGCCACCAGGCGTTGAAGACGTACTCCCTCCCGATCGCCACATCGAGGCCCCAGGACATGGCCGGTGGCTGGATGCCTAGTCCGAGAAAGGAGAGGGCCGCTTCCGCCAGGATCGCACTGGCAAATTCGAGCACCGCCAGGGTCAGAAGCGGAGCAGCCAGGTTGGGAAGGATGTGGCGAAAAATGATTCGGCGCGGCCGGGCGCCGACAATCTCAGCCGCCTCCACATACGGCGTCTCTTTCGCCGAGAGGACGACACCGCGGACCAGGAGTGCATAGACCATCCAGGCGTTGATGGGAAGGATGACGATGAGAACCAGCAAGCTCGGTCGAACCACCGAGAGGATCACCAGATAGAGGAGCAAGCCGGGAAAGGCGAGCTGGGTGTCAAGCCAGCGCATGATGACGGTGTCGACCCGGCCCCCGTTGTAACCCGCCAGCAATCCCAGGACGGTTCCAACCGTTCCAGCAATCAACACCACTCCCAAGCCAACGATGAGTGAGACCCGGGAGCCGAAGATGATGCGGGAAAGAACGTCGCGGCCCAGATTGTCGGTGCCGAGCGGATGATCGAGAGAGCCCCCTTCGAGCCAGAAGGGTGGTACCAACCGGTCCGAGAGTGACTGAGCCGCGGGATCATGGGGGGCAAGGAGCGGAGCGGCGAGGGCCACCAGGATGAGCGAAGACATCACGATCAATCCGAAAAAGCCGGCCTTGTCCTTCCAGAGCTCACCCACCACGCTGGCAAAGCGGCGGCTGATGCCGGGAGTGGCCATACCGGGCGCAGCTACGGTCTGAGCCATCACTCCTCCTAGGTGAGCTTGATCCGGGGGTCGATGTACTTGTAGGCCAGGTCCATCAGGATGTTGATCGTGATGATCATCAGAGCCACGACGAAGACGATGGCTTGCAAGAGGATGAGATCTTGGCGGGTGATTGACTGGATGGCGAGAAACCCAAGGCCGGGCCAGGCGAAGACCGTCTCCACCACCACCGAGTAGCCGGCGAGGGCCCGGATCACCTCCCACCCGGTCATGGTCATTACGGGGACAGCAGCGTTACGGAAAGCATGGGCTCCCACCAACCGGCGAAAAGGAACGTTCTTGGCTTTGACCAACTGGACGTAGCTCTTGTTGAGCTCGTCGATCATTGCCGACCGCGTCAACATCACCAGCCGCGCCGCCGAAGGGAGGGCAAAGGTGACCGCCGGGAGCACGGCGTGGGCGAGAGTCCCGGACCCGAAGATGGGAAAGATCTGGAGCTGGACTCCGAAGATGACTATGAGGAGCAAGCCGAGCCAGAAGTTGGGCATCGAAAGACCGGTGAGACTGAGCGTGACCAGGAGTCGATCGAGAAAGCCCCCCGGCCGCAGCGAGGTGAGAATCCCCAGGGGGATGGCGATGATGACCGCCAGCACCATCGATGCTCCCACCAGCAGCAGGGTGCGAGGCAGCGCCTCGAGGACGATTTCGAGAGCTGGGCGGTCCTGCCACAGGGAATTGCCGAAGTCGAAGCGGAGCGCCGAGCCGATGAAGTCGAAGAACTGGACGTAGATGGGCCGGTCAAAGCCCAACTGAGCGGCGAAGGCGGCCCTCTGTTCGGGAGTGGCCTCGAGGGGAAGCATCACCCGAACCGGATCGCCGATGAGCCGGGTGACTACGAACACCACCACAGTGACCCCGATGACGACTATGGCTCCCTGCAGGATCCGTTTGAGTAAGAACCGCCCCATGACTGGGTCTCCTTTGTGCCACCGTCCCCCGGGCCGAGCCCGGGGGAGGGCCGCGGTGTGGTTTAGGCGCTCACCGTCATTTCCTTGACCAGGATCTTGGCATCGACTCGCGGCTGCCACTGAAGGCGTTCGCTCATCCCATAGACGTCGTTGATATTGAGCATGAAGAGGAAGTAAGCCTCGTCACATGCCTTCTGCACGGCCTGGTGATAGAGCCCCTCACGGGCAGCGACATCGGTTTCCGAGCGAGCCTCATCGATCCAGCCCGCCAGCTCGGCGTCATCGTTCGAGGCTCCGATGCCGTCCAAGTGGTAGTAGGCGGACAGCTGGCGATCAGCGTCGAGCAGCTCGTTGGAGCTGGTGACGTAGATGACGGGGGGACGGATGTCCCCGAAGAGTCGGTTGAGATACTCATCGAATTCGAAGATTTGGACCTCGGGTACCAATCCGACCTCGGAGAGGAAGTTGCCAACCACCTCGACAACTTCGCGGTCTTTCAACCACCGCCCTGAGGTCCCGATCAGCTCGACAGTCGCTCCTTCTGCCCCGGCCTCGGCGATCAAAGCGCGGGCGGCGTCGGGGTCGTACCCGTACGGTTCCAGATCGGGGTTGAAGCCGAAGAATGACTCGCTGAGAATCTGACACTGGTCGACGGTCGCATTCCCGGCGAACAGCTCATCGGCCATG
The DNA here is from genome assembly GCA_035253825.1 of Acidimicrobiia bacterium. Classification (GTDB taxonomy): domain Bacteria; phylum Actinomycetota; class Acidimicrobiia; order Spongiisociales; family ZC4RG35; genus JACCTH01. Next base: position 10,629 of record DATFBM010000019.1, on the reverse strand, counting down.
GCTTGCTTGTCCACGGCCAGGTTCATCGCTTGCCGCACCCGCACGTCAGCCGTGGCCCCCTCGGTGGTGTTGATGATCAGCATCGGGTGCTCGAGGCCCGTGACCGATGCAGACTGCGGGGCCGAGCCGATGTCCTCTGGCTGGAGGTTGGTGATGACATCGGCGTCGCCGGCGATAAGGGCTGAGAGACGTGTTCCCGCCTCTGGCACAAAACGATAAGTGACTGTGCTCACGTTGCCGCTTTCTCCCCAGTAATCGGGATTGGCCTCCAGCGTGACGTGGTCACCCCGCACCCACTCGACGAATCGATAGGGCCCGGTCCCGCTCGGGTTCTCGGCGAAAGCGGCATCAGCGGACGCCGTCGCCGGGACCATCTTCATCCAATACATGCGGGCGGGAAGAATGGGGTCCGGTTCGTTGGTGAGGATGTTCACCGTGGTGTCATCGACGGCTTCGGCTCCGGAGATCGTCGAGAAAAACGAGACCTGTTCCGATGCGAAGTCGGGGTCGATGATGCGATTGACGCTGGCGACGACACTCTCGGCATTGAAGGGCTCCCCGTTGTGGAAGGTGACTCCCTCCTGAAGGGTGAATTGCCACGTGGTGTCGTCTACCTGGGTCGGCTCTCCCGACGCCAGACCCGGCACCAGTTCGCCTTCCGGCGTGCGCGCCATCAATGTTTCGTAGATGTTGTCACTCACGGCTCGCTCGTTCCCGTCGTCTCTGATCTGGGGGTCGAGGGTGGTGGGCTCGCCGGCGAGGATGATCGTGATATCGGCGGATTCGGCCGGGGGCGATGTGGCCTGAGTGCCACCACCGCCGCTGGTCGTGGCCGGACCTCCTCCGGCAGTGGTAGACACCGTCCCCGAACTACACGCCACCAGCAGTAGGCCCACGATCAGGGCGAGGCCCTCTCGTTTCGATCGCATCATTCAAAGGCTCCTTCTTTGAACGGCCCGAGCGGCCGTGGGGCTACTGTATACTGTGGACAGTATGGCCACGTCAACCGGAAATGGCCCCCTTTCCGGCGACGATCCTCAAAGGTCGTTGACGGGCCTGATACCGGGTTCTCGCCCCGAAGCCGCGAGGGGGGTGGTTCCCTTGGGCCGGGCCCATCTGCCACTCAGCGAGCAGATCGCAGGCGAAATCCGCGCAGCCATCCTGGCGGGTCGTTACAAGCCCGGCGACCGGCTGATGGAAGAGGTGCTGGCCACCGAGTTCGGGGTCTCACGCAACCCCGTGCGCGAGGCTCTGCGTCAGCTCAGCGTGGCGGGCTTTGTTGAAGTCGTCCCCCGGCACGGAGCCTCGGTCGCCACCCTCGGCGTGCAGTCGGTTCGCGAACTTTTCGAGGTTCGTTCGGCCCTGGAAGCAGTAATGGCCCGCTTGGCCTCCGAACGAATCACTGCCGATCAGGTCGAGGTGCTCGCCGAGTTGCTGACCAAAGGACAAAGGGCCGTCGCCGACCAGCAGCTCGACGCTCTGCCCCGGCTCAACACCGCTTTTCATAACGCCATCGCCCAGGCGGCCGGCAACTCTCGCCTGGTGGCCCTGAACGAGACCGTGCGGGACACCATTCAATGGGTCTACGCCCGGGCGCTTCGAAAGCGAGCCGTTGACTCTTGGAAGGAGCACAGCCAACTTTTCGAAGCGATCCGGGCGCGCGACGCCACGCTCGCCGCTCATCTTGCGCTCGATCACATCACCCGGGCTGAGACCGCCTACCTGGCGGCGATGGCGGACAATGACGGCGGGTAGTCCCGAGCGAGTGACCTCCCGGGGACCGGAGAGAACCTCTTGGTTGGCATTGGCCGCGGTGGTGGCGACCTATCTGGCCATCAGCGTGGCCGAATCGTTGCTCGCTCCCCTGTTTCCGTCAATAGCCGAAGCGATGGGCCTTTCGGTCTCCTCGGCGGGACTGGCCTTAGGGGTCCTGACCGCCAGCATCGCGGTTGGGAACCTGGTTGGAGGCTGGTCGCTCAGAAGGTTTCCGCTGCGGGTTGTAGCGGTCACGAGCCTCGCCATCGCCGGAAGCGGCTGCGCCCTCGCTTCGACATCGGGAAGCTTCCGCCTGCTCCTCTTGTCGCAAGCCATCATCGGCCTTGGGGTGGGACTGTTCTTCGCCCCCGGACTGAAAGCCACCGGCTTGGCCGGAGGTAATCGCCGCGGCTTGGCCATGGGTCTTTTCGGCGTCGCCTTCTCGGCCGGACTGGCTGCAGCTGCTTTCCTGGCCTCGAGAGTCGAATCGGCGGACTGGCGAGATGCTTTCGTCGTTGCCACCTGGGCGTCTGCCTTTGGCGTGGTCGTACTGCTGGTCATCAGGCTCCCGAACTCGGCCGAAGTCACCGGTGGACGAGGCGGGCTCGGAGCCCTGCGACTGCCGGTCATGGTGGGAACCGTTGGCACGATTTCTCAATATGGAACGGTTGGCTTTCTGACGCTCTTTGCTGTCACCTCCTGGGGCTTTGCGCCTGCCCAGGCAGCGACGATGCTGGCTATAAGTCGTGTCCTCTCTGCCCCCGGAAAGATCGTGGTGGGCTCTTTTGCCGATCGAGTAGGAAGCCGGGCGACCTTGCGGGCGGTGGTGCTGATACTGCTCGTGTCGGGGATGGGCTGGTCGCTAGCCCCGGCCTCAGCCCTTTCCACTGTGGCGGCAGTTGTCTTCGCTGCCACCGTGAGCGCCCTTTTTCCGATTGCCAACCTCGTCGCCTTCGAGCGATTCGGGAACCAGGGTTCGATGCTGGGCACTTATCGTTCGGCGCAGATTGCGGTCGGATCGGTGGCTGCGTTCTTGATCGGAATACTGGCGGAGAGCCAGGGCCTGCGGACTGTGCTCACCGCATGCGTGCTAATACCGGCCGTTCTGCTTGTCCCCCTGCGCGAATCGTTTCCCGTCACCTGATGCTCTACCTGACCGACTCCGACGTCTCCCAACTCCTCACGCCCGAATTAGCCGCCGATTCCATCGAAAAGGCGTTCCGCTCCCTCGCCAACGGTTCTGCCGCGATCCAGGAACGGGTGCGGACAGTTACCCCCGCCGGCAAGTTGAGCACGATCGGCGGAGTGATTCCCGACGATGACCGGGCAGGAGCCAAGGTATATCCCACCACTACGGATGGCCGGTTTGGATTCGTGGTTCTCCTCTTCGAACTCTCCTCCGGCGAACCTCTGGCGATCATCAGGGGTCCGGCCCTGACCGAGATCCGCACCGCCGCCACGTCGGTGGTCGCCGCTCGCTACCTGGCGCCCCCCGATCCCAAGGTGCTCGTGCTTTTCGGGGCTGGTCGTCAGGCGATCTCTCACGCCCGAGCATTCGCCCGTCAATTCGACCTAGCAGAAATCCGCGTGGTCAATCGGCGGCCCGCTGACGAGGTGGTTGGGCGAATTGAGCAAACGACCGGCGTCTCAACTGTTCAGCTGGGCATCGAGCGGCTTGGACTCGACGACGCCGACCTGATCGTCACTGCCACCCGGTCGACAGAGGCGGTATTCGATGGGAGCTGGCTCCCCCGCGACTGTCATATCACCGCCGTCGGAGCCACGACCCCTCAGAGCCGCGAACTCGATAGCGAGACCATCACCCGAGCAGGGACAATCGTTGTCGAGTCGATCAAGCAGGCCCGCACCGAGGCCGGAGATCTGTTGCTAGCCGACGAAGGTGTTTGGGAGAAAGTGATCGAGCTAGCAGGGGTGATTTCCGCTCCAGCCCAGCGGCCCCAAGGAGTTACCTTGTTCAAGTCACTCGGCGTCGGGCTCGAGGACGTCGCCGTCGCTGACGCCCTCTACCGAGAGGCCCGCCAAAAGTCTTTCGGATCTTTTCTGGAGGCGTAGGCATGGGTGGCTTGATCTCAGGAACTGTGGGGATCCTGGCCGAGCAATCGACTGGGCGGGGCATCGAAGGCGTCGTTCTCGCTGCAGCTCCCATGGCTGCGGCCCTCGGAGCCGAGGCGATTCGCCAGGGCGGCAATGCCTTTGACGCCGTCGTCACCGCTGCTCTAGCGGAAACGGTCTTGCTCCCCCCCAAGTGTGGATTGGCCGGCGACCTGGTCGCGCTGCGGCTTCGGCCGGGAGGGTCAGAACCAGACGCCCTTCTGGCTATCGGCGGTGCCCCCCGCCGGTTGGCCAAGACCGCCGAAAGGGGTGAACTGCGGCCTACCGGTCCTACCTCGGTGGGCGTCCCGGGAGCTCCAGCCGGATACGACCTTCTTGCATCCGACGGCGTGCTCGGCCGTAGCCGGCAGGCCGCCCCGGCGATCCGACTAGCTCGGGGAGGATTTCCTTGGGCCCAAATATGCACCGCCCTGGCCCAGGAGTCAGCCGACTTGGTGGAGCGCCACAACCCCGAAGGCACGGTCTATTACCCCAAAGGCAAACCCTTCTCCCCCGGTGATCTGGTTCGCCTGCCGGGGATGGCGAGCCTCCTCGAAGAATGGGTCCGGCGCGGGAGAGAGCTTTTCTGGGGTGGCGTGGGTGAGATCGTCGCCGGTTCGGTGATCCGGCGCGGTGGCGTTCTCGAGCCAGGCGATTTTCGATCGGTGAGAGCGAACTGGGAACCACCGGAGACCGGCTATGCCGGGGAGAGGCGTCTGTGGGTGACCCCGGCACCGACCCACGGTCCCTCGCTCATCGAAGCGCTCGCCGAGAGCTCACCCGGAGACGGTCCCGGCGCCATCTGGGATCGGATCCAAAAGGTCACTGCCAGCCGAGGCTCCTTTCTCTCCGATCCCTCCGGAACCTCAATGGTCAGTGCCGCCGACGGCGCCGGCAACGTGGTCGTTGTGATCCACTCGAATTCTTTTCCGCGCTTCGGCAGCGGGTTGGTGGTGGATGAGTTCGACCTGATCCTCAACAACCGACCGGGACGTGGGTTTACCGCCGAGGCCGGTCATCCCAACTTCCCCGCTCCGGGAAAACGTCCGGCTACCACCCTTCATGCCTGGGCAATTGGGGATACCGAGCCCCAGTTCCTCGGTGGAACGCCCGGTGGAGAAAATCAGATGCCGTGGAACGCCCAGACGCTCACTCAGATACTTTCCGGAGAACTGGACCCAGGTGCCTTGGTGGTATCGCCCCGATGGGAACTGCTGGCAGATGGCGGCGTAGCGATCGAGGAGGGGTTTGACCCTCAGGGTATCGAAGAGCTTCGGGCCCGCGCTCGTGCGGAGTTGGTGCCGCCGTTTGATTTGCGCTGCGCCCAACAGGTCATCGCTCGCCCCCGAGCCGGAGAGGTCATCGTGGGGGCGGTCGACCCTCGCACGGGCGGGGCCGCAGTTAGCGTTTAGCTCCCGCTACTCGGAAGCGAGCTTCTTGATGGCCTCCATCAGCATGATGTGCTTGCGTGTGTCGAGACGCATTGCCTCGACGAGCGAGGACCACCAGGCGGTGTCGACCACCTCGGTGACGATTTTCTCCAGTTCCTTGAGCTCTCGCTCATCGTCTTGTTCCATCTCGAGCAATTGATCGGTCAACTCGACCAGATGCTCGCGCTCATCCCCGACGCCCACCGCTGCCTTGGTTCCAATTCGGCTCTCGATGTCCTCTCGCCCCGAGTGCTCGGATCGCATCCAGTGAATCATGTCCTGGAAAAGCCGGTGATGGCGAACCTCGTCGTCGATCACCATCTGGATCAGGAAGCGCACCCGGTCGCTCTTGGTTTCCTCCGCCAAGTGCGCGTAGGAACGAAGCGCTTCTCGCTCGGTGTCCATGTGCTCCTGCAAATAGTGCGTGAGCTGTTGTGCCCAAAGGTCGATGTCAACCAATTCGGAGCCTCCTTGTCTACGAACCCATGAACACGGTGCGCTGTTGCGTGTAGAAATCCATCACTGTTGGTCCCAGCTGTTCCTTGTGGGTACCGGTACCCGACATCTTGATCCCTCCGAATGGGGCCGATAGGGATGTGCCGATGGTGGGGCGGTTGATGCGCACCACTCCGGCTTGAGCCTCGCGGGCAAAACGCTGGGCACTCGCCAGGCTGGTGGTGCAGATGGCCGCGGTCAACCCATACTCGGTGTCGTTGGCCCGGGCGATGGCTTCGTCGATGTCGCCGACCCGCTCGAATCCGATCACCGGACCAAAGACCTCAGTGCACGAAACGTCCATGTCCGGCGTCACGTCCGCCAGGATCGTCGGCGGGAAAAACCAGCCATCGTCGAAAGGGTCTCCAACCAGCCGACGACCGCCAAGGACGAGGCGAGCTCCGCCCGTGACCGCGCTCTCAACCACCGCGGCCATGTTGTCGACGGCCCGCTGATCGATCAATGGGCCCATATCGACCCCGTCGCTCAGCCCCGGCCCGACCCGAAGCTTGGATGCGGCCTCGGCCACCAGGTCCAAGACCTGGTCGTGGATTCCGTCCTCCACAATCACCCTTCCGGCCCCGGTGCAAGCCTGACCACTGAGGGCGAACGAAGATCGAACGATCACCGAGGCAGCCCGTTCCGGATCAGCATCATCAAGTACGACTACCGGATTGTTTCCCCCCAGCTCGAGCTGAGCCCGCCGACCCAGACCGAGGGCGGCGTGGATTTTTTTTCCGACCGCCGTCGAGCCTGTGAAGGTGATCGCTCTCACCCTCTCGTCGCCCACGACCAACCCGCCGGCGCCGAACCCATGGACGACATTCACCACTCCCTGCGGGAGGCCAGCAGCGTCAAGTGATCCGGCCAGACGCTCGCCCATGAGGGGCGTCATCGACGAGGGCTTGAAGACCACTGTGTTACCGGCCGCCAGTGCCGGACCGAGCTTGCGCGAGGCCAGGCTCAGCGGAAAGTTCCAGGGAGTGATGGCTCCGACGACGCCGATCGGGTCGAGCATGGTCAGCACCGAAACCGTGGGGTCGTCGGTGGAGAAAGTGGTCCCCTGCAGCCGCAACGCCTCCCCGGCGTAAAGCCGGAAGTTCTCCGCCGAGCGCTTGACCTCGTTGCGGGCGTCGGCGAGGGGCTTTCCCATCTCGACCACCATCTCGCGGGCGAATTCATCAGCCTGTTGGTCGAGAATGGTCGCCGCCTTGTTCAGGAAGGAAGCCCGCACCGGGGCGGCGGTAGCGGCCCACCCCGCCAGGGCTTCCTGAGCGGCTGTGACTGCCGCCTCGACATCGGCCGGCTCGGAGTCGGGGGCGATCGTGGTGACAATCTTTGCGGCCGCTGGGTTGCGAACCTCGAATGTTGTGCCCCCGGAGGAGGCAACGAGATCACCGCCAATACGGTTGCGAACCGAGACCGGAGCGGCGATGGTGGTGGTCACTTCTCCCACTTCGAATAATCGGCGGATTTGCCGAGATGGGCCATGAGAGCATCGATCCCGGCCTTGCAACAGGCAATGTCCTGCTCCCCGTTACCGCCGCTGGCCGATATCGCTCCGACGACCTCGCCGTCCACCTCGATCGGCCAACCACCTACGAAAATCGTGAACTTTCCCTGGTGTTGGGTCATGATCCCGAAGGCTTCCTCTCCCGGAACCGCGTTCTTGTAGAAATGGGTGGGTTTACGGTGGCCGGCAGCCGTGAAGGCCTTGTTGATGGCGATTTCCACGCTCGTCACCTTGCCACCGTCGAGTCGCCGGACCGCGATGGGGTACCCACCTGCATCAGAGACACACAGCACCTCTGGAACACCTTGCTCCTCGGCGGCTTTTTGAGCGGCGTCCAGCATCAGGTTGGCTTCGGCCAAGGTCAGTTGTTGTACGGTCCGCATCTAGTTCTCCGCCTCCAGGCACTCGATTTGCATAAAGTATACAAATCGACCCAAGAGGGCTGCCGCCCCGGGTATGCGGTTTTTAGCGCCTAACTCAAAGACGCGTGGGTTCGCGCCGGGCCGACGACCTTTGTTCGATCATGTCGAGAAACGCCCGGGCGGAATCCTCGACGTGGGCGCGGGTGATGGCCTCGGCCTGGTCCTCATCCCCCTCCCGGATCACTTCCAGGATCCGGATGTGCTCGGGCCAGGAAACGGGCGCCCGGGCACGAACCTGGGTGTTGAAGATCCACTCGATCTTGGCCGGGAGGTTGGCGACCAACTCGTAGAGATACTGATTGCCCGAGGCCTCGGCGAGGGTGACGTGGAATGCCTGATGGAGTTCGGGCATTGCGTCGCGATCTCCGGCCTTGACCGCACGTCGCCCGCTGGCCAGCACCTCTTTCAGCGAGCCCAGCGATTCGGGGTGGCGCCGTCGCGCCGCCAACCGGGCGGCCAATCCCTCGAGGATGCTGCGGACCTCGAAGAGCTCGACTGCCTCCTCAGGGGACACCAGGGCCACAGACGCCCCTCGCCTGGGCACCAGATCGACAAAGCCTTCTGCTTCGAGGAGGCTCAGGGCCTCCCGGACCGGCATCCGCGAAACGCCCAGCTTGGATGCCAGCTCGTCTTCGACCAGGCGGTCCCCCGGTTCGATGGTCCCGGCCAGGATCCAACTCCGAATCTCATCGGCCACCGAAGACCGAAGCGAGCGATGTCGTTTGCCTAGTGCTTCCATGAACAGACCCCGTTTTCGATGGTAGGACCCAACTCGTTGACATACGGGTATCGCCGACCGCGGCCCGATCCTGTTTGACTTCCCAAACTGTATACGGTATACAAAAGACCCGACTAGAAGGAGAGGTTTTGTGGGAGAACTACTGAGCAAAGACGAGTTCCGCGTAGCCCTCAAGGACGCCATGAAAGGTCGGGAAGCAAAGGATGCCTCCTTCAGCCTGGCTTGGTCGGGAGGCGATCTCAAGCGGCACCATTTCGCCCGATGGGCGGAGAATCATTTCCATTATGTGGGACCGTTCGCCGACTACCTCGGGTACATCTACGGCAACGCCCCCGACTCAGCCACCGACGCCAAGGACTTTCTCTTGCAGAACATGTACGAGGAAGAATTGGCCGACATTCGCCACACCGATCTATTGATCCGATTCGCTGAGGCCTGCGGCACCACCCGGGAGCGGGTGGAGGACCCCCACAACATGAATCCGGTGACCCGCGGTCTGCAGTCGTGGTGCTATGCCACCTCGATGCGACGCAACTGGGTGGTCGCCACCGCCGCCCTGATCGTTGGCCTCGAATCCCAGGTTCCCGATATCTACCGCCGTCAATACCCACCTCTTTTGGAGAAGTACGGTTTCACCGAGGACGAGGCGGAGTTCTTCGAGCTCCACATCTCTTCGGACGAAGTGCACGGCGAGCGCGGCTATCAGATCGTCCTCAACTACGCCGATACGCCCGAGCTACAGGAGGAATGCTTGGAAGCGGTTCGCGACGCGGCCGACATGCGGTTCTCCTACACCAAGGCGCTGTTCGACTACTACGTGAAAGGCGACATGCCGAGCGTGGACGAACAGGACCTGGCTGGCATCGGGTCGGTCTGAAACTCGAGGGCCCAGGACAGATCTGACGCTCCGCTGAAGCGGGAGCCGGCGTGGCCGAATGGGTGAAGGTGGCAGACCTCAAGGAGCTGCAACGCCGCAAGAAGCTCCTCGTCGAGGTAGGTGGAACCGGCATCGCCCTGTTCCTTGATGAGGGCTATGTCTATGCCCTCCGGGACATCTGCATCCACAAGCAAAGGAATCTCTCCAAGGGCCTGGTCTTCCAAGGAAAGGTCATATGTCCCGGCCATCAGTGGGCATTTGACCTGCCCACCGGCTGGGTCGACGAGTGGGGGGAATGTCAACCCACATTTCCGGTGAAGGTGGAAGGTGGAGAGGTGTACGTTGACCCCGAGCCCCGGGTCCGAACCGAGGCCCCGGTGTCAGAAGAGCGGTGGCCGGTGGGACGCGGCGCCCAAATCGGAGAGGCGTGAGCCCGTGAACAGGAAGAGATCATGAACAGGTTCGTTCTCATCGGCGCTGGTCAGACCTCTGCCTCGGCCGCCCGGGCTTTGCGCCGGGAGGGCTTCGCGGGCGAAGTCGTGATCGTGGGCGAGGAGCCGCACCCGCCATATCAACGGCCACCCCTCTCCAAGGAGTACCTCCAAGGCGCGGCGCCTCTCTCCGACGTCTGGTCGGTCGACCCCGCCTGGTACGACGAGAACAAGGTCGAGTTGCGCTTGGGTGTCGAAGCCATGGAGATCGACCGCGGATCCCGGGATGTGATCCTGGAAGACGGGTCCCGTATCCAAGGCGATGCCGTCTTGATCGCCACCGGCGGAAGAGCGCGCCGGCTTCCCGATCTCGAAGGGGAACGAATCCTCTATCTCCGCAACCTCGAGGATTGCGAAAAGCTGCGCACGCACCTCGGTCCCGATCGGCACCTAGTGGTGGTGGGAGCCGGTTTCATCGGTTCCGAAGTCTCAGCCTCGGCCCGCGCCGCGGGGGGCCAAGTCACGGTCCTCGAGGCACTGGAGGAGCCAATGGAAAGAGTCCTCGGCAAGGAACTGGGGGCGGTAACCGCCGCGGTCCACCGCTATCACGGCGTGGATCTCCGCACGGGAACGGGGATGGACTCAATCGAGGAGACAAGTCAGGGGGTGGTAGTCCGGGCCACTACCGGCGAGGGTTTCGAGGGAGACGCGGTAGTGGTCGGCATCGGCATGCAGCCCAATGTCGAGATCGCCCGGGTGTCAGAAATTACCGTCGGCAACGGCATCCGGGTCGACGAATTCTGCCGGACCTCGCTCGAAGGCGTATTCGCAGCCGGTGATGTCGCCAATCACTAC
>DATFBM010000018.1:0-5002 GCA_035253825.1 Acidimicrobiia bacterium | reverse complement strand
GCCCGTTCCACTTCTCTCCGGCCTACTGCCGGCTGAGCCTTCGGGCACCTGGGGTGTCGCGTGGTAGTCAATCACTGACGAGAGGCTCAGGGGGAGCCGGGCATGAACGCGAGGCGAGGAAGCGCTCGCACTCCTCAGGTGTCCACCATCTGGTGAGTCGTCGCTGTGCCTCGGCTGCCAGTTGATGCACGTCTCTAATGTGGACGATCAACGAGCTCCCGGGACCAACTCCCGCCAGGTAGGCACCGTCCGGTGTGTAGTCCATATCGGAGTAGATCCCGGGGAGGGTCAGCAGCAGCTCTCCGGTCTCGAGACTCCAAATCTTGACGGTTCCGTCGTCGCTTGCCGTGGCCACCTCGGCCCGAGTGGGGTCGAAGGCCACTTCCAAAACTGCACCCTGATGCCCCACGAGGCGGTGCTGGAGCTCGAAGGTCGCAACGTCCCAAATGACCGCGGTCGTGTCGACTGAGCCCGTCACCAGCCATCTGCCATCAGGGCTGAATCCGAGTCTCCACACCGGCTCTTGGTGACCCCTGACCTCGGCGACAACCTCACCGCTCACCAGGTCTCGGACTTCGACCAACCCGGTGAACCCGACTGTTCCTTCGTCGATCGACAGCGCGACCAGGTCACCGGAAGGGTGGAACGACGACGCAGAGCCCGGGAGCTCGGAAAGGAGAAGGAGCTCATCGGTGAAGGGACGGATCCAGAGATGTGTGCCATCGACACCAGTTGTGATCAATCGCTCACCGTCGGGACTGAAGGCGGCGTGAGGAGATGGCACCCCGAAGAAGAGTCGCTCCTCGTCGGGACTAGAGGCGGGGCGGGAGGACGACACCTTGGAGAGATTCCTCACTAGCTCGCCATCGGAGTCGAAGAGGGCGATCGCTTCGGGCCCTGCGGTGACAAGAAATTCTCCCAGCGGATCGAAGGCGATGACGTCGGATACTTCGCCGGGGCCGGGAAAGGTGCGCACCTCATGGCCTTCCGGGAACTGCCAGATGGTGAAGTGGCCGACGTCACGGCTCGCCGCCAACCGCGACCCATCCGGGCTGAATGCAACTCCCGCGGGGTGGGGCCTGGATGCGCCGGGAAGAGCCAGCAGCTCGTAGGAGGCTTCCTCCCGCAGGTCCCAGAGGCGGTTGGTCCGGTCAGTCGTGCTCGCCGTGAGCAGGGTATTTCCGTCCGGGCTGAAATCCACCCCGTCCACCATCCCGCTGTGTCCGAGCAGGACATGCGTGACTTCAAATGTCTCCAGGTCGAAGACTTGCGCCATCCCCTGGAGTCCGGTCACCGCCACCCGGGTGCCGTCACCTGATATATCGAGGTCGATCACAGAAGCCCCCGCTCCGTAGAAGGTCCTCGTCTCGGTCCAGGTGGCGGTGTCCCACTCCTTGACGGTGGCATCGAAGCCAGCGGTCAGCAGACGAGTCCCATCCGGGGTGAAACCGAGATCGAAGACGTTTCGTTGATGACCGGCGACGACTGTGATCAGCTCGCCGCTGGTCATGTCCCAGACTTGAGCGCCGATGGACTGGCGAGAATCTTCTGGGCCGAATGGCGCCACCGCGAGCACTGACCCGTCCGGACTGAACTCGAGATTCACCGTCTCGAACGTCCCCTCTGGGGGTTCCAGCTCCCAGGTCAGCTGCTGTGACGCCAAATCCCATACCCAGACCACGCCACTGGTGCTCGAGGCGGCCAGACGGGTTCCATCGTTGCTGAATACCGGGATGAGTGGAATCGGCCCCTCCACCTCGAACACGATCTCGATCTCACCCGTCTCCGCGTTCCAGACCCGCACCGTTCCATCTGAACTGGTGCTGGCGAGTTGGGCACCATCAGAGCTGTAGACGACGTCGATGACGAAGTCGCGGTGACCGACCAGCGTCATCTTCTCCATCACCGGGTCGACCGACCAGATCTGAATCGTGGTGACGTCGCCTCCCATGGCGACGAAAGAGTCGCCTGTTGGTGAGAAGTGGGCGATCCCATTGCCGCCATTGGGCGCCCGGGCGAGAAGGCGGTCGGCGAGGACAGCCCGATGGAGCGCCTCTTCCGCCTCTGGAAGAACAGTGTCTCCACTCTCCTCGACGGCCTGAAGGGCGAGAAGCGAGGCCAACTCGGGATCGGCTACGAGGCTGGCGGCGGAGGCCGCGACCAACCCCCTTACGGTTGCGAGCCGTGCCTGCTCTCTCGCCTCGCTGGCTTGATCGAACGCGAACACGGCCATTGCGATCGCCATCACCGCGGCAACCGAAACCGTGGTGAGAACGACCCGTCGCCTCCGCGCCGCTGTCTGTGCTGCCGATTTCGCGACGGTACGGCTAGCGGTGACCAGCTCGAAGCCGGAAGCTGGTATGTCGATGTGGGAGGACTCCACCCAACCTTCCATCTCGTTGAGCCGCGCTCCGCTAAGCAGGAAGCTGGGATCGCGGCCCGAGCTCTCCCATTCGGAGACGGCTCCCCCCAAACGTCTCGCCATCCGAAGGTCGTCGCTCGCGTCTGCCACCCATCGGGAAAAGCGGGGCCACTCCGATATCAAGGCTTCGTGAGCGACCTCCACAGTCGCTGCTCCCGTGGCTGGGTCCTGGTCGAAGGTAAGCAGTCGCTGCGCTCCGAAACGCTCCAGGACCATCGTCACCGTTGCCTCTTCGCCAACCAGGTGGCTCCGCGGGACACGACGTCGGGCCAGCTCCCCCTCGTCGGTTACGGCCACCAGCTGGAGCAGCAGGCGCTGCACCTGGTCACCGAGACGTTCCTCCATAGGAGCGAACACCTCCTCGGCGCGCCGTGCGAGGGAGCCCGAGATGCCGCCGGCCCGCTCGTAGTCGGAGAGGGTGAGGCTGTCGCTGCGGCGCCTGACGAAGGAGTCGGTGAGAGCGAACTGGAGTAGGGGAAGCGCGGTGGGTCGACCCTTGACATCGGCGATTACCGAAGACACCAGCTCAGGTTCGACGTACAGACCCACTCGGGCAGCCGGGCCGGTGATCACGGCTCGGATCTCGTCATCATCGAGAGTCGGTATCAGTACTAGCGCCCCCTCGAGGAGTGGGCTGAGACGACGATGTTTGAGAAGACGATCGAGAAAGTCGGCCCTGATCGTCATCACCCAGCGGATCGGATAGTCGTCTGCGGCCACCAGATCGAGAAAGCCCTCGACGGTGCGCTGATCAGGGCTCAAGGTGAAGAGCTCCTCGCACTGATCGACCACGATTACCACTGGCCGATCAAGGCGCAACCGGCCCTCGAGGATCGCCCTCATGTCAGCCGGGGCCTCGCCGCTGGCGTCGCCGATCGCTTTGCCCAGAGCCTCCATAGAATCGCTACCCGGGAACATCACCCCCACAGGGGTCTCTCGCTCACGGAGGGCGGGGACCAGGCCCGCCCTGACCACGCTCGATTTTCCGGAGCCACTCGGCCCTATCAGCACCGTGAGTCTGGAGCCGGGACGGGTCTCGATCCGGTCAAGGAGTCGACGTATCAGAGCCTCCCGGCCGAAGAAGTCGGAGGAGTCGGCTTCGTCAAAGGGACGCAGACCCTTATAGGGGTTCCTCAACACACGCTGTGTGGTCAGTGATACGGCCCCGGACTCGATCCGGCTCGGGTTGACGTCGGCGGCGCCGTCCAAGATTCGCTGCTCCAGTTGCTGGAGAGCTGCCGACGGCTCGATCCCGAGCTCGCCGGCGAGTAGCTGCCGCACTCGGGAGTAAGCCCGAAGCGCCTCCGCCTGGCGACCCGAGCCGTAGAGAGCGGTCATGAGGATCGCCCAGAGACGCTCGCGGAGGGGGTGCTCGGCCACCAACCTCTCCGCCTCGACAACGACGGTGCCGGTGTCCCCTGTTCCCAGCAGGGCATCGAGCCGTCCTTCCATCGCATCGAGGCGCATCTCCTCCAGTCGCGAAGCCTCAACACGGAGCGAGAAGGCATCGTCGGCGAGCCCGACGAGAGGATTGCCACGAAACATCGACAACGCCTCGGTGAGGATGGCCGCCGCCTGCTCGGGCGAGGTCGCAGACAGGGCGCGTCCCTCGCGGTAGAGCGCCGCGAATCGGTGGCTGTCGATCGAGTCGGGATCGATGTCAAGCCGATAGCCGTCGCTGGCGCCCGTGAGGACTTCGGCGCCGTTGTTGAGCGTGCGGCGGAGGTGGGCCACGTGCGCCTGGACAGATTTGCGGGCGCCCAACGGGGCAGCGTCGCCCCACAACTCGTCGATGAGTCGATCCGTGGTTACCGGCTCCCGGTTGTGGACCACAAGGACAGCAAGAAGTGTCCGCCGTTGGCGCCCGCCTAAGCCCACGGGTCGGCCGTCGACGACAACCTCGAAGGGCCCCAGGAGCTTGAACTCCATCTACGGAGCCTACGCCGACAGCGCGGTCCAGAACACCCCCTGCACACGTTTGTGGACCGAATCGAGCCCGACCTTTGTTAAGCCTTCCCAGAGCCGCCAGCCCGGTGACAGCCGCACAGCAACCGTCGAGCAGCCGCGCCCCCGGAGAAAGGTAGACAGGACAGGAACTGAGCCATCTGGGGGACGGAGAGAACCGGGACGAAAGGAGTGGAGGGAGCAATGACCAACCCCAAGAGACATTTCGGATTGCGCCTAGGCGTCCTGGCGGCGGTCGTCGGGGTAATCGTCCTCGGGGCCACGCAGGCGTGGGCATCTAGCGCCCCAATCGTGATTCCGTACGAGAAGACATGCGACGAGACCGTCGGTCACTGCACGGGTACCGCCGGGACCGGCGGCACCCTCGAGATG
The DNA here is from genome assembly GCA_035253825.1 of Acidimicrobiia bacterium. Classification (GTDB taxonomy): domain Bacteria; phylum Actinomycetota; class Acidimicrobiia; order Spongiisociales; family ZC4RG35; genus JACCTH01. Next base: position 243 of record DATFBM010000018.1, on the reverse strand, counting down.
CAGGTGACGAGCTTTAGGGCGACGGGCAAAGGCGCCCAACTGACGATGACCGAGGAGGTCACCGTCGGATCCATCTCGTTCACAGCCGAGATGAAGGCCCACGTGAGCCCGGCTGGGTTCATTGTGCTGAACGGCATGGTGACGGAGGGCTCGTTCGTCGGTGCCCAGGTCCACCAGCGGAGCAACTTCGTCGGCCTGGCCGGCGGCGTGCCGACCATGACGATGTGGATCGGAGAGTTGCAG
>DATFBM010000017.1:0-2615 GCA_035253825.1 Acidimicrobiia bacterium | reverse complement strand
TCCTATCCGATGTCGCCGTCGCCGAGCCGGAGCACCGGCCGTCGCGCGATTCTGGAGCGTTCGACGATCATCCGGTGACACTTGAGGAGGCGCGCCAGCGTTGGCGCGAGCTCGGCGTCGTCGGGGACGAGCGTGGCACGGCAGCCCTCGTCACATCGAAGAAGACAACCCGCGCCATCCGGAATAGCCTGCGGGGACCGAGATTCCGCGTCTACAACATGGGCGAGCCCATGTTCCCTGGAGTGCCGGCCTTTGCCACCATTCCCCTGCGCAAGTTCGACTACGTCATCACCATGTACGGGCCACTCGGGACGAACCTGCTCACCGTCCTGGAGGAGCGGTTCCCCGCGATGACCTTCCAGATCGGTACCCAGGTTGACCAGTTGAATCACATCGGTATAGACGACGTGTACTACGGAGACTTTCCGGAAAGCGAAATCGTAAAGTTCTTCGAGATTCAGGATCCGATCGCCCGGTGGGAGCGCGCTCGGCAGGACTCTGATACCGGCAGCTACGGACCCAACAGCATCCTTGGCGGAACCGCACGACTCGGCCTGGAGCATCTGGGACCGGTCGTCACGCGGGGGGTGCTGCTCGACGTGCTTGGTCAGAAACAGGCGACTGGCCAGACGGACGCGCTCTCTGCCGACGGCGAGACCCTCGCCCCCACCTATCGCATCACCATCGAGGACATCGAAGGGGCTATGGACTTCGGCGGCATCCGTCGGATCGAGCGCGGAGACCTCGTGCTCTTCCGCACCGGCTGGAGCAAGCTCTGGGAAGACCCCTCCCGCTGGCCCGAATACCTGGAGACCGAGCCGGGGATCTGGCTGGCGGAAAGCCGCTACCTCGCTCAGTTCAGGCCGGTCATCGTGGCCAGCGACACCTGGGGCCTAGAGGTCGTCCCGGCCCCACGTGAAACAAGCGCGTTCGAGGTGCACCAGACGCTGATCACCCAGGAGGGGATCCGCATCGGAGAGGCTTTCGTCTCCGAGGAGCTAGCCGCCGATGGGGTATACGAGTTTGTCTTCGTCGATACCCCTCATCGGGCATTGGGGGCCACCGCCGCGAACAACCTCGTGGCTGCCATCGGGACGCCAAGGCGCAGGCCTGGGCGGGGGGGATCAAATTGAAGGGCGACTGGCTATGCTATCGGCTTTGTTTCCTCGCGGCCACCCCGGATGGGCTACGTCACTGGAGATAGGGGACCAGGTGTGAAGCCACCCCCGATCCCCTACCTCTGGACGCGTCGAGGTTTCCTCGTCAACCGCTCGCCGCCATCGATGGCGCTTTCGCCTGGGCCACCTCCGTCACGCCCTTCTCAGGGGTGACCTGGCCGAGACAGCGGCGGATCACGGTCACGGCCAACACAACCAGCCACGCGAAAAAGGCGTAGGCGTTGATGCGCTCGAAACCACCCGCCCACGGCGTGAGGTTCTCCTCGACCCCACCCATGGCGATCGATGACGCCGTTCCGAAGCCAACCAGGACCAAGAGGGTCACGATCGAATAGATCCTGAACCATCCCCGGTAGGCAACCGCGGACAGCACCATCGCCACCAGGACGAAGAGACTCCACACGCCCGTCGTGATGATGTGCATGGTGTCGGTGAAGCTCGGCTCCATCCACCGGGAGCTCATCGGGAACACCACATGGGTGAAGAACCCCACGATCGACGACGCGATCAGCAACGGTCCAACCCAACGCAGGCTCCTGCTGCGACCGGCCAACCTCCAGATCCCCACCCCGAACGCGGCCACCAGCAGGCCGTGGGCGGTCATAGCTGCCAGCATCAGGGGCCGGACCGGGGAGCCAAGGGCCGTCAGCTCGCTGATGACCTGATCCTTGAAGCTGTAGCCCTCGTAGAGAAGCCCTGAGAGCAGGTCCCCGACGGCATACACGCCAACCGCGGCGATCCCAGCGACGAGCAAGGCCTTCCTTGCCGTCCGACTTCGCCACGCACCTACCATGACGTCACCACACGAATCGGCAGTCGCTAATTTGTTCATCTCGCACGCCTCCTCACCGCCAACATACGGCGAGGCGAGGGGTAGCAACAGGGGCGAAGGTCACATCGTTCCCGGGCCGGTTGGGTACCACCACCCTACCCACACCTCCCCGTACCGGTGGCACTGAGGACATGGACGACCAGGGGGTAGTGGCTGGCCGGCGGGTGCTGATTCGGCGGGTCAGTGGAGGTGGTCGGCTCAGCCTGGCCCGCCTTCAAGCTCTAGTTGACCGCTCGACGAGGCGCAAGGCATCAGCCGAAACTTCGAGGCTCGCTACCGCACGGGGTTTCCGCTGGCTGGGTGGTCCCGAAGGGCCTGGCCCCACTGGAGGGCCGAACGGTGGACCGCGCAGCACGCGGAACGGCCGCGTGTTGAGGGGTGAGGCGAAAAAAGGTTCCTCGAATGCGCCGCTGCTATTTGGATATAGCCAGATGAACCTTTTTCGACCCCTCGACACCGGCCGGGCCGTGTGCTATCTCCGACCAGCCAGCGGAATCCGCCGGTCCGTGTCTTGGTGCAGGTTTCCAAGACGCGGCGCGCGAAGCGCGAGGTCGATCCAGCTCCGTGGCGCCGGGAGCAGTCCCGACCAAGTGAGCGCCAGCGAG
>DATFBM010000016.1:0-6359 GCA_035253825.1 Acidimicrobiia bacterium | reverse complement strand
GGACCCCGATCAGGAAAGGCCCTGGTAACCGGATTTGGATATCACATCCACATGCGAATGATCGAGTCACTGGGAAGGCATCTCGGCGGTTAGGTCACAAGCATTTCGAGATCCCGCCGCCGGGACACACTATGGTGTATAATGGTGTCATGGCGAGAACGCAGGTGTATCTGACTAAAGCGGAGATTGACCTACTCGACCGGGCAATGGAGGTGACAGGCGCGTCGAGATCGGAGCTGATTCGGCGCGCGATCCACGGCAGTTACGGCGAAAGCACTTCGGCGGAGAAGGTGCGAGCCCTGGCAGAAAGCGCAGGCTCCTGGCGGGGACGGCGCTTCACCGGAGCCGAATATGTCGACATGACGCGTGGAGATTTACAGAAGAGGTTGGAACAGCTCGGGCTGAAGTGAAGGCAATCGATACCACGGTCGCGATCGACCACTTGCGAGGAAGTCGGGCTGCTACCGAACTTCTCTCTCATCTGATCGAGAGTGAGGGAGCGGTCGCGGCCAGCGAAATCGTCCGCTTCGAGCTCCTCGCCGGCGTTCGGACCTCGGAGGTGGAGATGCTCGAGCGATTCTTCCAGGCTATTACATGGATCCCAGTCGATGAGTCAGTGGCTCGTGCCGCCAGCGGGTTGGCACGAGCTCATCGAAAGTCACATGGAGCGATCGATGATGCGGATTATCTCATCGCCGCCACGGCTATTCTCCTTGATGCCGAGCTTCTGACAACGAACGTGCGGCATTTTCCGATGTTTCCCGGCCTTCGGTCCGCTTACTAAGGCCGCGTCTCAGCAATGACCAATGTCAGGATTGGCGGAATCGAAGAAGTCCTCCGTGGCAGTGGTCGTACGGTCGACCGATGACCAAGAACGGCTGGCACTAAGGAGATCGCTGCCTCGGAGCCGTGAACTACTGGCATGATCCTTTTCACGAGAAGCGAAGGCGACATGCCCAGGGGGCGGGTTCAGGGCCAGTCGGGATAAACAGGTAGTTCGTCCGCTCCGCCCTGGTCAAGAAAGCGTCGGATGGCGACCGCAATGACCCGAGATCGGCTGATGTGAACCTTTCGCCCCCTGGTGGCAGCGTCAAGCTCGTTGAGTAGGCGGGGTGGAAGAGAGACCTCGATACGGCGGATCACCTGGGGGTCGTCAGGTTGGCGGATAGTCATTTGGTCAATGTATGCGATAGAGACCCAATTCCCAGGTCCGACTTTGGCGAACTTGCGCCAGACAGGCACGGGGGCGCGGACGAGTGGCGCCGGTTCCATTCAAGATCGCAGTACACCGTGGTCTGGATGTCCTGCGAGCCTCTCTCCAGAGGGGTTGGGCGGAGGGCCGTAGCTGACAGTCGGTGATCAGGGTCCTGGTAGGGCGGTACCTTCAAGAGATGGAGACGCTTAGGCAAAGCTTGCACAAGACCGCCGACCTGATCGCCGACTACCGGGAGTCGCTTCCTGGACTGCGGGTGACACCGGTGAAGAGTCGAAAACAAGTGCTGCCGACCATCGAGGCGGAGGTACCCGAGCAGGGGTTGCCAGTGGATGCGGTTATCGATCAGCTGGTCGCGGCGGCGGAGCCCGGGCTCATGTCTTCTGCGGGTCCTCGCTACTTCGGATTTGTGGTGGGTGGTTCCTTGGACGCCGCCCTGGTCGCGGACCTTCTCACGACAGGATGGGACCAGGTCGCTTTCAACGAGGCCACCTCGCCCGCCGCCCTGGCCTTCGAGGACGCGGCCGGTGCCTGGCTGAAAGAGTTGCTCCATATCCCCCAACCGGCCTCGGTTGGCTTCGTGACAGGAGCCCAGGCCGCCAACACGGTGGGTCTGGCTGCGGGCAGGTGGCGGGTGCTTCATGACTACGGGTGGGATGTCGGACGCGACGGGCTCATTGGCGCGCCCCCGATTCGGGTGGTGGCAGGGGCCGAGAGACATGCCACGATCGATCGCGCCCTGCGCTTGCTCGGTTTGGGTGAGAGTTCCCTGGTCGAGGTTCCCGCTCGAGCCGACGGGGCGATGGACACGGAGGCTCTGCAGGCGAGACTCGCCGGCCTGCCAAAGGGGCCGACCATTGTTTGCTCACAGGCGGGGAACGTAAACACCGGAGCGTTCGATGATCTCGAGGCCGTGGCGGCGGCAGCCCGCGAGATTGGAGCCTGGCACCACGTCGACGGCGCCTTCGGGTTGTGGGCGGGAGCGAGTCCTCAAACCGCCCATCTGGTGGAGGGGATCCAGCTGGCCGACTCCTGGGGATGCGATGGTCACAAGTGGCTCAACGTTCCCTATGACTCCGGTTATGCGTTTTGTGCTCACCCGGACGTCCATGCCACGGCCATGGCTTACACGGCCTCTTACCTGACGGGACAAGTGGCGGGGCGGAAGTTCGGAGGAGGTGACTTCGTGCTGGAGTCGTCCCGCCGGGCGAGGGGTTTTGCCACTTGGGCTGCCATCCGCTCCCTTGGACGGGCCGGCATCGCCGACATGGTTGATCGCTGCTGCCGGCTTGCTCGCCGACTGGCCTCAGGACTCGACCACATCGACGGTGTCAAAGTGGTCAACGAAGTGGTTCTCAACCAGGTCCTGGTTCGAGTCGGGGACACTGAGCTCACCAACGCGGTAGAGAGACGGATCCAGCAGGAAGGCCTGTGCTGGTTGGGTGCCACTACTTGGCGAGGCCAGCGGCTGCTCCGGGTCTCGGTGTCAAACTGGTCGACCACCGAAGACGACATCGATAGCTGTGTCAGCGCTGTCAACGTGGCGCGGGCTGCTGCCCTTCGCGCCTAGGCCGCGGTAGGGACCGGGCTGGATTGCGCTCCTGGCAGGTGATCACTAGGCAACATCCCCGGAGCGTCGGGGTGACAGGCTTCCACGCGGTGACGTCTGGGCGAGACAAACCCAACTCCCCGGTGGGGCGCCTGCTCAAACCGCAAACTCTCTCGTAGCATTCCAGTGGCTGCTTCATCGCCCAGGAAGGCGTCTGCTCCGTACGATGTCAAGCGATCTCAACGGAGGAGCCAGCATGTACACGTACCAAGAGTCGATCGACATTCTCGAGACCGAGTTGAATCGAGTACAAGAGACATTCGCCGGACTCACTCCCGAAGAGTGGGCGATGCCCACCAAGCTCGTGCCTCTCGATCCGAGCAAAAAGCCCTGGACGGCGTTCGAGTTGGCTGGCCACTTTGACATTTCCATCGGGCTGACGCGGATGCTGATCGAGAGCAGGACCGAGGGTCAGCCCGGGCGTGATCGGACCAGCTTTTTCATCTTCCCCCGGTCGGAGGTGGCACCAGTGGTGTATGACTACGCCTTCACCATGGTCGAGGGCAAGACGCCGGCCGATATGCCCGGACGCCTGCACGAGGTGTTCACCAAGACCATCGAAGAATCGCGGGCCAACCCGCCCGAGACCATCGGCAGCGGGTATTACGCCCTCATGGAGCTCGGCGAGTTTGTGCCCAGCCGGATCGTGGAGGCAGTTGTGCATGGGTTAGACCTCACCGACGCGCTGGGTCGAGAACCCATCGCTACCCCCGAAGGGGTCAAGGCCACTGCCGCCATCCTCGACGAGTTGCTGGCGAGGCGAACCGTGGGAGGCCGACCCGCCGATCTTGCGGACGATATGGCCTGGGTACGAGCAGCCTCGGGCCGGGGACCACACGAAGATCCCCGTCTCCCCCTGATCGGTTAGCTCGGGAACCGGGGGGACGAGGCTCATGCCAGGGATCAATCCGGCTCTTCCCGGCACCTCAATGTAACTTCGCTACTGCGGGAGGTCGGTGGGACAGACTTGGCTCAGGACCTACCCGACCTCCGGGTGAATCAGTGTTGGGCTGCGATTCAGCCAGCTTCGACGACAAAGTCGACCGCTTCCTGCCGATCCCGAAACACCCTGACCAAGCCTTTGTCACAAATCTTCAAGACCGGAATGATCACCGCCAAGGCGGCAAATCCCACCGAGGTGATCAATCCATCGAAGCTGACGCCAAGCTGGTCTCTGATGGCATCAGCCACCGAAATGGCATCGGCGCCAACCTGAGCCGAAGGCTGATCAGACAGAATTCCGAATAGAGGTGTTGCCACTTCCGCCATCACCTTGCCGTCCACCGCGGCGACGATCCCTCCCTTGAGTTCAACCACCCGCGAAGCTGCGGCGGCCATCGACTCGGCGTCCACACCAAGGACGAGGAGGTTCATCAGACCTGGGTTGAAGGTGGTGGCAATCGCACCTCGCGACATGTCGAATCCCCGCACCAAGCCCAGCCCTTTGTCGCCGCTGGCCCCGTGTCGATCGATAACGGCGATGGTGAGGAGGTCGGCCGGTTGGGTCACCCGACCATTCTCAAAGGTGACGGTTTCGACGATCTCCTCGGTAATCAACGATCCCGGGTGGATGCCGATCACCCTCACTTTGGCCGTCGATAGCGTGGTGTCGAAGAGGAAGTCCTCGGCCGAAGGATTGGCCGAGACATGGACGGTGTCATACCACTCATCGGGGTAGCGATCGGGCGAGACCTCCAGCAGGTAGTCCCCCTCCCGGGCGGAGACCCTTCCCTCACTGACCATGAGACGCACGTTGAAGTCGCGCAGATCGTCGATCGCCGCGATTGACGCCACCTTGCCAGGAGAGATGCTCCCGAAATTTCGGTCGACTCCGATCGACTGGGCCGCGGTGAGGCTGGCCATGCGGATGGCGTCGATAGGTGCGACTCCGTGGGCGACGGCGAGTTTGAGCTTGTAGTCCATGTGTCCCACACGGGCAAGCGAATGAAGCTCTTGCTCGTCGGTGGCAAGGCTAAAGGCACGTGGGTCGAGGCCGTGCTCGGTAATAGCCTTGACCACCTGGGTGAGATCGCGAGCACCAGAGCCTTCACGGATCTGAACTGTCACGCCCAGCTTCACCATCTCCATGGCGTCGGCCGCTACTCCGGTCTCATGGTCCGTCATAACCCCCAAGGCGACGGAGGCCTGCAGCTGGGTGCCCTTGAGACCCTCGAGATGACCCTCCACCGCCAATCCGCGCTCGATGGCTGTCCTGTAGAAGGCCTCGATCTCATCGAAGGGAATCTTGCTGGCCCCGTAGTTCCACTCCCGGATGGCGATGGCCCGCTCGTGGTATGCCAGCTGAACCAATTCCTCGAGGCTCACCCTACCGAGGTTGCCGAAGGCGCCGAGTCCCAGGGCGGTGGCATGAAAGGGAGAGAGCAAAATGTGGAGCCCGGTTCCGTCCGAGCGGCGAAGCAACTCCTCGAGAGCGGCAATCCCGGCGATGGTGGCGGCCTCGTAGAAATCGGTACAAATAGCTGCTGTACCTCGGGGGACCAGGACCTCTGCCAGCCGTTCGATGGAGAGCTGAGAGCCGCCCATGTGGATATGAGGATCCACGAAGCCGGGGACCAGGATCATGCCCGAGCAATCGACGATCTCGGTGTCGGGCCCAATCGTGCCCTCAGCCGAGCCGACAGCGGCAATGCGACGGCCGGCTAAAGCGATGTCGCCCGGGTCGAGGCGACCGGTGTGAAGTTCAACAATGCTTCCGCCCTTGAGCACAAGACTGGCGGGCTCCTCCCCCGCCACCACGGCAGCCGCTCGAATACGCTCCGATGCCTCGTCCATCCGTTCCTCCTGTTCAGCTCAAGGAGTGTTTGAGCAACGCCGCCTCCGTGATCTCGTTGCCATCGAGGTGAGCTACCACCTGACCGAGTCGAAACACAATTGCTCGATCCGCCCACCCCGGGACCTCATCCAGCTGTGAGGTTGAGGCCACGACGGACGCGGCGTTGGTACGAGCCTCCGACCTGATGAGGCGAAGAACCTCGCCTTTGGTGGCGGCGTCGATGCCCTGGGTGGGTTCGTCCAGCAGCAGGACCAGGGGTCGGGTTTCCAGTGCGCGGGCCACCGCAACCTTCTGTTGATTACCTCCGCTGAGCGTGGCCACCAGCTGCGGCCTCCTCGCCTTGACCCGAAGTCGCGCGACGTATGAGTCGGAAGTGCGCTGCTCGAGCCTTCGCAACCGAAAGCCCCAGCGCCGCGCCCGGGCGCGGGGGGAGATGACTACATTTTCCCGGACCGTCATACTCCCGACAACCCCCCATGTGCGTCGTTCGGCGGGGACCAGAGTCATTCCCTTGGCGACCGCTGATGCCGGCGTCGACAGGTCTACTTGTTCTTTCCCTAATCGGACCGAACCGCGGATCGGAGGATTTAAACCGGCCAAGGTTCGTACCGCCCAACTTTGGCCGGCATCCTGAAGGCCCACTAAAGCGACGACCTCTCCCTCGCCGACACCGAGGGTCAGTCCTTCGAATCCAGGTGCCGCCAGGTCGTCAACGGTTAGGGCTGGCTCCCCACCGCCGGGGA
>DATFBM010000015.1:0-41920 GCA_035253825.1 Acidimicrobiia bacterium | reverse complement strand
TGACTGACGGATGACTCTGCCCGACCCAGCCAGGAACACTAACGATTGGGGTGCAGCGCTACAAGGGGAAAGCTCCAGAGCTAGTCCTAAGACCTAGGGCGCGGTGTCGAAAGCTACCCTGGACCGGTGAATCTGCGCGAGTTCGAGGAACGGTTGACACGCCTCCCCGGCGTGGAAGCGGCCCGGGTCGTTAGTGACGGTGTCAAAGTCACCGAGATTCATCTGATCACGGACCTCGAGAAGCCGGCCAAACAGGTTGTGCGCGACGTACAGACGCTCGCACAGGCGGCCTTCGGGGTATCGATCGATCGCCGGGTCGTGTCCGTGGTGCAACTACCCGACGCTGAGTTGTCGCAAGGTGACAGACCAGTGATCGTCGATGTGGCCGAGCGCCTCGACGGTTCTCACTCCCGCGTCTCTGTCACCCTCGCCTGGCAGGGCGACAGCCTCGTAGGAGAGGTTGGTGGCGCCGCCGGCAACACAAGTCGGCACCGGCTGATCGCCGAAGCAACTATCGCCGCCCTTCGACAAGCCCTCCAAGAGACCGCCGCGTTCGGTGTCTCGTCGGTGGATATCGCCACGCTCGGAGGCCAGCGCCTCGCCATCGCTCAGGTCGTCATCGTTACTGATGCAGATGAGCACCTGATGGTCGGGTCAGCGTTGGCAGACGGGGACGCCAGCCGTGCGGTAGTGCGGGCCGTTCTCGACGCGCTCAATCGCCGCATCCCAGAACTCCGCCGATAGTGGCGTCGGCCGCAGCAGTCACACCTCACTTCCTGGCCACCGCCACAGCCCTTGACCTTCTCGTGTCCGGCGGAGACGCGATCGACGCTGCTATCGGCGCCAACGCCGTGCTCTCCGTAGTTGCCCCCGAAACCTGCGGCATCGGTGGAGACCTCTTTGCCCTCATCCATTCACCGGGGGATCAGCGACCAACCGCCCTGAATTCGTCCGGTCGTGCCGGTTCGAACGTGGATGCACAAAGCTTGCGCGAGGCGGGTCACGATCAAATGCCCACCATGGATCGAAGCACGGTGACAGTCCCGGGCTGCGTGGACGGGTGGCATCACCTTGCCGCTCACGGGGGAAGGTTGTCCTGGGATAAGCGGTTGGCTCCCGCCATCGACTACGCCCGGCGAGGATTTCCGGCATCCTCTGAACTTTGTCGTGCCCTCGGTAGGAGAACATCCGAGATTGGCGACCAACCGATCAGTCGCTTCCTCTTGCCAGGCGGTCGCCCTCCAAAACCAGGAGACCAAGTCATCCGGCCCGATCAGGCGGCAACCCTAGAACTGATCTCCACCGGCGATCGGAACAGTTTCTATCTGGGCAAACCCGGTCGCGACATCGCGTCGGCCGTCGGTGGACTAATCACCGAAGAGGACCTGGCAACCAAACAAGCCGAATGGGTCGAACCATTGGGCCTCGATGTCTTTGGCCAGAGAGCCTGGACGGTTCCGCCCAATTCTCAGGGCTACTTGACTCTGGCCGCTGCAGCTGTGCTGGAAAGGGTCGGCGCGAAAGTCGACCCCGACAGCCCATTGGGATGGCACCTTCAAATTGAGTCATATCGCAGCCAGGTGGTAGATCGAAGCGAAGTTCTCTCCGATGCTCGCTATAGCCCGTTTCCCGCCGATGTGCTTCTCAGCCCAGAAAGGCTTGCCGTCACCATCGATCGCACTCGTCGTCGCGACTTCGGCTCGACCAGAGTCGGGCCGGGAGGAACCGCCTATTTCTGCGTGATCGATGGGAACGGGATGGGCGTATCGATCACCCAGTCCAACTTCATGGGTCTCGGAACTTCGATCGGTGCGGGCGAATCCGGTTTTTTCCTTCACAACCGCGGCGCTGGTTTCGACCTCAGGCCGGGGAGCCCCAACGAAATCGCCCCCGGAAAGCGTCCACTCCACACTCTCGCGCCGACCTTGTGGACCTCGGGATCGAACCTGCTGGCGTTGCTCGGGACCAGAGGCGGCGACCACCAGCCACAGCTGCTCCTACAAATGGCCGTCCGGTTGTTCCTGTCGAGGCACGATGTCGCCACGGCCCAGGCCCATCCGCGCTGGATCATCGATAACCTCGCCGACCCCCAGTCCGCCGTGTGTGTGGAGGAGTCGACGTCCGAGGACGTCATTAGGGGATTGCAAGAGCGGGGCCATCGGGTCGAGATCGCTGAGGGTTTGCAGAGTGGATGGGGTCCGGTTGGTGTGATCAAGATCTCGTCCGAGGGATCGGTCGACGCCGCGGCCGACCCACGCGTTGGAACGGCCTCGGCGGAGACTTTGTGACCATCGCCCTCGTAGTTCGCCACGGACGGGCCGAGGGGAACGCCGATCACCGCTTCATCGGTCAGACCGATGTTCCCCTCGATGCCCTCGGGCGCCACCAGGCCGAAGCCCTGGCCAAACGACTTGCGCCGCTGCCTATCAAGCGCATCCTCAGCTCGGATCTGATCAGGGCCCGAGACACAATTGCCCCTGCAGCGGAGTTGTTGGGGTTACCGGTCCAAACCGATCTGCGGCTGCGCGAGATCGCCAATGGCGATTGGACTGGCCTTCTTCCGTCTGAGATTGAGGCTGGTTGGCCTGACATGTGGAAGGCATATGTGGAGGGTGATGATGTCCTGCGACCGGGCGGGGAGAACTGGAAAAAGGTCCGGCTTCGTGTGGTCGACTGCGTCAGGGAGCTTGCCGGAACTGAGGAGCTAGTCGCGATCAGCACTCATGGCGGACCCGCTCTCTGCCTGGTGAATTGGTCACTCGGCCTGGCCCCTGACGGAAACATCTTCAAAGGACGGCTGGGAGCGGTAGAGAACGTGGCCCTCAATGTGATCGACCTCGAAGGACCTCGACTGCTCGCCTACAACGACCTCGGTCATATCCCGGAAGGTCTTCCGCGGCTCCGGCTTCCCTTCTTCGACTAGCCCCGGGTGCTCGAAACGAGATCCCGCCAGATCTCTTCTGGCCAATCGAGGCTGGTTTGCAGCGAGTAGTAACCAACGCGCTGGAGCCGGTCGCCATACCGATCGCGGATGGCCTGGCCAAGCGAGTCGAAAGACGCCACGACTGCCACCTCGTGGAGCATCTCGTCGCTGATCAAACTTCCCATCTCAGCCCATTCCCCTCGTCGGGCCAATGATGAGAGCCGCTCGCCTATATCCCAACCGTGAGTTTCGAGGACGGACAGATAGTCCGGGGTTGAGGCGTAGAACGCGATCTGGGATCTGACCGCCGCTTTTCCGGCTTCAATCTCGGCGTCGCTTTGGCCGGTGACGATCATCACGGTCGAGATGCGATCGATATCCGATAGATCGCGGCCGGCCGCCTTGGCCCCCTCGCCCATTCTGGGGATCACGACCTCATCCAGATACCTGACGGTATGGAAGGGATGCACGTGGAATCCTTGACAGACCTCACCAGCAAGTCGGGCCATGTACGGCCCGACTCCAGCAATCGCCACCGGGATGTCGGGGTGTTCGATCGGACCGGGATTGAAGAAGGGAGTCATGAGGCTGAACTTGTAAAAATCCCCCTCGTACTTGAGGGGAGCACCGGTTTGGAATGTATTCCAAATCGCTCGCAGGGAAGCGATGTAATCCCGCATCCGCGGGCCTGGCGAGAACCATTCACCCGAAAATCGACGCACGATATGGGCTTTGACCTGAGTGCCGAGTCCGAGTATCAGCTTCCCTCCAGATGCTCCCGCCAGGTCCCAAGCGATTTGAGCCATGGTCATGGGCGAACGGGGGAAGGCGACTGCGATAGCTGTGCCGAGGGTCAAATCGGGTGTGACCTGCGAAGCCAGGACGAGGGGGAAAAATGGCTCATGGCTGGTCTCGGCGGTGAAGAAGCCGTCGTATCCGAGGCGAGCTGCTCGCGCCGCGCTTGACTGAGCGTCGGAAAGTCCGGCCTGGGGATCGAAGTAGAAGTCGACTTTCATCGTCGACATTGTTGCTCAAGAACGGGCAGTTAGGCTCGCGCCGTTCATGGAAAAGAAAGCCGGTGGTCGTCGGGTGGTGAAACTCCTTACCTTCGTCGGTGGCTTGGCGGCGCTGCTCTGGGCACTGCGAGATCGACTTATCTCGATCCCGACCGAGCGCGAGGAGTCTCCGCCATCGTTTCGGGCCGCCAACGGACAAGCGCCGAGCCAGCCATCGAATTAGAACGACCTCATTTGGTAGGTCTCCGATCGACCACCCACGATCAACCGCCCCAGCACGAGGAAGATCAACCCCGCCGTCACCATGCCCAGGAGCAGTGCCGGCAATCCATCGGGTCCGGAGCCGACGAGCGGAACCAATTCGGTTGCTTCGCGGTGTAGCCACAGTGCCACTCCGGCGCCGAATATCCAAGCGAGCAAACCGGCAGGGTTGAGGAATCCGTAGTCGCCGTGCCAGCGGAAGAGGTCATCTGACGAATAGCCTCCCGGTCGGACCAGGTAGGCATCGACGACTATCACCGCCATCGCCGGACCCACCGCCACGGCCGCCAGGTCGGCTGCCTCTCTCAATATCGCCTGATCGAGAAAGGCCGCGCCGGCTCCGGCAGCCAGAGCCGAGATGACGAGCCAGAACCTGGTCGGGATGATCTCCATCACCGTCTGCATCGACATCGCCGATGCCGCCACGAGCCCTCCCGTCCCATCGACCTCCATCAAAGGAACCCACAGGATGAGCAATGCCGACCCGATCAACCCGGCTCCGAGCCCCGACATGTTGGAGAGGTCCGCCCCCACCCTTTGACCTAGGGCCGCTCCCGCCAGGATGAATGCCAGGGCGCCGATCGCGAAACCAAAGCCGAGACCGGTGGCCGTGTCATCTTCTCGCTGGCCATAGCCCCCCACGTCGGCACCAACTGCGGCCCAGAGCACTGCCAGCGCCAGGATGCCATCGAGACCTCCGACAAAGCTTTGGTTGCCAGACACCGCCTCAGTTGGATCGGATCCCTCGAGAACTCGCCATACGACAACGAGCATTAGGGCCAGGACAATCCAAAAGAGACGGCGACGCACGAGCACAACGGTCCAGGCAAGGCCGTTCAAGAAGAAGAGCGCCGCCAAGAGCGCCAACGCCCCGGGAATCGCATACGGGGGCACTTCCAGGTTGAGAGCAAGCAGAGCCGACTCGACCCAATCGGAGGCGATTTGGATCACCAATGCCGCCCAACCCAACGTCAAGATAAGGCGTAGAAGGTTGAACACGAGGGCGCCGAGGCTTCCGAAAGGCGCCCGGGCCAGATAGGCACCAGGGGCGCCGCTTGCGGCGGCCTGGCGTCCAAGCAGTCCGATCAGACCGGCGCCGATGATGGCTCCCAGTGGGGCCGCAATGATCAACTGCCCAAAACCCAAACCCGCGCCGGCCAGTTCGGCGCCCACCAGCAGGGCGGGAATCCCGGCTACGAACAGCGCCATTACCGATGAGAGATCGGCGGAGTCGAGCCGGGCATCGCGGAATCCAATTGGGCCGACGGCCCATCCCTTGCGAACCTCCGTCATCGGAGGGCGAGTGTATGCCCGAGCACTCCGTCCCGAAAGCCGGCCTTTAGAGGGGCGTCAGCACCCTGCGGCCTTGAGGACCGGATAAGGATTGACAGACAGTCCGTCATCGGGATGGACTTCAAAGTGCAGGTGCGGGTTGGCGCCGATCGCGTTTCCGCTGTCACCGACAGCGCCGATTGGGGTCCCGGCGGTGACGTATTGCGATTCGATCGCGCTATCGAGATGGGATCCGATATAGGTAGCTCCATCCTCGCCATACAGCCGGAATTGCAGGCCACCGACCGGCCCGGTTTTGACCTGCAGTGCCCCCGACACCGGGGCCACGACCGGGGTTCCCCGATCGGCAAAAAGGTCGTTGCCTTCATGGAAACGTCCTCCGGATCGAGGGAATCCCCAATCGTTGTAGAAAACCGCACCCGGCACCGGGCATAACCAGACGGGCCCCCCACCAGGAATGGTGAGTTCTTGACCAACCCGAATCAAGTTGGGATCGGCCAGGCCGTTGGTAGAAACCAATTGCGACACCGAGGTCCCATAACGGGCTGCAACCGTATTCAAGCTTTCGCCTGCGGCCACAACATGGACGGCGCTGGTCGTCGGAGAAACTGCCGACTCGGGCGCGAGGGGTCCGGCCAGTCGGAGCGTCGTACCTACGTAGATGAGTGACGGATCAGTGATCCCGTTGACGGCAGCGAGGGTCTCCACTGCGATTCCGTAGCGAGAGGCAATGCCGGCCAGGGTCTCACCGGCCACGACCGTGTGCGACTCCGAGCTTGACGGCGACGGGACCACCTCCGCGGTCCCGGGATTGGGAACGGCCAATTCCTGGCCGACGCGAAGCAGGTCGGGATCGGCGAGCTGATTGATCTCGACCAGAGCGGTGACCGTCGTATCGAACTGGGCGGCGATGTAAGCCAAGGTGTCGCCGGCGGCGACGACGTAGAGGGAACCTCCGCCCCCTCCCTGCGGGCCGGGGATCACTAGCACTTGTCCGACCCGGATCAGGTCTGGATTATCGATGCCATTGGCTTCGGCAATCTCTTGGACCGATACGCCGTGTGCTCGAGCGATGGTGCCCAAGGTGTCTCCGCTCTCGACGACGTAATCGGCGCTTGCCGCTGCGAGCGCCAAAGCCCCGATCAAAGCCGAAGCCAGAACACGATGTCTGCGAAGTTTGGGCTCGGCGTCCAAGACGCCCTCCTGTTCCGGCCCCTGTCTCGCCCGAACAGGCGTCACACGTTAGCCGACCCTTACTGCGAACCCAGGGTTCAGAGGGAGGTGCTACCTATCTGCCAGCCCACAGAACAGCTACGACTCGATTGCCTCGCGCAATTGGGCTATTACGAACTGGGGTCTCTTCGTGAAATCCTCCCACGTGTATCGAAGATTCGCCAGTCTCCTCATTAGTCCGCAACCGTCGCGACCCCGACGAGCCAATTGATTGAAGACGCGCTCGACATCTTCAATCAGAATGAGCTTTCGCGCGAGGGAATCGTCGAGAGCAAGTGCCATCGCGCTGGGTTGTACGACCCGCGGCCGGGCAGAACCGCAACGAGTTACTAGATGTCCGTTCTGAGGGCTCACAGATAGGTCCAGGCGCCCCCTGAACCCTGGGTTCGCTCTCAGGTTTGGGAGGTGAGGTAGTCGAGGCGGACCTCGCCGCCCTCCAGCAGCGAGCGGTGAAATTCCTTGAGGTCGAATGCCGAGCCTTGCTTCCGCTTGGCCTCATCACGCAAGCCGAGGATGACCCTTTCGCCAACCTTGTACGCAATGGCCTGCCCCGGCCACCCGAGGTAGCGCTTGGCTTCCGACTCCGAAACGTCGCGGGGCTGACCAGCCACGTGGTGAAGAATCTCCACCGCGGTCTCGTAGTCCCAGGAATGACCGGGGTTGACCAGCGAATCGTTGGGCAATTTGAGCCCAAGGTGGCACCCGATGTCGATCACCACCCGGCACGCCCGCAATTGCTGGGCGCTGTAGTGACCGAGGTGATATTCGGGCTTCTCGAAATAACCGAGCTCATCCATCAGCCGCTCCGTATAGAGGGCCCAGCCTTCCCCGTATCCGGAATACCAGATCAATAGTCGATGGGCGCGGGTGAGGTTCTCCTGCTGGGCCATCGACGTGCCCACCTGCAGGTGATGACCGGGAAACCCCTCGTGATAGGCGGTGGACACTTCACCCCAGAGAGGAATCTGCTGACGCTCGCCGAACGAGTACCAGATCCCTCCGGGACGGCTGAAGTCTTCGCTCGGCTGCAGGTAGTAGGCCCCCAGGGCAGCTCCCGGAGGAACCAGATTCACCGTCACTTGTTTGATCTGATCCGGGACCGCGAAGTGCTCGCCGTCGAGGTGGCGCAAGGCCTGGTCCTGTCGCTCTTGGATGAACTCGGCAAACTCCGCCTGACTGGAAGAGGCGTAAGAGGCGTCGGACTCGAGCATCTCCATCACTTCGACAAGACTCTTCGATGGGTCGAGTTCTGCTGCCACTTCGGTCATCGCCTGGTGAAGGCGGCGCACTTCGCTCCAGCCCCATTCGTACGTCTCCATCGGATCTATCCGCATCCCGAGAAATCGATCGGCTGAGTTCAGGTATCTCTCGCGCCCGACCCCATCAGCATCGCTGGCATGCGGCAGGTACTCCCGCTCGATGTAGTCAGCAAACTCTGATGCCGCCCGCCGGCCTTCGTCGACCGCCTGCGTCACCCGTTGGGCCAGAGCGGGGGCCTCTTCGCCGGCATCCCGGGCCAGCCCCAACCACTTCGAATCAGGGCCGGAGAGATGGCGGAATTGCTCTAGAGCTGACTCAGCCTGGCGCCGGGAGACGACGAAACCGCGTGCCCTACCTTCTTCCAGGGTCGCCCGCCATCCCGACAAGGGTTGGCCCGCGGTTTCGAGCCGGGTGGCGATGTTGGCCCATGCCTCTTCGGAAGAAGTATCCATCAGATCGAACACATCGCGCACATCGTCCTGGACACCGGCAGTGTGGCGGAGCTCAAAGTATCGATCGCCCTCGTCGTATTCGGATTGCTTTGTCATCAGAAATCCATCAAGCACCCGCGCTCCGTGTCGTTGCCACGAATCGGCTTCGTCGAGGTAGGGGGCAATCAATTTGCGGTACCTGCCGATGACCTCGGCATAGGCTGCCGAGCCATCTGGGCTGGTATCGGGCCATAGGTGGTCGTAGCCGTGCACACCGATTTGAGTGGCGATATCAGGACGGTGAGCGGCTACTTCGTCGACGAACTGGGAAGCAATGGAGAAAACGTCGGACACATTTCGACCTTAGGGGCGCTGGCTGCAGATGACGACGCGATTTCTGGAATCATGGGCTCGTGTCATCGGCCAGCGACCTGATCGACATGCGACCGGAAGAGGCATTTGACGTTCAACGGGTAGCCGAATTCCTCGAAGAAAAAATTCCGGGCGCCGAAGGCATTCCATGGGTGCGTCAATTCTCAGGGGGGCACGCCAACCTCACCTACCTCCTTCGATACCCCAAGATTGACCTGGTCCTGCGCCGGCCGCCGCTCGGTCCGGTAGCACCCGGCTCGCACGATATGGGCCGTGAATTCTCGGTGCTGTCGCGCCTCTATAGGGCCTTCCCGCCGGCGCCGCGGGCATTTGTTCTCTGCGACGAACCGGCCCTCATCGGCTCGCCCTTTTTCGTCATGGAGAAGCGAGACGGCATCGTTGTCCGCGGTGAGGTGCCGGACCGCTTCGGTGGCGGATCGAACCCAGTAATGAATCGCAGGCTTTCCGAAGTCGTCATCGACACACTTGCCCAATTTCACCGCGTCGACCCTGCTGCCTGCGGCCTTGATCAGATCGGTCGACCGGAGGGCTTTCTCCACCGACAGGTGGATGGCTGGCTACAGCGGTGGGAAGGCGCCCGTCATGAGACGAACGAAACCGCGGATCGTGTGGCTAGATGGGTGGCTGAGGCGATCCCGTCATCCCAGGCCCCAACGCTGCTCCACAACGACTGGCGACTCGACAACATGGCAGTCTCCGAGGACGACCCCGGAACCTGCACCGCCGTTTACGACTGGGACATGTGCACGAGAGGCGACCCTCTCGCCGACCTCGGCACCTTGCTGGCGGTTTGGTACGAGGGCGACGAGGTGCCCGCCAACCTCAACCCGATGCCCACGACCGCACCGGGCTTCATGAACCGAGCCGAAGCCGTTGAGCGCTACCAGTCCCTGACTGGTTTTCGGGTCGACGACTTCGGCTGGTATCTGGTGTTCGGCACCTGGAAGCTGGGCGTGGTCCTGCAACAGATCTTCATCCGCTGGCACCGGGGACAAACCCACGACGAGCGCTTTGCGGCCATGGGTGAGGGGGCCAAACGCCTATTCGAACTGGCCGCCGCCCGGATCTAGGCAAGCTCCCGCAGAGTTTTGGATCCCCCTTCGTCGCCAGCAGTAACCGGCACGAGCATCACCTCGGCGCCGGTCTCCTCAAACCTTTCGATCGCAGCCGCTGCGTCGGCCGCCGATCCAACGGCTGCGATCGCCGAGATCATGTCGACGGTGATCAACCCGGCAACGTCCTTCGGGCGGGCCCCCTCGCGGACCTTGTCCACCAATACATCGAATCCGGCTTCGCCCAGCGAGTCTCGGTAGCCGGGGGCAGACAGATAGAGCGAAAGCTGGCGACGGATTTGCTTGATGGCCGAGAGCGGCGGATCGACCGCGGCGACGACCCAGACCGCTACCGGGAGACCAGATTGCTTGACAACTCGTCCGGTTCGCTCAGGAGTGATCAGGTTGAGGACAATCCGATCCGCCGAACGCGCCGCGGCAGCCATCATCCGGGGGCCAGACGCCGCCACCGTTATGTGATCGGTCATCTTTCCCAGACCGGAACGAAATCCGATGGAGTGAAAGCGAGGCCCCCGGTGGTCGGTCCTCTCCCCCGCCAGAACGGATCGAATCAGCCCGATCGCCTCTTCGACTGCGTCCGCCTCGCCTCCATGGGATCGGCCGTGCCATCCCTCGACCAGCGCCCGGCTCGAGGCTCCGAGTGCCAGACGCGCCGGGCGCCTTCCTATGGTTTCGACCGAGCCCACCCCCATCGCCAGCGAAACCGGGTCTCGCAACCCGAGTGCCAATGGCCCGGCGGTGACGGTGATCCGCTTGGTCGAGTGTGCTATGGCGCCGGCCAGGGCGAAGGCGTCGAAGTGGAGCATTTCCCCTACCCAGAACTCCCGATAGCCAAGCTCTTCCGCCTCAGCCGCCAGACTTATGGCCTCTTCGCTGGGACGATCGAGCCAGAAGGGTGCTACCACCCCACGCCCCGCCCTCTGCTCGTTCACGAAGCGACCTTACGAGGATGTCAGAGACCGACGGGTTGAGAGTCGAGCCCCAGCAACACACGTCCTGTCAGCTCCCACGTGGGCTGGGCGATCATCATGTGCTGGCTGGCGGTGTGGATGTCTCGCAAGTAGCGCTGGAGGGGTGAGCCGGCGTAGATCGAGCTTCCCCCCGCCAGGGTGTAAATGCTGTCGACCGCCGACCGGCTCGCTTCCACCGCTGCCGTAGCCGCAAGACGGAGGCGAACCCTCTCTGACAACGTGGCCGTCGTCTCGGCGCCGGAGACGACGTCAGCTAGGTAGTGCCAAGCCGACTCCAGGCCGGCGTGGGCTCTCGCCACGGCCTCCTGGAACGCGGGTCGATCGGCCAGGCGCCGTTTGGACCCGGTCGGGGTCTTCCCCCCGGCCAGCTCGATTCCCGCTGCCAGCGCCGACTCCGCCAGCCCGATACCCACAGCGGCGATCCCAGCAGCGAGCAGTCCGTAAACCGGGAAGCGGGCGATTGCCTCGGTGGTGTGGGGCGGTTGGTCGAGATAAGAAACCAGACGCTCGGGCACGGGAGCTCCATCCACTTCGAGATCGTGGCTCGCAGACGCCCGCAGGCCGACGACATCCCAGGTATCGACGATGCTGACAAGCTCCCGAGGCACGTGGAAGATGGCGGTTCGGCCCGGCTCTCCGTCGATGACCGCCCCCAATCCGATCCAGTCGGCATCCGCCGCACCGGAACCAAACGCCCAACGGCCGCTGAGGCGAAAGCCATCCGAAGTCGACTCGGCTTGCCCACGTGGCGCCACCACCCCGGCCAGCAGCGTGTGTGATCCTTTCTGAAAAATGTCCGGCAACCCCGCAGGCGGAATCCAGTGGGCGGCCGCCGCCGATGTGACATAGATCATCGTCACCCACCCCGCCGAGGCATCGGCCCTGGAGACTTCCCTCACTATTTCGAGCAGATCGGATGGCGTCGGATTGGTGCCTCCGACCGACATCGGAGCGGCAGCTAGAGCGAGACCGCTCCGTCTAAGAGCGGCGATAAGCGAGGCGGCAACCCGGCGGGCATGTTCGGCTTCGACTGCGGTGGTCCGGGCGATAGAGACCAGTTCCTCAAGATCGGATGGGCGGACCAGCGTGGAGTACATCTCCAGATATTAAGGAATTAGTCAGAGGCTATTTCGAGCAACAACCCTTCTGCCAGGGCATTTGCCAATACGTGTGGTTTATCGTCACCGGCGTGCGGACTCCGCCGGTCACCAGGAAAGCCCGCGCCACATACGGCACCTTGATTACGGCAGCCCGAGAATCGGTGCGGCGGAGCGGGATCCTTTCTCCCGAAGCGGTTTCGGAGATGGCTGGCCTTTCGCCCGCCACGCTGTACTCGTACTTCGGATCGAAGGATGCACTGTTGGCCGCGGCCTTCGACGCCGCTCTGTCCGATATCGCCGCCGCGGTCGAGCCGATTCTCAGTGTGGAACGGTTGCTCGAGCAGGGCTGGGAACCGACCGCGCGGGCATTGGTTCGAGTAGTCGTCAGGGGGTTTTCTCACGACGGAAGGCTGGTGCGCCTGGCGCTGACCAGGCTCGGTGAATCGGAGGAGATCCTCACCGTCTATCGCAGTCGCAACCAGGAGGAGATCAACCTCTTCACCCGGTTTATCCGCCTCGGGAGCGCAGCGGCACAGTTGCGCCAGGGCGAGCCACCCGTCCTCGCCCGAACGGTGGTGCTGATGTTGCAGGCGCTGCATAACCCTCTTGCCCTTGGCCCAGGCTCGGCGCCAGTAGTCGAGGAAGTCAGCCGGGCGGTGTACCGGTTGTTGGCCCCCGACTAGGAGTCGCGAGGCAGACCCAGGATCGATTCGCCGATGATGTTGGCCAGAACCTGACTGGTGCCGCCCCCGATGGTGAGGGCAGGCGAGAACAAGAAGCCCCAGCTCTCCTCGTCTCCATCAAGGAGCCCATGGGCCGAAGCAGCGTCACGCAGGAACCGCATGGCCTTCTGACCATGTCGATCGGCCAGCATTTTCTTCACGGCTGCCTCGGGACCGGGCGAACGTCCGGCCATCTGAGCGCTCAGGACCCGCATACCCATCAACCTCATGACTTCGGCCTCGATGTGAAGAGCGATCGCCTGCTGTCGCCGCACGGGGTCGAACGGACGCGTAGCCGCGGCGAGGACTTCCGAAGTGGTCGGACCCATTCCCCAAAGCACGCCACCCGAGGAGAGCGAAACTCGCTCGTTTCCCAGAGTGAGCTTCGCTAGTGGCCAGCCCTCGTTCTCTTGACCGAGGAGGTGATCGATGGGGACCCGGGCGTGGTCGAAAAAGACCTCCGTGAAATGTGCCCGCCCAGTCATCTCTTTTATCGGCCGCACCGTGATCCCCGGTTGGCGCATCGGGCAGAGCAGATAAGAGATCCCCTTCTGCCTGGGCCCGCCGGTTCGAGCCAGAAGGATTCCGTAGTCGGCCTCGCCGGCCCAGGTGTTCCAGACCTTTTGACCGTTGATCACGTAAACATCGCCGTCGCGTTCGGCCCGGGTAGTCAAACTCGCCAAATCGGAGCCCGCGTCGGGTTCGGAGAAAAGCTGGCACCAGATCTCTTCACCCCGGATGAGAGGAGGAAGGAAACGGACCTTCTGTTCCTCGGTTCCGCCGGCGAGAATCGTGGGACCCGCCCAACCGATACCAATCGGGTTGTGGCCCTGCTGATCGATGCCGGCAGCGGCAAGCTCCTCGGCGATGATCAACTGGGTCTCGGGGTCGGCTTCGAGCCCCCATGGTCGCGGCCACCCCGGTACCACGTAGCCCGCCGCCGCCAGGTCCGCTGGGCTCGGATCGGGGTATTGCTCAATCCATTCCCGAATGGCCAGTCGGCGCCGGTCGTCGTATGCCGGGAGCGCGAAGTCCATCTCCCTCATTCTTGCGCCAGAATGGAAAAGTGAACAACGACGAGTTTCGGCGTCACGCCCATGACGTAGTCGATTGGATCGCCGACTACTTCGAAGGCCTGCCCAAGCAATCCGTGCTGCCCGATGTGGCTCCCGGAGACATCCGCAAAGCGCTGCCGGTAACAGCTCCCGAGGAGGGCGAGCCGTTTGCTTCGCTCATGTCGGATTTCGAGCGCATCATCATGCCGGGCGTTACCGGGTGGCAGCACCCGGGATGGTTCGCTTACTTCCCAGCCAACTCCTCGCCACCCTCGGTGCTGGCGGAGATGATCACCGCCGCCCTCGGACAGCAGGGAATGATGTGGATTACCAGCCCCGCCGCCACCGAGCTCGAGATGGTCACTCTCGACTGGCTCGTCGATCTTCTGGCACTCCCCTCTGGTTGGAAGATGGCAGGCCCGGGAGGCGGCTCGATTCAGGTGAGCGCCTCCGACGCCTCGCACCTCGCCCTGGTAGTTGCCCGTCACCGGCAATCATCCTCGACCGACGAATTGGTCGCTTACGCCAGCGCTCAAGCGCACTCTTCCCTCGAGAAGGGTGCTCGCGTCGCCGGCTACCAACACTTCCGCTCGGTGGCGGTCGATTCCGAATGGGCGATGAGCCCCGCTGCCCTAGCCGAGGCAGTAGACGAGGACCGCGCTCGGGGCCTGGTTCCAGCCTTCGTTTGCTCGACGGTGGGCACCACCGGCACCACCGCCATCGACCCGATCCCGGCAATCTCGGAGATCGCCCGGACCGAAGGCATTTGGCATCACGTGGATGCCGCTTTCGCCGGCAGCGCGATGATCTGTCCGGAGTTCCGCCATCACCAGGCCGGGCTCGAAGCCGTAGATAGCTACGTGTTCAACCCACACAAATGGCTGCTCACCAACTTCGACTGCTCCGTCTTCTACGTCGCAGATCGCAAGCCCCTGTTCGAGGCGCTGCAGATCACGCCGCCATATCTGCGCAACGCTCAGTCATCCTCGGGAGAAGTCGTCGACTACCGGGACTGGCAGGTTCCCCTCGGCAGGAGGTTCCGGGCGCTGAAACTGTGGTGGGTGATCCGCACCTATGGGGCCGAGGGACTGCGGGAGATGATCCGCTCTCATATCGCTTTGGCCCAGGACCTCGCCGCTCGAATTCAGAAGTCGCCCCAACTCGAACTCGTCGCCCCGACGCCGTTCTCCCTGGTTTCGTTCCGACATATCGATGGCGACGAGGCCACTGATGCCATTGCTGCCCGCATCAACCGCTCCGGCCACTCCTACGTGACTCCCTCGGTGATCGACGGTCGTCGCTTCATCCGGGTCTCGATCGGTGGGGCCAACACGACCGCTCTCGAGGTCGATCGGCTTTGGGAGGTGGTCTCCGATTAGGCGGGAGGAGCGCTTCCGAGAACTACCTTGATATTGAGGGGCTCGCCATCGCGCCGAACGTCGAGGGTGACCTCATCGCCGGGCAAATAGCTTCGGACTCGTGCCGCGAGGTCGCCGATCGAGCGCACAGCCTGCCCGTCGACCGCGGTGACCACGTCTCCAACCTCGAGCCCGGCGGCGATCGCTGCTCCACCCGGGGTTAGCTCCGTAATCACGGCCCCACTGACTTCACCGGTGGCCTCCTCCCCGGTCACGCCGAGGAAGGCCGTTTCGACGGGATCGCCGGCGACGATGGCGGATGCGAATTCGTAAGCGTTGTCTATGGGCACGGCGAATCCGACGCCCGTGTTTGCGCCCGTGGTGGTAAAGATCTGGATGTTGACTCCGATGACCTCGCCTTCACGGTTGGCAAGGGCACCGCCACTGTTTCCGGGATTGATCGAGGCGTCAGTTTGGATCAAGACCTGGGCCGTAAGAGGGCTAGCCACCGGACGGCTCACGGCCGATACCACGCCCGAGGTCACGGTCTGCTCAAGTCCCCAGGGGCTGCCCAAGGCGACGGCCAATTGGCCTACTTCCAACTCCTCATCCAGCGCCAGAGTTGCGGCAGGAGCTCCCTCGGTGTCGACTTCGATGACGGCAATGTCATGAGGAGCATCGGCTCCAACCACTTCCCCCTCGCGCAAACTGCCGTCGGCGAACCGAACCTGTACCACCTGGACTCCATCGACCACGTGGGCGGCAGTGAGTACATGGCCATCCTCATACACAAAGCCCGAGCCCAGGCCTGCCTGATGCTCAATCTGCACCATCGAAGGAAGCAGGGCCGCTGCCACCGCCGCCACCGGCTCCTCGGCGGGATCGATTGTGGCCGTCGTCTCTTCGGGCGCGGACGACTGCTCGATGGCAGTCGGGGCCTCGATGCGGTTCTCGTTACCGAGCCACCAGCCCACTCCAACCCCGCTCGCCATTACCAATAGAGCCAATAGCAGAGCAGGAATGAACGTGATTCCCTGCCGCCGGGGCGGGGCGGGCTTCGTCGGTTCCGCCGCCACGCCCGCGGGGAGAGAAGCGGGTTCGCTGGGTTCCGTCATGGTGTTGGTAATCCTGTCATCAATCATTTCCTACCTCAGGTCGAGACGCACCTTCAAGGTAAGGATCGGGCGCTAAACCGCTCCTAAACGAAAGCTGAGAAAACCCTGAGTCCGGACTCAGACGGCGCGATCGGAAGCGGTTTCGATGCGGCCGCTCCGGTGACGAAGGGGATCGTGCTGGGGCGCATCTCCATCGGTCCCGATCGGCAACCAGACCACGGTCGTCGCCCCCTGGCCAGGCTCGGAATAGATCTGAAAGGATCCCCCATGCATCTGGGCGACGTGCTCGACGATTCCCAATCCGAATCCAGAAGTGACAAAAGACGACTCGAACCCCGGCCCTTCGTCGGACACGGCCAAATACGCCCAACTACCCGACCGACCCGACCCCACCTCGACCTTGGCTCCCGGAGCGGAAGCCTTGAGGGAGTTGTCGACGAGATTGCTCAGCGCTCGACTCAAAGAGACCAAGTCCCCGTGGATCTCCGCCTCCCCGGCGAGCTCGGTCAGGCCCACTCCAACGTCGTTGGCCGCGGCTCGATGGTCCTCGACCGCGGTCCGGACGAGCAACGAGAGCTCGACTTGGACCATCTTCGCCTGCCCAGCCTGAAAGCGCGCCGCCGCCAGCAGTCCCTCGATCATGGTGCTCATCCGTTCGGCATTGCGGGCGATGATTTCGCCAGCTGCCTTCCACTCCTCGAGCGAGGAGTCAGGATCATCGAGAGTGACCTCCACATTTGAACGGATGACCGAGAGCGGCGTGCGGAGGTCGTGGGAAGTGTCGGCGAGAAAGCTCCGTTGCGCACCGAAGGCGCCCTCGAGCCGATCGAGCATCGAGTCGAACGTGCTCCCGAGCCTGGTCAACTCGTCGTCGGGCCCTTTGAGCCCGATCCGGCGGGATAGATCGGAGGCCTCGATCTCCCTCGCTACCTGGGTGATTCGATCGACCGGTGCGAGGGCACGACCGGCAATCACCCATCCCACCCCGAGCGAAATCAGGAAAAGCAGTCCGAGGCCAATAAGTGTGTAGAGCGCAAGCCTTTCCAGGACGTACTGGTTGAAGATGCTCTCGAGGGTGCGCACCTCGGCCTCTTCGAAACGGGGATCGAGGACCAGGCGGTACTGACCGAGCTGCATCTGCCGACCACGAAGGATGAGGCGAGTTTCCGTCTGGGTCGTGAGCTGCCAACGAATGGCTGCGTAGATAAGGGCCAGGACCAGACCCCCCAGACCGAAGACCACTGCCGAGTAGAGAAGGGAAAGCCGAAAGCGAATCGAGCGAAAGAACTGGCGGGGTCGGCTCATGAGCGCAGGACGTACCCTCGGCCCGGCACGGTTTCGATGATATTTGGCTCACCGAGCTTCTTTCGCAGATTGGAGACCGTGACTCGAACCGTGTTGGTAAACGGATCGGCCATTTCATCCCAGACATGTTCGAGCAGTGTCTCCTGCGCCATCACTTCGTCCACGTGCGCCATCAAGAACTCGAGCAGCGAGAACTCCTTGGCCGTGAGAGCGAGAGACGCACCGTCGCGAGTGGCGACAAACCGAGCTGGGTCGAGGGTAAGGCTTCCAACTCGAAGGACCGGGGGCGCAGCCTCGTCCCGTCGGAGCAGCGCTCGGGTCCGGGCAGCCAACTCGGCCAGGGCGAACGGCTTCACCAGGTAATCGTCGGCGCCGGCATCGAGACCAGCGACGCGGTCATCAATGTCATCGCGAGCCGTCAGCATCAAGATCCGGGGGCGGCGTGGCTCCAATGTGGGTAGATCGCCATCGACTAGGCGCCGGCAGAGCTCGAGGCCCGATCCGTCGCCCAGATTCCAATCAAGGATCGCCAGGTCATAGGCGTTGCCCCGAAGCTTTTCCTCAGCCGTCATCGCTCCCCCGGCCACGTCCACTGCATATCCGTGACGCCGCAGCCCACGGGCGATGGCATCGGCCAGATCGGCTTCGTCTTCGGCCACCAGAAGGCGCATGTGGGAAACGCTACCGAGCAGGCATAAGTAGGCGCTAAATGCCCGGGCGCCGGAGCGATTGCGGCCGGAATCTTCGCCGCCTGGATTAGCTTCATTGGATGGTCGACTGGACGCTCTATCAAGCGGCTCTCTTCGATCTCGACGGAGTGCTCACCGATACAGCTCGAGTCCACGCCAAGGCCTGGAAAGAAACTTTCGACGAGTTCCTGGGGACGAAGGACCAGCCCCCCTTCACCATCGAAGGCGACTATCGAAGGTTCGTGGATGGTCGTCCTCGCTATCAAGGCGTGGCGAGTTTCTTCGCCTCCCGAGGCATTGCATTGCCCTGGGGGGAGCCGAGCGACGGCCCTGATGAAGAGACCATTTGTGGGGTCGGCAATCGCAAAAATGAGCTGGTGAATGAACTGATCGCCAGCGATGGGGTGGCGGTGTACCCGGGCTCGCGGCGCCTGATCGAGTACCTGAAGAACAGAAATCTGAAGATGGCAGTGGTGACGTCATCTGCCAACGCCCGCGCGGTTCTGGCCAGCGCGAAGCTCGAAGGGTTTTTCCCGGTCCGGGTCGACGGTGAGTTGGCGGCCGAGTTGGGTCTGGCCGGAAAGCCTCATCCCGACCCATTCCTCAAGGCCGCCGATCTACTCGGGGTCGCTCCCTCGAACGCTGTGGTTCTGGAGGACGCCACTAGTGGCGTCGCCGCCGGAAGGGCCGGCGGGTTCGCATTGGTAGTCGGTGTCAATCGCCACGATGACGCTCAGGCGCTCATGAATGCCGGTGCGGATCTAGTTGTCGACGATCTCGGAGCCTTGGTCGGCTGACGATGATCATCCAATCGGCCTTTGGCGAGGATGTCTGGTCGCTTACCTGGCCGGGGCTGCGGGAGGTTGCCGCTCTCGAGTCGATCTTCTCGTTGGCTAACGGCTTTCTTGGAGTCAGGGCCAGTTTCGAACAGGGTCCGCCCGCTCATCAACCCGGCTCGTTGATCAACGGCTTCCATGAGGTTTGGCTGATCACCTATGCCGAACCGGGGTACGGGTACGCCAACGTCGGGCAGACGATTCTGTACGTGCCGGATGCCATCGAGCTGGCATACCTCGAAGGTGAATTCCCTCGCCCGCTCGACGATGCCGAGGTCGAGCGGCGTCTCGATCTGCGGCGGGGATCGGTCACCACCGTGGCTCGATGGCCCGACCTCGAGCTTCGCTGGGAGCGATTGGTTTCGCTGGTTCACCCGGCGGTGCTGGCGATCAAGGTCGAGGGCGGCGAACCGGACTCACAATTCGCTTCCGGCTGGCACTACCGCCACGACCTCGACGATGCCGACACGGTTGAGCTGGTCTTCGACCCCCGCAGCGCACGCACCCTTCCAACCCGCGCTCTCAGTGCCGGGGACCTGATCACCGCCGACGGCATCCCGCAGACGGTTTTTCGTACCCTCGCCTCCGATCTATCCCTGTCGGTCGCTGCCGACCACAAGGCGGACGCCGTCAAGATCAGCCGCTTCGACGTCGACGAGCTCGACGTCATCGCCCAAGGCCCGACCGTGGAAAAGCGAGTCGCCTATGTAAGAGGCGCCGCCTTGGGTGCCGCCGCCACGGTCCTCAACGGTGTTCCCGACTTCGCTGGCCTGGCCGAGGAGCAAGAGAATCACCTTGCCGCCTTCTGGGAAACAGCGGCAGTGAAGATCGGAGCCGGACCGCGCCTCCAGCAGGCAATCAACTGGAACATCTTCCAACTTCACCAGTCCTCAGCTCACCTCGCCAACACCGGCATCCCGGCCAAAGGCCTCTCCGGGCGCGGGTACGAAGGCCACTACTTCTGGGACAGCGAGATCTTCGTCCTGCCGTTCCTCGCCCATATCGATCCTCCGGCGGCCGCCCGACTCATCGCCTTTAGGCATTCGATCTTGCCGGCCGCCCGCGAGCGCGCGGCGATGCTGAACCAGAGAGGGGCCCTGTTCCCCTGGCGCACGATTTCCGGGGAGGAGGCATCGTCGTATTACGAAGCTGGAACCGCTCAGTACCACATCAACGCCGACATCGTCTATGGGATCGACTCTTATCTCCTCGCCACCAACGACCGTCAGATACTGATCGACTACGGAGTCGAGATCGCTGTCGAGACGGCCCGCTTGTGGGTCGACCTCGGACACTTCGAAGGCGAAGCTTTCCATCTCTCAACCGTCACGGGCCCCGACGAATACTCAGCTTTGGTTGATGACAATGCCTATACGAACCTGATGGCTCGCTTCAACCTTTTGCGAGCCGTCGAATGGACCAGATGGATGGAGGCGCATTATCCAGATCAGTTCGCCCGCCTTTCCGAGGTTCTAGAGCTCGAGGACGGTGAAGTCGACTTATGGGAGCAGACGTCGAGCGCGGTATTCATACCTCACGATGCCGAGCGCAACCTCACCCCTCAAGATGCGCGCTTTTTCTACCGCAAGCCATGGGATTGGAGCGTTCCCCGTTCGCAACATCCTCTCCTGCTGTTCTTCCATCCATTGGTCATATACCGCCATCAGGTTCTCAAGCAAGCCGATGTGGTAATGGCGATGTACTTGCTGCCCGAGCTCTTTTCGCCCGAATTGACCAAGAGCAATTTCGACTTTTACGACCCATTGACCACGAGAGACTCCTCCCTCTCGGCTCCCATCCAGGCGGCGGTCGCCGCCCGGGTGGGCTATCTGAAACCAGCCCTCTCCTATTTCGAAGAAGCAGCTGTGCTCGACCTCGAAAACCGAGCCGGCAATACCGCCGATGGAATTCACCTCGCCACCGCCGGTGGCACCTGGCAGGCACTGATCTCTGGTTTCGGCGGTTTCAGCCAAGGCTCATCTGGAGCCCGCTTCGATCCTCGGCTGCCGCCATCGTGGAGCGAGCTCGAGTTCAACGTTCGCATCAGAGGATCCCTGGTCCACGCTGCCCTCAGGGGAGAGATGCTGTCACTGGCGTTGCGGGCGGGCGAGCCGGTGAAAGTGAAGGTTCGCGATGAGGAAGTCACCGTCTCCACGGAACAGATCGACCTCTCGGTACCCAGCAGGTGGATCACCGAAGGCTGACTGAACTCGAAACCTAATGCTATAAGCGGCGGAAACCGCCGCTTATAGCATTAGGTTTGCGGTCGGACCTCTTCAACCTCGGCTCACTCAGCGGCTGAGGCTGCGGCCGCCGCCGATGGTGATCACCTCGCCCGTGATGTAGGAGGCCGTGGCCAGGTAGGAGACCAGCGCGGCAACTTCTTCCGGTGTCCCCATCCTTTGCATGGGAATGGCTGCCACCATCTTCTCACGAACATCGGCCGGAATCGCTTTGGTTATTTCGGTTCCGATAAGTCCGGGGGCAATCGCGTTGACCCGGATCCGCGGCGCCAGCTGCAGGGCGTAGGCGCGGGTCAGGCCCACGAGCCCACCCTTCGACATCGAGTAGTTGTACTGGCCGAAGTTGCCGAGATACGCCCGCGAGCTGATGTTGACAATGGCCCCGGCATCCATAAGCGGATGGAGCGTTTCGACGAGGCGGAAGGGGGCGCCGAGGTTGACGTCCAAGACCAAGGTGAAATTCTCCTCCGAGAGGTTGGCGAGCCGGGCATCCCGGGTGATGCCAGCGTTGTTCACGACCAATTCCAACGAACCGCCGAGCTCGAGGACTTCGGAGCGCACAGCCTGGATCCCCTCCTCAGTTGTGAGATCGGCCTGGACGGGCCGAACCATGGTGAGTGTCTCAAGTTCGGTCGCCACACCGGCTAAAGCGGTCGCCAAGTCGACCAGGATCAAGCGCCAACCTTCGCCAGCCAGTCGCCTGCAAATGGCGGTTCCGATCCCGCCAGCTGCGCCCGTGACTACCGCCGAGCTCAAGGCAGTGCCTTCCCCAGATGACTTCCACCGAGGCGTACCAGCTCGCCGCGGGGACCGCCACCCAGCAGATACCTGACCCAGGTGGAAATGGCATCGAGGGTCGAATCCCTCTCGATCGCCAGGGTGTTCGCCGCCCCTTCCTTCAGCTCGAGACTGGCGGTGCGGGCACCCGAGAGCAGGGCAGTGGCCACGATGGCCGCACCGATCTTGTCCCGTCCCAGCAGGTCATCACTGCGTACCACATACACGATCGACTCTCCGCGAATCGCGGCAGCCTTCGTCATCGAAAACGCCTCGGCCAGCTCATCTCTTATGTCATCCCAGTTGTCGGCGACATCGGGATCGGCGACAAAGACCGAGCCGAGTCCGCCGCCATCGAGAGCAGCTGCGAGCGAGGGGTCCTTGCAGCGTATGTTCAGGGTTGGCTCCCGTCGATCGCCGCACCCGCCGCGATTAGCTCGCCCACCTGGTGATCGGACCAACCAAGGTCGCGGAGGACGGCGACGGTGTGTTGACCCAGCATCGGGGGAGAGACCGGCGACCGGGCGGAGACGCCGTCGATGCGGAGGGGCGAACCCTGCATCCGAAACATGCCGATCCGCGGATGCTGCATGTCCACCACCATCTCATTGAGGATGACTTGCTGGTCGGCGAATACCTCGTCCAGATCGAAGATCCGTCCCGCCGGAACCCCAATCTCATCGAGGAGGCTGAGCCAATGGCTCGTCCCCTCAGCTGCGAAGACCTCATCGAGGATGGCGCCAAGCTCGGCCCGGTGGCGAACCCGAAGTTCATTGGTGGAGAAGCGGGCGTCGGTGCCGACGTGATCGAGGTGGAGGACTCGACACACATCCAAGAAATGCCGATCCGAGACCACTGCCAGATTGAGATGTCCATCGGCGGTACGGAAGGTCTGGTTGGGGGCGGTCACCGGCGAGGCCGTGCCCGTCCGCTCCGGTTGTCGTTGGCTAGTGAAATAGAGGGCGTTCCAGGTGGCTTGCGCGGCGATGATTCCGTCTCGCAACGAAATCTCGAGGAGGGCTCCCTGGCCCCCATCCCGGCCGCCGCCACCGGCCAGAGCCGAGGTGATTGCCAATGCGGCGTTGGTTCCGGCGAGGAAGTCGCCGATCGTGGTAGCGGTTTTGTGCGGACCTTCGCCTGCATCTCCGGTGATCGACATCATCCCCGACTCGCCCTGGAATATGAGGTCGATTCCGGGACGGTGGGAGGCGGGGCCTTTGCTCCCAAAGGCGGCGACCACGGCCACCACCAGGTGCGGGGCCATCGTGCGCAGCGCCTCCGGCCCCAAGCCCATGCGTTCCATTGCCCCGAGGCGAAGATTGCTGAGCACTACGTCTGACTGCTGGCACAGCCTCACTAGCGAAGCCTTCACCCGCTCGTCTTTGGGATCGACGGCCACACTCAGCTTGCCGCGGTTGACACCCAGAAAGAAGGCACTCTCAACTCCATAGAAAGGGCCGATGGCGCGGGCGAGATCTCCCGTCAGCGGCTCGACCTTGATCACCTCAGCGCCGAGGTCGGCAAGGAGCATCCCGCAATAGGGAGCCGCTACCAGATTTCCAAATTCGATTACACGGACGCCCGAGAGAGGGGCGCCGGTCACACCCTTTCCACCACGACCGCGCTTCCCTGACCCACGCCCACACACATGGTCGCCAGCCCGAATCGACCTTCCCGCTTCTGCAACTCATGAACCAGAGTCGTGATGATCCGAGCGCCGGAGGCGCCGAGGGGATGCCCGAGGGCAATAGCGCCGCCATTTGGATTGACCCTCTCGAGATCTAGGTCGAGGAGGCGAATGGTTGCTACCGCCTGGGACGCAAAAGCCTCGTTGACTTCGATCAGATCGAGGTCGCCGACCTCGAGCCCGGCACGTTGCAATGCCTTTTCGCTCGCCGGCACCGTTCCGATGCCCATCACGTCGGGATGAACACCGGCCGCGGCTCCGGCAACGATCCGGGCAGCCGGTTGCAGGCCGTGCCGCTCGAGCCCGGCCTCCGTGGCCAGGAGCAGAGCCGCCGCTCCATCGTTCATCGGAGAAGAGTTCCCGGCCGTGACCGTGCCCTCGGACTTGAACACCGGAGGCAGTCGATTCAGAACATCGAGAGACGTATCCGCTCGCGGCCCCTCGTCGGAAACGATCAACCTCACCGAACGTCGGCGATGGTCGACTGGTACCTCAAGCGGCTCAATCTCCTCTTTGAATCGATCGCTGCGCTGGGCTGCCACTGCCTTTTGGTGGCTGGTGAAGGCAAATTGGTCTTGGGCTTCCCGGGAGATCCCATATCTTTCGGCGACCACCTCGGCGGTCATGCCGAGTGTGATTGGGGGATACATCTCTTCCATCACCGGATTGGTCAGGCGCCATCCGAGAACGGTGTCAACCGTTCCCGGCGCACCCACCTGGAAGGCACTTTCGGCTTTTGGAGTCACGTACGGTGCCCGGCTCATCGACTCAGAGCCCCCAGCCACCATCACCTCTCCCCACCCCGCTCCTAGGGCATGGGTCGCGGAGATCACAGCCTGCATGCCCGATGCACAGAGCCGGTTGACGGTCGCTCCGGGAACCTCCACGGGGAGTCCGGCGAGCAGGGCGGCCATCCGGGCGACATTGCGATTGTCCTCGCCGGCTTGATTGGCCGCTCCCCAGATCACGTCCTCAATCGCCTCGGGGTCGAGATCGGGCTGGCGAGCGAGGAGGCGCCTAATGGCGTGAGCAGCCAAATCATCGGGGCGCACAAGAGCGAGTTGCCCGCCGAGCTTTCCCATCGGCGTCCGACAGGCATCGACGATGAAAACCTCAGCCATCTACTGAAAGCTAGTTGCTAGTCAGTGGGAGCCAGGACGACCGAGAGCAGCGCCTTGCCGCCGAGAACACCGGATCGAAGCCGGTACGTGACCAGGCCGACGGTGGTTTCGGCATCGAGCCCGGCCGTTAGGGGCCGGTCAGGATCGACTCCTAGCTCGGCCAGGATTCGGCGCCGTCCAAGACCATCCAGCTCGGGGTTGACCGTAGCGATCAGGACCCCCCAGCTCGCCAGAACGGCATCGCCATCCTCGGACTCCGACGTGGGAGCAGCGGCGATCATCAACGAACGCACCACTCCCGTTGCCGGCCATTCGGTGGCGTAGATCACCAGACCGGGCCGAAGATTCATCTGCAGCCGGTTGGGCCCTGGCTGCTCGAGCAGAAAGAGCGAAAGATTGAGCGAGCTCGCCGCTTCGTTCCAGCGAGCGGTTACATCGTCGACTCCGCCGGTGAAGACGGCCGGCAACGGGACTGTCGTAGGTGCGGAGCTGAGCAATCCCGGAGTTGGTCGGTCGCGCACCACCAGGCCACTGACAACGATGGCGGTCGCGATCAGGCCGATTCCAACGGCTATCCATTTGGCGAGGCCTTCGGTCGATTCAACTTTTTCTGTGGCCCGTTGAAGTGGCCATCGCTGAGCGATCTCGCTTTGCAGATCTACCGGCTCGGCGGGTGTAAAGAGAGCCTCCTCGCCCTCGATAGCGAGTCGAAAGTCGTTGCCCTGCGGGATTATCCGAAAGTCGGCCAGCGGCCAGGTACCGATCGGCTCGGCATCCGCCAGGATCGTCACCGCGTCGTCGGCTAGGCGAAGCGTTGCCTCCAAGGGTGGGTGGTCATCGAGTCGCAATGCCCCGATGTAATCCATGGACCAATTATCGACCGAGCGACCGCTCCAATGAAGGATCCCGACTCTTTGCTACCAGCAGTTCGCGCTGGCGGCCCATGGCCCCCAGCCCACCGTGTAGACGAGATACGCGGCAGCCGAGACGTTGGCCACGGGGTCGAATATGGACGCTCCGGGCAATCCCACCAGGGCTGCCCGTTCGGCCCAGTACCTGGGAATGTGTTGAAAGAGACCCGCCGCCCCCGACGATGGGTTCTGGGCGTTAGGGTCGCCCCCCGATTCACAGGAGATGACCCGTAGGGCCTTGTCGACGTCGCTGGGGGCGAAGTATGAGCTCACCAGGCTCCGCCACTCTTCCACCGGTCGCGGCGCCGGTGGAGGTGCGGGGACTCGGGGCGCCGGAGGACTGACGGGGGTTGGAGCGACCGTCGTGGTAGTGACAGTCGTCGTTGTGCTGGTCGGCTTGGTCGGAACTGGATCGGCAATGGGGACCGCGCAGGGGCTGGCGCAGTAGTCCTCCGGCCAGGGCATGAGGATTGGCGGTTCCGAAGTCGGATCCGCTCGCAGCTCGAGGTACTTGGGCTCGAGATCGGCGCCGTCGACGGTCGGGGCCATCGCAGTTCCGACTGCGAAGAGCATGAAGATGATCGATAACGAGAGGGCCGGGCGCCAGCGACGCACAAAAGTCTCCTTGTCAGGCATACCAAGGGCGTGCCAGGACGAATCGAAAAACCAGATCCGAACCCAGAGTTCCGCCCAACTCCTCCGGCCACGCTAGGCCGGGACGGAAAATTGTGGCAAGCTGGCCGACCATGGGAGGACCGCCCGGGCCGGAGATGGTGGGCGTGCTGCTCCACACCAGTGAGGCGGGATTCCCGGAAATGAGGCGGTTTTACGGTGAAACCCTGGGCCTGGAGCCCCGCTCGGACCGAGAGGGGTTCGTCAATTTCGAATGGGGTCGCCTCCGTCTAACCCTTCACCTTCACGACAGGGTTAGGGGCACTGCGGCCGACCCGAATCGGGTTCTCCTCAACTTCGAAGTCGATGATCTCACCAGCTGGCATCGCCGACTCGAGGCCGCCGGGACGCCGTGTGTTCGAACTCCGACAGCCGAGCCCTGGGGTGGCGAGGTTGCCACCTATTCGGATCCGGACGGCAACCTGATCCAGCTCATCCAGTTTTAGAGAAGACTCGCCTCAACGGTGATCTCGACGTTGCCCTTCAACGCGTTGGACACCGGGCACCCATCTTTGGCGCCGTTGGCGGCGTCAACGAATGCCGCCTGGTCGATGCCGGGGACGTCGCCGATGGTTTTCAGGGCCATCCGGATAAGCCTCCACCCCGGCTCGATCTTCTCGAAGCTGGCGGTAGCCGTGGTCTCAAGCGTGGTAGCGGTGAAGCCGGACCGCGCCAAACCGGCTGCCAGGGCCATGTTGAAACAAGCGGCGTGGGCAGCGGCGATCAACTCTTCGGGGCTGGTTTTCCCCTGAGGTGATTCGGTACGGCTGGGCCAGCTCACCGGAAGCGGCCCCCCGAGACCGGTGCCCAGGGTCACCTCCCCCGAGCCCTCGGCCAAATTTCCCTGCCAGACCGACTGCGCCCGACTATCCATCCACGCCTCCTTGCTTTTCCTTCCGGTGCCAGCCGATGGTAAGCCGGATCGTATCTCAGGAAGCTCTCAGCTAATTCTCGGGACTCTGGGCTTACATACGGGCATGCCAGAACCCCCAGCCCATCTCCTGGTGGTGGATGACGAAGACAGCCTGGCGGACATGGTCGCCACCGCCCTTCGCTTCGCCGGCTACCGAGTCGCAGTGGCCGCGGGAGGAATCGATGCTCTCAAGGCGGTGAGGACGACACCCCCCGATCTTGTGGTCCTCGACGTCAACCTTCCAGACCTCGACGGTTTCGAGGTCTGTCGTCGTTTGCGCCGCGACGGACATGAGATGCCGGTCATCTTCCTGACCGCCCGGGATGGGCTCGATGACCTCCGCACCGGATTTCGCCAGGGAGGCGACGACTACCTGACCAAGCCCTTTAGCCTCGAAGAGCTCGGGCTTCGAATCGAAGCCCTTCTCCGTCGCAGCCGGGGTGATGCCCACGAGCCCCGTCGAATCACAAACGGCGACCTCATGATCGACGAAGAGGCTCACCAGGTGTGGGTGGGCGACGTGCAGGTGATGCTGTCCCCGACCGAATACCGCCTCTTGCGTTACCTCACCCTGAATCGAGATCGGGTGCTGTCGAAGGATCAGATTCTTGACTACGTCTGGCAGTACGACTTCGGGGGGAACCCGGGAATAGTTGAGACTTATATCGGCTACCTACGCCGCAAGCTCGGTGGTGCGGTTGCCAACCGGATCGAAACGGTGCGCGGGTTTGGCTACGTGCTGCGGAGTCCGTCCCGAGCCTGAGCGATGACCCTCCGCGCCCGCCTGATCCTGGCCGTCACCGCCTTGCTCGTTGGTGTGATCGTCACTTTTGGTTACGTGGCCGCTCAGAGCCATCGTCGAGTGCTGCTCGCCCAGATTGATCGGCGCCTCGAATCCGCACTCGCCCAGGCGACCCGTTTGCAACCCGGGGGAGGCGGTGACGAAGGCGATCGGATCTTCGCCCAGCTCATCCTCGATCCGAACGGGGAGATCGTCGCCAGTGCACCGTCGGGAATTCGCGGCGATCTCGATCCCCTCCCCGATATCAGGCGTCTTCCCGCCCTTCAACCTGGTGACAGACGAGTTGTGACCCTCCCTTCCGCCGAAGGGGACTTCACGTTTCGCGCCGGGATTCTCCGATCCCAACGTGGCTTCACCCTCATCGTTGCTCAACCCCTGCGCGATGTCACTGCGGCCGGGGGGGCACTGCAACGTCGACTCTTCGCGGCCGGGATCGCGATCCTGATCGGGGGTGGTGCCGTGTTCTGGCTGACACTGCGTAGAGGGTTGCAGCCAGTGGACGACATGATCGCCACAGCCGCCGCCATTGCCGATGGTGACCTCTCGCGCCGGGTTCCGGAGGCCGCGTCCGACACCGAATTGGGCAAATTGGGTAATGCCTTGAATCACATGTTGGCCAACATCGAGCAGGCTTTCGACGCCGAGACCCGAGCGAAGCTTCGCCTGAAGCAATTTGTCGCCGATGCCTCGCACGAGCTGAGAACCCCCATCGCCACAATCTCTGGCTACACCGAACTCCACCGCAAGGGTGCTCTCGAACCCGACCCCGGCACAGATCACGCTATGGCCCGGATCGAATCCGAGAGCAGGCGGATGAAACATCTGGTCGAGGATCTTCTTCTTCTCGCCCGCCTTGATCTCGACCAACCTCTCGAGCGACGGCCGGTTGATCTTTCACGGCTAGCGCATGACGCGGCGGCAGACAGCCGCGCCATCGATCCGGAAAGGCCGGTCGAGGAGGTAATAGGGGAGGGTCTATTGGTATCTGGAGACCCGGAGCGACTCACCCAAGTGATAGCCAATCTCCTTCAGAATGCCCGATCCCACACCCCGCCTGGCACTCCGATTCGGATTGAAGTTGGCAGGAACAACGGCCACATCGAACTGGCCGTCGTCGATCGCGGACCGGGGTTCCCCCCCGGTTCCCTGGCTTCGGTTTTTGATCGCTTCTTTCGGGCTGACGAGTCCCGCTCCCGCAAGAGCGGCGGTTCCGGATTGGGCCTCGCCATCGTCGAGGCAATCGCCCGCGCTCATGGCGGAAGCGCTCACGCCGAGAATCTGCCAGAGGCCGGTGCTCGGGTGATGGTCCGCCTACCGGCTCTCGGCTGATTCCCAGTCCGTCGTCGGCTTGCTCCCAGGTTGGGACCCGAAGGTCTTCCCAGACGAAAGGAGTTGGAATGTCAATCAACGACAGGCTGCGCTCGATGGCGCTGATCGGAGCGATCGCCGCCATCTTGGGACTGATACTCGGAGCCACGATCTTCGGACCACAGACGGCCGGGGCCCAGGAGACACCTGGCCCGGCGGTCCCCGATGACGGGCCACCCGCCCCTCAGATCGAACGAATCCGCGGAGCCCTCGACGGCTTGGTGGCTGACGGAACGATCTCGGGGGAACAAGCCGATGCGGTGGCGGCGCACCTGGCGAGTCAGTGGGACTTTCGTGGACGCCGACTGCACCGTATTCATGCCGGGCTCGACGTCGCGGCCGCCACAATCGGCATCACGGAAGCGGACCTGGTGGAGGCTCTGGGGGACGGACAAACCATCGCCGAGGTAGCCGAGGAGAACGGGGTCGATGCCCAAACTGTCATCGATGACCTGGTTGCCGAGGTGAACTCCCGGGTTGACGAGGCGGTCGCCAACGGCGACCTCGACGCCGAGCGAGCCGCGGAGATCAAGGCCAACGCGGTCGAGCGGATCACCGATTTCGTAAACGGTGAGCTCCACCTGCGCCGTCGCGCCGCGTGACGAGTTCCCCCCTCCCCGCCTGCGGCGGTACTCCCCCCTTCGGGGGGAGAAACCCGAGTGGTTGTTTCCTCCCCCAGCGAGCGAAGCGAGTGTTGGGGGAGGTGTCGTCGAAGGCGACGGAGGGGGCTATCCGGCGGGCGTCAATCCGACCAGGACCCGATCAACTCCTGCTTGAGGCGAGCGAGGCGAGGCGACAGCGACACGTGATAGACGTGGGGGTTGACGAGGCGGCGCACCCCGGGATCGAGCCGCTCGAGGTCGGCCAGCCGCCGAGCTTGGGCCGCCAAGATCTCCTCGTGGGGGGTGGGACGTCCCTCGAGTTGCACCGGCTCCCCCAGCTCCTCGAGTTGGCTGACACGCTCCGCCGTCAGCCGTCTTCTGGTTCCCGCTTGACTGGGATGATGCAGCTCCAGCGGC
Organism: Acidimicrobiia bacterium; assembly: GCA_035253825.1. Lineage (GTDB taxonomy): Bacteria > Actinomycetota > Acidimicrobiia > Spongiisociales > ZC4RG35 > JACCTH01. The sequence goes on along the minus strand of DATFBM010000015.1, from coordinate 11,373 downwards.
GGCGACGGATTTTCGTCGGCCAAGCAGAGGAGATCCGCCGTGGCCAGGCCCCGCTCGTCATAGATCCGCCAGGCTCTCTTGGCACCGGGGGTCAGGATCTTGGCTGGCGTATCGGAGAGCTTGATGGCCGGAACCCACTCCCCTCGATCCTCGATCGCCGCCAACTTGTACACACCATCGAGGTAGGGATCCCCCTGCGAGGTGGCCAGGCGCGATCCCACCCCGTAAACCAGACGTCGGACGATCGCATCGCCATCGGTTCCTAGGCGGTTGGACTCGTCGAGTATCTGCTCGATGATCTGGCGGATCGTGATCTCGTCGAGCTCACTTGAAAGGACGATGACCGTGTCCTCGAACCCAGCCGCGTCCAACATCGCAGCCGAACGCACCGCCAGATAGGCGAGATCGCCCGAGTCAAGGCGGATTCCCAAGGGCTTGTGCCCCCCGGCGGCCAGCTTTTCGAAAATGGCGATGGCGTTGGGCACACCCGACTCGAGTGTGTCGATGGTGTCGACCAGCAACAAGCAATCGTCGGGATAGACGTCTGCGTAGGCGGAGAAAGCACCGAGCTCACCCATACCGAGGGCCATGAAGGCCTGCACCATCGAATGGGCATGGGTCCCCCTTGGAAGAAATCCCAGCTCGTAGGAGCGACCTACCAACGAGGACCCAGAAGCGCCGCCGATCAAAGCCGCCCTGACGACAGATTGCGCTCCCGAGCCCTGGGCACGACGAGCACCGAACTCGAGTACGTTCCCGCCGCGGGCCGCTTCCCAGAGGCGTGAGGCCTTGGTGGCGATGAGCGTTTCGAAATTGAGATGGTTGAGAAGGGCGGTCTCGATGAGCTGGCAGAGGATCAGGGGGCCCTCGACCACGGTCAGGGGCACCCCCGGGTGGACGACCCTTCCTTCCGGGATCGCCGTCAGCCGCAGCGCGCCGAAATCGGCCTCCTTTTCGAGCCACTCGAGAAAGTCGGGCGAGAACATTTTTTCGCCGGTCGTCGTCGGGTGCCCAGCAATGGGATCGATTTCGAAGGGGTCGAAGTGGGCTCCGTTGAGCCAATCGACGAAGGTACGGAGGCCCGCGGTGATCGCATATCCGGCCTGATGAGCTCCGTAGTCGGGATAGCTGCGGAAAAAGTGCTCGAAGCGAGCAGGACGTTCATGGAGGCCCGCCCGGAAGTACACCTGGGCCATCGTCAATTGGTACTGATCCGTGAGGAGGACGTCAGAGGCCAAATCGCGCATGCGCTATCTAACCTCGTTTCGTGCCTCACTATGCATTGGGGGAGAACCAAGCCCTCGTCATCGTCGACTGCCAGAACGACTTCGCCGATCCCAACGGGAGCCTCTATGTCGGAGGTGGGGAGGAGATCGCGGTAGCGGTCAACGAGATGGTCATAGAGGCGGGACGCGGAGGCGTCCCCGTGTTTTACACCCAGGACTGGCATCCCGATTCAACTCCCCACTTCCAAAAGGACGGAGGCATCTGGCCGGTGCATTGCGTCATGGGGACGTGGGGAGCCGAGATTCATCCCGCGCTGGCGGTCGAAGGGCCGGTGGTCCGCAAGGGCGCCAACGGAGAGGACGGGTATTCGGGTTTCACGATGCGGGACCCCGAGACCGGTGAGGAGCAGCCCACAGAATTGGAAGCGCTGCTGGCCGAGACCAACGCGTCCGAGTTGATCGTGTGCGGGCTGGCTCTCGACTATTGCGTGAAGGCCACTGCCCTCGACGGGTTGCGCCTCGGATGGAAAGTAACCGTGCCCCTCGGGCTCACGGCGGCCGTCGACCTCAACCCGGGCGACGGGGACAGATCAATCACGGAGCTGAGTGCTGCCGGAGCCACAGTCGTTTAGCGGACCGCGGCGTCGCCTCGCCCCGTAAGATAGCGTGACCGGTCGACACGGAACTCACGATCGACCGGCCACGCTGGCCAACAAGCTCCGGCGGGCGTTGGGGACCGTCCCGGCCCGCCGGAACTCTGGCGTTCTTGGTCATTTGACACTCCGCACCAATGACTGCATCCCCTTGAGGTTTTGGATTCCGGAGAGTGTCTCGACAAAGGGATAATCGACCGAGCTCTCTCGATAGATCTCGAAGATTCCCGTGTCGAAAAGAATCAGGTAGGGCTTCTCGGTGGCGATGACTTCCTCCATGCTCCAGAGGAGGTCGTAGGCCTCGGCCGAATCGCGGGTTGAGTTGTAGCGATCCAGTAACCGCTCGAAATTTGCATCGTTGAAGCCGGTGGCGTTGTTGCCTCCCGTGGTGAGAGTGTCGTGTCGCTGAGACCAAAACGCCTCGTGGTGAGTGGGCCAGGCCGGGCTCCCCAGGGACCAACCGAGGACGAACATGTCGAAGTCGAGTTCACCCTCGGAGTTAGGGACATACACGCGACGGATCAGGTTGTCGAAGTCGGTTGGGTTGGCCTCGGCTTGAAAACCGAGTTGCTCGAGCCAGGTTTCGATCCAGACCGCATACGTGGCGCGCAGCGGGTCATACCCGGGACCGGGGGCGAGGATCTCGAGGGTCGGAAGAGGATGGCCCTGGAAGGAAATCCCCGAGCCGGGTACGACGCCGTAACCGTCGGCGTCCATTGTTGGCTCCACTTCCCATGCAAAACCCGCCGATGCCAGGAGGTCCAAAGCTTCGGCCAACCTCTCTCCAGTGGTCTTGCCGACGTATGCCGCGGCAATCTCGTCGGCCACCGCCTGGTTGAACCACTGCTGGTTCCCCTTGGGGATCGACACGTACATGGGGATAGCCGCCCCCTGGAGGACGCTCTCGGCCATGAACTCCTTGTCGATCATCAGCGCCAACGCATCGCGAAACTCCGGAATGTTCATCGGAAAACGTCTCAGGTTGAACGCCAGGTACCGGAAGCCATTGGTCCCGTTGGCGATGGCCTTCAGGTTGGGGTCCCGATCGAGGGATCCCGAGAGGCCGCGCGGCAATCCCAGCGGATTCAAGATGTAATCGATCTCGCCGGCCTGCAAGGCGAGCGCCGCAGCCGCCTGGCTCTGATAGATGCTGAACAAGGTGTCACTGATGAAGGGGCCGTCGTCGAACGCGAGCCCGCCAGACTCAACCCCCTTCGCTCTTCCGTAGTAGGAGAGGTTGGCTACCGAATGCGCGAACGCCCCCGCTTCCAGTTCGTCGAAGATCATCGGGCCGCCCGAGGGATCTCCGCTCCCGGAAGCCTTGTAGAGAGTGGCCACTGGATCGCCCGAGGTCGCAGCCCGGGCGACGGTCTGCCTCCAGAAGTGGGCGGGCATGATCGGCGCCACCCCAACACCGTGGGGCCACACGGCAAGTCCGGGCGCCCGATTGAACTCGAATCGGACCGCGTGGTCACCAATCGCTTCGACATCGGTGAGACCGATCTGATCGGGATTGGCAGGGCTGGGAAGCGGATAGGCCTGGAGCCAATTTCCCCCCAACCCGAGATCGCGAACCGTTTCGAAGGTGAAGAGGACGTCGGCCGAGGTGATCGGGGTTCCGTCGCTCCAGGTGGCGTCCCTCCGGATCGGTACCGTCACCACCCAGCCCGCTCCGCTCTCGATCGCCCTGGGGATGGCAGTGGTGGCGGCCAGGTCGGATTCCAGCTCGACTCCCGGGTATTTCACGGCGAATAGGGCCGGCTTGGTCGGGGCCAGGACGTAGGTATTCCAAACGCTGGCGTCGGTATCCTGGGCGGCCCAGAAGTTGTCGGTGGTGGTCTGTCCCAGTAGGCCGATCCTGTAACTGGTGAGCGGGTCCCCGGGCCCAGGCGGGATGAGGGTGGGCAACCCCGGGGGCGTCTCGTAGACGGTCCGTTGACATCCTGCGGCGAAAAGCAGGAATGTGATCGCTGCGAGCAGGAATCGGGATGTCCTCATCAGTCTCCAAGAAGTCGGGGAGACGCTGGTCCCGGTGCGCTCGGCCTTTTATGCCCCCGAGTCGCTGTTGCATTTCATGGGATCAACCGGCCATCAACGGCTGCACCCAGGCGGTGCCAGTCGGATCGACTACCCGCGCCCGCAGCGATAGTGCGTTTCCCAATCGGCAGAAACCAACTTCACCGTCGACCTGTTCGACCACTTCGCCGTCGGCGATGAACTGGATGAGCGAGCCGCCCTGGGTGACGATGCGAAGACTCTTTCCCGATCGAACTTCGACATGAGATAGCTCCGGACCGTTGGAGGCGTAGAAACGACCGGCGGCTAGTGCCGCGGTCAACGCCGCCGAAGTCTTTTCCTCGGCCTCAACCACCACCCAACCCCGCCCGGGATTGGAGAACTCCGCCCCCCACTCCTGGAAGTAGTGGGCATCGTCAACGGCCAGGCCAAATACCCTTTGGCCCTGCAGCAGCAACAGGTCCCAGACGGTGTCCATCGACGGCAAATCCTCTGTACCGTCGTTGAAGGAGAGGGGGTGACCGTTGTAGACCTCGAAGAACTGCAGCCTCCGCAGGGCAGCGAGGTCCTTCCATCCCACCGATGACCAGAAGTTGGGGTGGTTGACGGAGGCCATGCCGCCGTTTTCAACGATCCGATCGATCAAGCCCTGGAGGACACCCGGGACCGATTCCCCACCTACATCTCCGAGCGACGAGCTGGTTCCGTAACCATTGACATGGAGGGCATATATGCGCTCGTCGTCTTGCCACCAGCTGGTCAATTCCTCTCCCGGAATCAAGCGAATGCGCCGCCCCTCTTGCGCCAGTTCGGACTGCAAGAAGCCGGGATCGAAGCGGACGTTGTGGTCCGATATACAGAGGAAGTCGTAGCCGGCTTCGTCGTACCAACGCGCCACTACACCCGGGGCACTGTCCCCGTCGGAGAGGGAGGTGTGGGTGTGCAGGTTGCCCTTAAACCAAGGCATCGCAGCGATTCTCGCGGCCTCCATGCTTCGCCCCCGCCGTAGGTAATCTCAATTGGGGCGATAGTCCCGCTAGGACCTATGAAATGATCTTCGCATACATCGATCCCGGAACCGGGAGCTTGCTGCTCCAGGCCATCCTCGGCGGAATAGCCGGACTGGCCGTGTTCTTCAAGACCACTGGTCGGCGCCTGTTTCGCCGAAACAAGAACACGCCAGTCGAAGCGGAAACCACCGACGCCTAAGGGTGGACAACCCCGACTCGGGTGACGCCCGATTTGATTCGGGCTCCTTTCGTGACCCCGCTAGCCGTGTCCGTTGGCGGGGCGACCAAGTCGAGCGCGTCCTCACTGCCCAAGGCCTCTCCGACTGGACGGCGCTCTCGGAAAGCGGGCTCTTGGAGGCAGAGCACAAGCGCCTGATTCCGACGGAATCCGACATCGACGATGCGTTGCTCAGACATGAGCGGATTCCGATCTGGACCTACCCCTACGAGTGGAGCTTTGGAATGCTCAAGGCTGCGGCCCTGCTCCAACTCGAGCTGATCGAGTCCGCGCTCGATCGGGGACTCACTCTCAAAGACGCCACTCCTTACAACATCCAGTTCCGAGGCGTCGAGCCGGTGTTTGTCGACATCGGCTCATTCCGCCGCTACGAGCAGGGAGAGCCCTGGCTCGCCTACGGGCAGTTCTGCCGTCTGTTCCTCTATCCCCTCATGGTGCAAGCTCACGCCGGGATACCCTTTCGACCCCTCTTGCGCGGGTCCCTCGACGGCATCGATCCCGAGATCGCCCAGGCCATGCTGCGCGGCAATCGCCTCAAGTCCGGTGTGCTCCTGGACGTGGTGATGCAGGCCCGCGCTCAGCGGAAAACGGCAGGAAGAGACGTCCGCCGAGAGCTTTCCGAGGCCGGATTCCGGCCGGAGATGATCAAGGCCAACCTGGCCCGCCTGCACCGCATCGTCTCCGGTCTCGAATGGGCTCCAGCAGAAAGCACCTGGTCCGGCTACAGCGAATGCGCCCACGTCGGAACACAGAGAGAACCAAAGGCGGACTTCGTTCGGCGGACAGCAGCAAAGAAGCAACGGGTTACTACGTGGGATCTGGGAGCCAACGACGGATATTTCTCGCGCCTGGTGGCCCCGCATAGTGATTGGGTCCTGGCCGCCGATGCCGACGAGTTGGTGATAGATCGGCTCTTCCAGAGCCTCTGGGAATCGGAGACGAAGAACGTGCTCCCCATCGTCTTCGATCTCTCCGACCCTTCTCCTGGCCTGGGGTGGCGGGGGCGAGAGCGCAAGCAACTCGACGGACGGGGTCGACCCGACCTCGTGCTCCTGCTGGCGGTAGTACATCACTTGGTCGTCAGCGGCAACCTCCCGCTGACCGAAGTAATCGACTGGCTGCGATCGCTCTCATCGGAAGTGGTCTTCGAGTGGGTGCCGCCCACCGATCCCATGGCCCGGCAGCTGGCTCTCAACAAGCGCGCCGGAGAAATCCACGTCGACTACGACGAGACGACCCTGCGTCAAGCCTTCGACGATCGTTTCGACGTCGCCGCAGAGTCGGCACTCGATGGGCGCATCCTTTTTCATCTCGTCCCGCGGTGACGAACCGACTCACCCGCATATCAGCTCTCATCACCTTGGCGACGATGGGAGCGGCGTGGCCGGTGCTTGACATCCTCGGTCGCAACGCGGAGTTTTTTGTCGCCCGGGGATCGGGGCGGCTTGAAATTGTCGTGTTGGCCTTGGCTCTGGGATTCGGAGTTCCGGCTGTCGCCGCCCTCCCGGGTTTGCTTCCCGGCAAGGCGGGGGTGGCCATCTCGACGGCTTGGGCGGTACTACTGAGCGCGGTGCTCGGCTACCTCCTTTTTCGCCGCCTCGGGCTGGCCCCAGGAATCGAAGAAGCTCTGGCGGTCGGTCTCGGGGTGGGGGCCGTGGTTGCCATCGACCGAAGCGGGGCCGCTCAAAGTCTGGTTCGGCTGCTCGCCTTCAGCCCGCTGATTGTCGTTCCCTATTTCTTGCTGGCAACTCCCTCGGGCGGCATCGTGACTGATCGAGGGGTGCCCATCGCCTCGGCCGTCGAGCCGCAACGGCGGCCTCCGATCGTTTTTCTCATCTTTGATGAGTTTCCCCTCGCTTCACTGATCGACCCCGAAGGCAACCTCCGCCGCGATCGCTACCCCAACTTCGCCGCCTTGGCCGACGACGGGACCTGGTTTCGCAATGCCATGACCGTCCAACAACAGACGGAACATTCGGTTCCGGCGATTCTCACTGGGATCAATCCCGATACCGATCTCAATCCCTATGCCGGCCAGTATCCCGGCAGCCTCTTCACCGCGCTTTCCTCGGCGTATCGAATGGACGTCCAGGAGACGATGACTCGGCTTTGTCCGGTAACAGTGTGCGAACGGGTGCCAGACCTCGAGACCCGTGGGGTAGCACCACTGATCCGCGACGTCGGAGTAATCGCCGGTCACACACTGCTCCCTCCTTGGGGCACCGCGTCGCTTCCCCTCATCGATCGCAATTGGGGCAACTTTGGCCAAGCCACCGAGGACTTCAACGCCATCGAGGCCTTCAACGATGCCCGCCGCGAGGATCCCCGCGAGACGATCGAGGAACTGACTACTGCCATCGAGGAAAACCGCTCGGCCCGGCCGACCTTTTTCTTCGCCCATGAACTCCTCCCGCACAACCCCTGGCAATTCCTACCCAGCGGACAGAGGTACCTCCTCGACTCGGAAAGAATGCCGGGGAGCGCATCCACCGGGTGGGGCCCCAACGCCTGGCTATCTGCCCAGGCCTTGCAGCGTCACCTGCTGCAGGTGCAGTACGTCGACCGAGCCGTCGGGCAGGTCATTGACGCCATGAAGGAATCAGGCATCTACGAGGAAAGCCTTCTGGTAGTGGTAGCCGATCATGGGATCGCGTTGCGGCCCAACATCGAGCACTGGCGCAAGATCACTCCGGAAACGATCGGTGAGGTGGCGGCGATACCGCTATTCATCAAGCCTCCGGCAGATTCGGCGGCCGCTGATCAGGCCGGGAAGATCGACGACCGACGCGCCCACACCACCGACATCGCCCCCACCGTGGCCGACCTCCTGGGCTTCGCCCTTCCCTGGACAGCGGATGGCGTATCCCTATTCGGCCCCGATCCCCACCGAACCGAGACGACCACGACTGGCCCGAGCTCATCGGCCACTTTCGGCGTCGAAGGTAAAGAGGTCTTGGCGGTGGCGGGCCGAAACGCCGAGTGGTTCCCCACCGGCGATCCTTATGAGCTGATGCCCCCGGAAGCCCCCGACCTCATCGGTGAGCCCATCTCCACATTGACGGCTATCAACGAAGGGGTCCGGATCAGCGTCGATCGCCTTCCCGCTTACGCGGACGTCGATCCCGACGGCGACCGGGTGCCGGCGCGGATCACCGGTCGGGTGTTGGGATTGCCGGAGGGCGAAGAGACCCTTGTGGCGGTGTCCGTCAACGGCGTAATCGAGGCGGTGGTTCGCTCCTATCACGACCGGGGACGGAGCGGCTTCCAGGCGATGATCCCACCCGACCGCTTCCGCCTCGGGAACAACATGATCGAAGCGATCGCTTTCCACCCCTAATTTGCGAACCCAGGGTTCGGAGGGCGGCCCTGCCTATCTGTGAGCCCGCAGAACGATCAAACCAGGGACTGCAGCGCCGGCTCGAGATCAGGCTGGGTGAACTCGAAGCCTGAGGCATGCACGGCAGCCGGGATCATGTGGCGGGACTCGAGCAATTCTCCCGAGAAGCCACCCAGCACCGCGCGCACCGCGAACGCCGGAGCGGGAAAAAAACCGGGGCGACGGAGCACCCGAGCCAGGGTCTTCGCCCAATCGCCCTGGCGACGAGCATCGGGTGCAGAGAGGTTGAAAGGCCCGCTCAACTCGTTTTCGAGGGCATAGATCATGAAGGCGATGACGTCGTCGAGGTGGATCCAAGACCACCATTGGCGGCCGCCGGCGACTGGCCCGAGAATTCCCAAATTGGCCACTAGCCGGAGGCGCTTCCAGGCCGCACCGTGGCGTCCGAGGATTATTCCTCCCCGAGTGCGGGAGACTCTCATCCCGACACGTTCCGCACCCATGGCCGCCACCTCCCAGTCACGGATGATCGCCGGGATGAATCCCTCACCTGCCACTGCATCCTCGGTCAGGGTCTCGTCGCCACGGTCGCCGTAGTAGCCACTCGTGCTCATCGAGACCATCACCCGAGGTGGCTCCGCGAGTGACGAGATCCCCTCGACCAAGCGATTGGTCAGCCCCACCCGCGACTCGCGCAGGCGGCGTTTCTTGGCCTCGGTCCAGCGACCGTTGGCCGGCTCGCCGGCGAGATTGACGACGGCGTCGACTCCATCCCAGGCGTCTCGAGGCGGGGGACCGGCTCGTGGATCCCATTCCAGGCTCGCCGCCGATGTCGGCTGTCGTCCTCCGGGGCGACTGAGGATTACCGGCGCATGGCCGTGATCCTGAAGAGACCTGACCAGGGCCGAACCGATAAACCCGGTGCCCCCGGTGACAAGAACCCTCACGCCCGATTCATTCCCGTAACCACCCCCGGCGAAGCATCCAAATCTTGGGGCGCGATCCTAAGCAAGAATGGGCCAGTGCCAGCCAGGTTCGGATTCGGGGCGATCCTGGCCGTGGTCATGGGGGTGGCGACGTTCGCCCTCACGGTCTTCGGAGTCCTCACCAGTCAGCTGATCGATGAGTTCGGCATCGCCCGCTGGCAGGTTGGGGCCTTGGTGACGGCATCATCGGCTGCCGGGGCGATCCTCTCCCCCACGATCGGTCGCCTCACCGACCGGTTCGGCGGTCGGCGCTCGGCCCTCGTCAATCTCGGCCTGGGAACCCTGGCCCTGGCTGCTTTGGCCCTTGCACCCACCTTTGGCCTTCTGGTCATCGCCGCCCTCGTCACGGGGATAGCCCAGGGCATGGCCAACCCCGCCACCAACAAACTGATTTCGCTCCACGTCCCCGCCGGGAGCCGGGGCCTCATCACCGGGATCAAGCAGTCGGGAGTCCAGGTCGGAACGGTGCTCGGAGGGCTGGCGCTTCCGTTGCTCGCCCTGGCCTGGGGCTGGCGATGGGCGGTAGCGACATTTGCCGGACTGGCCGCGATTGGCCTTATCTCGGCGTTTGTCATCGTCCCGCACGACCCCGGGCGAGGGACGTCGGAGGTCACCAGAGAGAAGGGCGTCCCGGCGGACATCATCCGCCTCGCCGGCTATGGCTTCTTGCTCGGAGCCGGCGGCTCAGCGCTTTTCACCTACACAGCCCTGTACGGACAGGAGACCCTCGGATACTCCCCGGCCGCCGCTGGAGCTGCAGTCGCCCTCATGGGCGTTGTTGGGGTCGTGTCGCGTATTGCTTGGAGCCACGCCGCCGAACGCGGGCATCGCTATCGGGGATCTTTGGTCTGGCTGGCGGCTTTGTCCGCCGTCGCCGCCTTGTTGATGGCGGCAGCTCCCGCATTTCCTCCGCTGGTTTGGCTGGCCGCCGCCACCACCGGGCTTTCGGCTAGTGCCTGGAACTCCGTGGGAATGCTGGCGATCATCTTCATGGTCCCAGCCACCTCGGCCGGCCGAGCTTCGGGTGTGGTGCTTTTCGGGTTTCTGGCCGGCTTGGGGTTGGGGGCGCCGGTGTTCGGATGGTCCGTCGATGCCCTCGGCACTTATCTGCCTGGGTGGTTGACCGCTGCGGGGTTGTTCGGCGCCGGGTGGATCGTTGCGCTCACGCTTCCGCGGACCAACGGCTAGCCCAGGGCCTGGCGCACCCGAGGTGCGACCTCTTTGCCAAAGAGCTCGATCGAACTCAAGACCTGATCGTGGGGCATCGTCCCGACGCTGATGTGAAGCATGAAGCGGACGATCCCGAGCACCTTGGCCCAGCGAACGATCTTGTCGGCCACAGTCTCTGGGTCTCCGATCACGAGCGAACCGGCGGGTCCGCGCATCCCATCGAACTGAATACGGGTCATCGGCGACCACCCACGCTCCCGCCCGAGTTGTGTCATCGTCACCGCATAAGGGGGATAGAAGTCCTCGGCAGCCTGTTCGGTACTGGTGGCGACATATCCGTGGGCGTGGACGGCCAGCGGCACGGACGCGGGGTCGAAGCCGGCTTCTCTCAGTGCCCGGCGGTGTATGTCCCCGAGGACCGAAAAGCGATCAGGAATCCCGCCGATGATGGCCAGCGCCACGGGCAGGCCCCGGAGTCCGGCCCGCACCATCGATTCGGGGCTGCCACCGACACCGACCCAAATCGGCAATGGCTCCTGGTAGGGACGGGGGTAAATCGCCTGATCGGTCAGGGGCGGCCGAAACTTCCCCGACCAGGTCACCCGCTCGTTGTCGCGGATGGCCAGGAGCAAGTCGAGCTTCTCGGCAAACAGCTCGTCGTAGTCGGCCAGGTCGTAACCGAACAGAGGAAAGGATTCAATGAAGGAGCCGCGACCAACCAACAACTCCGCCCTTCC
>DATFBM010000014.1:0-3647 GCA_035253825.1 Acidimicrobiia bacterium | reverse complement strand
AGGAAATCCAGGGCACGCGAGAGCAGCCGCTTGCCGAGGCCGCTCCCCCACCGGGCCGGATCGACATGAATCGAAAAGATGTGGCCGGTGCGGCCCTCGTCTCCCGAAGGTCCTGTGAAGACAAATCCGTGGATGCCGTCGTCGCCGGCCGCAACGAATATTGCGCAGCCGGGTGGGGGCGAAGCGAGGCGGTCGGTCCAGAGACGAGTCCGTCGGCTCAGACCTTGCTTGGTCGCGGCGACGGTCTTTGGTAGCTCGGGATAGGTGGCGAGAAACGACCGACCGTGCAGCCCGGCGATCGCCTCGGCGTCGGCAGCAGAGGCCCCCCGAATCTCGATGACCCCCTTCATGGTCGCCCCAGGATCCGAGCCGGGTTTTCAACCAGCATGCGTTGTAGAGAGGACTCCATTACTCCCAGCGAGCGAAGTCTGGGAAGCACCACCCGGTGCAGATAGGTGTAGCCAAAGCGCCCGTGGGTGGTCGGGTTGTAATACGCCTCCACCCCCGACATGTCGGAGGAGAGGATGATGCGATCGTCGTATCCCCTCTCACAGAGAAGGGCAAGAGCGGCCAGGCGATCTTCGTCGCGGCGGTGGTAGGTCCACTTGACAAACGAACCTCCGCCTTCGCCTTCGCTACCGGGGACGCGATAGTCGAACCACTCCTTGCCGAGCGTGTCGAAGCCAAGATTGACCCCGGTGGCAAGAACCCTTTCCAGGTAGTCGACCTCGGGTCGCAGATCCAAGTGACCAAGCACGACCCGTCCCAGGTCGGCTCCTTCGCTGCGAAGAATCTTCGCCTGCTCTAGAGCCATGGTTCCCAGCGTGCAATGAGTGGATATCGCCAGGCCGGTGGCGACATGGGCCCGAGCCACCGCTCGCAGATGGAGCTCTTCTCGGGGCAAGATCACATCGAGACTGGTGCCTACCTCGCCAAACACGCCGACTCTCACCCCAGCAATCGGGATCGTGGCGGCCTCGATGTAACGCTCGGTCAATTGGTCGAGGTCTTCATCGCCGAGCCGCTCCAAGAACGGCTCCTTGTAATAGGCGAAACCGGCAATAACTTGCAGGGGCAGACCCACGGCCATCTTGTGCAGCCGGGTGAACTCGGCCTCCAGATTGGTCGCTCTGGTCATCCCGGTGAGATCCACCAGCGAGGCAATGCCCAGATCGGCGAGCGGCTCCAGGGATTGGGCCGCGAGCCCTTCGACGTCGCTTTCGTTGCCACCGGAGTAGAAGCCAGGAGGGGCCAGCGAGGCGATGTGCTCGTGCATCAGGGTGGCGCCCAAATCCTTTGCCTCGATCGTTCCGGTGACGGTCTCTACGCGCACTGCCTGGGCAACCTTCGCACTGGCCCGGTACGCTAGATCAATGGTCTCGACCATCGTCGTGACGATGGTTGGCGGGAAGATTTCTGCTCGAGGAGAGATAAATGCAAACCACACGAAAGCCAAAAACACTGATCGGAGTTCTCGCGGTATTGCTCCTGGTGGTGGCCTGCGCGCCGCCGACCGCGACCACCACGACCGCCACCGCCACCACTGCCGGCCCGGCCACAACCGGCACCGGAGCCGAGACCACGGCGCCCACCGAGACCACCGCCGCCGCGGCAGCGGGAAGAGTGATTGTCGGACGGACGGGTGATATCGACAACCTCGATCCTCACCTCGCCACCGCCTTTCAAACCATCGACGCCCTCGAGCTGGTCCACGACACCCTCTTCGAGCTTGATGCCGATCTCAACATCCAACCGGCGCTTGCTACCGATTACTCCTACAGCGAAGACGGCCTCGAGTTGACGCTCAATCTGCGGGAAGGAGTCACCTTCCACGATGGTGACCCGTTCACCTCTGCCGATGTCGTCGCCTCGCTCGAGCGCATTCTCGATGAGGCAACAGGAGCCGTCGGCCGAAGCTTCATCCTCTCCATTCAGGAGATCACCGCTCCCGACGATCTCACCGTGGTCCTGGGACTGTCGGTGGCAGATGCAACTCTCCCGGCGGTGTTGACTCGAGAGAACACCGCCATCTTGTCGGATGCCTCGATCGAAGCCGGAACGGTGGGAACTGAGCCCAACGGCACCGGGCCCTTCGATTTCATCGAATGGATTCAGGGTGAGTCCGTGCAACTCGACACTTTTGCCGACTACTGGGGAACCGCTCCCTCGATCGAAGGAGTCACTATCCGCGTCCTCCCCGAGGACACGTCGCTACTGGCTGCCCTCCAGGCAGGAGAGATCCAGATGGGGATCATCACCAACCCGGCGGTACTCGAGCAAGCGGAGTCCCCACTGGTAGTAGAGAGCTCACCGGCCATGGGATATTTCCCCTTCTTCCTCAACAGCTCCCGCGGCCCTCTGCAGACGAAGGAAGTGCGCCAAGCCATCTCCTGTGCCATCGATCGCCAGCAACTGATTGATGCCGCCTTGTTTGGGAACGGGGTGGAGACCGGTCCCTACGTCGAGGGCATCTATGCCTCCGATCCTTGGGACGGACTGCCTTGCGATGGACCCGATAAGGACCTCGCCCGCCAGCTTCTGGCTGATGCCGGCTTCCCCGACGGATTCTCGATCGAGACGATCATCATCACCGGTGAAAGCGAGATCAACGTCAACATCGGCCAGAACCTTCAAGCTCAGCTGGCTGAAGTTGGCGTCGATCTCCAACTCGAACAGCTGGAGACCAACGTCTATGTCGATCGCTGGCTGGCGGCGGATTTCGACTCGGCATTGTCCGAGAACGGAGCCGGACCTGATCCCCACCTCACCTACATCAGGTACTTCACTTCCGAGTCCGTGTTCCAAAACGTCGGCGGTTTCAGTTCTCCGGAGCTGGACGATCTGATTTTGCAGGGCCAAACCACGACTGATCCCGACGCCCGAGTTGAGATCTACAACGAGATCTCGCGAATCCTCCTCGACCAGTCACCATGGGTATGGCTCTTCCGCGGGTTCCGCTCCTGGGTACTGGTCCCGGAACTCGAAGGCTTCATCCCCCATCCCACCGGTTCGCTGAAGTCGTTGCGAGAGGTGACGCTCGGCGGCTGACACTGATCGGAGATCCGGCCAGAACCGCAGCGACCATCATGGGAGGGTGACGGGCGAGATGGAGAATGTTTCGCGCCTGCTCGCCGAAGCGGTGGAAGCAAAAACGGTGCCAGGAGCGGTGGCTCTGGTGCGTCACCGGGGAGAGGTGGCGTATCACGAAGCATTCGGGTGGGCAGCCACCGCCCCAAAACCGCGGTCGATGACCCCGGAGACGATCTTCGATCTCGCCTCGTTGACCAAGCCCTTGGTGGGGGCGACGGTGGCACTGGCTCTCGTCGATCGAGGACTGATCTCTCTCGACGAGGAAACCACCCGGTTCCTGCCCGAGCTCGTCCAGGCGCGACGCCAGGGCGTCACTTGGCGACGCCTGCTCTCCCACACCTCGGGGTTGCCGGGTTGGCGCCCGCTCTATGTGTGGGGGCGGGATCGGCAAGAGATCCTCGGAGTAATCGATCGGCTCGGGTTGGCGACGGATCCGGGCACTCGCTTCGAGTACAGCGACCTCGGCTTCATCACGTTGGGTTTGGCGTTGGAGCGGGCCACCGATCGGCCGCTCCAGGAATTGGCGGCTGACATGGTGTTTGGTCCGTTGGAGATGT
>DATFBM010000013.1:0-1157 GCA_035253825.1 Acidimicrobiia bacterium | reverse complement strand
AGCCGCCCGTACTGGCTGACGAAGAACTCGGGGAACTGCCGGTCCTCGGGACCCACGCCCTCTCCCGCGCTCGTTCTGGCGTCCCTGAAACGCTCAGCAACCCCGAAAGGTTCCAGTGAACGCTGCTACACTTCCGAGGTCCCGGACCAGGGCACGGGCCGGGCTCGGCGGCGTAGCTCAGAGGTAGAGCAAGCGGCTCATAATCGCTGTGTCGGTGGTTCGAGTCCACCCGCCGCTACCAGGTTTGCTGGAGACCGATCCAACGAGGAGACCGGACGATCCATGGCGAAGAAGAGGTTTGAGCGGACGAAGCCGCATTTGAATATTGGGACGATGGGTCATATCGATCATGGGAAGACGACCCTGACGGCGGCGATTACCAAGGTCCTGCACGAGCGCAACCCCGAGGTCCCCTATACGCCGTTTGATCAGATCGATAAGGCGCCGGAGGAAAAGCAGCGGGGGATCACGATCTCGATCGCTCATGTCGAGTACGAGACCGACCGCCGCCACTATGCCCATGTCGACATGCCCGGCCATGCCGACTACATCAAGAACATGATCACCGGGGCGGCCCAGATCGATGGGGCGATCCTGGTCGTGAGCGCCCCGGATGGGCCCATGCCCCAGACCCGCGAGCATGTCCTGTTGGCCCGCCAGGTCGGGGTGCCCTACATCGTGGTCGCCTTGAACAAGGTCGACATGGTGGATGACGAGGAGCTCCTGGAGCTGGTCGAGCTGGAGGTCCGGGAGTTGTTGACCCAGTATGAGTTTCCTGGTGATGACACCCCGATCATCCGGGTCTCGGCCCTCAAGGCCCTGGAGGGCGACAGCGCCTCGGAGGGCCAGGTGTTGGAGTTGATGAACGCGGTTGACTCCTATGTGCCCGAGCCCGAGCGGGTGGTCGACAAGCCGTTCTTGATGCCGGTGGAGGACGTGTTCACGATCACCGGGCGGGGGACGGTGGCCACCGGCCGGGTTGAGCAGGGCACGGTCAAGGTCGGGGAGCAGGTGGAGATTGTCGGGATCCGTCCCCAGACCACGACCACCGTGGTCACCGGGGTCGAGATGTTCCGCAAGCTGCTGGACCAGGGCCAGGCCGGGGACAACATCGGGGTGCTGTTGCGGGGGACCAAGCGTGATGAGATCGAGCGGGG
>DATFBM010000012.1:0-217960 GCA_035253825.1 Acidimicrobiia bacterium | reverse complement strand
CTCCTGGGCATAGAGGGAGGCGATCTCCCGGTAGAAGAGGGCCTGATAATGGGAGACCTGGCGCTGATAGGCCGAGATCAGCTCCACCCGCTCGTAGCGGGAGAGGGAAGGAGAATCGACCCCGGAGAGCAGATCCCCGAGCTCGGCCCCGGGGGAAAGCTCGAGGGCGGCCCGAGGAATTAGGGGTGGGATCGGCGGATCGAAGAGTGAATCCCGGTCGTACATCTGTTCGACCCAAGATATCGGAAGCCAGGGACAATTTCTAGGGGTTCGTCCGACAGATCGCACCCTGGTACAACCGTTTGTTCAGCAGCCCTTCAGAGAACACGCCATGCACGCCGAGGACACATCTGGATTTCGACTCGTCGGGCATTCCGACCTCAACGGCAACGGCGACGGCATGCAAGTGATGCCCTTCGGAGACGTCCTCTACGTTGCCCATTTCGGGCCGAGCGGAAAAGGGACCTCGATACTCGATATCTCCGACCCGACGGCGCCGACGGTGGTCCGACAATGGGATGCCCCTCCGGGTTCTCACACGCACAAAGTGCAGGTGGCCCAAGGTCTGCTCATGACCAACCACGAGCTTTTTCGTAGCGAGGGCCCGGCACCGGTGGGTATGGCCATTTACGACCTTGGTGACCCCTTTGATCCCAGGCGGGTCGGCTTTTTCGATACTGGGGGTCGCGGTGTCCATCGCATCGTCTACGAGGGCGGTGACCTCGCCTACATCTCGGCTACTCCCGACGGCTACACGGGTCGGATTTGGTTGATCGTCGATGTGTCGGAACCCACCCACCCCACCGAAGTCGGTCGTTGGTGGTGGCCCGGGATGTGGCGGGCTGGGGGTGAGAGGATGGAGTCACCGGCCGACGAGGAATGGCTTGTCCACCATGCCATGGTCCACAGCGATCGGGCCTACCTCGGATTCTGGAACGGGGGCATGGTGATAATCGACATCTCCGACCGGGCCGCCCCGAAGACGGTTTCCCGGCTGGGTTGGGATGAGGGGGGACACACTCACACCTGTCTGCCGCTGCCCGATCGAAACCTGGTTGTCGTCACGGATGAGGCGATCAGCGAGGGTTGTGACGGAGACCGGCACATGGTCAGGATCGTCGACGTCACGGACGAAGCTGCCCCCTTCGTTCGCTCCATATGCCCGGTACCGGTAGGCGACTTCTGTGACCGCGGGCTGCGTTTTGGTGCGCATTGCCTCCACGAGAATCGTCCCGGGAGCTACCGAAGCCAGGAGCTTGTCTTTGTCACTTACTTCAATGCCGGTGTTCGGGTCTATGACATCTCGGACGCAGACGCGCCGGTGGAAGTAGCGCATTGGATCCCGGAATGTCCTCCCAACCAGTTGGCCGCCCAGATAAACGATGTCTACGTATCCGACGACCTGGCTGTGTACGTCACCGATCGAGTCAATGGAGGCGTCTACATACTCGAGCCGGACAAAGCTTTGGCGGATCGCATGAAAGAAGCAGCCTGGTGACAGCGCCGAGGAAAGAGCCGTGATTACATACGACGTCCACGCCCACTGCATTCCCGCCGAGCTCTTCGACCTCTTGCGGTCCGACGGCTCTCGGCTCGGCATCGAGGTAAGGGACGATGGCAAGGGCGAATACGCCGTCATTCGCGAACGGGTGCGACTGCAACCTTTCAACCCTGTCCTGAGCGATTTGGAAGCGCGCATACAGGCGATGAATGCGACAGGAGTCGATGTTCAACTGCTCTCGGGGTGGATCGACCTCACCGCTTACGCCCTCGAAGCCGAAGCCGGGGCCGAGTACTCGCGGCGGTTCAACGAGATAATCGCCGCCGAGGCGGGTCGCTATCCGGACCGTTTGATTCCCCTGGGGACGATCCCGCTGCAAGATCCCAGGCGCGCCGCTCGGGAGTTGGACTTCGCAGTGAGAGATCTGGGGATGGCGGGTGTGCAAATCGCCACCACCGTCGATGGGACCGACCTCGACCAGGCCGGTCTCGACCCCTTTTGGGAAGCAGCTGCAGGCTTGAGATGTCTTGTCGTCCTGCATCCGTGTGACCCGCTCCCCGGCCTCGACTTATCCCGCAATTTCCTCGACAACATGGTGGGTCGCCCGGCCGAAAGCACTATCGCTGTAGCGCACCTTCTATTCAGCGGCGTTCTCGAGCGGTACCCCGAATTGGTGATCTGTGTGGTCCACGGCGGCGGTTTTCTTCCCTATCAGCTGGGGCGCATGCAGCGGGGCTTTGATGCGGTCCCTCGGCTGGCGGCCCAGAACATCTCGACCCCGCCGTCCGAGTTGGCACGTCGGCTCTATTACGACACCGTGCTCCACGATCCTTCTCCGCTGGCGTTCCTCGTCGAGCACGTCGGAGCCGACCATGTCGTCATGGGGACCGACTACCCCTTTCCGATGGGCGATCCGACACCGGTGAACACGGTCGACGCCATCCCGCGGCTTTCCGATGAGGAGCGCCAGCTAATTCTCGGGGAAAACGTCTCCCGGCTGCTCCAAGGTGTCGTCCGCTAGGTCGACAGACGACCGATCCTCGTACGCCCACAACTGGGGCATGAATCGGGCGATCGCCAGGGCGCCGATCACACAGGCGATCCCGCCGGAGACCACCGAGAATCGAACCGAGGTCAGGGCGGCGACGCCACCAGCCTCGAGATCACCCAGCCTGGGCCCGCCACCGACCACCGCGGTGTGTACGGCCGAGAGTCGACCACGCAAGGCGTCAGGCACCACGAGTTGGAGGATCGTGTTGCGAAACACCGCCGAGAGCACGTCGGCGCCACCCGCCACCGCCAACAGGACCAACGCCAACGGCAAGTAGCTGACGAGGCCGAAGAAGGTGATGGCGATTCCCCAGATCACCACCGCGATGACCACCACTCGGCCCCTTCGCGAAACCGATCCCACCCAGCCGGAAGTCAGAGCGGCAATCAGAGCCCCCATGCCCGGAGCGGCGTAGAGAAGGCCGACGGTCGACGCATTGCCCCCGAAGATCTCGGTGCCGAGGGCGGGGAACAGGGCATGAGGCATTCCGAAGATCATTGCGTTGAGATCGATGAGGAACCCCGACTGGAGGAGCGGCTGGCCTCTTAGATAAGAGAGCCCTTCTCTGATCGAGGACACGCTCACCGCGCGGCCGCCTCCTTCCGGATGGAGAGGACCAACCCAGAGAAGGGTGAAGGCAGCGGCAGCAAAAGCCACCGCCTCGGCCGCGTACGTGATCGGGAGGCTGTAGCGAGCGATGATGATTCCTGCCAGGGCGGGCCCGACGGCGGCGGCGACTTCGTGCATGGTCGAGTTGAGCGCAAAACCCGACGGCAGCAGTTCCCGACGCAACAAGGCGGGAATCGCAGCCATTCGGGCGGGGCCATTGATGGCGCTGAGGGCGGCGTTGAGGGCGCTCAGCGCATAGAGGGGCCAGAGTGCCGGTGCGGCCGCGGAAGCGTTCAGCATCAATCCGATGGCCGTAAAGGCGAGCAGGCCATGGCCGAGAAAAAGCAGCTTCCGGCGATCGAAGGCATCGGCTACCGCCCCACCCACCAGCGACACTGCCATCAGGGGTATGAACTGGGCGATTCCCAAGGCTCCGACTGCCAGAGTCGAGCCGGTGATGAGGAAAACCTGATATGGAACCGCCACGATGGTGACCTGACGACCGAAGTGGCCTAGGAGCTGGCCGAGGTAGAGAATCCGGAATCCGCGAGATTCCTTGAGTGGGGTGATATCGACGACGAGCCGCCGACCGGGACGGGTGCGATCGCTCATCGGCGATCTGCCAAAGTGAGGCTCCTGATAGAACGATTGTGCCTGACCACGTAAGCGCCGCATTCAACCCCAATCTCGAATCGCTCACCTGTTTCGATTGTGGGGCTTCTCACCAAGTGGGTCGGCTCCATTCCACCTGCGAAAGATGTGGTCTGCCTCTGCAGGTCAACATGCGGTTGGAGCCAGGCACCGCTCCCGACTCGATAATCGACCGGTCGGTTTCGTCGCTGTGGAGGTACCGAGGGGTGCTCCCGATCGATCCCGTGGGGGCCGTCAGCTTGACCGAAGGGTGGACTCCTCTGGTGCGAGCTGACGCGAGTACCTGGGTCAAGGACGAGGCCCGGAACCCCACTGGATCCTTCAAGGCCCGGGGGATGTCGATGGCGGTTTCAGGGGCCGTCGCCTTGGGGGTGAAACGCCTGGTCGCTCCTTCGGCCGGGAACGCGGCGGGCGCTCTCGCCGCCTATGGCGCCGCCGCTGGCGTCGAGGTGCTGGTGGCCATGCCCGAGGACACGCCTCGTGCATTTGTGGAGGAATGCCGCCACTATGGGGCGCAGGTGGAACTCGTCCCGGGGACCATCTCCGACTCGGGCCGTTGGCTGGGCGAGAACCGCTCTCCGGAGGACTTCGACCTCTCGACGCTTAAAGAGCCCTTCCGGGTCGAAGGCAAGAAGACCATGGGTTATGAGATCTGGGAACAATTCGACGGGGATTTGCCCGACGTGATCGTCTATCCCACAGGTGGCGGAACCGGTCTGGTGGGGATGTGGAAGGCCTTCGACGAAATGGAGACCATGGGGTGGATCGGCACCGCCCGTCCTCGCTTGGTGGCAGTGCAATCGGATGGGTGTGCGCCGATTGTGGAGGGGCACCGAAATGGTCGGGAACAGACTCAGCCCTGGCTCGACCCCAAAACCAAGGCATATGGACTGAGAGTTCCCAACCCGATCGCCGGCTTTCTTTGTCTTCGGGCCTTACGCCAGACGAAGGGCACCGCCGTCGCGGTGCCCGAAGAGTCAATCGCCCCATCGGCAGCAGCGATGGCTGCGGCGACGGGCGTGGACGCTTGCCCGGAGGCGGGGGCGGCGTGGGCCGCGCTGGTGATGCTCAAAGATCAGGGTTGGATCGGAGGTGAGGACCGGGTTCTGGTGTTCAACACCGGCACCGGCCTCAAGTACCGGTGAGCCTCAGCGCCGTTCGGTGCGGGGGTCGAGGACGTCGCGGAGGCCGTCGCCCACCAGGTTGAACGACAGCGCCCAGAGGAACACCATCAGGCCGGGGAAGGCGGAAGTCCACCAACGGCCGGCGATGATGTCGGCCTGGCCCTCGCTTACCAAAGTACCCCATTCCGCCTGACCAGCGACCGCCAACCCGATAAAGGCGAGTGTCGCTCCCAAGAGCACGGCGTGGCCCATGTCCAAGGTGGCCTGGACTGCCACCGGGGTGAAAGAGTTGGGGAGGATGTCTTTGCGAATGATTCCGAACTTCGAGTCTCCGATGGTTCGCGCCGCGTCGACATAGTCTTCCTCCCGCACCTGCAGGATCTGGCTGCGGATGATCCGGGCGTACCGAGCCCACATGATGGCGGCCAGGGCGACAACGATGTTGACGAACGACGGTCCCAGAATGGCCGCGATCGCCAACGGGAAGACCAACGTCGGTATGGAGAGGAAGACGTCCACCGTCCTCATCAGAAAGGCGTCGACCTTGCCCCCGACGATGCCGGCCGTGCAGCCGACGATCAGACCCATGAGCACGGCTCCGGCCACCACGTAGAGCGACAGCTGCAAGGACAGCCGGGCTCCCCAGACGATGCCATAGAGGACATCACCACCGAGTCGGGTCGTTCCGAGAGGGTGACCTTCTGTACCCGGGGGGACCGCAACCGCGGAGAGGTCGCGAGGCATCTGATAGGCGCCGCGGGGGTTCACGTCCACGATCAAGGGAGCGAAGATCGCCATCGTCAGCATGACCACGATGAGGGTGGCTCCAAAGGCCGTACTTCCACGGCTGAAAACCTCTCTGGTGGTTGCCCACAGTCGACGGGCTTTGACCCTGGTGGGAGTGTCTCGGAGCACCCGGGGTGCCGTCTCGGTACGAACCGACTGAAACCACATGGTCAGGTCTTCCTCAGTACCACGCGGCGGTCGAGATACCCATAGGTGACATCGACGAGGAGGTTGATGCAGAGGAAGAGGATGCTGGTGAAGATGACGAAGGCGAGCGTGGTGGCTTGGTCACCGCTCAGGACCGAGTCGGCCATCCAACTGCCGAGCCCGGGCCAGCCGAAAATTGTCTCTACTACCACCGTTCCCTCGAACATGATCCCGATCGAGAGACCAATCACCGTGACAGTGGGGATGAAGGCGTTGCGGCGGGCATGACGACGGACCACGAGTCGCTCGGGGAGGCCACGGGCCCGTGCCGCGTCCACATAGTCCTTGCCCATCTCCTCGAGGAGCGAAGAGCGCATCATCCTGGTCACAATGCCGACCGCCCCATAGCCCAGGGTGAGGGCCGGCAGGACCAGGTGCCAAACTGCGTCTTTGAGGCCGGCCCAGCTGCCGGCGAGGATCGAATCGATGACGTAGAAGTTGGTGGGATGGGGGATGCTGGCCCAGATCCGAAAATCGGACCTTCCATGGGGGAACCAGCCGAGATAGGACCAGAAGATGATGAGGAGGACGATCCCCAGCCAGAAGGTGGGCATGCTGGCCCCACCAACGGCGAAAACACTCGTGAGCTGATCGGACAGCTTGTTGCGACGTCTGGCCGAGAAGGTGCCCAACCCGATCCCCAGCGTGACTGCCCACAAAGCGGCCGCCACTCCCAGCTCGAACGATGCTGGAATCCGGGACCGGAACACGTCTACCACCGGCGAGACAGCAACGGCCGACCAGCCGAGTTCTCCCCGAACCACCCCACCGAGCCACGCCAGGTATTGCATGGGTACCGGCTCGTCGAGGTTGAACCGCTCCTCGAGGGCGGCGATTTCCTCGTCGGTCATTCCCGGCTCTAGGTAGGGGCCGATCGTGGTGCCTCCCAGCCGGGTCATCGAGAAGACCAGGAGGCTCACGACCAGGATGACGAAGGGGAGAGCCAGCAGACGGCGTGCGATGTACCTATGCACGCTTCAGTTCTCCTTTCCCCCCTCCGTCGCTCATCTGAAGATATTTATCTCATTTGCTGTATAGCGCCCAGTACTGCGACGGCCGCGCCCACATCGGGTTCTCCACGTGACCCTTCACCCACTCCCCGGCAGCCGAAGGTGCCCCCTCGTTGGCGGGCATGATCCACATGGCCTCCTCGAAGAGGACATTCTGGATCTCGGAGAGGATGCTAAGCCGCTCCTCTTCGTCCAAGGTGGTGCGTGCCGAGGCGATCAGTGCGTCTATCGCCTCCGGATCTGAATATCCGTCGACGAAGCTGTTCACCGCCCCGTATCTCCCGTCTGACACCGCGCTGTCAAACAGGTAGGCGTCCGGCGTGCTGTATTGCGAGCTGGTGTAGGACCACATCGCCACCGGCAGCGGGTCGGTTGCCAGAATCTCGTCGAACTGTGCCTCCGGCACGGCCATCACGTTGACGTGGAAGTTGGGGTTGAGGGCCTCGATGCTGTCTTTCAGGGTCAGAGCCGCACCCGTGAAACCCTCATGGGTTTGGTCGCTCGCAATGGAGATGGTGAATCCCTCATCCCAGTAGCCGGCTTCACGGAAGAGCTCCTCCGCCCGGGCCGGGTCGGTCTCGTAGATGGGAGCCTCGGGGTCATAGCCGTACATCTCGACGGGAAGGATGAAGCTGTTGCGACCTCCGAGGCCGCCCAGGATCCCGTCGATCATGCCCTGGTAGTTGTAGGCGTAATTGAAGGCTTGACGCACTCGCACGTCCTGGAAGAAGTCGAGCGGGATGGTGTCGCCCTCCGGAAGGCAGCCCTCGCAGATGTTCATGTTCATGCCGATCTGGAGCACCTGCAGGTCGAGGATGCTGGTGTCGACCACCGCGTGTTCGATGGGCTCGATCGAGGGCACATCCGTGGGGCTGATGTCGACGATGTCGTACTCCCTCGCTTGCAAGCCGGTAGCGGGCGTGTCGACGATCAATTCCCAGCGCACGGGCAGGTGGGCCGGCTCACCCCAGTAGTCGGGGTTGATGTCGAAGGTCATGCGGTCGCCGCGTTCCCACGTGGCGAGGGTGTAAGGACCGGTTCCCACCATGTTCTGGGCCATGAATTCGTTGGGCTGGCCAGCGACCACGCCACCGTTCGCCTCGACCGCGTCTTGGCTGACGACCGATGCCACCGGGTGAGCAGCCAGGAAGGCGAGGAAGGAGGCATCAACCTCCTTCAAGGTCACTTCGAAGGTCAAGTCGTCGACCACCCGGGTTTCGGCCACGTTTTCAAAGAGAGGCGCCTGGCCTTCGGGAAGGTTCATTTCGACGACGCGATCCCACGAGTACTTGACGTCCTCAGCGGTCATGTCGGTGCCGTCGGAGAAAACCACACCCTCCCGGAGCGGGAAGGTATAGGTGAGCCCGTCCTCGGAGACCAACCCGTTCTCCAGGCTGGGAACCTCAGTGGAAAGTTGGGGGATCACCGAACCGTCCTCGGCGTCGATGAAAACCAGACGGTCGTAGACATTGAGGATGACGTCCATGCCGACATCGTTTCCATTGACGGCCGCCGGATCGAGGTTGAAGACGTCGTCGTTCACCGTGGCCACTAGCACATCGGGGTTGGGCACGTCTCCGGTGCCCGCCGCCGCCGTGGTGCCAGTGTCCGATGTCGTGTCCGTGGTCCCTGTGGCGCACGCCGCCAGAACCAGTGTGAGGACAGCGCATAAGGCCAATATCCTCGCCGCAAACGATTTTCGTCCCATGGGAGGCCTCCTCAAATTGTCTCCAGACGAGCAGGCTCGATCGCCAGCCCAATCGTTTGCACGCTAACCAGGGGCGCCGTCCTCTGCAACCGATCCCCACGCCGGATGGGACCCAATCAGGCGATCCGGCCCAGTCCCCTAGGGAAGTTATGAAGCGAGCGATGCCCGCCATGGGTAACTGCCACGAGATGTCCCGTTTGGACCCCGGCCCGCTCGTCGGTGGTAATCACATTGGGTTGGATGACCAACGCCATCCCCTCTTTCAGAGTCAGATCGGGTATCGGCAAATTGGGGCGACTCTTGGCCCCGAGGACCGGCGGCAGATAGCCGCCGCCATAGCCATGAACCAGGTCGTCATAGATGGTGAACCCCATCTCTTCAATCACCGCTGATGCCGCCACGAGCTCGGAAGCATGGGCGCCCGGACGAATGACAGCGGCGATGGCATCGAAGGCGGCATCGGCGGCGCGGTGAAGCTCAACGAAGAGCGGCGTGGGGTCGGCGGCAATAGTGAAGGTTCGCAAGACCTGGGCGGCGTATCCCCAGTAGGCAGCGCTGATCTCGCAGAAGAGAATGTCACCCGATTGCAACTTCCGGGTCGACTGGAACTGCGACGGCACGCACTTGTCGGGATCGGACATCGAGGTGACGGCGAAGTAGTGGATGTGGTTGGTGGCCCCCTCGGACAAATAGGCAGACTCGACGATCGCCGCTAACTGGCGTTCGTCCATCCCGACCTCGACTTGGGCGACCAGGGCTGCGACCGCCTGATCCGAGAGACGGGCTGCCACTTCAAGTCGGGCGATTTCCTCTTCCGACTTGATAAGCCGCAGTTGCTGGTATTCCGCGTCCAACCCCACCAACTCACCGACCGCGCTCGCCAGTTTCAAGTGACTTTGATGGCGCAGCGGTCCCAATGCTCCGACCCGCTGACCAGGTCCGACCCGCGCCAGCAATAGCTCTTCGATTTGAGTGATGGTGGAGGGCCCGCCCCATTCCACTTCGCAGTCGGAGGCGATGATCCGGGCATTGGGCAGATGGTTGTAATGCTGCACGAAAAGCCGCGGTGTCTCCTCCGGTGTGAACAGCAGGGCAGCTTCGGTGGTGACCGGCCACTCGGTCAGCCAGGGGATAGCCGATCCCACCCGCTCGGCGCCGTAGACGAGGAGATGGGATACGCCGGCCTTCTCCATCAGCTCGACGATCATCTGGCGCCGCTTGGCCAGTTCGTCCTTGCTGAACCTCGGATAGAGGTCGTCCATGTGGTCGACCATATCCCTGATTGCCCCGAAATGCGCAAACGTGTGTGCTGCTACCGTCGCTATGTCGCTGGCTGTTAGCGCGAGGAGGTGACCGCCATGGCTTCCAGGGCGAAAGAGATGGCCTTCGAGAAGGTAAAGGGGCTCTGGATCGCCATCCCCACCCCGTTCACCTCAGCCGGGGCAGTCGATGAGGGGATCCTTCGCAAGTCGGTGGACTACTACATCGAGGGTTTGGCGGTCGAGGGCATCTTCTGTGGGGGAGTGATGGGCGAGTTCTGGGCGCTGACGGTCGAAGAGCGTGCCCAGGTTCACGAACTGGTGGTCAATGCCGCCGCCGGGCGGGTTCCGGTGATGGCGCACATCGGTCATCACACCTATTCGGAAGCGGCCCAACTCAGTCGGCATGCCGAGGAGGTCGGCGCCGATTTCGTCATCGCCATAAATCCCTACTTCCCGATCAAGCCGTCCGACGAAATCGTTCGTGACTGGTTTCGGCGTTTGACCGCAGAGTCATCGGTCCCCTTCTTCCTCTTCAACACCTCTTACTCCGGGTACGCCTTGAGTCCCGAGCTCATCGCCGAGCTCGCCGACCTCGACACGGTGTGCGGGATCAAGAATCCGAAGCCGAGAGAGCATCTGCTACGGGTCAAGGAACTTGCCGGTGACAGGATGGTCGTTTGTGATGCCTCGGAAGCCGACTGGTTGGGCCTGCACCTCGACCACGGCTTCCAATCGCTCATGTCGACGCCGGCACTGGCCATGTATCAAACTCCCGCCAAGCGCCCCATCTACGACTACACGCGCAAAGCCGATGGCGGAGACGTGGCAGGGGCCTGGGCTCTTCACGGCACCCTCGGACGGGAGCGGGACGCGTTCGAGCTTTGGATGCGGGACAGTTGGCTGGCTCGCGGCGAGGGGGCGATTCCTATCGCTGCTTTGAAGACGTGGCTCGCTCTGATGGGTTTGCCGCAGGGACCGGTGCGGCCGCCGTTGATCCCGCTCAATGAAGATCAAACGGAGGCGTTGCGTACCGACCTTGACGGCTTGGGCCTCCTCGACTCAGTTTCCTGATCATTGATCAACGACGACACGGAGGGACTCATGAGACCTGGTGACATCGACTTCAAAAACGCAGTAGGCCAGATGCACACAGAGGTCTTCGGCGGCGTCACCAACTCGCCGTGGTACTTCGACGCGGTCTATGAACGATTCTCCGACGCCGAATACCAACGTCGGTTCGCCGCCACCCGAGCGAAAATGAAGCGACTCGGCCTCGACGTGCTCATCGCCTCCGGCGGACCCAACCATTGGAGCTGGGGCGGCGGGATGCGGTGGCTCTCGGGTCACTGGGAATGGCACGGGATGTCGGCCTATGTCGTGGTGCCTCCGGAAGGGGAGCCGGTTCTGATCTGCGGGCCCGGCGGCGCCCATCGCGAGGCGGTGCGTCGCGCCACTCCATTGACTGACGTTCGCCACTCGCGCTGGGGTCGATCAGGCGAGGTGATCGTCGAGCTCATCAAGGAGTGGGGTCTGGGCGACGCCACGGTCGGTATTTCCCATGTCGATCCCGTCTACGGACATCACCTTCCGGTGGACGAGTGGGAGCGTCTTCGTGAAGGACTTCCCGAGGCCAAGTTGGAGCGAGTCGGGGACTTCTTCCACGAGCTGGTCCATGTGAAGAGTCCGGAGGAGATCGAGTGCGTCCGCCAGGCCGGGAAGCTGATGGACCAGGCCTTCGGGGCCATGGTCGCCACCGCCCGCCCCGGGATCACCGAGTACCAACTTGCCGCCGCTGCTACCCACGCCGTCATAGACGGTGGGGGTCAAATGGACTTCAACATCATCGGGTCGACGCCAATGGACAACCCGGGGATGGTCTTCGGCAATCCCTGGCCCTCGAGCCGTCGCCTCGAGAAAGGCGACATCATCATCAACGAGCTGGCCTGTGGCTACAACGGTTACTCGGTGCAAATCGGCGGCCCCATCTCTATCGGGGAGCCGCCGTCGTGGGTCCGAGAGTTCTTCGACGAGGTGGTCCTCCCTGGCTATGACCTCATGGCGCAACAGCTCGTCGGGGGCAACAGCTGGGACGATGTGATGAAGGCGAGCCAGTTCTTCCGCGACAAAGGCTACGACTCGCGGCCGCTCTTCTTGCATTGCATCGACTTCACCAGTCACACCCCGCATGTGATGTGGGACCACGTCATCGCCAATGACAACGAACTCGACCTCGTCCCGGGGATCGTGGCGATGCTCGAACCGACAATCATCACCCCCGATGGGTTGCTCGGAATCTTCTTTGGGCGAACCTACGTCCTCACAGAAAGAGGCCACGAGCAGGTGACGAACTTCCCCCACGAGTTGATCGTCGTCTGATCAATTGGCTCCGTTCCGAGCGGCTCGCTTCACATGAGCGAACATGCTCCGGCCATTCCAGGTCGGGAAGGCTCGTACCAATGATGACGGGCCATGCAGGTGAATGCGGTCGTCACGAATAGCCTCGGCCCAGCTGAGCTGCCCGGCGTGCCACTTGACGAACGCTTCCGCTTGAGCGGTTACGTAGAGGTCCTCGTCGAGGCCCGGATAGGTCTTGCAAATCTCGGTGTCGCCAGCCTCGATAAGCAGCCAGTAGCGCTCGCGCGGTTGCCGATCAATGAAGTCGAACTGGATCACGACACGCCGGTTTGGGAGGCGGTCTCGGCGCAAAGCGTTGCACATCGACCACAAGGCGACGAAAGGATCGAGATTCTCCGGAGCAATCTCGAGCCAGCGGGCCCCCCACTCGCCAAGTGAGGCGCAGACCTTGAAGAGGTCACGACCAGCTGGCGTGAGGTCATAAAAGCGCCCGCTCCCTACGGCTTTGGGAGCGGTGACGACGATCCCAAGCCGCTCCAGCTGCTGGAGGCGCTGCGAGAGCAGTGTGCGCGATAGTCCGGGCGCTCCCTCCAGGATCTCGCCGAAGCTTCTACAGCCGAGGTAAAGGTTGCGAACAATCAGCGGCGTCCAACGCTCGCCAAAGATCTCGGCACCGCGGGCGATCGGGCAGTACTGCCCATAAGTGCGCATGACTCCATTGTGGCTTCCTGCTCAGTCGGCTGGAAGTCCAGATTCTTGACTTCACAGAGGTCGTCTCGGGTGGTGCAATCGAGGCGTTTCAGCAATCGCCGACCACCAAATGGTTGGAGCACCCGAAGGAGGCAACGACCATGAAGATCGACCAGTTCTCGGGCGAGGTGATCACGGCTGGTCACGCCGAATACGACGCTGCCCGAGCCGTCTGGAACGGAATCATCGACCGCCACCCGCTCGTGATTGCGCGATGCCAGAGGAACGCCGACGTGATCGCCGCGTTACGGTTCGCCCGCCGGCACGACTTGGAGATCGCGATCCGGGGTGGGGGCCACAACGTCGCCGGGACCGCTGTCTGTGACGACGGCATCGTCATCGACCTCACCGCAATGCGGGAGGTCCGAGTTGATCCTGACCGCCGTACGGTCCACGTGCAGGGCGGGGCCCTGTGGAGCGACGTCGATCGACGAACACAGATCCACGGACTGGCTACGACCGGCGGAATCATCAGCCACACCGGTGTCGCCGGTCTAACGCTTGGCGGTGGCATCGGCTGGCTGATGCGCAAGCAGGGTCTAACGATCGACAACTTGCGCGCCGCCGACGTCGTGGCAGCGGACGGCGACTTCCTGCGGGCGTCAGAGGACCAGCATCCCGACCTTTTCTGGGGGCTGCGGGGAGGGGGCGGCAACTTTGGTGTCGTCACGTCCTTCGAGTTCCAGCTCCACCCCCTCGGCCCAGGGGTCTTGGCGGGTCCCATTTTGTGGAGCGCCGATGACGCCGTCGAGGTTCTCCACTTCTACCGCGAGTTCATTAGGAATGCCCCTGACGAACTCGGGACTGTGGTGAGATTCGGCACTGCTCCGCCTCTACCCGTCATCCCTGAGGATCTGCATTGGCGGCCCGTCGTTTTGGTGGGCGTCTGTTTCGCAGGACCGGTCGAGGAGGCTGAAGATGTAATCCGACCTTTGCGAGCTTTTGGAAAGCCGCTCCTCGATCTCATCGCAACATCACCGTATGTCAATCACCAAAGTGCTCTCGACTCCACGGTGGCGCACGGCTGGAACTACTACTGGAAGTCGACGTATCTTCCCGAGCTAGACGACCACCTGATCAAGGTGATGGTCGAGAACGCGTTCGCCGCCTCTTCCCCGCGGTCCTACGTGGCCATGTTTCACCTGGGCGGCGCGGTGAGTCGGGTGCCGGTAGGGGCCACTGCGTTCGGGAACCGACGGGCCTCTCATGCCGTCACTCTCGACGGCGTGTGGCGGCCTGGCGACGACTATGCCGACGGAGACATCGCATGGGCCAAGCGCTTCTTCACCGCCCTCGATGAATACCGGGAAGGGGTGTACGTCAACTTCCTCGGTGGCGATGAAGAACCCGACCGGGTCGAAGAGGCTTATGGCAGCGCGGTCTACCAACGACTGGCCGAGGTCAAGGCGGAATACGACCCGGAGAACGTGTTCCACCACAACCAGAACATCCGTCCCCGGGCCGGCTCGGCCGTTCTTACATCCCGAGGTGAAATCGAGCGCGGTCCGTTCGCGGCTACCGACCCAGCTTCTCGGCCAGCCACCGGAACGTCGCAGGGGCCCAATGATTGAAGTGTTTGAAAGCACAATGACCATCGTCGGGATAGATGCGAGCTTCCTTGCCGGTGGCAGGCCCGGTTTCGAGCATGAAGTAGATGTTCCCGATCGGTGCCAGATGGTCGAGCTTGCCATTGATCATCAACACCGGCATCGTGATGTTGTCGAGGATCCCCTGTTCGGATAGCGCCCAGCGGGAGAAATCAGCCCGCTCCTGCTCGATAGAGGTCGAAGGAAACGAGGGAGGATCCTCAGGAGCGCCGAAGCGCCATTCTGCCCGCTCGTTGCGGACCCGCACGAACTCCTCGAGCTCCTCGTCATCCATGACATACCCGAAGGGATGGCCGGCGCTGGCCACCACCGCCTTGAGCTTGTCGGGGGCGGTGCCGGCCAGCTGCAGGACTGAGTAACCACCGCGGCTGATCCCGAACGCCCCGATCCGATCACCGTCCACCTCGGGGCGAGCGGCGAGATAGTCCACCGCCGCCTCCCAGGCGCTCACTGACTCCGGGGCCCAGGGGAATGGGTTCTCCCCGGTCCCGGGACCATCCATTACCAGGGCGGCGAGGCCGTTTTCGATGCACATGTCTTGTGCCCAGCCACGGTCCTCTTTGAAAACGTCGGCGCCGCACATGACGAGGACCGCAGGAACCGGGACTTTGGAATGGGGTGATCGAAAATGGGCTCGGATCGTCTTGCCCTGATGCTCGAACTCGACAATTTCGACCGGCGGGTCGAGATGAGCGCAGGCCTTCCGATAGGCGCGGGCGCAGTCGTCGCTGATCCGGCGCTTGACCTCCGAGACTTCGCCGGGAAATCGGCCGATGGCGTAGTAGGTCTTGGCCTGGAGATAGGAGCGCCTCGATCCTTCGAAATCACCCGTCGCCTCTAGCCGATCCCCCTCCGCTTCGTGCCGACGCCCGAGCTCTTCCCACACCGGGACCCACTTGTCCTGGGTCGTTCCCTCGAGGCGAGCGACGGCTGATTCCAGTTCGGAGATGTCGTCGATCATTGAGTACCAACGCCGGTAGAAGCCACCGTGGACGATGACAAAGGGGTCCTCGTTGGGGGCAAAGCCCAGCTCGAGCGTCAAACCAACCTCCTTTCGCATACCAAAGGCTGAAACATGCCGAATCCGCCTGCTGAAGCCTTAGGGTTCGTTTGAGACAACTTTTTCGATAGTGGTGCCGAGATCATTCAGGATGACGATTGCTGCATTCCTTCCCGGGCCTCCTGTGATCGATCCGCCGGGGTGGGTGGTGGCACCGGTCTGATAAAGGCCGGGGATGGGCATCCGGTGTTGGGCCCAACCGGGGACCGGTCGCTGGGCGCCGCCGTAGGCGAGACTCCGGTCGCCGCCATGGATGGTCCCTCGAAACATGTGGGGATTGGCCGCCTCGATGTCGACTGGGCTCTTGGCCTTGCGGGCGAGAATCATCTCATCCGTCAGGTTGGGAGCGCACTGCTGGAGGACCCGTAGATGCTCCTCCGCCAGAACTTCCTTCCCCGTTTCCCAATCACCAAGGTCGGCGGGAGCTTCGTAGGGAGCGAGGCTGAGGATCTTCACCGTGTGCTTTCCCTCCGGGGCGCGAGAGGGGTCGATGATGGTGGGAGTGGCGAAGAGGAGGAATGTCCCTGGTCGATGGAGCCGACCCTCGCGCAACCCCCGCCCGAACTCGATGACGTCCTCGACCCATGGCGCCGGTCCCGCCGAGACGGGTTCGATCTCTCCGTCGTCGGTCGGAAATCTGGGGGCCTCACTGGTGGCGTAGTAGGAAGCGAACGAGGAGAGCCCCGGGTCGTAGGTGTCGACACCGTAGAGAAAGCCTTCACCCCAGACGGCGGCGGGCGCCATCTCGACCAGCCTCTTGATATGGATCGAGGAGACCACGCCCTTACGAGCCCGATACTGGGTCCCGCCATCGCTCTCCACCCCGACGCACCGCCCCCCCTCCACGATCAGGGAGGTCACCAACGTATCGGTGATGACTGTGCCGCCCGCTTTCTCGAGAGCCGCGACGATGGCCCTGGGCAGGCTCGAAGAACCGTCGACCGGAACCGACCAACTCCGCCGCTGACGACCTCCGACCAAGGAGTAAGCCAGATAGCCGGAGCCAGGTGACTCGAGGGGCTGGGCCGTTTGGAACGCCATCCACGCCATGAAGGCGCGCACGTGCCGGCTCTCGTATTCCCGTCGGATCACCTCCCAGGCCGACATGACGTTGCGGCGCATCCACACCGTGCCCATCGGTTGATTGGCGAGTCTTTCCTCGAGGGAAGGGCCATACCCGATGGGAGTGAAGCGGTATTCGCCATAGATTCCCTTCACCGCGTCGAATTCCTCGAGCATCCGTCGGTAGGCGGCGGCATCGCTCTTTGAGAACCTCCCGATCTCGTCGAGGGTGCGGTCGAGGTCGAGCCACATGGTGAACCGTTCGCCATCGGGGAAGACGACATGCGCCACCGGATCAGGATCGAGATACTGAAGGCCGAACTCCGACAGCAATCCCAGCTCGTCCCTTGCGAGCAGTGGATTCACCTGGATCAGGGTGTGGCCGGTGGAGCAGGTGTCGAACCAGAACCCGGGGAGCAGGATCTCCTCGGTGGAGGCGCCTCCACCCACCTCGCGCCGAGCGTCGAGGACCACCACCTCGTAACCCGCCTTTGCCAGGTAAGCCGCGGTGATCAGGCTGTTGTGGCCTCCACCGGCAACGACGAAATCTGTGGTCGTCGTCACGCGAGCTGGTCCAAGACTCGCCGTATGGCCTCGATGACGACTTCGGCGCGCTCCTCCTGGATGGCGTGGCCCGTGTCGATCCAGGTGACATTTGGGTTATCGGCTAGCCCTTCTACCTCGCGGCGGAGATCCTCGATGGCGGCATTGAGCCGTGCGACAAGATTGGGTTCGAAGCCCGGCCACACGGTTAGCTCTGTGTCGGTTGCCCATAGGACCTCAGTCGGACGACCGCCGAAGCCTGGGGCGGCCAACACTTGTGCCTCGCTGTCGGCGATGTGGAGTCCTTCTGGGTTCATCGACGGGTCAGTCCAGAAGGCCGTGAATTCCTCCCGGGCCTGGCGGACGACCTCGGGCTCGCCCGGCCCCTCGGGCGGCAACTCCTCGAGCAGTCGGCGCTCGAGTCCTGGGGGCAAGATATCTACGAGGACGGCCCCTACGACTCGATCTGGGTGATCGGCCGTGAAGACGATCGCGTTCCAGCCACCGAGGCTGTGGGCGACGAGGATGATCGGGCCGCCGACGCCAGCAGCATCGAGCAGAGTGGCGAGGTCGTTTACCTGATCTCGCCTCGTCCATGGCATCGGCGCGGCATCACTGAGTCCGATGCCGGCTCGATCGTAGGCGCAGCTTCTGTCCGTGGTTTGGAGTTCGTCCATCACTCGGGACCAGGTCCGAAAGGTGGGGCCGCCACCATTCTCGAAGACGACCGTCGGCCTACCGGTGTTGGTCGGGCCAGCGCAGACGATGTGGAGCTTTCGGCCCCCAACATCGACGTCGGCGGCGTATGGCGCCGGCGTCGGGTCGGTAGGGGTTCCAGGGCCCGAGCAGGCGGCAAGCACGAGACTGATTCCAACGGCAATCCGGTGGGGGCTGACCATCCGCATCAAGTGCGGAATGTATCTGATCGGCTGAATCATCGTCATTTTGGCGGTACGAGAGGTACGAGGAGGTGTGAGGGGTGGTGGGGGCCGGCGTGCAGGGTGACCTGTCCTCCGAAAAGCTCCTCTGGCCGGTCGTCGGGGTCAGCGTGGGTCATACCTCCGGTGCCGCGGGTGGCGTAATAAAAGGCCTGGCCGTACTCGTCGAGCGGTCCCCGGTACTCGTAGTCCCTGCCCCTGACCCAGAGCTCGAGCCAATAGCCGGTAGGAACCACGATGCAGGTGGGGACGATCTCGATGTCGAGCTCGTAGACCACACCCGGTTGGAGAGGGTCGATGCGATCGTGGAGATGAAAGGGCTGCCATGGCTTGCTTCTCATCGGGTCGAGGGCGCGGTGGGAGGCGCGGAGCCATCCATTGGCGATGGGCGTGTTGGGGTCGGTGGAACCTTCGAACGTCACCTCGTTGCCGCCGGGATCGAACAACTGCAGGATGAGAAAGAGATCGGCGTCCTTCGTCGTCGAAGAGATGAACAGCTTGGCGGCAAGCGGCCCCGTTATTTCGGTCTCTTCGGTGAAGGGCGCCATGGCGAAATGGAGCCCCTCGCCCATGGGGTCGTACTGCCATAAGGTTGCCGTCGCGGCCGGCTCGGTGGAAAGAGCCTGGTCGCCATTGAGGTGGAGCGTCGTCCAGATGGTGCGGGCCAAGGGCCACTCGTTCTCTCCCCGCCACTCGAATTTCTCACCGGGATGACGGATGTTGAGCTGAACTCGGGGTGTGCGGTCGAAGCCGTTGTCCTCGCCTTTTAAGAAATGGTCGAAGAATCGCTTCTGCAGGTCGCGCCCGTATTCGGAGTAGAAATGAGTCCAATGCGTGTCGCCATGGGCCTCAAGCCATTTCTGGCCCGAAGCCGCTTCAACGAATCCACGAAAGTTGCCGCGGGGGTGGATCCCTTGCCCGCCCCAGTTGGCCGCCGACAGAAATGGAACAGTCACCTTCTCTAGGCCGATAGCGCGGGCTCGATGCCATTCGTCGTCGAGGGGATGGGCCTTGATGTCGGGGAACGACTCCACTCGGTTGGCGGCGAGCTCTTCTTCGGAAAGATCGACGGGGCCGGCGACCGACTGTCCGGTGTTGGGGTTCACCGGAGCGCGCGAGCCGCGCCCATATTGGATCGGATTGATCTGACGCTCCTGCCAGCGCCTGGTGAATTCGCTGAGGATGCCACCGTGGTAATAGGCATCCCGGTAGGGATCGTTGAAGCCTTCCCAGGCGATGATGGCGGCGAGGTGATCAGGCTGGCGTTCAGCCGCCGCCCACGCCATCACCGCGTAATAGGAGATGCCCATGATTCCCACCCGACCATCGCTCCAGGGCTGGGATGCTGCCCACTCCACCGACTCGGCGATGTCGTCGTACTCCTTCGGATTGCGCGGCCAAAGGATGCCCGGCGACCAACCAGCCCCGCGCGAGTCGACCCGCACCACGACGTAGCCGGAGGGGACCCAGCGCTCGGGGTCTGTTACCTCCCACGCCTGGTACTTCCCTGTCGAGCACTCGAGGAGCGATGGGTCCTTGGCCACCAGTTTGTCCCACTGCATCCGGTAGATGGGGCCATTGAAGGGAAGACCCTTGGCGTAGACGCCATGGGAGAGAATCACCGGGTACTGGCCATCGGTCTCGGGTCGGAAGACGTCGGCCCGCAATACGGCCCCATCGCTCATCGTCACCGGCACCTGGTAGTCAATGCACATCCCGTCGGCCGAGATGGCGAACGTGTGCTCGTCCCCGCGGGAGGTCACCTGACCCGCCCGCCCAACCTCTCCGCCATCCAATCGTCTGTCCATGGAGCGAACTTGTAGGCCAGGTTGCTGACTCCGTGGGTGGCTTCTTCAATCGTGATCAGAGTGGCGTTGGGTGCCTCTGCGGCGATGCGCTGGGCATGGTCGACACCGATCAGGGGATCGAGCATGCCGTGGACCACAAGCAAAGGCTGGGAGATCCTCTCGGCGACACCGGTGAGGTCGAGGGCCTTGGCTTTTTCTCGGGCCTCGTCCGCCGAGGACGACCACGAGTACTTGCGAAATGCATCTCTGGTCACCGCCGGCAGCTCGTCCCAGCACTCGATCCAGCGATAAGGGCCGCAGTTGGCCACGGCCGCGCTCACCCGCGGCTCGAAGGCGGCCGCCCGGCAGGCGTAATAGCCACCCAGGCTGGCTCCGATCAGGCCCACCCGGCTGGCATCAATTCGATCGTCATCGTTCAGGAGATCGATGGCGGCGGAGACGGCCACCTCGTAGTCGTGGCGGATTGGCAGCTTGAGGCTGATCTCGCCTTGGCCGGGGCCGTCGAGACTGAGCACCGCCATTCCGCGGCGAAGTAGCGAGCCTCGCCCACCGTGGCGTTGCTCCTTGGTCGAGTCCAAGCCTGGGAGAAGAATCACCAGCGGGTGGGGACCCTCGCCGGCGGGGATGCTCAACAGCCCTGAGAGATCGGCTCCAAGAAAGGGAATGGCGATTTTCGCGACCGCGGGCTCCATGTAGGGGAGAACCCGATCGTGACACTCCAACATCTTGGCCAGGCCCCGGGAATGGGCCTCCTCGTCATCGACGGAGAGGAAGTAGGAGAGGTGGTAGCAACGCGCCGCCGAAACGAAATGGCTCACCGCCGAAAGGCGACGACCCTCGGCCCAGGCTGTTTCACCCAGCTCCTCGTGGCCCTGACCCGTTTTCATCCATTCGGGTCCCCAGTCCGACCACCCTTTGATCCGGCCGACCGTCGTCGTCAGATCGCCCAGCTCGATCTGACCATGGAGAAACCGCGCCGCCCAGATGTCGAGGACCTCTTGAACCTGCGGGTCCTCGTGGTGCAGGGTGCGAGTGGTGGCTGGATCGACCCTCATTGGAGGGCTCCGGCCCTCTCCACCATCGGTGCTACCGCTACTGCCTCACCATTTCGTTGTGAGGATTCCAAGGCGGCGTGGACCACGGCCAGGGCTCGGATCGCCTCCAGCGTTCCCACCTCGACCTCGGCCTCCCCCCGAATGGCGAGGGCGAACTCGTCTAGCTGCTCGCGGAACATGTCGGTGGAGGGGATGTCGACTGGTGGCCTCACCGACTCTCGATAGGCCTGGCTGACCAAGGTGCTCTTCGAGTCGACCTGGTGGGACTCATCCCAATTGTTGAAGTCGAGGTCGTAGAACAGATTGGCTTCCGTTCCTTGGAGCCGGAGCTGATAGACCCCGGGTGAGGCCCATCCCGTTCCCAGGTAGCCAAGCGGTCCCGACTCGAACTCGAGGATCGACATGACCGCATCGGGGACCTCGGCCCGGGTGTAGAGCTTGCGGGCGTGGCTGGAAACGGCCGCCACCGGGCCAAGCAGGTACTGCAGGTTGTCGGCGTGATGAACGCCGAGCTGGATCATCGCCCCGCCCGGGCTCTTGTCGGCGAACCACCTCCAGGTGTCAGTGGTCAGCTCCAGTCCCCGCTCGTTGGAGAAGTTCGCCTCGGCCAGCGAAACCCGCCCCACCTTCCCGGTCTCGATCCATTGCTTCATTGCTCGATGTCCACCAAGCCGGCGTGCGCTATGGCCCACCGCAAAGGGCAGGCCCGAGGCGGCGGCCGCCCGGGCGATCACTCCCGCATCCTCCATGGTGTGGGCGATCGGCTTATCGGTGTAGACCGCCTTGCCGGCATCCAAGCTCTCCAAGATCACGGCCTTGTGGGTGTCGTTGGGCGTGGTCACCAATACCCCTTCGATCTCGGGGTCGGCCAACAGCTCGTCCAGGGTTGCTGCCGCTTTGGGGATGCCAAACTCTTCCTGAAAGGCGGCGCGGCGCTCGGCCGAGCGGGAGAAGCAGCTCGCCAGCTCAATCACCGATCCTCTTTGCGCTCCCCGTGCCAGGACCCGGGCCCACCGCCCTAACCCAATCGATGCGAGCTTCACTCCCTTAGTCACTTCCCTCCTCCCTCCTCGGCGCTGATTATCAGGTCGAGCTCTTCGATGTTGTTGGCAAAGTCGTCGTGGGGGAAGAAGCAGCAAAGGGACATCGTCTCGCCCTGATCAGCCAAGGTGGCGTGGGGTGTGCGCGCCGGGATTCGATACCAGCTGCCAGGTCCGACCGGGTGGAAGACTCCATCGAGCCAAACCCGGCCGGTCCCGGCAACCACGTAGACAATCTCCTCACTTTCGGGATGTAGGTGAGGAGACCGGGAAGGGACGTATTCGATCGTGACCTGGCGCACCGTCGAAGCGCCGTGCCCCGCATTCCGGAAAGGATCGGAGGTCGTCCGGCCCGGGAGTTCGCGGAACTCGAGTTCCCCTGGTCCGACGACGGTCATGACCGACCTCTCATTTTCAAGATCTCCTCGACGGCTACCGCAATCTCAGTAGCGACGGTCTGGGCAAAGTCAGCCGCCGCAGATTCGTCGGCCCAGGCCGGATTTCCATACCAGCCTTGATCGGCGATCTCGGTGATATCAGTTATGTAGCCGTAGACCTCGCGCGAACGTCGCATGGCATCGAGCTCTTCGGCTCCTTCTGGTCTCGTGGGCATCCCAGCCCGGTTGAGGCGGGCCAGCTCGGGCTGGTGGGCTAGGACGGCGAGGGTCTCTATTCCT
The DNA here is from genome assembly GCA_035253825.1 of Acidimicrobiia bacterium. Classification (GTDB taxonomy): domain Bacteria; phylum Actinomycetota; class Acidimicrobiia; order Spongiisociales; family ZC4RG35; genus JACCTH01. The sequence continues at coordinate 195,156 of DATFBM010000012.1, read as the reverse complement.
CCCCCGTGAGTGAGCTCGCCCCCAGCCGGCGCATAGATGCGCTGCGCGGTGTAACAGGCGTGGGCGGTGACCACGAGCACGTCGTTCTTTGACTGGAGGTCGGTAGCTACCGAGTCGAGCGAGGCGATGTTGCCTTCATGCCAATTGACAAAGACGAAGGTGCGAGCACCCATCGCAACCATCTCTTCAGAGAGGTTGGCAAGATACCGCTCGAAGACGTCTCGTCGTAACGAGACAGTGCCCGGGTGGCCTGCATGAATCGGGGTAACCCCATAGGGGCCGGCGGGGACGATGATCGCGTCGAGGATCTCGGCGAGCTCCACCGCCACCAGGTCGGCTGCCATCATGTCAGTTCCACAGGGGAGATGGGGGCCGTGCTGCTCGATGCTTCCAAACGGCATCACCACCCGTCGGCTGCGGTCGAGGAGTTCACGGACGTCGGGCGAGGTCAGGTCGTAGATCGAGCGGAGGGTCGGGCTCACGAAACTTCGCTCCCGGCAGGCGTCACCACCGCGTTTAGTGGCGGTTGGGATTGGAGAATTCGGAGCGCCTCGGCTGCTCCCTGTCGACGAAGAGCCAGCTCGCTCTCCTCGGTGTACCAGGACATATGCGGTGTGAGGATCAAGTGATCACCGATGCCCTCGAAAATCGTGACATCGGGCGGTTCGTGCTCGAAGACATCCAGAGCCGCCATCGCCGGCCGGCCTTGGGCGAGTGCGCTAATGAGGGCAACGGCGTCAACCAAGGCTCCCCGGGCCGTGTTGACCAGAACCGAACCCTCTTTCATCAGACTCAATTCAGAAGACCCGAGCAGATGGCCGCGGGCTTCCGGGGGAGCGTGCAGGCTCACGACGTCAGCGGTGGTAAGAACGTCAGGTAGTTTGACGAACTTGACATTGAGGTCTGCAAGGTCTCCGCTGAGAGCAGCGGGTATCGGATCTGCCACCAAGAAGCGGTCAAACCCGACACCCTTCAGCATCTGGGCGACACGTCGACCGATCCGCCCGAATCCGATCAATCCGACGGTGAGCGACGGCGGTAGATGGAGCGGACGCAAGTCGGCCACGCCCCACGCGCCACTCTTCATCTGGCGGTCGGCCTGAGTCAATCGGCGAAGGCAGGCGAGAACGAGGGTCACCGTGTGCAAGGCGACGGCCTCAGTCCCGTAGTCCGGTACGTTTGCTACCCACATGCCCAGCTGACGAGCAGCGTCGAGATCGATAGTGTCGGTGCCGACTCCGAGACGGACGATCGCCCGAGCCCGCAATGCCTCCAGCGTCTGGGCGTCGAACACCGGCGCGGCACCGGCGAGAATCACATCTGCTCCCGTCGCCACCTCCAAGATCTCGGCGCGGTTTCGGGCGTGACCCGAACTGAGTTCAACATCGCCGAGAATCTGGCGCTCGACATCAAAACCGCCGAAGCGGGTTCCGAGAATCGCCACCTTGGGTCGTCTTTGGCCCATCGCCCTCGTCACCCGGCGTCTACCGCTTCGAAGCACCCACTGGTTGCGCTGCGCTGGGCCGCCTCCAGCACGGCGACAACAGCCAGACCCTCGGCTCCGGACACCTCCGGGTGGCTGCCACTCCGGATGCAAGTGGCGAATTCGATCAGTTGATCGGCGACGGCGTCGAATTCTCTCAGTCGGATCTCGGTCGCCTCGGACTCGCCCCGGCGCTGGTAGCTGAGAGTGGCGCCGTCGCGATCGGCGAAGGCAGCCCCCTCGGTCCCCTGGACGGAGAGGCTGATGCGCCAGGGGGTGAAGAAGGAGGAGACGAGGGTGCCTACAGCTCCGCTGGCGAACTCAAAGACCATGGCGGTGGATTCGTCGATTGGAACCGTGCGGCCGCGACGAGACACCGCTGCCACCCTGGCGATAGGGCCCGCAAGGTAGTGAAAGTTCTCGATCTGATGGATTCCCAGCGAGGTCATCGACCCGAGAGGACTCTCTTCTTCGTCCCAGCGCCAGGCACCCTCGGCGATGCGATTGGGGAGGGAATGATTCGCCTCTAGCGTTTCGATCTCGCCGATTTCGCCGTCGTCGATGAGACGCTTCATTTCTCGATGAGCAGGATGGCGTCGTCGTTGGAATCCAACTTGGAGGACTATGCCGCCCGCTTCCGCCGCCTTGAGAGAAGCTCGGGCATCTTCGACCGACAGCGCCAGAGGCTTCTCGATGAAAACGTGCTTTCCGGCATGGGCCGCAGCCTCCACCAACCGACGATGGCTTTGGTGTGATGTGGCGATGAGCACCGCCTCGATCGAGGGGTCGGTGAGAATGTCTTCGAGACTCGATGCCGGCTCACAGCCGAGGGCTGTCGCGAACTCTTTCCTGGTCTCTTCAGTGCGGGCGTAGCAGGCCACCAGGTCCATGCCCGCGGCCACGGCCCCGCGAGCGAGTTCCTTCCCCCACCACCCCAAGCCGATGCTGGCCACCCTCACCCTCTCGGCCATGACTCTCCTTCATGCCTGATCGTCGCCCCCGAGGCGATCCTAACCTCGCTGCAATCGATTGTGCGGGCGCAGCTGGCAGAGCTATAAAGGATGGGAGTGGTCGAGATCACCTATTTCGAGGCTCGCTCATCCAAGCGACGGGAAGACCTTCGCCTCATAACCGGTGCCGGGCGTTACGTCGCCGACCTTGCCCCTCCGGAGAGCATCCACATCGCCTTCGTGCGCAGCACCGAGGCTCATGCTCTCATCACCGGGATCGACACCGATGCCGTTCTCGGAGCAGACGTGATCGGGGTGTTTACCGCCGAGGATATGAATCTTGCTGATATCCCGGGGGACAGCATTGCCGCCGCTGCCCTCGCGTTTCCCCGGCCCCACCTCGCCCACGAGAAGGTTCGTTATGTCGGCGAACCCATCGCGGTGGTGGCTGCGAGGTCCGAGTCGGCGGCGGTCGACGCCGCCGATGCGGTCTGGGTGGATTACGAGCCCATCACCGCCGTCGTCGATCCACGCGCAAGTCTTGCCGATGAAGTGATCATTCACGAGGCGGCGGGTACCAACGTCGTTCACCGGACTGACCTCGCCGTGGGAGATTCTTCGGGCGATTACGAGGTCGCAGTCGAGCTTGAGGTTGTCAACCAGCGGCTCGCTCCCAATCCCATCGAGCCTCTCGTCATCCTCGCCATCCCTCAGGAGGACGGGGGACTCGTGGTGTACATCAGCCACCAGCGACCTCATGGCGTGCAGGCGCGCCTCTCCCAGCTCATCCCGATGGATCGAACCAAGCTCCACATCGTCGTTCCCGACGTGGGAGGGGCCTTCGGGATGAAGGGAATGACCTACCCCGAGCACACTGTGACCGCGGCTCTCGCCCTCCGCCTCGCCCAACCGGTGCTGTGGACGGAAAGACGTCGCGAACACCTGAGCGGAGGCACCCACGGCCGGGGATCGATCCACCGAGTGAAGCTCATGGGGAAACGGAGTGGTCGTATCGAGCGGGCCGAGATCGACATCCTGGCCGATGTCGGTGCCTATCCCCACAATGGGACCGGGATCCCCAGCTTCTCCCGGCTGGTCGCCCTCGGCCTGTATGACATCGAGAACGTGTCGGTGAAGACCACCGCGGTGGTCACCAACGCGGCGCCGACCGGTTCGTACCGAGGCGCCGGACGCCCCGAGGCCGCGTACGCCATCGAGCGGGCTGTGGATGCTTTCGCCCGGGAGGCGAATCTCGATCCCATCGAGGTGCGGTTGGCCAACTTCATACGGTCTGAGGCCCTGCCCCACCGCACGCCGACCGGTGCTGTCTACGACTCTGGCGACTATGCCGCCGCCCTGCGACTTGCCATCGACCTGGTGGGATTGGACCGCCTCCGACAGGAGCAAAAGGAGCGTCGCGCCGAGAGGCGCAATCCCATTGGAGTGGGCTTTGGCGCCTTCGTCGAGCGGGCCGGGGGCGCCGTCGACGGCGGGGAGTACGGTCGTACCGAAGTCGACCGGGCCGGAGCGATTACCGTCCGAACCGGCTCGGCCTCATCCGGCCAAGGCCACGAGACCGCCTGGGCGCAACTGGCGGCGGCCGCCCTCGGTGTCGCCCCGGAGGATGTCCGCTACGTGGCGGGCGACACGGACGAAGTCGCCCAGGGCACCGGCACCTTCGCCAGCCGGTCGGCTCAGATTGGCGGAGCGGCAATCTGGCGAACTGCCCACGTGGTGAGGGACAAGGCGATCGAGTTGGTCGCCGACCTCCTCGAGTCGGCGTCGACCGATGTGTTGATATCAAATGGAATCTTTTCGATTACCGGGGTGCCAGGAACCGAGATGAGCTGGTCGCGGGTTGCCGAGGCGGCCCACGAACGCGGCGTCGACCTCACGGCCGAGGAATGGTTCGTGCCCGGCGCCCAGACCTTCCCATACGGAGTGCACGTCGCCGTGGTCGAAGTGGACCTCGAGACCGGGGAAGTGGATCTCCTCCGAATGGTGGCCGTCGATGATTGCGGCAATGTCCTCAACCCGATGCTCGTGGAGGGCCAGCTCCATGGTTCCCTAATGCAGGGAATCGGGCAGGCCCTTTACGAGGGAGTCCAGTACTCCGACCAGGGACAGCTGCTCACGTCGACCCTGGTCGACTATGCGCTACCCCGGGCGAGCGACGCTCCTCCGATCAGCTCCAAACGCCTCGTGCACCCGGCCCCCTCCAACCCCCTCGGGGCGAAGGGGACGGGGGAGGCGGGCTGCATCGGGGCTCCCCCGGCGATCGTCAATGCCGTGCTCGACGCCCTCGCCCCCTACGGAGTGACCCATATCGACATGCCGCTCCGCCCGGCGACAGTGTGGACGGCGCTGGCACAATCGAAAGATCGCAGGTTGAAGACGGACAACGGAGAGGGATAGCTCATGGATCCAGAGAACATCAGCATCACCGAAGAAGTAGCCGGCTCCGACGTCCCCGTCGAGCTCAGATATTTGGAGACTTGGGACGGCCTTTATGCCCCAATCGGTCTTCGTGTCCCTCGGGGCGAGGGTCCCTTCCCCCTCGTCCTTCTCGCCTCCGGCAACGGTGGAGGAGGCATGGCCTGGATCAGGAACGCGGTCGCCAACCGTGGCTACATCATGGAGCGTCTCCTCGAGCGGGGGTACGCATGCGCCTGGATTCGTTATCGAACCGAGGTTGAGCTCGGCTACGAGAACGGGGGTCGCCTGATCCGTGACACCCGACAGGGGCGTGACATGTTCAATCGCTCACCTCTCGAGTACGAGGATGAAATCGCCATCGTCGAGCAGCTCAAGAAGGACCCACGCTTCGATGCCGAGCGAGTGGGATTGATCGGAATGAGCCATGGTGGGGAGATGGTCCTCAAGCTCACCTCCGAATACCAGGGCATCAAAGCGGCGGTTGCTTCCGAACCCGCCTCGCACGAGTTCTTGGCGTTGACTCCCGACAACACCGCCTTCGTTGCCCCCGAAACGGGTATGCGCAACATCGAGGAAATGCAGATGGTGGAAACGGAAAAGGTGCGCTCGCGTATTGATATGAAGAAGGCGGCCGAACGGATCTCGACGATTGACACCCCGCTCCTGGTTATGGGGAGGGAAGACGACCACCTGCAAGGGATATTCCGGGTCTCTTACGAGTTGCTGGCCGAGGCCGGCAAACCCGTGGAGTGGGTGAGCTGGGACCACGATCTCCACGGCTACATCTACCCATTACGCGGTCCTGACGGCCAATACGAAGTCAACGAGGTCGCCGAAGCCGCTATCGCCGGGGTCCTCGACTATCTAGACCGGCATCTCTAGCCCGGGAAATTCCGGCGAGGGGGATTCCCTAGCTCAGTCCGTCGGAGATGTCTCTGTTCTCCGGGACGAGGTCGATCCCGGTGCCTTCGGCGTGTCGGGCCAGCATCGAGGCGAAGTCCTGGTCGCCAAAACCCCGCCCGATTCCGTCCATGACGATCTGGTGCACGAGGGCGGCGGTTGGAAGGGGGACCCCGAGCAGCCTCCCGGATTCCAGGCCTAACTCGAAATCCTTGCGAAGCAGATGCCAGGTGAAGGAAGGGGTGTAGTCCAGGTTCACGAACGCCGGGGTCTTGTACCGGGTGAAGGTGGAGCCCATCACGCTGTCGTTGAGAAACTCAAGGAAGTCGGCCCGCGACACTCCGGCCGCCTCGGCGAGAAGGGTGATCTCCGCCATCGATTGCGTCACCACCCCGAGCATCAGGTTGTGGCAGATCTTGACCAAGCGGGCTTCGTCCCCCTCACCGACATAGGTGACCTTGCGCCCGAAACACTGGAGATAGGGCAGCACCGTTTGATAGGCGTCCTTTGGCCCCGACACCACCGAGGTGAGGCGGCCCGACTTCACGACCTTTGGATTGCCCGATACCGGCGCCGCCAGCACCGCCGTCCCCAGTTCTTCGGCCCGCTTGGTGAGCGTCCGTGAGGTCGTGGCGTCGATAGTCGTCGAGTCGACGATGATTTCCGGTCGGCGGTCGGATCGAGAGAGCACCCCTTCCGCCCCGAGCGTCACTTCGAGGACATCTTCGGGACCGGCGACCATGGTGAAGACAATCTCACGTTCGGCGAGGTCGGCCGGAGAGTCGACGACCTTCGCACCCTTGGCCGCCAAGGGCTCGGCCTTGGAGCGAGTTCGGTTGTAGACCCAGAGGTCCACGTCCGAGGCCAGCAAGCGATTGACGAGGGCTGCGCCCATCCGACCCGCCCCGATCCAGCCCACCCGGTGCGGGTACTTGTTTTCGGCCATGTCTCCCCTCGCGCTGGCGGTCACCGGTTCTGATCGCTCCGCAATCGTTTGTAGTATCGGATCTTTGGCTGGGCAGCGCAAACAGCCCCCGGTACCTGTCGGCCGCAGAGCTCGCCCCGGCAGCTGAGCAACGAATAGCCTCGAGACCAACGTGTCGTCGATCCGATCCACATTGAAAGACGTGGCCCGCGAGGCGGGGGTCCACATCTCGACAGCATCGCGGGCTCTGAACCCGAGCACCGCTTTCATCGTCCACCCGGTGACGGTGGAGAGGGTCGCCGAGGCTGCTCGCAAGCTGGGCTACCGGCCCCACCCTCTGGCGCGGGGTCTACGGACCAACCGCACCATGTCGGTGGGAGTGATCATCCCTGACGTCGAGAACCCCCTCTTTGGGCCGATCATCGCCGGAGTCGAGTCGGTGCTGGTCGAGGAGGGCTATTCGGTGCTCATCGGAAATGCCGACCGGGGGCCAGATCATGCTGACAGCCTGGTGGAGGACATGCTGGAGCGTCATGTCGACGGCCTGATTCTCGCCACTCCTGGTCGAATTGTTTCCGAGACCGCCAGACAAGCGCAGCGAGACGTGTCGATGGTCCTCGTCAACCGCTCGGTCGACGACGACTCCATCCCGGCGATCGTCGGTGACGACCACGCCGGGATCGGTCTGGCGGTGAGGCATCTGCGGGAATTGGGACACGAGCGCATCGGTCATGTGGCCGGGCCGGAATGGGTTTCGACTGGTCGCGGAAGACGGGATGCTTTCCTCGACTGGATGTCGACCGTGGGTCTCGAGGCCGAACGCGATTTGGTCGAGGAGGCCGAGTGGTATCAGGTGGAGCCGGGGATGACGGCGGCCCTGGCCCTACTCAGCCGTCACCCCGACCTCACGGCGATCGTCGCCGCCAACGACTTGTTGGGGCTGGGGTGCTACCGGGCGGTGAGGTCCCTCGGCAAGGTCATCGGCGTTGATGTTTCGATAACCGGCTACAACGACATGCCCCTGCTCGATCTCATGCAGCCCTCCATGACCGCAGTTCGCGTTCCTTATCGCCGGATGGGCGCCGATGCTGCCAGCACGCTGCTTGCGCTAATTGCCGGTGAGGACGTTGCCCCAGGTCGCGTGCTGCTCTCACCGACCATCGCCATCAGGTCCTCGACCGGACCTCCCGCCGGATAGCGGGGCCGAGGGGATCACCGGCACCAATAGCGCCGACTTGTGATCGGGGCCGGTGTGGATCGTCACCCCCTTGCCGAAAACCTCCGGAGGTCGGTCGAGAGGGTCGTCGTGAAGAAAGGGCCCACATCCTGTCAGCTGGTTCTTGAAGGTGGTCAGCGATGCCTGGCCAAGATCTCCTTCGTACTTGTAGTCGTTGCCTCGGATTGAGAGGCCCAGCCGGTAGCCGGGGGGAGCGACGATCGAGGTCGGCCAGATCTCGACGTCGAGCTCGTATATCTCGCCGGGAGTGAGCGGCTCGGCCCGGTCGTGGGTGTGATAGGGGCGGTAAGGGAGGGACAACTCCTCATCGAGGCGTCGATGCGATGCCCGAAGCCAACCCTGAGCCACCGGTGTGTGCGGGTCAATGGCACCTTGAAATGTGACCTCTCCACCCTGGGGGTCGAAGATCCTCAACACCGCAAATATGTCGGCATCGGATGTCTCCGAGGAAGCGAACAGCTTTAGGGAGATAGGCCCGGTGATCTCCGTCTCCGACTGGAACGGGTCGAGTAAGAAGGTGGCGCCCTCGCCGGTGGCGTCGTAGCGCACCTCTCTGCCTGTTACCGCGGTCTGCTGAGAAAGGGTCATGTTGCCGGCGTCGAGAAACATCGTCGTCCATGACGTCTCCGGAAGCGGCCAGCCCTCTCCCATCCGTTCCTCGAAGCGATCGAGATGTCGGACCTGGAGCCGGACCGGGGGTTCTGCGTCCCAGCCGTTGTCTTCGTCCTTGAGGAATCGGGCGAAGAACCGCTTCTGCAGCCCGACCCCATAGTCGGTGTAGAAGTGGGTCCAGTGCTCGAGACCATGGAGCTCGAGCCACTTCTGCGACGTGGCCGCACGTACGAATCCCTCGACGTTGCCGCGGAGATGCAAGCCCTGGCCTCCCCAGTTTCCGGCGGTGAGGAGAGGCACGTCGATCTTCGACCACTGCGGCGATCGGTCACGGTGGAACGAGTCGTCGAGGGAATGATCCCGAACATCGGCGCCGAGATCGGAACGGTTGCGCTCCAGCTCGTCGTCGGTGAGGTTGATGTCGCCGGTGACGGCGGCTCCAGTCACTCGACTCACCGCGCCCCGATCACCCAGGCCGTGCTGGACCGTCTTCACCTGCATGTCGTACCAGTTGGCCCAGAACGTGGACAGGATGCCACCGTGGTGCGTCATGTCTCGATAGCAGTCGGCAGCGCCCTCCCACACGCACATGGCCGCCAGATGATCGGGTTGCCGGGAAGCGGCGTGCCATTGGTTGATGGCGTAGTACGAGATCCCGTTCAAACCCACTTTCCCCGTGCTCCAGGGTTGGAGTCCGGCCCACTCGATGCAGGCCACCAGGTCTTCGGTTTCCCGGGGAGAAAATACGTCTATGTAGCCGGGCGACCGGCCGCAGCCTCGCGAGTCGACTCTCACCACGGCGTACCCGTCGGGTACCCACTTCTCGGGATCGACCACCTCCCAGTTCTGGAAGCGGTTGCTCGACCCCGCCTCGACGTCGGGATGCTGGGTGGTCATGATCCGCCATTGGTCGGGGTAGCCCTCTTGGAAGGCCAGGCCCTTGGCGTAAGGCCCATAGGAGAGGATGACCGGATAGGAGGCATCGGTAGCGGGGCGGTAGACGTCCGCTCGGAGGACCTGGCCGTCGTCCATTTCGATCGCCACATCCCAATCGATGTGCATCGTCGCGGCCATGCCAAGAAGCTACTGGCTGTGGCTCGAGACAGCCGCGGCCTGTTGGCGGGATCAGTTCCAGGGGATCGACAGCACCTCGACAGGTTCGATAAGGCCCTTCAATTCGACGGTGCGGGCGGGACCCACTCGCCGGCTGCCTCCCAGAAGGCGGGCCATGCTACCGCTGACGAGGATTTCCCCCGGACCTGCCAAGGCGCCTATCCGGGCGGCGATGTGGACGCCCTTGCCTCGAAGCGATCCGGCCTCCTCCAGTACCTCCGCGGCGTGGATGCCGATGCGCACCTCCGGGGCGAAGCTCTCCAGCCGCCGCTCTTCTAGCCGCCGCTGGATTTCGATGGCGGCGGTGACAGCTGAATCGACGTCGCCGAAGCTGGCGAAGAAGCCGTCTCCAGTGTGGTTGAGCTCGCTCCCCCCGTGCTCGAGTAGACAATTACGAACCATGGCGTCGTGCCACGCCAGCACTCGAGTCCAAGCCTGGTCGCCCATGGCCTCGAGCAGCTGCGTGGAGCCCACGATGTCGGTGAACATCATGGCTGCCACTTTGGAAGCCGATCGGCGACGTCTGCCCAAACCTCCGTCTGCCCCCAGTCGTTCGAGTACGGCCTCTCCAGCCCGTCGTTCCAAGCGCGCCCGGTCCTCTTTGCCCGCTTGTTGGTAACTCTCTGCTAGGGCAAGGCGGGTGAGGCCCGCCTCTACAGGCATCTCTGCCTCCGACCAGGCCTTCAAAGCAGCGCGGAGCGCGTCCACCGCCTTCTCGGTCTCGCCGGCGGCCAGTGCTACTTTCCCTGCCGCGGTGTTGGCGGCCGCGCTCCAAACAGGAGAAGAGAAGCGGGAAGACACCTCGGCCAGCTCCTCGGCAGCTTCCCGTGCCCCATTGACGTGTCCAAGGCGCAGGCGGCTCTCAACCACCGCTGGAAGCAAACGGGCCCGATCAAGAATCAACGTTGCTCCCGTCAGCGCTTCCTCCAGCATGTCGCCGGCGGCGGCCGTATCACCCTGATCGAGCCGGAGGAGGGCCAGCCCCGGGAGGGGGAGGGCCCCTAGGCCCATGGCACGTGCAAAGGCTTCCTCTGCAGCCTCCCATTCGCCCCGCCGGCGCCTGATCTCGCCGAGTTCGGCATAGGCCTGCGCGACGAAGTATCGGTATTCGGCGAGTTCGTCTGCCGCGTGCTCAGCCTCGGCCGCAGCTACCTCCAACTCGCCGCGGTAGCGGCGGATTTCGGCCCGCTTGACTCGGCAGATGCCCGGGAATCCGGTGATGTTGCCGAACTGTTCGCACCACCGCCTGGCGGCGTCGTCCCACTCGAAAGCCCGCCGATACTCTCCCAGTCGCTCGCAGGTATCGACCATGTTGCAGTAGATACGCCCAGTCACCGATGCGCTCAGCTCACCGCTGATAGCGGGAAGCATCGCTTCCTCCATCAAGGCCAGACCAGCGGCAGTGTCGCCCTTGGCTATCAGGATTCGGCCCTTGTCCTGAATTGCGAGGTAACGCAGATCCTTGTCGTTGAAGGTTTCGGCCAACTGCAGCGACTCCTCCGCCAAAGCAAGTGCACGGTCCAGGTCGTTTTCTGACTCGAGCGCAAACATCGCTTGAAAACGGCGGACCTGAGCCTGGGCGAGGGATGGGGCCTGGTCTCCGAGCAGGCGGACGGCGGTCTGGAGCCAGCCCCGACCCAAGCTCGGCTCGAGCTTGTGGATGTGATCCTCGGCCAGCCGGATGGCTACAAGCGCCGCTTCCTCCACCGCGCCGGCATTAATCAGTAAGCGATAAGCACGTTGGCCAGCATCGATGGCGTCATCGATTCGCCCCAGCCACCACGCTGCTTCAGCCACCATCGTCAGGCGCCGGGCATCGAGGTCTCGCAACCCCACCTGGCGGAGAAGGTCGAAGGCCCGTTGCCAATCGTGGTCTTCCAACGCCTGCTCAGCGGCGGCCAGCTCTGAAGCGACGCCGACATGATCAGACATTTGGAGGGAGCCTACCGGCGGTATCACCGGGCAATCGAGCCGATGCTTGCCCTGGCTGTGTGGTTCAACAGGAACGGGGCCGATGTGCATGGAGGCCCCAGCGCGTCTACGTTCCCCGGTGATGAAGTTCCGGTTACTACCGACCGACGAGCGTTTTTTCGAGCTTTTCGATGAAGCAGCTGGAAACGTTGCCGAGTGCAGCCGCCGCCTCGCCAAGCTTCTAGGCGGCGGCAACGGTGGCCTGGAGGACGTGATTGCGTGCGAGACCAGAGCCGACGAGGTGACGGAATCGGTGATGCATCGCCTCAACACTTCGTTCGTCACCCCCATTGATCGAGAGGACATCCATGCCTTGGTCGTGGAATTCGACGATGTGATCGACGCCATGGTCGAGGTCGCCTATCGACTCGACTACGGCGATCGCGAGTTCTCGATCATGCCCGAGCTCGAGCTGCAATCCGAGCTACTGGTGCAGATGGCCGAGGAGACAGCCGCGATGATGCCCAAGCTGGCATCGTTGAAGGGTCTGCAACCGCATTTCGACGCCATCGACGAGTTGGAAACCAAAGGTGACCTCGTCTACCGCCAGGCGTTGCAGAGGATCTATTCGCCTGAGTTCAAGCCGAAGGGGTATGTGCACTACTGGAAAGATCTCGCATCGACGATGGAGGCTGCCCTTGACGCTCTCGAGGATGTGTCCGACGTTCTCGAGGGCATCGTCCTCAAGCACGCCTAGTCGATGGAACTCGCCGCTGTGGTGCTGGTGGTTGGCATCGCTCTGGCCTTCGACTTTGTCAACGGCTTTCATGACGCCGCCAACTCGATCGCCACGGTCGTCTCCACCCGTGTGCTCTCGCCCCGTCTGGCGGTGGCTTGGGCGGCATTCTTCAACTTCGTCGCCTTCCTGGTCTTCGGGACCGCCGTCGCGGCGACCATCGCTTCCGGGGTCGTCGAGCCCGGAGCACTGTCGATCGGGGTCATATTCGCCGGGCTCATTGGCGCGGTCGCCTGGAACCTCATCACCTTCTATTTTGGTTTGCCGTCCAGCTCCTCTCATGCCCTTATCGGCGGCATCGCCGGAGCCGCCGTGGCCAAGAGCGGCTTCTCGGTCCTGATCGGCGATGGCATCCGCACCATCGGGGTCTTTATCGTCCTCTCGCCTCTGGTCGGCCTCGCCCTGGGTCTGATCCTGATGGTGGGGCTGCAATGGGCGGTGGCCGGCTATCCCAAGGTCGATCTCATCAATCGCTTCTTTCGCCGAGCACAGCTGGTGTCGGCGGCGGCCTTCAGTCTCGGACACGGCGGCAACGACGCCCAAAAGACGATGGGAGTCATTCTGGCGGTCCTCATCGGCGCCGGTTACCTGCCCGAAGGCTCCGACGTGCCCTTGTGGGTGGTGTTGTCGGCCCATATCGCGATTGGCCTCGGCACCCTCTCCGGCGGCTGGCGGATTGTGAAGACCATGGGCTCAAAAATCACTCGATTGCAGCCGATCGGCGGGGTGGCGGCCGAGAGTGCCGCGGCAGCCACCCTCTTCTTCACCTCCTTCGCCGGCATTCCGGTATCGACCACCCACACCATTACCGGCGCCATCGTCGGGGTCGGCGCCAGCAGGCGGCTGTCGGCGGTCCGCTGGGGAATCGCGGGGCGGGTGGTGTGGGCCTGGATCCTGACCATTCCCGGAGCCTGGATCATTGCCGGCCTGACCTATGCCATCATCGCCGCGCTGTCCTGATGGATCGCCGCGCCCTGTTCTTCTTGTTCGCCGCCGCTCTAGTGGCAGCGCTGATTCCGTTGACCGATGGGGAATTTCGGTTCGTGCCGATCGGGCTTGCGATCGTCTACGTGGTCCTCGCCCTGGCCTCCTACCTCGATCATCGGAGCCGATGACTATCTGTGGCTTCTCGACGGGCTTCGTGGCGATTAGAGGATGACATCGAGGAGTTCGACCGCTCCGCTCTTCGATAGGGGCTCGTTGAGGTTGCCGCACTTGGGCGACTGCACGCAGGAGGGACATCCCGAAACACACGGGCACTCGGCGATGGCATCCCTGGTCGCCTGCCAGTGCTTCTGTCGTCGCTCGTAGGCGATAGGAGCGATTCCCGCTCCTCCGGGGTAGCCCTCGTGGATGAAGATGGTGGCGCTCCCGGTATCGGGATGCCAGTTGGTCGAGAGCCCGCCGAGATCCCAGCGGTCGCAGACGGCCATCAAGGGCAGCATGGCGATCCCGGCGTGCTCGGCCGCGTGCAAGGACCCCAGCAAGTCGCCCCGGAGGGCTCCGAGAAGCGGGTCGGGGATCGTCAGCCACACCGCCGAGGTCGTCATCCGATAGGAGGGAAGGTCGAGAGGGACGGTCTCCATGACCTCGCGGGTACGGAGATGGCGCTTCTGATAGGCGACCACCTGATTCTCGACATCGACCATTCCGAGGTGGATGTGGACCCCCCGGGACCCGATTTGGTTCCTGATTTCCATCTCGACGATTCCGAGGTCGGTCTCGGTTCGGGTCTGGGTGTAGTAGTCGACTGTGGCCGGCCGCACCCCGACCTCGCGCAGCTGGTGGTCGACGGTCTGGACCAGAAAGGAATCACCCTGGTGTAGATAGATCGCCCCGGGGTGAGCGTCGCGGTTGACCCGCGCCTGGTCGAGGGTCCCGAGGAATTTGCCGCCGGCACTAATGGTGTAGGGGGGACCTCCGCTGGCGCGGAGATCGATCGAAGGGGCGGGCTTCTGTCGCACCGCCCAGTGCAGTTTTCCGTCCTTCAGTTTCAAATGCTCGCTCTGGACGAGGCTGTTGGCGACTTCCTCGGTGGCGGGACCGAGAAACTGGCGATCGTCGAGCTCAAGTGGCTTTTCGTATGCCGCGCACGCCAGATGGGCGGCCGCCAGGAGAGGGTTGCTGGGGTTGACTACCACAGCCTCCGACGGTCTCTCAAATAGCTCCTGAGGATGACGCATTAGGTATTGGTCAAGGGCATCGTCGCCCGCCACCAACACCACCAGGGAGCTCTGACCGCTGCGACCGGCCCTCCCCGCCTGCTGGCGGAAGGCGGCCATCGTGCCCGGGAACGTGGTGATAACCGCCGCGTCAAGCCCTCCGACGTCGATTCCCAATTCGAGGGCGTTGGTGGCGATGACGCCTGCCAGCTGCCCACCGAAAAGCCGCGACTCGACCAGGCGCCGTTGGGCGGGCGTGTAGCCCGCCCGATAAGGCGCGATCTCGGCAGCCAGCTCGGGAGGAAGGCGACCGGCCGCCCACCGGTACATGAGCTCGGTGCTCTTGCGTCCTCGGGTGAAGGCGATCACTTTGCCGCCCTCCTTGACCAACTCGGCGAAGAGATAGGTGGCGTCACCCAGGGCCGAACGGCGCAGACCCAATTCGGGATCGATGAGCCCGGGATTCCAGAGTGCGAAGCTGCGCTCGCCAGCGGGCGAGTAGTCGCCTTCGATGACCTCAACGTCGAGCCCGGTCAACTGCTCGGCCAACTCGGCGGCGTTGCCGATCGTGGCCGAGGCGAGGATCAGGGTGGGCGAAGCACCGTAGTGCTCACAGATTCGCCGCAACCGGCGAATGATGAAGGCCACGTGCGTCCCGAAGACTCCTCGGAGGTGGTGGACTTCATCGATGACGACATACGCCAGCCGGTGGAAGAAATCCGACCAGCCGCTGTGGAAGGGAAGGATCCCGAGGTGAAGCATGTCGGGATTGGTGAGGACGATGTTGGTTCGGCGTCGGATCTGGGGACGTTCCTCGGGAGGCGTGTCGCCGTCGTAGATGGCAACACCTGCGAGGGGGACTTTGAAGGAACGCATCGACCGGGCCTGATCCTGAGCGAGGGCCTTGGTGGGGTAGATCAGGAGGGCCGTCGATTTGGGCTGGGCGATGATCCGTTCGAGGATTGGAATTTGAAAGGCCAGCGATTTGCCGCTGGCGGTCCCAAGCGACAGCATCGTGTGACGCCCTGCTCTGATCGCGTCAATCGCACGGGTTTGATGGAGGTAGAGATTTTCTATCCCGCGTTCGCCGAGCCGGGTTTTGAGCAGCGGATCTAGGTCGACAGAGCCGAATCGGGCCTCACGGGGCGGGATGGTGCGTCGATGCGAAAGCTCGTCTTCTTCGTCCCACCGCTTGAGGACAAGCTCCGGGTCCCAACCCATCGCAGGTTTAACCTGATGCCGTTACTGCCTCGGAACGCTTGATCCCGGCAACCTCGTAGGCCTCGGCTTCGTCGAGGGTTTCCTTCTCCAACAGGGCCCCGGCAATGGCGTCAAGTTGCGAACGGTGCTCCTTGAGTACGGTCACGGCTCGCTGGTAGCAGTCATCGACGATGCGTCGCACCTCCTCGTCCATGAGCTCTTGAGTTCGCTCACCTACTTCCGAGGCGAAGTACGGCTCGCGGTTCTCGTCGATCAGCGTGATCGGTCCGATGGCTTCGGACATCCCCCACTTGCCAACCATCGAACGGGCGATGCGGGTAACTTGCACGAGGTCGTTCTCAGCTCCGGTCGTGATCGTTCCAAAGACGACATCCTCGGCGGCACGTCCTCCCAAGGCTCCGACGATCCGACCTTCGAGATAGTTGCGGTCATACGCGTAGCGGTCGGCGTCGGGGGACTGAAAGGTCACCCCGAGAGCACGGCCGCGGGGGATGATGGAGATCTTGCGCACGGGATCGGCGCCCGGAAGAAGCATGCCCAACAGCGCATGGCCGGCTTCGTGGAAAGCGGTTCGCTCTTTCTCAGCCTCGCTCATCATTATTTGACGCTCGGTCCCGAGAACGATCTTCTCGAGAGCGTCGGCGAAGTCGGGCATCGTCACCTTCTCGTGATTCCGTCGAGCGGCCATCAAGGCGGCTTCGTTGACCAGGTTGCGGAGGTCGGCTCCCACCATGCCCGGGGTCGAAGAAGCGATGGATGCCAGGTCGACATCCTCGGCCAACGGGACGTTGCGGGTGTGGACCTCGAGAATCATGAGCCGCCCGCGTTGGTCGGGCGGGCTCACAGCCACATGTCGGTCGAATCGACCCGGCCGGAGCAGGGCGACGTCGAGAACCTCGGGCCGGTTGGTGGCGGCGATCACGATCACCCCTTCGGATCCGGTGAAGCCATCCATCTCGGTGAGGATCTGGTTGAGCGTCTGCTCGCGTTCGTCGTGGCCGCCGAGAGAGACGCTTCCGCCGCGGGTGCGGCCGATGGCGTCGAGCTCGTCGATGAAGATGATGGCGGGGGCGACCTTTTTGGCCTCATCAAATAGGTCCCGGACCCGACTCGCCCCAACACCGACCACCATCTCGATGAACTCGGAGGCCGATATAGAGAAAAAGGGTACGTCGGCCTCTCCGGCCACGGCCCGGGCGAGAAGAGTCTTGCCGGTCCCTGGAGGCCCCGAGAGCAGCACCCCTTTGGGGATGGCGCCTCCCAACCGGGTGTACTTACCCGGATTCTTGAGGAAGTCGACGATCTCCAAAAGTTCCGCCTTGGCATCGTCGATGCCAGCGAC
This sequence comes from Acidimicrobiia bacterium, assembly GCA_035253825.1. Lineage (GTDB taxonomy): Bacteria > Actinomycetota > Acidimicrobiia > Spongiisociales > ZC4RG35 > JACCTH01. Next base: position 178,068 of record DATFBM010000012.1, on the reverse strand, counting down.
GTCATCAAAAGTAGTTCGTTGCGTTGAAGCTTCGAAGCGCTTGGCCCGGCTGCGACCGAGCCCGCCGATGCCGCCGAGCGCCGACCCGGCCCGCCTCCACATCGAAACGAAAAGCCAGAGCAAGAGGAGTGTGGGCCCGAACCCGAAAAGCAATTGCTGCCAGATGGGGCGCTGCTCGGGATCGACCGCCGAGATCTCGACGCCGTTCTCCCGAAGCGTCTCCACGAGCGAATCGTCCGCCCAGCTCGGTCGCACGGTCGAAAAGGCTTCGGCCATTTCCTCTGGGTTCTCGGGGTTGGCCTGCGCTTCCCGAAAAAGCCCTTCGATGCTGTCGCCCTGTGAGAAGACAGTCTCCACATCGCCGTCCTCGACCGCGTCGAGGAACTGGCTGTAGGAGAGCTCGATTTCGGCCCGAGCGAAGAAGAGCGAGGTGAGATACCAGTTCACCGCAAAGAGGACCAGGGCGATGATCAGCAGACGGCGGTTGGGGGGGCGGCGGAGAAGGTTGGGCTGCTCCTCCGGAGCAGGCTCAGGCTTCTTTACGCCCTCGACTTTCCAGCCTGGCGGCTTCTTTTCGGCTTGCGGTGTGGAGCGGCCAGTCATTCGGTGTCGGAATCGTACCGATCGCGCCCTTCTAGGGAACCGGGTCTAACTTCTCGACGGTGATCTCCAATGGACGCATACTCGGGATGCTCGCCGAGATGGCGCGCTTGATCACGATCGACGAAGGCACCTCGCAGGCCTTCAAGGTGCGAGCGTATGAGAACGCCATCCACGGCATCGAGGGCTACTCAGGCAATGTGGCCGAGCTGGATGCCAAGGCGATGGCAGGGATAAAGGGGGTGGGGCCATCCATTGCCGCTCGCATCGTCGAGTTCATCGAGACCGGCTCGGTGAAAAAACTTGACGAGTTGCGAAGCTCCTATCCGACCGAGTTCGTCGAGTTGCTGAAGATTCCCGGCCTGGGCCCGAAGACGCTGAAGATGCTGCGAAGCGAGCTCGGCATCGGGAATCTCGACGACCTCAAAGCCGCCCTTGATCGGGAGGCACTTCGGGCTTTGCCGGGGATGGGGAAAACCTCGGAGGAGAAGATCGCCCGGGCGATCGACCGGTTGGGACTTCACGGCAAAGATCGACGGACTCCGATCGCCGAGGCGTGGCCGATGGCCACCTCATTGGCAACGGAGCTGGCCGCGATCGATGGGGTCACGGCGGCGGTCCCGGCAGGATCGCTGCGTCGCCTGGCTGAGACCATCGGAGATATCGACATCGTGGTGGCCGCGGGCGACGCCCAGCCGGTTATGGATGCAGTGGCGGGCCATTCCTTGGCCCAATCGGTGGTTGGAAGCGGGGAGAAGAAGACCTCGGTCATAACTCGATCGGGTCTGCAGATCGATGTTCGGGCGGTGTCCCCTTCTCAGCTCGGTGCGGCTCTTCTCTACTTCACCGGATCGAAGGCCCACAACATCTCACTCCGCCAAAGAGCGATCGATCGAGGTTGGTTGCTCAACGAATATGGGCTCTTCGAGGGCGATACGGTCATCGCCGCAGAGACAGAAGAGGCGATCTACAAGTCCCTCGATCTCCCGCTCCTCCCTCCTCCGATCCGCGAGAACAGTGGCGAGATCCAGGCTGCCGCCAAGGGCACCCTCCCCGCCCTCGTCCACTTCGACGAGATCAAAGGGGACCTCCACTTCCACTCCGACCGGTCCGGCGACGGCCGCTCGACCCTGGAGGAGATGGTGGCCGCGGCCGCGGCTCGTGGTTATCACTATCTGGCGATCACCGAGCACGGTGAAGATCTCGCCATCAACGGGTCGAGCCGGGAGCAGATGCTTGCTCACCGAGACCGGATCCGCAGTCTCGGTGAGCAGTACCCGGATATGACCTTGCTCTACGGATGCGAACTCAATATCGGTCCCACTGGTGGCCTTGACTACGACCTTGATTTCCGATTGCTCTTCGACTGGTGCGTGGCCTCGGTTCATTCCTCGTTCGACCTCCCCGCCCAGGAGCAGACCGCACGACTATTGCGAGCCATGTCCGATCCAGCCGTAAATGTGATTGGACATCTCACCGGTCGCTATATCGGCCGGCGGCCGGGAATCGAACTCGACCTCGACTCGGTGCTGGAGGGACTCGCCGTTTCGGGCGTGGCTCTGGAAGTCAACGGCGCTTTAGACCGTTTGGATGCATCGGCTGAGACCATTCGGCGGGCGGTGGCGGCGGGCGTGAAGCTCGTGATCTCCACCGACTCCCACCACACCTCCGACCTCCGTCGCATGGAGTTCGGGGTGGCGAACGCCCAAAGGGGCTGGGCCGCCGGAGCCGATGTCCTCAACACCCTCGACTCCCCGGCCTTCCTCGACTTCGCGAGGTCTCGCCGCTGAGCTTCTTGCATAGAATCGCGCCCCTATTCGGGGGAGTTTTTACGCAAGTATGAGATGGTCTGTCGTCGCGCTCGTTTTCTTCCTCGCCTGTAGCCCGGCGGTGACAGAGACGGTGACGCCCCCGTCTTTCTCACCGTCCATCACCGTCACGTCTGCTACCACCGCCACCACCGAGGCGGCCCCTCGGCCCACACCTCTCCGCGGGGGAGGGACCTCGTGGCGCCAGGCGGTGGCCAACGTCTACGGACCAGTCTGTGACGGCGATCGGTCACTTGTCCCTCCCGATATGAAGGACTGGGCGATGGCTGAGGATTGTCCTCTCGATGGCACGGCCTCGAGCGCCATGATCGCGGGAACCACTGTGGCGGTGGCCGCGCTCGGAACCGATGTGATTTACGGCTTCGACCAGGGGAGTGGGTTCCAAATCGTCGCCGCCCGGGTGCCATCGTTGGAGGGCACTTATTACGGACCGCTTCCCAAGACGGTGGCAGTGATCGGCTCCGATGCCCGGCCCGGGGAGGATTCCACGATCTCCCGGGCCGACAGCATCCATATCTTCGCCCTCGATGGCGAGGGACGAGGGGCGATCGTCGGAGTACCACGCGACTCTTGGGTCGACTACGCCGGCGGAGGAAGAGGGAAGATCAACGGCTCACTATCCCTCGGGGGGCCGGAGCTGTTTCTCCAGACCTTGGCCAACGTCACCGGACTCAACTATGACGGCTACCTTCTCACCGGATTCGAGGGCTTCCAGGAGTTGTGGGGAAACGTCCTCGGGGGAGCCAACTTGGAGCTGGCCTCAGGTCTCGTTGACCGCTCTTCAGGGGCCAACTTCAGTCCCGGGTTTCAGTATTTCAACGGTCCCCAGGCGCTCTCCTTTGCCCGCGCCCGGAAGAACCTCTCCGGAGGTGACCTGCAACGGTCGTTGCACGGCGGAATGCTGTTGCAGGGTGCCTTTAGCGCGGTGGAGCACCTTGGACCTTTGGCCTTCCCGTCCATGATGCAACGAGGCTGGCCGTGGTTGGTCACCGATCTCACCGCCGGGGAGATCCTCGCCGTGGCCGCGGTCGCAATAGACACCCCCCTTTCCGCCGTCGCCAACGCGGTGGCGCCGGGACGGATCGGCACTGCCGGCGCCGCCTCGGTGGTCTACCTCACCCCAGGTGCGGGTGAGATGTTCGGGGATCTCGTCGATGGATCTCTCGGCCCTTGACGACGATGGGCTCTGGTCGAGAGTTGATCACCGGCAAGACGGTGTCCGCCGACGACCTGTCGGCGATCATGTCTGCATTCTTCGGCGATCGGATCCCGCCGGTGGCCGCTCACGCCGACGAGGGCTCCTTAACCCGTTTGGTCAAGCTCCGCGGCCGGGAACGACTCGTCACCTTCAATGACACGACGCGACTTGGTCGGCGCCCGCGGGCGCTGGCGGTGGCCTTAGCTAGGGGCTTGCCGGTGGTCGCTTTGATTCGCCACGGGCGCACCGCTGCCAACCTGGCCGGGCGCTGGCAGGGCAGCATGGATGACGTGCTGGATGAGATCGGTGAGAAGCAAGCGGCCGCTCTCTTCGGTTGGTACGGCGGCTTGGAATCGGTCTGGACCTCACCGGCGCGGCGGGCCGCCGCCACCGCGGCCGCACTTCATTCCCAGCCGAGCCATCACCCCGACTTGGTGGAGCTCAATTTCGGGAAGTGGGAGGGTCTCACCACCGAAGAGATCCGGGCAGCCGGAGCGCTCTTCGATCAGATCTTCGTCGATGGAAGCGATCACCCCCGAGGCGAAACCGGAGAGACCTGGGCCCTTCTCGAACGGCGTATGCGCAAGGCGCTCGAGGAGATCGAACCGGCTGGAGGCAAGATCACCGGAGTTGTCACCCATGGAGCCGCAATCCGCGCAGTCATCACCTCTCTGACCGGGAGCGGATGGCGGGGTGCCGCCAACATTCTGACCCCCGCTAACACGTCGGTAACCCATTTGGTGATGGGGGATACACCAACGGTGATCGATTACGGGCTGGCGCCCCATCTGGACGATTCGCTGCAATGACGCGTTATGACTCGCGTCGCTATGCGCTGATCAATCGCTGGAACCCGCGCAACTTCGAGATCATCCGCGATTGGGTCAAACCAAAGCCCGGTGATCGAATCCTCGACGTCGGATGCGGTAGGGGGCACCTGGTCAATGCTTTGCGATCGGTAGGTGTCGATGCTGAGGGCATCGATCTCAACCCCAACGCGGCAGAGGTGGCGATGGTGCCACAGGTCAAGACCATGTCGGCGACCTCGCTCAACTACGAAGATGGATACTTCGATGCCATCGTCTCGTTCCACGCCATTGAACATATCCCTGATGTCAAAGCGGCAATGGGAGAGATGGCGCGAGTGGTGCGTCCCGGCGGCAAAGTGTTGCTGATCTATCCAGCCGAGCCGGTGCGGGGTTTGTTTGCAGTTCCAACGGCAGTGATCCTTCATGGCACCCCCCTCAAGGCTCGTCAAGTCCACGTCCACAAGCTCAATCCCGGCCGGGTGGAGAACTTGCTTTGGGGAATGGGTCTGACTCCGCTTCGATCGCAACGTCGTCTTTGGCCCTCTCCCGAATACGCCACCCTGTCCGAGAAGCCAGGAGCGGCCGGTTAACGCTTTGGTTGTTCTCGCCGGTGGAAGCGGTGCTCGTGCCGGCAGTTCCGACAGCAACAAGGTCTATGCGGATGTGAACGGTAGGCCCCTCCTCTGGTACCCATTGCGGGCGGCCGCCCTCTTCCACGAAACCACGAGGATCTTGGTCGTGACCCGCCCGCAGGATGAACAACTGGCATCCGCCTTGGCAGACGAGTTCCCGAACCGACCACGGTTGGTCCACGGAGGACCGACTCGCTACGCCAGCGAACGACAGGGAATCGAAGCTGCCCTTGAAGAGGTTGGGGGCGACGCGTTCATCGGCATCCACGACGGAGCGCGGCCGTTTCTAACCATCGATCTCTGGCAAGCATGTGTGAGGGCGGCTGCTGCCCACGGGGGAGCGGTCCCAACTCTGAATGCGGGCCCTCTCTACCGCCTCAAAAGTGGTGCCTTGTCACCTTTGCAACATGGGGTCCGCAGAGCTCAGACTCCTCAGGTCTTCAGGGGTGGAGAATTGTTGCGAGCCTTTCGGCGGTCCACGGGGGTGCCACCTGATACGGCGGAGACAGTCATGCGCCACGGCGACCTCCAGATCGCAGCGGTGCCCGGCGACCGGCGCAACATCAAGGTGACCTATCCGGGCGATCTCGATCGAGCGTGCCAGCTCGCCGAATCGTGGAGAGAAGGGCGGTGGCTAATTTGAGGGCGGACCCTGAGGCCGTTTTTGGTAGAGCCAAATCCAGAGGCCGATGTGGGCGGCGATCCCCACCCCCAAGACCAATGCCACAATCGGGTAGCCGAGGATCAGGGCCACTATCGATGCCACCACCGCTCCCGCCACCAGTGTGGTGCGAACGCCGTTGAGGGGCCCGAACATCAGGTCTTCTTCTCCGTCTTCTTCTTGGAAGCCCTGACCGCCTTGCTGGTGCTTTTCTTGGCTCCGCGCTTCTTGGTCGGCGCCGCTTTTTTGGCTGATTTCTTTTCTCCGCTCTTTCGGGAAGGGGACCCATCCTCGGAGGCCAGACGATCCCGGCGGGCAGCGAGGAGCTCAACGGCCCTTGCCAGGTCAACCTTCTCCTCATCGTCGCCCGCTCTCAGCGAGGCGTTGACCTCCCCATCGGTGACGTACGGGCCGTAGCGACCCCTCCGCACCGAGATGGTCTTGCCGTCGGCAGTCACGCCGATTTCGCGTCCGGAGGCGCCACCTTGGGGACCGCGCCGTCGCCGGGTCGGAGGCTGGGAGAACAGCGCGAGCGCCTCGGGGAGGTCCACCGTGAACAGCTGCTCTTCGTTTTGGAGGGACCGATTCTCCCCTCCCCGACTAAGGAAGGGTCCGTAACGGCCGTTGAGAGCCATCACCTCCTCACCGGTTTCAGGATCGATCCCCACCAGGCGGGGGAGGGTGAGAAGTTGCAGGGCTTCCTCGAGCGAGATGGAGTCGAGGCTCATGCTTTGAAACAGCGACGCCGTCTTCGGTTTGTCCTTGCTCGTTCCCTCGCCCAGCTGCACATAGGGCCCAAAACGACCGCTCTTGACGATGACCGTGAGACCGCTCTCGGGATCTGTTCCCAATATTTTCTCGCCGGAGGGTTGCTCCTCGAGCAACTCGATCGCCTTCTCAATGGTGAGCTCGTCCGGCGGAAGGTTGTCGGGGATCGAGGCCCGGTCGTCGAGCCGCTGGATGTAAGGGCCATATCGACCCACCCGGACAACGATCTCCCGGCCTTGGTCGTCGGACCCGAGAGGTATCGAGTTGACTTCGCGGGCGTCGATGCTCTCCAAACGGTCCACCACCTGCTGGCGCAATCCCTCCGGTCCGAGGTAGAAGCGAGAAAGCCAAGGGGCGGTTTCCTCCTCTCCCTCGGCGATTCGGTCGAGGTCGTCCTCCATCCGGGCGGTGAAGGCGTAATCGACGAGGTCTTCGAAGTTCTGTTCCAGCAACGTCACCACCGCCAAGGCGGTGAAGGTCGGGATAAGGGATTGTCCCCGCTTCCAGATGTACCCACGCTCCTGGATCGTCTCGAGAATCGAGGCATACGTCGATGGCCGGCCCACTCCCATTTCCTCTAACTGACGAACCAACGACGCCTCGGTGAAGCGAGCGGGAGGCTTGGTGCTGTGGCCAGTAGCTTCGAGGTCGACGACTGTCAGGGGCTCGCCCTCTTCCAGTCGAGGCAGCGGGGTTTCCTGATCGTCGAGGGCGGCTTCGGGATCATCTGATCCTTCGACATACGCTCGCAGGAATCCGGGGAAGGTGATTGTGCGCCCGCTGGCGGCGAATTCGCCATCCCTCCCGGCGCTGCTCACTGCTCCGAGCCGTACCGCCATGGATTCTCCGAGGGCGTCTTTCATCTGTGAGGCCACGGTCCGTTTCCAGATGAGCTCGTAGACCCGCGCTTCGTCCTCGCTCACCTCCCGTTCCACCTGGGCAGGAGTCCGGAATCGATCGCCGGCTGGCCGGATGGCTTCGTGCGCCTCCTGGGCGTTCTTCACCTTGTTGGTGTATGTGCGGGGCTTGGCCGGCAGGTATTCGGCCCCGAACAATGATCCGATCTGGGAGCGGGCGGCGGCCACCGCCGACTCGGATAGCGCCGTCGAATCGGTGCGCATGTAGGTGATGTAGCCCGCCTCGTAAAGGCGCTGGGCGATCCGCATCGTGCGGGAAGCCGAGAAGCGCAGCTTGCGCTGTGCCTCCTGTTGCAGGGTGGACGTGCGAAAGGGGGGGTATGGACTGCGCCGGTAGGGCTTTGACTCCACTGAGCGAACTGCAAAATCTGCCCCCTCCAATTCGGTTGCCAGGGAGCGGGCCACCGCCTCGTCGACCAGGACCACCCCATCGCTCTGCAGCTGGCCGTTGGATGCAAAGTCGGAGCCGTTAGCGACTCGAACCCCGTCGATGGCGACCAGAGTCGCCGGGAAGTGGATCTGCTCCGCATCGGTGGCGAAGATCCCGAGCAGGTCCCAATAACTGCCCGAGACGAAGCTCATTCGCTCTCGTTCCCGCTCGACAATCATTCTTACAGCCACGCTCTGGACTCGTCCGGCCGAGAGCCCGGTTCTCACCCGCCTCCAGAGGACCGGGGAAACTTCGTATCCGTAGAGTTTGTCGAGAATTCGACGGGCCTCTTGGGCGTCCACCAGCTGCTGATCGATGGCTCGCGGGTTTTCGAACGCGGCCCGGATCGCGCCCTCAGTGATCTCGTGGAAGACCATTCGCCTGGGCGCGTTCTTGGGCTTCAGCACTTCCGTCAAGTGCCAGGCGATTGACTCCCCCTCGCGGTCCTCATCGGTGGCGAGATAGAGCTCGTCGGCCTTCTTGAGAGCATCCCGAAGCTTTTTGACCTGAGCCTTCTTGGCCGGGTGGATCACGTAATAGGGGACGAATCCGGATTCGGTGTCGACACCGAACTGAGCCCAGTACTTGTCTTGGTGCTCGGCCGGCAAGTCCTTTTTGGCAGCCAGATCGCGGATGTGGCCCATCGATGCTTCTACCGCCACGTCATCGCCCAGATAGCGGGCGATGGTCCTGGCTTTGGCTGGTGATTCGACGATTACAAGCTTCATTGCGTGGCCGGTTCCCTTTTTTCACTGTCTACCGTCTGGCGTCAACTGTCAAGCTCTAGCTCTGCGGCACATGGACACCATTTCTGAACTGCGTGGCCGAGATTTGATCAGAAGGGGCCCTTTCGCCCGTATCTGGTGGTCGCAGGCGATCTCATCTCTGGGCGACTGGGTGACGCTCTTCGCCAGCTTTGCCCTCGCTGCCAGGATCTCCGGCGGAGGAAGGGGCGCCAGCCTCGGCATCCTTGTTCCCCTGGTCGGAAGAATTCTCCCGGCGCTGGTACTGGGCTTTGTGGGCGGGGTTCTGGCCGATCGCTGGAGCCGGAAGGCGACCATGCTGGTGAGCGACCTGGGAAGGGCTGTCCTGGCCGGCGGGTTTCTGTTCGTCGACAACTTCCGGCAGCTATTCGTCCTTACGTTTATCACCGAGCTCCTGTCGATGGTGCGCCAGCCCGCCCGCGAGGCGGTGGTCCCGAACCTGATTCCGGAGCGGCACCTGCTGACGGCCAACGGACTCTCGCTGCTCTCGAACTATGGAACCGCACCCATCGGGTCGGCGCTCTTTGCCGGTTTGAGCGAGATCGGATCGAGGCTGCCCGAGTTTGGAAGCTTCGGGCCCTCCATCGGAGCAGCCTTCGTTTTCGATGCCGTTACGTTCCTGGCCTCGGCGGTGATCGTCCTTTTTACGGATGTTCCCGAGGTCAGAGTCCCCCGGGACCGAAAGGCTCGAACCCGCACCGACTTCCGGGCTCCCTGGCGCGACCTGGTCGACGGCTTTCGTTTCGTCACTCGCAGCGGTCCGATTCGGAGGATGATCTTGGGCATGGCGGCCGGACTGTTCGGAGGAGGGGCGCTATTTGTTATCGGTCAGCCGTTTGCCCGCCAGGTGCTGCGAGCCTCGGACTCGGGCTACGGCCTGATCGCCACCTCGTTGGGGGTGGGGGTCGGGCTGGGGATGCTCGGCGTGACCATCCTTGGGACGATGAACACCCGTCGCCAGCTGTTGTTCTCACTGGCGCTGCTCGGTACCGGCATTGCGATCGTCTTCACCGGGTTTGCCAACACCGTCTCGATTGCCGCGGGGTGGACCTTCTTTACCGGCGTCGGAACCGGAGTCGCCTACGTCACCGGCTTCACCCAACTCCACGCCACGGTTGACGATTCCCTCCGGGGCCGTACCTTCGCGGCAATGTTCGCTTTTGCTCGCGTAGCCCTCCTGATCTCCTTCGCCCTGGCAGGAGTCGGTGCCGCGGCTCTGGATGGTGTTCTGGCGGGCGAGCTCAACGAGGGGATTCGAGCTGTCATCGTCCTGGGGGGTGCCGTCGTGACGGTGGTCGGTATTGCGGTGCTCTGGGCTTCTCGGGAGGAGCTTCGGGCTCATCTCAATCACGAGCAGCTCACGACTCTCGCCGAAGCCAGTGATGCCATCACCTGGATGCGAGGCGATCGCAGCGGTGCGCGGTTCCGCCGCGACGATCAGGCAGGGCAATGACGGGTTTCTACCTCGCTCTCGAAGGGGGAGAAGGAGCGGGGAAGACCACGGTCTCCGCCCTCCTCCAGGAGATGCTCGAGAAACGGGGCGAGCGAGTGACTCTGGTGAGAGAGCCGGGTGGCACCGAGCTCGGCGACGCTATCCGGCTCCTGGTCCTTCACTCCGTCGATATGACTCCGTGGGCAGAGGCGATGCTCTTCGCCGCCCAACGGGCCCAGCTGGTGAGCGAAGTCGTACGTCCGGCGTTGGAGCGGGGCGAGATTGTCATCTCCGACCGTTCTCTATACTCCTCGCTCGCCTATCAGGCTGGGGGCCGGGGCCTTGCATACTCGGACGTTCTCGGTGCGAATCTCCTCGCCGTGGGTGGGCTCGTTCCCGAACTGGTCGTCGTGCTTGGGGTTGACCCCGAAGTCGGTCGCTTACGCCAGGAGGTTCCGGATCGGATCGGCCGGGAGCATGACCAATTCCAGCTAAGAGTTGCCGACGCTTATCGGCAGCTCGAAGCGGCCGAACCGGACCGGGTGACAATTGTCCCTGCGGGTGACGATCCTGAAGCGGTGGCCAAAGAGATCGTCGACCTCATCGAAGCCAAGCGCTCCGGCACGTGACCGATCTCGCCCGCGCCGCGGATGTTGGTCCGCTGATCGGCCATGACGACGTTCTGGTGTTCCTTGAAAGCGAACTCCACAATCCATCCCACGCCTACCTCTTCGTCGGCCCAACCGGCACTGGCAAGGCAACGTTGGCCCGAGAGTTCGCCCGGCTTCTCCTCTGTCCAGAGCACGGGACACACGACGAGGCCTGCTCTTCGTGCCGGCGAATCGGAACCGGCAACCATCCGGACCTGGTGCTGGTTGAACCCGAAGGGCGGACAAGCCTTGGCGCCGACACCGCCCGATGGGTGGTCGGCCAGGCGGTGTTGACTCCGGTGGAGTCCGACCGGCGCCTCTTCCTCATCGAGGAGGCAGGGATGATGACCGATCAGGCCGCAAACGCCTTGTTGAAGACGCTGGAAGAGCCGAGCGCGGCCGTGGTGTTCCTGCTGGTGGCGGAGTCCGAAGAAGACTTTCCGCCGACGGTGGCGAGCCGTTGCCGCATCGTCCGAGTGGGAAGAGTTCCCGAAGACGATCTGACCGCGGCCCTGATGGACCGAGGCATCGAGGAGGAGAAGGCTCGGGTTCTGGCTCTGGTGAGTGGCGGTCGACCTGGTCTGGCCCTTCAGCTCGCCGGTCAGCCCCAGATCGCCGAGTTGCGCCAAGCATGGCTGTCGGTCCCGAGCCGGCTCAGCGCCCGTCCCGGCGATTCCATCACCATGGCCGAGGAGATGCTGGCCCGAATCGACCCGCTGGCGACCGAGGTGGCTTCTCCTCAGCCGACCGCCGATCAGCGCGATCGGGCGAAGCGCCGGGCGAGCCAGTCCTTGCTGGCCGGGGGGCTCGAGATCCTGGCCTCCTTCTATCTCGACTCGGCCTCGCTGCAGCTAGGGGGGCCGATTCGCAACACTGATGTCCCGCTTCCCGAGCTCACTCGATCCTCACCGGCGCGGGCTGTGGCTGCCTCCCATTTGGTGCTCGACGCCATCGTCGATCTGGCGGGCAATCTGCGGCCGGTCCCGGTGCTGGCGGCGCTCTTCTCGGCCTTGGCCGCTGACTGAACCGAGGACGGTCGAATTATCCTTTTAGCTACCGCCGGGGTAGCTCAGTTGGCAGAGCAGCTCACTCGTAATGAGCAGGTCAGGGGTTCGACTCCCCTCTCCGGCTCGACCTTCTGCGCGGATTTTTCCGTCGGTGGCACCTATAAATCCGCTCGGGCCCGGTCGTCGTCGGTTCTGTGTCGATTTGTCCGTCGCTGGCACGTAGAAATCCGCGCAGTTGGGATGTCAGTGCCTCTCGCTACCGTTGAGGAATGGCGGATCAGGCGAACTTCGAGCGCGATGCCATGCCCCTCGCCCCCCAGCTCTACGGGGCGGCGGTGCGGCTCACACGCAACCCCGCCGACGCCGAAGATCTCGTCCAAGAGACCTTCCTCAAGGCTTACCGGGCCTACAACACGTTCGAAGAAGGCACCAATCTCAAGGCCTGGCTCTACCGCATTCTCACCAACACCTTCATCAACAATTACCGCCGCGACACCCGACGGCCCCAGGAAACCGATCTCGGCGAGCTTGAAGATCTCTATCTGTTTCGCCGCCTGGCACGAGAGACGTCGCCCACGAGCTCGGGCTCGGCCGAGGATCAGCTCCTCGAGGGCCTCGTCGAGGAGGACATCAAGCAGGCGATCGAGAGCTTGCCGGAGAACTTTCGGATGGTGGTTCTCCTCGCCGATCTGGAAGGATTCTCCTACAAGGAGATCGCCGACATCCTCGACATTCCCATAGGTACCGTGATGTCCCGGCTCCATCGGGGAAGAAAGGCGCTCCAGGTGGCGTTGTGGGATTTTGCAACCAAGCGCGGGTTGGTCGGCGAAGGCGACCGGCCCCGATGAATCAACCAGAGAGACAGCTTTGAGCGATTGCGACGACGCCCTCCACGAGGTCTACAGCTACCTCGACCAAGAGGTCAACTGGTACCGCTCCTGGATTATTCGTCGCCACCTCAAGGGTTGCCCACCCTGTGTTCAGGCCTACAAGTTTGAGCAGAGACTGCGGGTGGTCGTCAAGGAGCGCCTGCACGAAGAGGTCCCGCCGGAATTCATGGAGCGACTTCGCCAGGCGATCCAGAACGGTCCGTAGCTTTCCCTACCTCTGATTAGGCTCACCTCTCGGATGGGATCTCGTCGCTTGCTGGCGTTCCTCATTGTTTCTTTCCTCGTCATTGGTCTGACCTTTCCCCTTGGGGCGACCACCACCACCGGTCCAGGGACCGCAACCACCGTCGCCGAGGGAACGGGCACGACCGCCGGCGAGTCCGCCACCACGCTCGAGGCGATTGTGCCCGCGGTCTCGGTGGAGGTGACCGAACCACCGGAAACCCAACCCGACTGGACTTATCGCTTCTTCATCCCCACGCTCTTGGTGCTAGCTGCGTTGGTGGTGATCGTCACGGTCATCCAGTACTTCACCCGCGTGGTCCGCAAGCGCTATCGCGTGATCCGGTGAGCGAGGGTCGCTGGCCACTGGCGGTGCCAGTGGCGACCAGGATCGCCGGGACTTATCCACTCGCCGACACCTACCACCTCGCTCATATGAGGGCTCAGGTGCCCGAGCTTTTCTCCGAGGCGGCCGGCTTGGTCGAAAAGGAGACCGGCCTCACCACTCCGGGCGCTCCTGAAGTGAGAGTTGTTTCCCGGGGCGAGTGGGCGGAGCGAAACCTGGCAACGTTCGCGAGGATGCTGGCCCCATTGGAGGAAAAGATTGCCTTCCGGCTGGAGGAAGCCGGTCGCAGCAGCCCGGCGTTCGCCCGCAGAGTCATCGCCATCGAGACTGGGGCCCTGCTGGGCCTGCTCGCCAAGCGAGTGTTGGGACAATACGAACTGGTCTTGCCGGAAGATGAATCAGGCGATGTGGTGGCGCTGGTCGGAGCCAACATCCTCGCCCTCGAACGACAGCATCAGTTCCGCCCCTCGGAATTTCGAATGTGGATCGTGCTCCACGAGGCCACCCACCGAGCGCAATTCCTCGGAGTGCCTTGGCTACGGGACTATTTCCTCGCGCTGATCGATCAGCTGGTCGCGAGTGCAGGTCCTACCCCCGGCCGCCTATCGCGACTGGTGGCCGAGGTCATCGAGGCCGGGCGCAGCAATAGACCCCTTATCGATGATTCGGGCCTGCTTGGGCTCTTTGCCACTCCCGAGCAAAAGTCAGTCATCGATCGGGTGCAGGCGTTGATGTCTCTGCTCGAGGGCCACGGCCACGTGGTGATGGATCGAATCGGCGCTCGGCTCCTTCCCAGTCAGGATCGCATGTCGGCGATTCTCAAGGCGCGCCGTCGCGACCCGCGGACGGCGGCGTTGTTCAGACTCCTCGGCATGGAGATGAAGATGAAGCAGTACGAGTTGGGCGAAGCCTTCATCGTCGAAGTCGAGAAGGAGGCGGGCTGGCCCGCACTCGACCGCGCCTGGGCAGGACCCGAATCACTCCCCACCCTCCCCGAGATCCACAGCCCGGGCGAATGGCTGCGACGCGTCGCCTAGAGGAGTTACGCCGACAAATCGAGGCCCGGACCAGCCTGCCTGCGGGCCCGTTAGTCGTCGCCCTATCCGGCGGGGCGGACTCGGCGGCGCTGGCGGAGCTGGCGGCGGGTCGGCAATCGACCCGGGCGATGCACGTCCATCACGGCCTGCCGACCTCCGATCGGATGGAGCAAGCCGCCCGGGCAATCGCCGACCGCCTCCATCTGCCGCTGGTGATCGCAGCCCTGAAAGTGGAGCCATTTCGGGAGGAGACCGCCCGCCGCGAGCGCTATCGGCTTCTCGAATCGGCTCTGACCTCTCAAGAGTGGCTTCTCACCGGCCACACCCGCGACGATCAGGCTGAAACCGTTCTCGCCAACCTGATGCGAGGAGCGGGGAGCGGCGGTCTGGCCGGAATTCCCGCCCGACGGGGACGAATTGTGCGCCCATTCCTGGAGGTGACCCGATCGGAGACCCGCGAATTCGCCACTCTGGCGGAGCTGGCATGGGTCGACGACCCCCAAAACGATGACCTCTCCTATCAACGCAATCGGATCCGACACTGGCTGCTCCCCACAATCGAAGCCGAGTTCAATCCGGGAATCCGCTCGGCGCTAGTGGCGGCGGCGCAGGCGTTCACGGCGGTTAGCGCCGAGGATCCCGTCGGGGAGCATCGAGACAGAGACTGGAGGGTGTCGAATTCGATTCTGTGGGCAGTCGGGTTCGAGCGGGCGGCTGCCATCCTGCGAGCCTCGCTGCGCCGGCTCTACCAGGGATATGGTCCCGACCGGGCGGAGTTGGCGAGAATCTGGGAGGTGGTCACCGGGGGCGCCACGGCCGCGGAGTTGACCGGCGGGCTACGCGTTTATAGGGAGGGCCCGTGGCTTATCTGCGCCCGCCCGGGCCACGGCGGCGACGTCGATCCGCGGCGCTAGGTTTGGAACGTGGAGTCGAACATTCGCAACCTGATCTCGGCGGACGAGATCTCGTCCGCTCTGGAGAAGATGGGCAAGGAGATCAGCGACGACTACCGCGGGCGCGACCTCCTGATGGTCGGGGTCCTCAAGGGTGCCTTCATCGTCATGGCCGATCTCGCTCGGCACATCTCGGTTCCGGTCGCGTTCGATTTCATGGCGGTGTCTTCTTACGGAGCATCGACGCAGACATCCGGAGTAGTGCGGATCCTCAAGGACCTGGACAACGAAATCGCCGGCAAGGACGTTCTGATCGTCGAGGACATCATCGACTCCGGGCTCACCCTCAGCTATCTCCTCAAATCGCTGCAGGTGCGGCGCCCGGCCTCGCTTGAAGTGGCGGCCCTGCTCTTGAAGGAGGGAATCCAGCGAATCCCCCTCGACGTGAAGTACGTCGGCTTTCGAATCGGCCCCGAGTTCGTGGTGGGCTATGGCCTCGACTACGCCGGCCTCTACCGCAACCTCCCCTATGTCGGGGTGATGGAAGAGACTTAAGACATCAGACTTAGGACATCAGACTTAAGACATCAGACTTCAGACATCCGTTAACAGACCGAATCTGAGATCTGACGTCTGAAATCTGATGTCTGATATCTGGAAACTGGTCGTAGCATCTAGGAACCCGTGAATCGTTCCCTTCGCACTTTGGCTATCTATGCCATTGCCATCATGGCCCTTGCGCTCTTGGCACAGCGTTGGTTTGACCAGTGGGGCCAGCCCCAGGAAGTAACCCTTACCAAGTTCTTGGATGAGGTCAACCGGGAACAGATCGTCGCGGTTGAGGTCCTCACCCGGTCCAACCAGGTCCAGGGTCGCGTGGAAGGCTCCCCGCTTCCCGCCGATCGTTACGACGTCATCGCCGACTACCCCGACGGTTGGGAAGGCGAGCTCACCGAGCTTCTCAAGAACGGCGGAGTCTTCTTCCAGGTCAACAACCAACCCGATGGTCTCTGGGCGATCCTCATCAGCCTCTTGCCCTGGGTATTCCTTCTCGGCTTCATGATCTTCATCTTCATGCAAATGCAGGGGAGCGGAAACCGGGTGATGCAGTTCGGCAAGGCGAGAGCCCGCATGTTTTCCAAAGAGCAGCCGCGGGTGACCTTCAACGATGTCGCCGGCCTGGCCGAGGCGATCGAAGAACTGCAGGAGATCAAGGACTTCCTTCAGAATCCCGACAAGTACCGATCCTTGGGAGCCAAGATTCCCAAGGGCGTGCTCCTCTTCGGCCCTCCTGGCACCGGCAAGACACTCCTCGCGCGGGCGGTGGCCGGGGAGGCAGGCGTTCCCTTCCTCTCCATCTCGGGATCTGACTTTGTCGAGATGTTCGTGGGAGTCGGTGCCTCGCGGGTGCGCGACCTCTTCGAGCAGGCCAAGAGCCACGCTCCCGCCATTGTCTTCATCGATGAGATCGACGCCGTCGGCCGCCACCGCGGAGCGGGTCTGGGTGGGGGACACGATGAGCGCGAGCAGACCCTCAATCAGTTGCTGGTCGAGCTGGATGGCTTCGACACCAATAACGGCGTCATCGTCGTCGCCGCCACCAACCGACCCGACATCCTCGATCCCGCCCTGCTGCGTCCGGGTCGATTTGATCGCCAGGTGGTGATCGATGCCCCCGACATCGTCGGACGCGAGGCGATCCTCCAGGTGCACGCCAAGGGCAAGCCCTTGGGTACCGACGTCAGTCTCGAGGTGATGGCTCGTCGCACTCCCGGATTCACAGGAGCCGACCTCGCCAACCTGATCAACGAGGCGGCACTCCTCACGGCCCGCCGCCGCAAGAGCACGATCTCAATGCTGGAGATGGAAGAGGCGATCGATCGCGTTATCGCCGGGCCGGAGCGCAAGACCAAGGTGATGACTGACGACGAGAAGCGCCTTATCGCCTATCACGAGACTGGCCACGCTCTGGTCGGTTGGGCGTTGCCGATGGCCGATCCGGTCCACAAGATCACGATCGTGGCCAGGGGCCGTTCCCTCGGCCACACACTGGCCTTGCCGACTCACGACAAATATCTAACCCGGAGGTCAGAACTGGTCGATCAGCTGGCGATGTTGCTCGGGGGTCGCACCGCTGAGGAGTTGATCTACGCCGACCCCACCACCGGGGCAGCCAACGACATCGAAAAGGCAACCCAGATCGCTCGACGGATGGTGATGGAGTTCGGGATGAGCGACAAGCTCGGTCCCATGCAGTACGGCCGGCCGGGGGGCGAGGTGTTCTTGGGTCGCGACTACGTGCGCCAGCAGGATTACTCCGACGAGGTGGCCGCCTTCATCGACGAGGAGGTTCGGCAGATGATCAACGCCGCCCATTCCGAAGCACTACTCATTCTCGAATCCCACACCGATGCCATGGAGCGGATGGTCGGGATCCTGCTCGAGAAGGAAACGGTGGGGCCGGAAGAGCTGGCCGAGATCTTCGCCGAGGTGCCCAAGTGGGAGCACGACCCCGAGGGTGGGCTCCGCATTCGCAAGCCCGAAGGAGGGATGGGAGCTAAGAAGCCCGACCTCGCTGCCGCCGCTGCTCACGAGGCTCCGACCCCGCCGGAACCGACGGGACGCAAGCCTCGGGTCCTGCTGCCGCGGATGAAGCCGGCCGACGCCCCCGGCTCCTAGCCCAACATGGGCGATCGCCGACAGCCCGCCCCCTCCGGGGCTATCGACACAAACGCCATCGAAGCCGCGGTCCTCCAGATCCTGATCGCTATCGGCGAGGACCCCACTCGCGAGGGCTTGGCGGGAACGCCAGAGCGAGTGGCGCGAATGTACGCAGAGATCTTCGAGGGCATCCATCGCGATCCCGCTGATGAGGTCGACGCCTTCTTCGGCGACGAGCACTACCAGGAGATCGTGATGGTGCGCGACATTCCGTTTCAAACCTTTTGCGAGCATCACATGCTTCCTTTCCTCGGCAAAGCGCATGTCGCCTACATTCCCAGAGGGCGGGTGACGGGACTCTCCAAGCTTGCGCGGTTGCTCGAGGGCTACTGCCGGCGGCTGCAGATGCAAGAGCGCCTGACCTCCCAAGTGGCCGACGCCCTGATGGACCGTCTCGACGCCATGGGGGTCCTGGTGGTGCTGGAAGCCGAGCATCTGTGCATGACCATGCGCGGGGTGAAGAAGCCGGGAAGCGTCACGGTCACCTCGGCGGTGCGGGGAACCATGGCCAACAACCCATCCACGCGAGCGGAGGCCCTGGCCCTTATCGATCGCGGGCGATGACCCGCCGGTGGGGCACGTCTCGGGGAGAGCTTTCCCTCGAGGCGCCCCTCCTGATGGGCATCGTCAACGTCACCCCGGATTCGTTCTCAGACGGTGGACTTCTTCCCACCGCGGAGTCAGCGATCGCGCATGGAAGGCGGTTGGTGTCAGACGGCGCGGCCTTGCTCGACATCGGCGGTGAATCGACGCGCCCTCGCGCCGAACCGGTCGCTTTGGAGGTGGAGTTGGAGCGGATCCTTCCGGTGGTGGAAGGGCTCAGCGCGTCAGGGGCGCTGGTCTCGATCGATACCACGAAAGCGGACGTGGCCCGAGCAGCCCTCGAAGCCGGGGCCGTCATTGTCAATGACATCAGCGGTGGCTCGGATCCGGACCTGGTAGAGGCCGTGGCCCAATTCAACGCGGGGCTGGTGCTGATGCATATGCAAGGCACTCCCCAAACCATGCAGGACGATCCGACGTACGCCGACGTCGTCACCGAGGTCGGAGACTTCCTGGCCCAACGGACCCGAATGGCGATGCAGCTCGGGGTCTCGCCCGACCACATCTGCGTCGACCCCGGGATCGGGTTTGGGAAGTTGGCCGAGCACAACCTCGCCTTGCTCGCCGGCGTGTCCCGATTGAGGAAGTTGGGCTTTCCAATCATGGTCGGCATCTCACGCAAGGCCTTTCTCGGGCGCATCACCGGCGAGAAGGATCCGCTGCGTCGGGATGTCGCTACCGCGGCTGGGGTCGCCACCCTCTGGGACCAGGGAGTCGACGTTTTTCGCGTTCACAATGTGGCCGCTTGTCGAGAAGCGCTTTTGGTGGCTATGGCTATCGTCCCGCCTGTCGATCACCGTGACGAAACAACACAGGTCTAGAGCACGTCGGCTTCACATAAATTTGAGCTGGCCGGGCGAGAAAGGCTGACAGATCAATACCGGTTTAAAGCCCCGCGGATTCATGTGGGTGATAGCTGATCGCTTGGCAGTTTCCGAACGCATCGGGGGGCACGGGTTTCAGCATCGCAAGATCCGGCGAGAGGAAGAGATCAACTGGCTGAAGCGGGGGGCGCAGGTCACGTCGGTCATCACCCTCTTGCCTGGCAATCAGAACCTGGCCGCGTACCGCGATGCCGGCCTGAACGCTCGCCAGGTCATGATCTCCGAACGCCCGACACCACAGGAGGCCGAGCGAGTTTTCAAGGCCGTGCACGAAGAACTGTCGGATCCCACTGCCCGCGTGTTGGTCCACGGTGAAGTCATCAACGACGACTTGGCGGGGCTTCTGGCCGGTTATCTGGTCTGGTCGGGGATGGTGGGACAGCCAATCATGGCGGTCTCCCTCGTAGAAGAGATTTTGCGCCGCCCGCTCGGCCCCGAGGGGCGCGCCCTCGTGCCCAGCTAGTGGATCGGCTGCAACTCACGGGCATCGAGGTCTTTGCTCACCACGGAGTCCTGCCCGAGGAAAAACAGATCGGTCAAAGGTTTCTGATCGATCTTGATATCGAAGCCGATCTCAAGGCCGCTGGAAGAAGTGACAGCCTCGACGACACCATCGACTACGGCAGCCTGGCGGAGAAGATTCACGAGTTAGTCGGGGGGTCGCGGTGGAACTTGATCGAGAAGGTTGCCGAAGAAATCGCCAAATTGGTTCTCTCGATTCCCCTCGTGAAAGCGATAGCCGTGACGGTTCACAAACCCAACGCGCCCATTGCCGTCGATTTCGCCGATGTCAGCGTGACAATTGAACGCCATCGCTAGGCCTAGGAGCTAGGTGCCGAAGGTTGCGATCTCACTCGGATCGAATCTCGGCGACCGCTTGGCCAACCTCCGCTTCGCAATAGAGCGACTCTCGCGGTCGTTTTCGCTGACCGCGGTTTCATCTCTCTATCTCACGGCCCCGGTGGGGGGCCCTGCCCAAGACGACTTTCTGAACGCAGTCGCGCTGATCGATTCCGATCAACCCCCGCTCGAGATCTTGGGGCAGCTTCAGGGCATCGAGGCGGCGGCCGGACGGGTTCGAAACGAGCGCTTTGGGCCCCGCACGCTCGATCTCGATCTGATCGCGATCGAAGGCATCAGTTGGGCCAGCGCCGACCTCGAGCTTCCTCACCCCCGCAGTCATCAGAGGCGGTTTGTGGTCGAGCCGCTGACCGAGGTGTGGCCGGAGGCGTCCCTGAGCGGTGGGCCGGCAGCAGGCCTATTGAGAACCGTACGCGGTCAGCAGGTGGTGCGGCTGGCAGATACCTGGCTAACCGGGCCTATCCACTTCGTCGAGAAGGGCGCTCCCTGGGTGGCCGCTCAGTTCGTCCTTCTGATCGCGATCGCGATGTTCGTCCTCGTCGGCGGCGCCTGGCCGCCCGCCGGTTGGAGCTGGCTGGGTCTGATTCCGATCGGGGCGGGTCTCTTCTTCATCGGCGCCGGCGCCAAAGAGCTGGGGGCCGCCTTCACAGCCAGTCCCACTCCGCGCCAAGCCAAGCTGGCCCAGGGAGGCGTCTATCGAGTCGTTCGCCATCCGATCTATCTGGGTCTGCTGCTGGGCGCGATCGGAGCGGTGATCTTGTGGCGGGCCTGGTGGGGTTTTTTGCTCGTCGGTGTGCTGGCAGGCTTCTTCTGGCTCAAGGCTCGATTTGAAGAACGGCGACTCAGGGTGATCTATCCGGAGTACGCCGACTATGCCGGAGATGTTCGGGCGACCATTCTTCCGGGTTGGCGATGAAGATTCTGCTAATAGGTCCCGGTCGCGCCGGGGGAGCCTTGGCACTGGCGGCCGCCGCCGCCGGCCATGAGATCTGCGGCCTCGTCGCTCGCTCACCCCTTCGTTGGGAGCTCGGGTTTCCGCTGGTGGAAGGCCATTGGCCCGCGGCCGATCTCGTCGTGATCGCCACTCGCGACGGGGAAATCGCCGAGGCTGCCCGCCAAGCAGCCCACTATCACCCCCCAACCGCCGCTGTGCATCTGTCGGGTGCCACCAGCATCTCGGTTCTCTCCGGCTTGGCGGGGTTGGGATGGGAGGTCGGCTCCTTTCACCCCCTCCAATCCCTACCCGACCCACGAGACGGCGCCCGGGTCCTCGCTGGTTCCTGGGTGGCGGTAACGGCCGGCGGTCGGTTGCGAGAGCTGCTGCGAGGGCTGGCCGCCAGCCTCGGCATGCACGACTTCGACCTGGACGACGAGGTCCGCCCCGCCTACCACTCGGGGGCGGCCGCCGCCTCCAATTTCCTCGTGGCAGCACTCGATCTCGCCCAGCAGTTCTTCGAGAAGGCCAAGGTGCCGTTCGCTGCCGCCGAGCCCTTGTCGAAAGCGGTGGTGAGCCATGCCTTCGCCCTGGGCGCAAGGCGGTCGCTGACCGGGCCCATCCTGCGCCAGGATTGGGAAACCGTTCGCTTGCAAAGATCGGCCGCGGCCGAAATGGGAGAGGAGGCCTTGACGCAGTTCGACCTCCTCACGGCGGCGACGGCCATCACCGCATCGGTCGAGGTTCCGGCGGATCTGAGGCTTCACCGTGACTGAGGTCACCCGAACCTTTTTCGAAAGCCGTCTCCAGCGGCGGGGGCTCACCGCCCTCGTGCCGACCATGGGCTATTTCCACGAGGGGCACCTGGCATTGATGGTGGCGGCTCGTCAGGCGGCAGAGACGGTGATCGTCTCCCTGTTCGTCAACCCCCTCCAGTTCAACGACCCCGCCGATCTGGAGAGATATCCCCGCGACCTCGAACGGGATCTGGAGATGGCAAGGGCCGAGAAGGTCGACGTTGTCTTTGCTCCTTCGTCGGAGGAGATGTACCCCGAGCCTCCGCTCACCCGGGTGAGAGTTGCCAAGGTAGAGGATCACCTTGAAGGACCCAGGCGGCCGGGTCATTTCGAGGGCGTGGCGACGGCGGTAGCAAAGCTCTTCGCCGGGATTCAGCCCGACCTCGCCTTCTTTGGTCGGAAGGATGCGCAACAACTCGCTCTCGTCCGCCAGATGACAAAGGACCTCTCGTTTCCGGTGACTATCAGCGGCCAGCCCACCATCCGCGAACAGGACGGACTCGCGCTCTCCAGCCGCAATGTCTTTCTCAGCCCTGAAGAGCGGGTGGCGGCCTTGTCTATCAGCGCCGGACTCTTCGCCGCCGCTGACCTGGCCGAAGCCGGAGAGCGAGATGGCAGACGGTTGCTCGGGGTCGCGAGCCAGGTGGCCGACGGTGTCGATATCGAGTACGTCACCCTTGCCTCCCAGAATCATGCCCAGCCGCTAGCCGAGCTTGACCGGCCTTCTTTTCTGGCGATCGCCGCCCGGGTCGGCAAGGTGCGCCTGATCGACAATGTGGCGTTCGACCTTGTCGTCGGACAGGTGATGGCCGATCGAGGCCGTCGGCTCGAGCGAGAAAGTGTGCTCTACCGCTGATGCTGCTGCTTTGTGACGTCGGCAACACCAACACCATCGTCGGCCTCTGGGATGGCGAGGCGGCTGTCCACCGCTGGCGGATATCCACCGATTTGGAGCGCACCGCCGATGAATGTCGGCTCCTCCTGAGATCGATGCTTGCTGAGTACGCCGGCCCGGTCAGTGGCGGCTGCTTGTCCTCGGTGGTGCCGCAACGCACCGAGAGTTGGCGGCAGGCCCTTGCTCCCCTTATCGAAGGCCGGTTGGTCGTGGTTGGACCCGGTGTCAAGACGGGGATTGCGTTGTCGGTCGACAATCCACGCGAGGTCGGGGCCGATCGGGTGGCCAACGCCATCGGGGCGGTCCGCCTCCTCGGGGCACCGGTGATCGTGGTCGATTTTGGGACCGCCACCACTGTCGACCTGGTTGGTCCGGACGGGTCCTACAGAGGGGGAGCGATAGCGCCGGGCCTCGAAGTCTCGGCCGATGCCTTGGTGACTCACACTGCCGCCCTGCGAAGGGTTGAGCTTTCCGCCCCCCGGAGCCCGGTCGGCCGCTCGACCGTCGAGGCAATTCAGAGCGGCCTCATCTATGGCTACGCCGGACTGGTGGACGGCCTCGTCGAGCGCATCCTGGCTCAAGTCGACACGCCGGTCCCGGTTGTGGCTACTGGCGGGCTGGCGCCGACCGTCGTCGCTCACACCCGCCTGGTGAAGGAGGTCCAAGCGGACTTGACCCTCGTCGGCTTGGCCGAGATCTTCGCCTTGAACCACGACGGTTAGGTGGCAGCGGAGCGCAACCGGGCGCAGATAAGGTCTGACGGTGAGCACTGACGAGCTTCCCTACCGGTTCGAGCGCAGCGCCCTGGCGGCTGACTTAGCGGCTGCCCACGCCGATCTCGGTCCCGGAGCGGAAACCGGACAGATGGTGGCCGTGGCCGGTCGGGTGATGCTCAAGCGCTCGTTCGGCAAGCTCATCTTCCTCACGATTCGTGATTACTCGGGGCGGATTCAACTCCTTGCCGAGTTGTCTCGTCTCGCAGGCCTGGCCTTCGAGCAAGTGGCGGAGGCCAACCTTGGTGACTGGGTGGGCGGGGCGGGTGAAATCGTCACGACAAAAAAGGGCGAGCTCTCGGTGCGTCTCGAGTCGTTCGTGGTTCTGGCCCGGATTCATCGACCCCTTCCCGACAAGTGGCATGGCCTGACCGACATCGAGGCCCGGTCCCGCCAGCGTTACCTCGACCTCATCGTCAACGACCGCTCCCTGGCCGTGGCCCAGGCCCGCTCGGAGGTGGTCAGCGAGCTTCGCTCCGAGTTCCTTGCCCGTGGCTTCGTCGAAGTCGAGACCCCGGTGCTCCTATCGCAGGCCACCGGGGCCATCGCTCGACCTTTTATTACCCATCACGAATCCCTCGACGTGCAGATGAAGCTACGTATCTCACTCGAGCTCTATCTGAAACGGCTCGTCGTTGGAGGAATGGAGCGGGTTTTTGAGATCGGACGCGTGTTTCGTAACGAAGGCATCGACTCCACCCACAATCCCGAGTTCACCATGCTCGAGGCCTATCAGGCCCTGGCCGACTATCACGACATGATCGCGCTCGTCGAAGAGGTCTTCGTCGCAGTGGTGAAATCGGTCACAGGCGGGACCACCATCAGCTATCGGGGCAAGCCACTCGACTTCAACCCGCCATTTCGGAGGGCGACGATGCTGGACCTGGTCAGCGAGGCCGCCACCGAGCCCGTCTCCCTCGAACGTCCTCTCGACGAGCTCCGCCGCCTTGCTCACCGGCTGGGGACCGAGGTCGAGGACGCTTGGGGTCCGGGTCGGGTGATCGAGGCGATATACGACCAGGTGGTCGAGGGGAGCATCTGGGAGCCGACTTTTGTCACCGATTACCCCAAAGAGATTTCGCCATTGGCCCGAGTCCACCGCTCGAGCGCCGGCTTGACCGAGCGCTTCGAGCTCGTCATCGCGGGATCCGAGTATGTCAACGCCTTCTCCGAGTTGATCGATCCGCTCGACCAGAGGGTGCGGTTCGTAGAACAGGCCGCCGCTCGGGCGGCGGGCGATGTCGAAGCCCACCCGCTCGACGAGGACTTCTTGCGGGCGCTCGAGTACGGCATGCCGCCCACCGGCGGCCTCGGCATCGGAGTCGATCGGTTGGTGATGCTCGTCACCGACACCCATCACATCCGGGACGTCATCCTCTTTCCGACCCTCCGTCCGGAAAGCCCCGCGCCCTAGGCGAGACCATCAAGTAGGGGCCGAATCCGGCCGATTTAATGCCATGGGAGATCCTGAGCAACCCATAACCGATGTGTCTGGTCTATTGGCCCTGATCGACCAGAAGGACGAGGAGATCGCCCGCCTGCGACAGCTGGTCGACACCTTCCTACCGGTCGACGTCGACACCGGCATGCTCAATCGAACCGGGACCATCGAAGCCATTCGTCGAGCCTGGGCCTGGTGGAACCGGCGGCGAGAACCATTTGGTGTGATGGTGATCGTGATCCCGGCCATGGCCGATCGTTCAGCGGAGCAGGCTGCCAGCCTGGCCCGATTGGTCTCCCTCGCCCTCTCCGATGCCGGACGGGCCGTCGACGACACCGGTCGGTTGGATAGCCACACCTTCGCCGTCGTGCTTCGAGAGTTCCAGCGCCATGGGGCCTCGACCGTCACCTCCCGGATGCGGACGACCTTGCGCCACGCCATCGCTGACCCCGAGATCACGGCCGAGATCAAGTTCGGTCTGGTAGTGGCGGTGGAAGGTGACAGCGCCCGGCCCGAGGACTATCTCGACTTGGCTCTGGAGGCGGCACGGACGGCGCGCTCCGAAGTTCCCAACATCGCCGAAATCGAACTGTGAGCTAAGGCCGAGCTGCCTCGACCCGCTCGACCAGGTATTCCCCAAGATTCGTTAGCACCGCCCTCACCTTGGTTTCGGGCAGGTCCAGCAGCAGCCGCTGGGCCTTGTGGAGCCGCTCGAGAGCGGCATCGACCGCCTGATCGACCCAGCCACCGTCGCGCAGGTGGGCAATGGCGCTCGCCACCACCTCCTCGGAATAGGGGCGAGGTCGGTCGAGCAGGGCTCGCAGTCGATCGCCGTCGGGGGCGGCTATAGCCGCCAGCACCGGGAGGGTGAAAGTGCCTTCGCGAATGTCGGAACCGGCCGGTTTCCCAAGAGTGGTCTCGTTTCCCACCAGATCGAGCGCATCGTCGCTCAGCTGGAAAACCATTCCGAGCTCCCAGGCCCATTCGGTCAGAGTGTCGACGATGTCATCGGTAGCCGCCGCGGCCATGGCACCGAGCCGGGCCGAAGTCCTGATCAAAGATGCCGTTTTGCCGCCGATAACGCGTTCATACTCGGACCGGGAATGATCGAGCGAATCCACCAATTGCAACTCGCGGCTCTGGCCCACTACCAGTTCGGCATAGGTGACCGCCAGCAGACGGACCGCCTCCTGGGAAAGGTAGGTGGCGGCGACCTCCGAGGCGCGGGCGAGGAGGAAATCGCCGGCGAGGATGGCGACGGTGTTGTTCCAGTTGACGTTGGCGGACGGCGCTCCCCGACGGGTATCCGACTCGTCGATGACATCATCGTGATAAAGGCTCCCGACATGAATCAACTCGACCGCCACCCCGGCCTCGACGGGTCGTCGGGTGGGGGATTCGGGGCCAAACTCAGCCGCCAGCAAGGCCAGCAAGGGTCGGAAGCGTTTCCCCCCCGCCACCAGCAGGTGTTGAAAGATCTTGGTGAGGTAGGGATCGTCGGCGTTGGTCACCTCGAGCAGCCTTGCTTCGACCGTGGCGAGGCGGTCCCAGACGTGAGGGAGGGGAACCAGCGCGCTGAGTTCCTGCATGGGCAAATCGTAATGACATGGCGGGCTCCGGACTCCGGCGGAGTGATCTACGCGGGCACTTCGGAGTTGGTCACAAGGTGTTGTGAGACCCTGCCGATATAATCGCTACTACCTCGCCAGGGGTGTAGCAGTCAGGAGCATTGAGAGTGTTTGAGCGCTTTACCGACCGGGCACGACGAGTAGTCGTCCTCGCTCAGGAAGAAGCACGCCTGCTCAATCACAGCTACATCGGAACCGAGCACATCCTCCTCGGTCTCCTCAATGAAGGCGAAGGCATCGCCGCCCGTGCTCTCGAAGGCCTCAATATCAATCTTGTCGGAGTGCGCGATCAGGTGGTGGAAATCATCGGTCGGGGAGCGCAGGCTCCGAGCGGACACATTCCCTTCACTCCCCGGGCGAAGAAAGTCCTCGAGCTCTCATTGCGAGAAGCACTCCAGCTCGGACACAACTACATCGGGACCGAACACATTCTCTTGGGTCTAATCCGCGAGGGTGAGGGCGTGGCGGCGCAAGTCCTGCAAAAGATGGGAGCCGAACTCACCAAGGTTCGCCATGCCGTGATCCAGCTTCTCAACGGTTCCGGTCAAAGCGAGGATCAGCCCCAGCAGAGCTCTGCCGGGTCCGGTAGCTCACGGGGCGAGTCCTCCACCTCGGGCTCCACCGTCCTGGATCAATTCGGCCGCAACTACACCCAACTCGCCCGCGAGCGCAAACTCGACCCGGTGATCGGCCGCACCCGGGAGATCGAGCGGGTCATGCAGATCCTCTCCCGCCGAACAAAGAACAATCCGGTCCTCATTGGCGAGCCGGGCGTGGGCAAGACGGCCATCGTTGAGGGCCTGGCCCAGCGCATCGTCGCCAACGACGTGCCCGAGACGCTCCACAATCGTCAGCTCTATACCCTCGACCTCGGAGCTCTCGTGGCAGGGTCGCGTTATCGCGGCGACTTCGAAGAGCGCCTCAAGAAGGTGCTGAAGGAGATTCGCACTCGGGGCGACATCATTCTCTTCATCGACGAAATCCACACCCTGGTCGGTGCAGGTGCTGCC
Source organism: Acidimicrobiia bacterium (assembly GCA_035253825.1). Taxonomy (GTDB): domain Bacteria; phylum Actinomycetota; class Acidimicrobiia; order Spongiisociales; family ZC4RG35; genus JACCTH01. Next base: position 150,436 of record DATFBM010000012.1, on the reverse strand, counting down.
GAGGGAGCAATCGACGCCGCCTCCATCCTCAAACCGATGCTGGCTCGCGGTGAGCTGCAGACCATTGGTGCCACGACGCTCGAGGAATATCGCAAGTACCTCGAGAAGGACTCCGCCCTCGAACGGCGTTTCCAACCGGTCCGAGTCGAGGAGCCATCGGTGACCGACACGATTCAGATCTTGATGGGCTTGAAGGAGCGCTACGAGACCCACCACTCGGTGCGTTTCACAGACGCGGCCATCGTCTCCTCGGCCAACCTGGCCGATCGATACATCTCCGATCGGCACCTTCCGGACAAGGCCATCGACCTCATCGATGAAGCCGGCAGTCGGATGCGCATCTACCGCTCCAGCTCAGATCCCGACCTCGCCGAGATCGATCGCAAAGTCACCGACATCCGCAAGCAAAAGCACGAGGCCGCCTCTGCCCAACAGTTCGAGCGGGCTGCCCAGCTCCGCGACCAGGAACGAAGCCTGCTCGCCGACCGCATCGAGCGCGAGCAGTCCTTGAAAGACACCGGCAGTGAGACCGGCTGGGTGATCGACGAGGAAGAGATCGCGGAAGTCCTGGCTCAGTGGACCGGCATCCCCGTCCACCGCCTGACGGAGGAGGAGACCGCACGCCTGGTTCAGATGGAGTCAGAGCTCCACCAGCGCATCATCGGCCAACACGACGCCATCGTCGCGGTATCGAAAGCCATCCGCCGCACCCGTGCCGGGCTGAAGGATCCCAAGCGTCCTTCCGGTTCGTTCATCTTCCTCGGCCCCTCCGGAGTTGGAAAGACCGAGACCGCCAAGGCGCTGACCGAATTCCTGTTTGGCAACGAGGACGCCCTGATCCAACTCGACATGTCCGAGTACATGGAGAAGCACACCGTTAGCCGGCTAGTCGGCTCCCCACCGGGATACGTCGGCTACGACGAAGGCGGTCAGTTGACCGAGGCCGTGCGTCGCAAGCCCTTCTCAGTGGTCCTCTTTGACGAGATCGAAAAGGCCCATCCCGACGTCTTCAACACCCTGCTCCAGATCCTCGAGGACGGGCGCCTGACCGATGCTCAAGGTCGGACGGTCGACTTCAAGAACACCGTGATCATCATGACCTCCAACCTCGGCACTCGCGATCTGCGCAAGAAGTCCGTCGGCTTCCACGTCGACTCCGATGACGTCACCTACGAGGCCATGAAGGAGAAGGTCACCGAAGAGCTGAAGCGCCATTTCCGGCCGGAGTTCATCAACCGTCTGGACGAGATCATCGTTTTCCACGAGCTGACCTTGGACGAGATCAAGGCGATCGTCGACTTCATGCTGAAGCGGGTTCGCACCCAGCTCGCCAGCCAGGGTCTCGACCTCGTTCTCACCGATGACGCCAAAGTTTTCTTGGCCACCAAGGGGTACGACCGGGAAATGGGTGCTCGTCCCTTGCGGCGGGCGGTCCAGCGGCTACTCGAGGACCCTCTTTCCGAGCGGGTGCTCCTGGGCGACTTCAAAGCCGGCTCGACCGTGCTGGTGAGCGTCGAAGAGGGGGCCGAGGAGCTGTCGTTCGAGGCGGTGGAGGCAACCCCGCCCGAGCCCGCACCCTCGCCAGTCGCCGCCGTCAACGAGTAGTTCTCCGTTTCTCCTTGGGGTCCTAGCCCCCTCCGTCGCCTTCGGCGACACCTCCCCCAACGCTCACTGCGTTCGCTGGGGGAGGAAACCGGGCGCTTCGCTCGCTATTCTCCGGCCCCGGCGGGACAAAGCGCTCGCCGACCACACCAATTGGAAGGAATACAACTGTGAGACGACACCTACGCGTGCTGTCGCTTCTGGCGGTAGCAATGCTGGTGCTGGCTGCCTGTGGCGGAAGTGCCGCGACTACCACGACAGCCCCTACAACCGATACCACCGCCGCCCCGACCGAGACAACCGAGGCCCCAACCGAAACCACAGCAGGCGAGGCGACGACCACGACGGGAGCGGCTCCCGCCGCATGCGATGCCACGGTCGGACTCGTCTTCGACATCGGCGGACGGGGCGACCAATCGTTCAACGATTCCGCTGCGGCCGGTCTCGAACGAGCAGCCGACGAGATGGGAATCACCTTTACCGAGGCCTCGCCTAACGAGGACGGCTCGAACCGGGCTGAACTACTCCAGCTCGCCGCCGATGCCAGCGACATCGTGATCGCGGTTGGCTTCCTCTTCGAGGGCGACACCGCCGCGGTTGGCCTCGAGAACCCCGATACCAGTTTCGCGGTGGTCGACTCGGCGATGCTCGACTTCACGGTGGATCCGCCCGTCCCCTACGGCGACAACATTGCAGGTCTGGTCTTCTCCGAAGAGCAAGGCTCGTTCCTGGTTGGCGCGGCTGCCGCCCTTAAGTCGACCACGGGGACCGTTGGCTTCATTGGTGGCGTTAGCGGCGTCGGTGGTCTGATCGAGAAGTTCGAGGCTGGGTTCCAGGCTGGGGCGATGGCGGTCAACCCCGACATCGAGATCCTTAGTGAGTACATCACCGCTGCCCCCGATTTCGATGGGTTCAACGCTCCCGACCGTGCCCGTGAGATCGCCCTGGCGATGTACGACGGTGGAGCCGACATCGTCTATCACGCCGCTGGCGGTTCGGGTGCCGGCCTTTTCGAAGCCGCTTCGGTGGCCAGCGATACCTCCGGTTCCAAGGTCTGGGCCATCGGGGTCGACTCCGACCAGTACAACACGGTTGACCCGGCGGTTCAGGAGTTCATCCTCACCTCGATGCTGAAGCGGGTCGACGTGGCCGTGTTCGAGGCGATCAGGGCGCAGTGCGAAGGTACGTTCACTGCCGGACCTACCGCCTACGACCTCTCGGTGGACGGCGTCGGCTACTCCACCTCCGGTGGCTTCGTCGACGACATCGTCGATCAGTTGGAGGACTTCAAGGCTCAGATCGTCAGCGGCGACATCGTCGTTCCGACCGAGCCTGCCTAGGTAGACCCCCCAACAAGTAGCAACGTCTAAACGGCGTCTGGGAGCGGGACCGGCCTATTGTCCGGTCCCGCTTCCCTTATTTAACGGAGGATTAGTTGGCAGCGGCGATCGAGTTGTCGGGCATAACCAAGCGATTCCCAGGAGTGGTTGCCAACGATCAAGTCAATCTCACGGTTGAGGAAGGCGAGATCCACGCCATCTGTGGAGAGAACGGCGCCGGCAAGTCCACCTTGATGAAGATCCTCTACGGGATGCAACTGGCCGACTCCGGCACGATGAAGGTGCACGGTCGGGAGGTCCGGTTTGTTTCGCCCACTGAGGCGATCGCCGCCGGGATCGGCATGGTCCACCAGCACTTCATGCTGGCCGATCAGCTGACCGTGCTCGAGAACGTCATCCTCGGGGCCGAACCGACCAAGGCTTTGGGTCGAATCAATTTCGAAGCAGCCCGGAAGCATCTCCGAGAGGTGGGCCAAGCATATGGATTGACGATCGATCCCGAAGACCTGATCGAGGAACTGGAGGTTGGCGAGCGGCAGCGGGTGGAGATCATCAAGGTTCTTTACCGGGGGGCGAAGATCCTCATCCTCGACGAGCCCACCGCGGTTCTGGTGCCGCAGGAGGTGGAGGAACTCTTTCGCAATATGCGGGGCCTCAAGGAGGACGGGGCGACGATCCTCTTCATCGATCACAAACTCGACGAGGTCTTGGCCATCGCCGACACCATCACCGTTCTCCGCGACGGCAAGACCGTCGCCACCGTCAAGCCACATGAGGTGACAGCGCACGACCTGGCCGAGCTGATGGTGGGTTCGGAGTTGCCCACCCCGGAGACGACCGAGTCCACCGTTACCGACCAGGTGGCTCTCGACGTGGATTCGGTCACGGTGCTCGATGAAGAGGACCGGGTCCTGGTGGACGACGTCACCTTTCGCATCCACCGTGGCGAGGTCGTGGGAATTGCGGGAGTGGAGGGGAACGGGCAGTCGGAACTGGTCGATGCGATTCTGGGTACGAGACTCGTCCATCGGGGCTCCATCAAGCTGATGGGCGAGGACATAACCGTGTTGCCCGTACGGGAAAGACGGGAGCGGGGGATCGGCTACATCCCCCAGGACCGGCATCGGGAGGGTTTGCTTTTGACAGCCCCCCTTTGGGAGAACGCGGCGCTCGGCCACCAGACTCAGGAGCCTTTTGTCAACGGGATCTTCATAGATCGAACCGGTAGCAAGACCCGCACCGAGCACATTCGCAAGGAGTTCGATGTTCGAACACCCAATGTCGACGTCCACGCCCATGCTCTCTCCGGTGGGAACCAACAAAAGCTGATTGTCGGGAGGGAGATGACAGCCGGTCCGATAGTCCTTCTTGCCGCTCATCCCACTCGGGGCATTGACGTCGGCGCCCAGGGCGAAGTCTGGGACGACATAAGGCTGGCACGGTCCAAGGGGATGGCAACGCTCTTGATCTCCGCTGACCTCGACGAGCTGATCGGACTTTCGGACACCATCGTCGTGATGCTGCGGGGAAGGCTGGTGGCCACGCTCGATCCGGCGAAGGTCTCTCCTCGCGAGCTGGGGGCTTACATGACCGGCGCCAAAGAAGGGGCGGCGTGAGTCTTCCCCGGCGAATTTTGTTGGCGCTGGCCGCGCCCGTTGTTGCGCTGGTCGTTGCCCTGGCCATGTCATCGGTGGTTTTGATCCTCTCGGGCAGCAACCCGCTCGAAGCATTCGGGGACATGATTGGCCACGCCAGCCGCCTCGAGACCATGGTCGACATCCTCAACCGCGCCACCCCCCTCTACATCGCTGCAGTGGCGGTGGCGATTGGCTTCCGGATGAACCTCTTCAACATCGGGGTAGAAGGTCAATATCTTCTCGCCGCGCTGGTAGCCGCCCACGTCGGAGCCCTGGTCAATTTGCCTGGTCCGCTGCGAATCGTGTTCATCCTGTTGGTGGCCATGGCAGTAGGGGCGGCTTACTCCGGGTTCGCCGGGGTGCTGAAGGTCACTCGGGGAATCAACGAAGTGATCTCGACGATCATGCTGACGGCCATCGCCATCTCCGGTCTAGTTGCCTACTTGATCAGGGAGTGGCAGGCAGGAGGGGCAATCCAGGGCGGGGTGGCGAGGGTCGGCACGACACCGATCCCTCAATCGGGTTTGATTCCCAACCTCAACTCGGTGCTCGAGTTTTTCACTCGCGAGATAGGACAGGGGAAACAACTGACCGGGGTGCTGGTGATCGCCATCCTGGTCGGCATCGGTTATCACGTATTAGTCAACCGCACCCGATTCGGCTTCGATCTGCGGGCCAGCGGTATCAACCCCTTCGCCGCCCAGGTGGGTGGTGTCCCGGCCAAGCGGATGGTGGTCAGCGCCATGGTGCTTTCCGGAGCTGTCGCTGGGCTGGTGGGGATGGCCGAGATCAACCAGGTCGGCTTCTTTCCCGCCAATCCGATCAAGGGTTTGGGGTTTACCGGAATTGCTGTCGCTCTTCTGGGCCGTAACCACCCCGCGGGCATCATCCTGGCGGCGCTGATTTTCGCCTTTCTCGACGTCTCCTCCGGTGTTCTCCAGTTCACCGGCGCTGCCTCTCGCGAGATCGTCGTGATCATGCAGGGCGTCATCATCCTGGCCGCGGTGGTGGCTTACGAAGTCGCCCGCCGGGCTCGTGAGCGTCAAGAGGCGAAGTCTGCCGCCGAGGCGCTCGGGGATGTCAAGCCCTCCGAGGAAGCCGCATGAGCTGGGCAAAGCTCCCTGCCTGGCTCCGCTGGGCACTCTACGCCGCTGTCGGTGTACTCGTCCTCACCATCGTCCAACGCTTCGATGAAACCGGAAGCCTCACCGCCGCTGGATCATCCCAGTCGATGCTGCGCTGGGCGGTCCCCATCCTTCTCGCCGGCCTGGGCGGACTCTTCTCCGAACGAGCCGGTGTCATAAATATCGGCCTCGAGGGGATGATGATCCTTGGCACCTGGTTCGGTGCCTGGGGAGCGGTGGTTTACGGGCCGTGGTGGGGGATAGTGTTGGCGGTAGCGGCAGGCGCCGTGGGCGGTCTTCTTCATGCCATCGCCACCGTCACCTTCAATGTCGACCACGTCATCTCCGGCGTGGCGATCAACATTCTCGCTCCGGGCATTACCCGCTTCCTCTCCTCTGAGATCCTCACCACTCTTCCCGGAGGGTCTATAACCCAATCCCCCCGGGTTCCTGGCGTTGGCACTTTTACCCTGCCCATCCTCGGCGGGGGCAGCCTCGGCGCGTGGCAGAGTCCAGACTTCTTTGGCTGGTTAGCCGGTCGGGAGATCTTCCTCATTTCTGACCTAGCGAGCCTGGCCAAAGGCCTGGTCACCCGGATCTCGTGGGTTTCTCTCATCGCACTCTTGTTCGTGCCCTTCACAGCCTGGTTGCTGTGGCGCACCCGGTTCGGGCTCAGACTCCGGATCTGCGGGGAGAGACCGCAGGCAGGGGAGGCACAGGGGATCAACGTCTACCGCTACAAGTACATCGGCGTCGTCATCAGTGGGGCGCTCTCAGGGCTGGCAGGCGCCTTCATAGCCAGCCCCGAACTATCCGGGATCTATCTCGAGGGACAGACGACCCAACGCGGCTTCATCGGCCTGGCGGCAGTGATCTTCGGCAACTGGAGGCCCTTTGGGGTTCTGGGTGGAGCGCTCCTCTTTGGATATCCCTTCGGGATCGGCCTACGAGATCTCGACGGCAGCGCCTCCCACTCGCTGATCCTGGTCAACGCCATCGGCCTGGCGGCAGTAGCGGTGTGGGCTGCCACCAGGGGAAAGCGACGCGACGCGGTTCTGGCGCTCGTGCTGGGGCTGGCGGCGGCGGCCTGGTACCTGAGCTCGGACACCCTCCCCGACGTCTGGATCAACATCCTCCCATTTGTCATCGTCCTGATCGTCCTGGTTTTCTTCGCCCAAAGGCTGAGGGCGCCGGCAGCGGACGGTCTACGCTATCGCAAAGGTGAGCACTGATCGAGGGGAGGAACGACGTCGCGGAGTTTGACGCCTACTCCAGCGTCTTCCAGAACAATCCCTATCCGATTTACGCCCGCCTGCGAGCTGAGCGTCCGGTTTTCTACGATCCCGATTGGGAGCTGACCTTCTTCACCCGTCATGCCGACGTGGCGGGGATGCTCAAGGATCGGCGGTTCGGGCGCGACATTCGGGGCGTCACCGGCGATATCGACCCTCGGCTCTATTCCCGCAACTATCCCGATCATCTCCCCACGTGGAATCGATACATCCGGGGGTCGTTCATCGACCTCGAACCACCCCGTCACACGCGCCTTCGGCGTCTGGTCCAGTGGGCTTTTACCCGGCGGTCGACCGAGACCTATCGCCCGCGCCTCGAAGCAACGGCGGCGGCGGCAATCGAATCAGCCATCGAGCGGGGAGCGATGGAGGCCATCTCCGAATACGCCACCCCGATCCCGCTCGTCATGATCGCCGACCTCCTCGGGATTCCCCAGTCCGAACAACCCCAGTTGGTCTCCTGGTCGCACGACATCGTCCGGGTCTTCGACCAGGGCTGTACCGCCGAGGAGGGTGCCCGCGCCGAACAGGCCGTGATGGCCTTCGTGGAGTATGTCCGCCAGCTTCTCGCCGAGAGGAGGCGCAGCCCCGGCACCGATCTGGTCTCGTCGCTGATTGCGGCTGACCATGAGGGAGATCGCCTTGACGACGAGGAGCTAATCGCCACCTGCATTTTGACCCTCAACGCCGGCCACGAAGCGACCGTCCACGCCATCGGCAACGGCCTCCTGGCTCTCGCCTCCGATCCCGAGCAGTTTGAGCTGCTCCAGCGCGACCCTCTCGGGCTGGCCAGTCAAGCTACCGACGAGATCTTGCGCTTCGACTCGCCCCTGCAGATGTTCGAGCGTTGGGTCCTGACCGATCTCGACTGGTCGGGAAACGAACTCCAACACGGGACCAAGGTAGGACTCCTCTTCGGCTCCGCCAACCACGATGAATCGGTATTTGCCGAACCGGAGCGGCTCAACCTCCTTCGCACCGAGAATCCCCACGTCTCCTTCGGCGGCGGAGTTCACTACTGCGTTGGCGCTCCTTTGGCCAAGGTCGAGTTGGAAATTGCTTTCGCTGCCTTTGCCGCCCGGATCGCCAAATTCGAGCTGAGCGGAGAACCCGAGCGACTGCGCTCGCTGGTCTTTCGGGGAGTGCGCACCCTTCCCTTGGCTCTTAGCCCCCGGTAGTACTGGTGGTTTCGGCCGACGTGGCGTTGGTGGTGGTCTCTGCCGGCCGGCCGACAACGGTGATCTCCTCGATGGCCAGTTCGTCAAACGGTTCCGTACCCTCCACCACTTCCGCCTGATACACGCTCTGGACCGTGATGACGATGAAGTTGGCTCGAATGGTGGCGAAGTCGAAACCCTGCTCGCCCGGGGCGTCCTGCAGCTCCTGGGGAACCACAAAGGGGTTGCCTTCTGCCTCGATGGTGATGCCCTTGGCTCGGTAGTTCCGTCGGAACCGGGTCTCATCCTCGAGATTGAGCCAGATGATCCTGGTCACCTCCATAGGCTGAGGGAAGGTAAGACGGATCTCGACCTCCTTCTCGCCTTCGGGCAGCTCGTTGTAGTTGACCTGGAACGAACCGGCGTTGCCGTCGATCAGGTTGGTACAAGAGAAATCCCCACCGAGTCCCTCGGGAACACAGGAGGCCGTGAGAATGTCGAGTGGGGCGGGGTTCTCGATCTGCACGGCGCCCGCGGTAGTCGTGGTGGCGTCGGCTGCCAATGTTGTGGCTGTTGTCGCTCCGTCGCCGTTGATCAGGTTGATCAAGACTGCGATGATGACCACGAGGGCAATGAGGCCGAACAGCGCTCCCAGGGCGCGGACCCCGGCTGTGCTCTGGACGGCGGGCCGAGGTGCGGTTGGCAGCGGACCCTGGCGGAGCCGGGCCCCACACTCCTCGCAGTGACGATTGGTCGAAGGGTTAGGGGCTCCGCACGATGGACAAAGGGTGGGCTCGCCCCGCGCCGCTCGCGGTGGCGGTGGGCCTTCCTCTAGGTCGAACTCCTCGTACTCGTCCTCGTCTTTACCCAGGGTGTCGACCCAGCTACCGCAGGTGGGACAGAACTCCTCGTCGACCACGGTCGCACCACAGTTGTCACACACATAACGGGCCATTCGGGCCGGTATTGTGCCACGCAGATGCTTTTTGCGGAGATCGTGGGGGGAGCCGACATCAGGCAAGCCGAGCCCTGGAACGCGTTCTCCGTTCTCGCAGCCCTCCTGCTCTTTGCAGGTATCGGTTACCTCGTCTGGAGAAGGGTTCGACGGCCCTAGCCAGGGAGGCAGAAGGAAAGTCGTTGGTGATAGCCTCGGGGGGCATGCACGACTCGGTCCTTCTCGAGGTGCTGTCGCGGCTGGCTCCGGGGACCCCTCTGCGGCAAGCGCTCGAGCGCATCATCCAGCAAGGAAACGGTGCCCTGGTCGTGCTGGGACATGATGAGCTGGTCGACAACACCAGCTCGGGCGGATTCTGGCTGCAAGGGGTCGGTTTCAGTCCCCCCCGACTAGCGGAGCTCGCAAAGATGGACGGAGGCATCGTTCTCGACGACACCTGGGATCGGATCCTGGCGGCCAACGTCCATTTCCTCCCCGATCCCGATTTACCCACCGACGAGACCGGTTCGCGCCACCGAACCGCCGAGCGCCTCGCCCGTCAGACCGGAAAGCCGGTGGTGTCGGTATCCGAAGGCCGGCGTATGGCGACGCTTTTCCACGATGGACGCAAGGTCGAGCTGGCCCGACCCACGGTCCAGGCGGCCAGGGCCAATCAGGATCTCCACACGCTGGAACGGCTGCGGCGCCGGCTCGATGACTCCGACGAGCGACTGATGCATCTCGAAATCACCGGGTTGGCGACCTTCCGCAACGTCGTTCATGTTCTGCAACAAGGTGAGCTGGTACGACGAATCGGACGCCAGATCGAGACCCAGACAGTGACCCTGGGGGGTGAAGCGCGGCTGATCGTTGTGCAGCTGACCGAACTCACTCGCGGGATCGAACAGCTAGTAGCCTCGACCTTGGCTGATTACCTGGGGGGCCGTCGGGCCCGATTCGTACCGGAGGCGACGGAAAGCCTGGCTCTGTTAAGCGACGAGGAGCTGGAGGACGCCACTCTGGTCGGTAAGGCCGTTGGGTTCGGAGACCTCGACGAGCTGGCGCGGCCCCGCGGGGTGAGACTTCTCGCCAAAGTCGGCCGTTTGCCGGAAGCTACTCGTGAGAATTTGCTGCGCCACTTCAAGACCGTGGAGCGACTCTTGGGGGCGACCACAGCCGAGCTTGAAGAGGTGGAAGGCATCGGCGATGCCCGGGCTTCGATGCTGCGCCGCTACTTCGATCGGTGGCGGACAGCCGCGGCCGCTTGGGATCCGGATCCGACCTGACGGGTACAATGCCCGTCCCTTGGCTGCAAAGAAAACCAACCGCTCCCTAAAGCGCTCGACCGTCCCGGCCAAGAAGGCTCCCGCCAAGAAATCTGGGGCGAAGAGCGGCGCCGCCAAGAAAGCTGCCGCCAAGAAGGCTGCCGCCAAGAAGGCACCGGCCAAGAAGGCTGTGGCCAAGAAGGCTGTGGCTACGGCGAAGTCACCGGCCAAGAAAGCACCAGTCAAGAAGGCTGCCGCCAAGAAGGCACCGGCCAAGAAGGTCCCCGCCAAGAGGACGGCCCCTGCCAAGGCGCCCGCCAAGAAGGCTGGGCCACCTCCCAAGGCTGTGGCCAAGAAAGCCGAGCGAGCTCCCGAAGAAACCAAGCTGCCCGAACCCAAGAAGGGTCCCGCCACCTCTCGGTACGGCGTCGGCGACAAGGTGGTTCACCCCCAGCACGGTGCAGCCACCATCGCCAAGCGGGTCAAGCAGTCCTTCGATGGACAGTCCCGCGAGTACTACGTACTCGACATCTCGACCGAATCGCTTACGGTGATGATCCCAGTCGACAGGGTCGATTCCGTGGTGAGATCGGTGATCTCCAAGACCGCCTCCAAGAACGTCCTCGCCTCTCTCAAGGGTGAACCGCAGGAGGCCGGTGCCAACTGGAGCCGCTGGTACAAAGTCCTCACCGAGAAGATGTATTCGGGCGACATCTTCCAGGTGGCGGAGGTGGTTCGAGACCTTTCCTACTCGCAGCAGACCAAGGGGATTTCGCCAGCCCTCAAGCGGATGCTCTCGAAGGCCCGCATGACTTTGATATCGGAGCTTTCGTTCTCGCTCGAAGTCGACGAGGAGGAAGCAACCAATCGTCTCGATCGGGCGTTGCCCAAGGTCGAGGGCGCTCTCGTCCCCATCGACTGAAATTGAGCGAGCTCCGGGCCGGGATCGGCTTCGATGCCCACCGCTTCGGGCCCAATCCTCCGATCAAGCTGGCGGGGGTCGTGGTCGACACGGAGCGAGGGATCGAGGCAACTTCGGACGGGGACGTTGTCGCGCACGCCATTGCCGATGCCATTCTCGGGGCCTGTGGCCTGGGCGACCTGGGCGATCACTTTCCGTCCGATGATCCTCAGTCTCAGGGCGCCGACAGCATGTTGCTCCTGCGTACGGTTTTTCGTCTCGCCCGGGCCTGGAGGTGGTGGATCAACAGCGTCGACGTGACGGTCATCGCCGAAGATGTGAGAGTCTCCCCTCACCGCGAGGCGATGATCGGGTCGCTCAAGTCCCTGCTCGAGTGTGAGGCGGTTTCGATCAAGGGGACCACCACCGACCAGATGGGGGCAATCGGGAAGGGAGAAGGCCTCGCTGCCCTGGCAGTCGTCACCGTTACGATTTGATGCTTGCGGGTCCATTCCACTCTTCACCGCGGGCTGATTGAGCTCGAACCGGCTTCACCGGGTGAAGTGGGGATCTATGTCTGCGGAGCGACGGTTCAGTCCGAGCCCCATGTCGGCCATGGTCGCTACGCCGTTGTCTTCGATGTCATCCGTCGCTACCTGACCTGGCGAGGGAACAAGGTGCGATACGTGCGCAACATCACCGATATCGACGACAAGATCATCGCTGCCGCCGCCGCGGCTGGTGAAACGGTCGCCGATCGGGCCAAACGGATCGAGACTGTCTTTGATGAGTCGTATCGGGCTCTGGGCGTCCTCCCACCCGATGTCGAACCTCGGGCAACCGAACACGTCGTCGACATGGTCGGCCTGATCGAAACTCTCATCGAGCGAGGCTTGGCATATCCGGCCCCCAATGGAGATGTCTATTTTGCGGTTCGGGCTTTAGAAAGCTACGGCAAGCTTTCCGGCCGAAACCCAGAAGAGATGCGGGCGGGGGCGCGCATCGAGGTATCGGAAATGAAAAACGATCCGCTTGACTTCGCCCTGTGGAAGGCGGCGAAGGCGGGGGAGCCTTCCTGGGATTCACCCTGGGGACGCGGGCGTCCGGGATGGCACATCGAATGCTCTGCGATGGCGGCGCGCTATCTCGGAGCTGATTTCGCCATCCACGGCGGCGGGAACGACCTCATCTTCCCTCACCACGAGAATGAGATCGCCCAGTCCGAAGGCGCGACCGGAAAGACTTTTGCCAGGTACTGGCTGCACAACGGGATGCTCAACCTTGCTGGTGAGAAGATGTCGAAGTCCACCGGAAAGCTGATCGAGCTCAGCGAGGCGATCAAGAGATTCGGAGGCATGAGTCTCCGACTCTTCTATCTCCGGGCTCACTACCGCTCGCCTCTCGAGTTCTCCGAGGAGCTACTCGAAGGCGCCGCCTCCAGTTACGAACGTCTGCAGCGGTTCCTGGCCCGATCGCAGACCGCAACCGAAGTCGAGCCCGACCCCGACCTGATGGAACGTTTCGTGACCGCCATGGACGATGACTTCGGCACGCCACAGGCAATGGCCTTGGTTTTCGAGGTGGTGGGTGAGGCCAATCGCGCCCTCGACGCCGGCGGCTCCCTACCCGGCCACGAAGCCGCCGTCCGGGAGATGTTGACGGTGCTCGGATTTACGCCGAGAGAGATTGACGACAAGGACATCAACCGGTTGGCGACCGAGCTCGGGCTGTCGGCAGATGGGCTCGACGAGACCATGAGCGCCATCCTTGCCGCCCGGGCCGAGGCTCGATCACAGCGTGACTTCTCTCGGTCGGATCTCATTCGGGATCGCCTGGAAGCCGCGGGAATCGTCGTCGAAGACACTCCTGATGGCGCTCGCTGGTTTCGGCGATAGGGTCGAAGGCCTCCATGCCGTGGCAGCTGCGGCGGCGGCGGGACGGGTCGCTCAGCTTTGGGTAGAACGCGGACGTCTTGGCCGTCCGGAGGTCCAGGCCGTGGTCGAGACCGTGCGGGCCGCGGGCGGCACGGTCTCCGAGGTCGACGAAGCGATCTCGCGAGCCGAGACGACGGCGCCTCAAGGCCTCGTCGCCCGATGTGTGCCGCGCCTTGAGACCTCGCTGGAGGAATTGACGAGTGGAGCCGGCCCGGCGGCCGTGATGGTCCTTGACCATGTCGTCGACCCGCACAACGTCGGTGCCATCGCCCGCTCGGTAGCCGCCGCCGGGCTCTCGGGTTTGGTCCTGCCAAGCCGGCGAGCGGCCCCTCTCTCGGCCGCCGCCTTCAAGGCCGCCGCAGGGGGGCTCGAGACCGTGTCCGTTGCTCGGGTCAGCTCGATTGCCGAGGCCCTCAGTCGTCTCCGACGCATGGGCTTGTGGTCGATCGGCCTCGACCAGGAGGCGGAAGAGGTCCTCTGGGGCTTGACCCTTCTCAGCGAACCGGTGGCCCTCGTCGTCGGAGACGAGGGAACCGGCCTGAGCCGGCTGGTTGGGGAGCGAGTCGAAGTCCGGGTGCGTATTCCGATCGCTCCCTCGGTGGAGAGCCTCAACGCCTCCGTTGCCGCGGCTTTGGCGGCATTTGAGGTCTCCCGAGTTCGCAGTCTCTAGAGAGCTGGCGGAGGGAATCGAACCCACGCGCTCCCGCTTACAAGGCGGGTGCTCTGCCAACTGAGCTACGCCAGCGCGAGCTGAATTTTATTGGCCACGCCGTCGTCTTCGATCGGATTCAAATGCCCGCTGTACCCCTGCAGGCTCGATAGCCTTTTTGCCGATGTTCGATCGTCATCTGCGTCGGAACTGACATGTCCGGTCGGCATGCAGCACCCGTCGGGCGAAACTTCTACCGGGATTTGGCAACGATGGTGGGAGGGATCATCGTCGTCGCAATCCTGGTCTATGGATTGCTCTGGTTCTTCGCCGGCCGCGACAACCTTCCACCACCCACATCGCAGGCCGCGCAACCGACGGTCTCAACCACGGCCGCAGTGACCACGACCCTCCAGGTAGTCAGCAATACGACTTCGACGACCGAGCACCCAACGACGACTGTCGTCACCTTGCGAGCGCCCGAAGAGGTTCGAGTCCTGGTCCTCAATGCGGTCGGCGTCAACGGACTGGCGGCGGACGTGACCGAGGACCTGCAGGGATTTGGATACCAGGTCCTGACCCCTTCCAACTATCAGCCCGCCCTCGAGCAATCCCGTGTTTGGTACTGGCCAGCTTTCGAGGCTGAGGCTTTCGAATTGGCTGGAGTGGCTTTTCCGGACGCCCTCGTCGAGCTCAACAATGAGCTGACCACTGACGCCGACATCGTCGTGATCCTGGGCGCCTCGTTCGAGCGCTGAATGTCGGAGCCGTTCCCGCGGGACGAATGACCGGTAGCTGGGAGCGGCCGCAGAGCGCCTGGCCGCTCGGAGCCTGGATCATGGCCGCGATGCTCACGACCGCCGCCGCCGTCGCCATTTCGACTTCGGTTCTCGCTCCCGGAATGTTGCTCGACGCCATATCGCTGTGGCCGGGTCTCGTCCCTGCCCTGATCGCCCTTCTCGTGGTCGCGTTTCGAAGGGCCTGGCGCCGACGAGCGGGAGCGGTTCCTCCGCTCTTGGTCATCACCTGGCTGCTTCTTGCCAGTGCCGCTCACCTCTCGGCTTGGGTGGCCCTTCCCTCATCATCCGGCGAACTGATCGGTCCCGCTCAATGGGCAGGAGTCGAGCTGGCCACGGCATCGATCTCTCCGGCGGGGCGCCTCGTCATCGAGGCGAGCACCGACGATGCTCTTTATCAGGTGCGCTTCTTGCGGCTGGGCGGCCCGGTGGGAATCCCCGCCGCCACCGAGGTCGCCGGGGGCACCGGTCTCAATATTTCGGTCGCCGATCGGGGGACCACTCGCTGGTTCCGCTATGCCGGCTGGCGGCTCTTGCTTCGCCCCGAGACGGTCTGGAACCTAAATCTGGGCGGGGATGTCAGCGGCGACCTCAGCGCCCTGACCTTGGGCTCGTTGACCCTCAATGGATCGGGCACGGTGACTCTGAACGCTGTTACTCAGTCAACGCCTCTGGCAGTGCTCGGCTCCTATGTGATCAACCTTCCGGCCGGAGCTTTTGCCAGAGTGAGCGGGCAAGCAGAGGTGCCGGAATCATGGATCGAAACCGAGGACGGGTTCGCTTCCGGGGTGGAAGGAGAGGGTTGGATCATCAGCGTTGCCGAGGAAGGCTCCCTTCGGGTCAACCAGCCCTAAGTAAACTTCCGCCCGGATGATCGAGGAGACGACCCGAGAGCGAATTCAACGCTTCGCCCTCCTCGTCTGGAGCGTCATCGGCGTTCTGGCCCTGGTTTGGTTGCTGATCCGAATCGCCGAGAGCATCCGCATCATCTGGTTACCGCTGGCGTTCGCTGCCGGACTCGTCTTCCTACTGAATCCTCTCGTCAACTACTTCGAGGCTCGCCGTATCCCCCGCGTCGCAGGCACCTTCCTCGCCTTCGCCTTTCTTGTGGCAGTGATTGTGGCCGGCTTCTCGCTGCTGGTACCGGCGATTCGCACCCAGGCCGAGGCCTTCGCTTCTTCGCTACCCGAAACCTACGACGTCGTCCTGACCTGGATCGACGACGTGGCAGAGAGGTTCAATATCGAAGTCGATCTATCGCAGGGAGCGATCGCCGAGTGGTTGGCGGATCCCGCCAACCAGGAAACGATCCAGCAAGTGGTCGGCAACTTCGGATCCTTGGGAGGACGACTGGTCCGGGGAGTTGCTGAAGGCCTGGCGGTGCTGGTGCTGGCGCCCTTGCTTGCCCTTTATATGTTGATCGACCTCCGTCGCGGTAAGGCGTTAGCGGTCGAGCTAACTCCGCCCCGACATCGGGAGGAGGCGGTCTACGTCGCCGGCGAGGTGGCGACCGCGCTGGGTTCCTTTGTCCGCGGACAACTCCTCGTCGCCTTCATCGTCGGGGTGGCATCGTCCATCGGTCTCTGGCTTCTCGGCATCCCGTTCTGGCTGATCATCGGGATCCTGGCCGGAATCCTCAATCTCATCCCCTTCGCCGGCCCGGTTGTCGGAGGGGCGCTAGCAGCCATCGTCGCCCTGCTCGATGCGTCGGTGGGGAAGGCTCTGTTGGCGATATTGGTGTTCACGCTGATTCAACAGATCGATAACCACGTCATCACGCCACTTGTCCAGCGGGCGCGGGTGCAACTTTCGCCGATGGTGATCGTGCTGGCGCTGATTGTCGGGGGCTCGCTGGCCGGGCTTTTGGGAGTGCTGGTGGCGGTCCCACTGACCGCCGCGGTTCGGATCGTCGTCGGTCACTTGTGGCGAACTCGGATGCTCGGCCAGAGCTGGGACGAGGCTTCCCAGCGGATGATCGAACTGAGGCCACCGCCCGATCGGATCGTCGGGATTCGCCGCCGCAACGTCGCCGGCCAGCAGCGGCTCTTCGACACCGCCGAACGCCCCGCCGTCCCCGTCGAAAAGTAACCCCCCTCCTTCTTCTTGCGTAAATCTCGTCACGTTTACGTGACGAGATTTACGCAAGAAAGGAAAGGAATTCAGCCCTCGAGTTCGCCGAGATAGGCCTTCGAGAGCTCGGGATTCGCCAGCAACGCTTGGGCGCTGTCCTTCATGACGATCCGGCCGGTTTGGATGACATAGCCTCGATCGGCGATCCCGAGCGCGACATTGGCGTTCTGCTCGACGACGAGGATGGTGATGCCTTGCTTTGAGATTTCGGCGATGGTCTCGAATACCTGCTCGACCAGGATCGGCGCCAGGCCCATCGACGGCTCGTCCATCAGTAACACAGAAGGCTGGGCCATCAATGCCCGGCCGATGGCGAGCATCTGCTGCTCCCCACCGGAGAGCGTCCCTGCCTTCTGGACCACCCGCTCTTTGAGCCGGGGAAACATCGTAAAGACACGATCGATGTCGGATTCGATGGCCGGCCGATCATCTCGCAGCTGGGCGCCGATCTCGAGGTTCTCGCGAACGGTCATCTTGGCGAAGAGGCGTCGGTTCTCCGGAACCATCGTGATTCCCTTGGCCACGATGGCTGGGGTTGCCAGGCCGTCGATTCTCTCTCCCCGCAAGGTCACGCTTCCTTGGCGAGTCGGAACCATGCCGAGGATCGTTCGAAGGGTGGTCGATTTCCCGGCTGCGTTCGAACCGAGGAGGCAGACCGTTTCGCCTTCGTTGACGGTGAGGCTGATGCCGTGGAGCACCTCAGACGCCCCGTAACCGGAAACCACCTCGTCCATCGCCAGGACAGGAGCGCTCATAAGGAGACCTCGCCGTCCATCTCGGCCCTGGCCTCCTCGCCAGCCTTCCCGAGATAGGCCTCAATGACCTGTTGGTTGCTCGCCACCTGGTCGTAGGTGCCTTCCGCGATCTTGATGCCGTGATCCAGGGCTACCACCCGGTCGGAGACGCTCTTGATGACGGGCATGTCATGTTCGATGAGAACGATCGCATAGCCCTTTTCGTCCCGGAGCCGCCCCACCTGCTCGATGAGCTGTTCTTTTTCGGCCGGGTTCATGCCAGCGGCTGGTTCGTCGAGCAGGAGCAGCTTGGGCTCGGTAGCCATCGCCCGGGCGATCTCCAACCGTCGCCGATCGGCGTAGGCCATGCTCGAGGCAAGTTGATTCTGGCGGGGGAGTAGCCGCTGCCCGAAAAAGCCCAACGCCTCCCGCGCCTTGGCGGTGATCAGGGCCTCCTCCTCAAGAGTGGCTTTTCCTTTGATCAGAGCCCCGGTCAAACCCGCCTTGGTGCGGGTGTGCTGGCCCACCATCGCGTTTTCGAGAACCGTCATGGCGTTGAAGAGTCGGACAGATTGGAAGGTACGGGCCATCCCCAGTCGGGTGAGAGCGTTCGGTTTGAGCCCCGAGATGTTCGTGCCGTCGAAAACCATGGTGCCCTCGTCGGGGCTGTAGAAGCCCGTGACGATGTTGAACAGGGTGGTCTTCCCCGCCCCGTTGGGCCCGATAACTCCAACGATCTCACCGAGGTCGGCGTGAAAGTCCACATCCTTGACGGCCTGCACGCCGCCGAACCTGATTGAAACCCCTTTCAGCTCGAGCAGGCTCATTGCACTCCCGGAGTTGCTGCCGCCGTCAGGGGCCCCACCGACTCGTGCGGTTCATCGGCATGGAGTTCCAAGGCTCGGCGCTTGTCGGGGATGAGGCCCTCTGGCTTCAAGATCATGATCATCACCAGGATGGCGCCGTAGATATGGAGCCGGTACTCGCCGAATTCCCGCAGCAGCTCGGGCAGTCCCACCAGGATCGCCGAGCCGACGATGACACCGGGGATGGATCCCATCCCGCCCAGGACCACGACCGCCAGGACGTTGATGGAAACGAGAAGAGTGAAGGAACCGGGATTGGCGACCCCGAGCTTGGCCGGAAAGAATGCCCCTCCCAGGCAGCCGACGGCGGCACCCATGGCAAAGGCGAGCAGCTTGTACTTGATCACCGAAACTCCCATTCCTTCGGCGATGTCCTCGTCCTCGCGCATTGCTGCCCACGCTCTCCCCACCCGGGAATTTTTCAGGCGCCCAGCGATGAACAAGGAGATCAGGGCAAAGGCGATGATCAGGTAGTAGAGGACCCGAGGATCGTTGGTGTCCGCTCCGAAGGCAGGGACGTCGGCCACTTCCGTGATTCCCTGCGGTCCGCCGAAGATCGGCTTGAGCCAGTCGCTCAGGATCAGGACGCGGATGATCTCGCCGAAGCCGAGGGTCACGATGGCGAGGTAGTCCCCCCGCAGCCGCAGCACCGGGGCGCCGATCAAAATTCCGATCACAACTGCCACGATCAGGGTTATGGGAAGGGCGACCCAGAAATTGGTCAGCGGCTCCGGGGCGAGATCGAAGATCGTCGCCCCCACCATCGAAGAGCTGCGTGCGGTGAGCAGCGCCACGGTGTAGGCACCAACGGCGAAGAAGGCGACGTAACCGAGGTCGAGCAACCCGGCATAGCCAACGACGATGTTGAGACCCAATCCCAAGAGGATGTAGAGGCCCACCGTGCCCAATACATCGGCCACGAACTGCTTGCCGATCCAGGGGGCGGCGAGCACGGCAATGGCTCCCAAGACAAACAGGATCGGGCGTACGTTGGAGGGAGTCACACCCGGAACCTCGACCAGCGCCTTGCGGAAACCGCCTTTACGTCGCAAGTAGAGGCGGATTACCACCGCCAGAACCGAAACGATGATCGCTCCCAGGATGGTCAGGGCATCGCTTCTATAAAGCCAAGCGGTGGGAATCCCCAGGCCCTGCAACATGGGGATGAAGAGTCGGGCCCCGAGTCCAAGGAGCAACACGGTCCCGACCACGGTGACAACGATGGTGCGGGGCGTGGGGGCCAGCCGGCGAAATCCTCCGGCCGCCGCTCCCATCAGGGCTCCCATGACCGCCAGGATGATCAGGCCGATATAGGGATTGGTCCCCAGGGTGACAGCTTCGAAAAAGGCGGGCGAGATGCGGAGAAACATGCTGCGGACATCGACGCCGGCATCGACGAGCAGCGACAGGATGATCACGACCACTCCGGTTGTCACCCCCGCCACAGTCCCGGCGGTGATCCCGGGCCCAAGACTCGTGCTCGCCTCCCCACTTGCCCGCCGATAGGCGAAGAGAGCGAATACGAAAAAGGCTGCCGCCATCACGACCACGTTGAATCGGATGAGCCCGACGATGATCGAGCGCTCGCTGAATCGTTCGAGCATTCCCACCGCGCCGAGGTAGAGGACTACCGCGCCTCCGATGAGTCCGGCCCGCACTGCTTGCGGCACTCTCACGCTCGTTTCTCCTCCGAGGCTCCCAGAAATCCACCGGGGAGGAAAATCAGGACGAGAACGAGAATCGTGAAGCTGACCACCGACGTGAGCTGTCCCACCGAGGGAATACCGGCGCCGCTGAGGAAGAGAATCGGTCCCACCGCCTCGATCAACCCGAGGATGAGGCCGCCGAGGGCAGCTCCTGTGATGGAGCCAATCCCCCCGAGCACCGCGGCAGTGAATGCCTTCAATCCCGGGACGAATCCCATGTCGAAGCTCGCCTGGTTGAAGAGGAGGATGAAGAGAATTCCCGCCATGCCCGCCAGAGCGCCGCCGATGGCGAAGGTCACGACGATTATCCGATCGACATCGATTCCCATCAAGGAGGCGATCTCCCGATCCTCACCTACCGCCCTCATGGCTCGACCGGTCTTTGTGCGTTCGATGAACAGGTAGAGGCTCGACCAAATCAAGATCGCGGCTCCGATCACCACCACCCGCGGACGATCGATGGAAAGGCCGAGAATGTTCCAATCGCCGGCTAGGCCAGGGATATTGGGATAGGCCCGCACTTGCTCGCCGTAGAAGCCGCGGAAGGTGTATTGGAGAAAAAGCGAGGCGCCGATGGCGGTAATCAAGGGAACGAGGCGCGGTGCCCCTCTGAGCGGTCGGTAGGCGATGCGCTCCAACAGAAGGGCGACGCCCATCGAAACCAGGGCGGAAAACGCCAGCATGATCAGAAGGGCGAGAGCCGGCTGCGAGGCCATAAAGCCTGAGCTTGAGAGATAGCCAGCAAGGAACAGGGTTGTGAAGGCGCCGGCCATAAAGACCTCGCCATGGGCGAAGTTGATGATGAGAAGGATTCCGTACACCAGCGTGTAGCCGAGGGCGATCAAGGCGTAGACCGAACCCCGGGCCAATCCCTGTACAAAGAGGTCCTGCCACACCCTGCCGCTGTACTGGCCGGTAGCGAGGGTGGCGCGGGCCCCAGCGATGGCGGCGACGGTGATGATGACCCCGAGAACGATGAGGACTATGCGCCGGATCGGCAGACGACTGAAGATGCCAAGCGTCGACCGCCGAGCCGAGATAGTCATGGTCGCCGATCGAAGGTCATGTCGGCGACACTGTACGGTCCGCCGGGCGGCGGCGTCGGCAACCTGGGCAGTGTTCCTCCTTGAAAAGTAAGGGAGGCGGGACCGAGGTCCCGCCTCCCTTAAGTGAGTCTTCGGGTGCTGCTAGCCCTCGAGACCCTTGGTCGCCGAGTAAACGTAGTCGGAAAACTCGCCATTCTCGACGGTGACCACGCCGATGGTCGCTGACTGTTGGCAGTCGCCGTTCTCGTTGCAGGTAAGGCTCCCCGTGAGTCCCGGGAAGTTCTCGGTTGCAAAAAGGGCATCCTTCAGTGCCGTCCGCGGGATATGGAGCGTGTCCCCATCCTCGATCGCCACCGATTCGATGGCGGTGAGCACGATGTTGACAGCATCGAAGGAGTGGGCATGGAAGACCGAGGTGGGTTCACCGTACGCCTCGTTGTATGCCGGCAGGAATTCGTTCTCGTAGAAGTCGGCATCACCCGCTAACTGGGAAAGGTCCGGACCCGAGATGTAGACGCCATTGGCATTCTCCGCCCCGGCGGCAGCAATCCAGTCGGGAGTGAACATGCCGTCAGAGCCGGCCAGGTAGGTAAAGCTTCCGTTCTCGACCGCCTGCTGGGTGATCAAGCCTCCTTCGGCAACGAAGATCGGGTAGTAGAGCAGTTCGGGTGCGCCGGTGGCGAGGTCCGTGAGAATCGAGCTGTAGTCGCTCTCACCGGTCTGGATCGACACCTGATCGGTAATCGTCCCGCCAGCCGCTTCGAACGCGGCGGCGAAAGCGTTGGCCAAGCCTTCGGCGTACGGGCTTCCATCGTGGATGGTCGCCGCCGAGGTCGCTCCCAACTCTTGCGATGCGAACTCAGCTACAACTGCTCCCTGAATGGAGTCGTTGTGGGCAGTACGCAAGTAGAAGGGGTTGTGAGTTCCGGGGTTGGTCAGGGCGGGGCTGGTGTTCGATGGCGAGACCAGCGGAATGCCCTGATCACCAAAGATCTTGTCGGCCACACCGAGTGCAGCTGATGAGCAGCTGGTGCCGATCACGGCCACGATCTGGGTATCGGTAACCAGCCGCTGGGCACCGGCGGTGCCGCCTTCGGCCGAACAGCCTTCGTCCTCGCTCACTAACTCGATGTCATGGCCGGCGATCTGGCCGACGGTCCCATCGAAAGCATTGTCGCCCCAGTAATCGACGGCGAGTTCCGCCCCATTCTGGCTGTCGAGGCCCAGGGTCTGGTTCTCGCCGGTGATCACCAATAGCGTGCCGATCTTGATGGGCTCGCCGGCGGCCACCGTGACGCAGCCGAATTCGTCTGCTTCACATTCGTCGGGGGTGCCCCCGCCGCCACCACCACAGGCCACAGCAACGAGGCTGAGAACTGCGACGATGACTAGCAAGCGCGATAGCTTCATTTAGTCATTCCTCCGTAGTCGGATTCCACCGCCGATGGGCAGCGGAGCGGGGGAATCATACTCAAGACCGGACCGCCGGGGCGCCTAGGGGACAACCACCACCTCGCATTGGTGGCGGCTTTCTCGCCCGTAGCAAACCCAGACCCCGGTGCCCACTCGGTCTCCAATTCGCTCCACCGTCTCCGTGGCTTCGGCTGGGACATCGAAGACGAGCCGGGTGTGTCGGGGTATCTCGAGTTGGGTGGGTGGATCGGCCACGATCCAGGTGTCGTCGATCGACTGTTGGTTGACGATGGACACGTTTTGGGCGGCACCGACGATGGCGCAGTCCGGGGAGATGCCGGTGTCGCTGATTGTGATCACCGCTTCGGTGGTTCTGAGGTCTGTGCATTCGGAGGGCTCGTGGCCGGTGATGGCGTGAAGCTGCTCTCGATACGTCTCCGGCAGGTCGACACCCCCGCTGGAACCGCCGCACGCCAGCACCAACAGCAGGCCGACGATGGCGAATCTCATCTCGACTTAAGGTAGCTCGATGTCCACGGAAGAAATCGCCGCCCGCGACGCTTACCGGGCTCGGGCTGAGGGACAGGTCGAAGAGATCACTCCCGAGGGCGTGGTACTCGACCGGACAGTGTTCTACGCCAGGGGAGGCGGCCAACCGGGAGACATCGGGATCTTGGCGACCCCCAACGGAAATGTCGCGGTCACAGACACGGTCCGCTCTCAGGGCCGGATCCTGCACGTGGTTGATAGCCCCGAGCTCTTGGAACCGGGGATGGCCGTCGAGGGGATCATCGACTGGGACCGTCGCTACCAACTGATGCGCACCCATACCGCCCTACATGCCCTCTCGGGTGTGATCTATCGCGATTTCGGAGCCAGGGTCACGGGGGGAAACATGGAGCCGGGAACCGCGCGAATGGACTTCGAGCTCGATTCGATGTCGGTCGAGCTAGGTCGGCAGGTCGAGGAGGTCCTCAACGCTGAGCTGGTCAAGGGATACCCGGCGGAGGTGATATTCATGGCCCGGGAGGCGGCGTTGGCCGACCCCGAGCTGATCCGGACCAAGGTCAACCTCATCCCCGAGTACGTGAAGGAGATCCGGGTGATCGACATCGTCGGCCTGGACCGTCAGGCCGATGGCGGCACTCACGTGGCGTCGACACTCGAGGTGGGTCAGATTCGGGTCACCAAGACCGAGTCGAAAGGGAGGGCGAACAAGCGGATGCGCATCGAGCTTGAATAGACAAAAGACGGAAGACAAAAGACTTGTCTCTGGTCTTTCAGCCGAGCGAAGCTCGGCGATCTCTTGTCTCTAGTCTCAACGAGCTGCTTCCAGCAGCTCGTTGGTGGCGTGTTGGATCGCTGAGATAACCGCGGCGGTGTCAGGCACCGCATCGAAATCGGCGTGGACGCCCCAGGCCAGGGTGCCGTTGTAGGAGAACAGCGCTAACCCCAGACCGTGCTGCGACCAGAGGGGAACGACCGGATAGTTAGCCAGCATCTGCGCCTCCAACAGATACATCGGGAACTGGGGCCCGGGGACGTTGGTGATGGTCAAGTTGAAGGGTCGCATCATCGGCCCCACTACGCGGTTGGCCAGGGAGATCAAGGGGATTGGTGTGCCGCGGGAGAGCTCGACCAGAGTCGCGGCGCCGAGCGCTTGATTGGTGGCCTTTAGCTTCGATGTCTC
Organism: Acidimicrobiia bacterium; assembly: GCA_035253825.1. GTDB lineage: Bacteria > Actinomycetota > Acidimicrobiia > Spongiisociales > ZC4RG35 > JACCTH01. Next base: position 126,219 of record DATFBM010000012.1, on the reverse strand, counting down.
GGCCTTGATCTTCCGAAGGCGCGAGACGGGATCGGGATCGGAGACGGGGAGATTGACGAGCCACATCGCCACCTGGTTGCCGAGCGCTCCCCGTTGATCGGCTCTGCGGGTCGATACTGGGTTCATAACCCGAAATTCCCCTTCGCCAACGTCGAAGTGGCGGTTCTCGAGGAGAAATCGACGGATGGCGCCGGCTGAGATCGCAAGGATCACGTCGTTGACCGAACCACCTAGAGCCGCACGGATATTCTTCACGCTCCCCAGCGGAGTCTCGGTCCAGTCGACGCGTCGGTTGGGGCCCAGGTCGGGATTGAGTGGGGTTCGGGCGGAAGGCCGTAGCCAGCCCGATCGCAGCGAGTTGAAGGCGGCAAAGCCGCGACCGGCCACCGTCATCGCTACTTCTCCTCCTCGTTTGGCCAACTCGGGGACATTGGTCAGAGCGTCGAGGGCGCTTCGAGTCACCCGAGCCGCCTCGGCGACGGCCAATTGGGCGGGGTTAGGAGCGGGCCTGGGAGACCAGTCAATCGCAGGCTCGATCTCGCTCGTGGGAACGACGTTGAGAAGAATCGTCGTGAGATCGACGCCGGAGATTCCGTCGATCATGCAGTGATGGATCTTGGCGATGATTGCAAAACGGTTGTCGCTCATCCCCTCAACAACCCAGAGTTCCCAAAGCGGCTTGGCTCGGTCAAGGGGCTGAGAGACGATTCGTCCCGCCAGACGCTTCAGCTGCTCGTCGGTCCCCGGACGAGGCAGGCTCGTGTGGCGGACGTGGTAGTCGAAGTTGAAATGATCGTCATCGACCCATACCGGACGGCGGTTGGGGGATGCCCAGGCCAGGCGCTGTCGATAGCGAGGGAGGTAGCTGAGTTTGCCGGCGATATGTGCCTTGATTCGCCCGATGTCGATCCCGCCGTCGAAGGTGACTAATTCGCCTCCGTCGAAGACCACCACCCCCGCCACGTGCATGTGAGTGGTCGGAGTTTCCAGCGCCAGGAACGAGGCATCCAGGTGCGAGAGCGGCTCGTAAAAAGTGACGGTCGTCGCGCTCAATTCGGGGTGAATCTAGGGATGGGGATTGGAGCGGGATCCCGTCGGCGTCACCGTTTCGGCAACGTCAGTTTCCGGGTTGGCTTCGGCGCTGGCCAGGTGCCAGGGGACCGAGCTCACCGCAACTCCAGGTTCGAAGAGCAAAGCGGCCTTAATAGCCAGCGCTGTCTGGTTGTGAAGCAACTGGCTCCGGTAGCCGGGGACGACGAATTCGGGGATGACGATATGAATCAGAGTGCCAGGCTCGGCATCACGCCTGAGACGACGGACATAGCGAACCATCGGGCGGGCAATGCCGCGATAGGGGCTTTCGAGGATCTGCAATTCTCCGAAGTCGGGGTCCCAGTTGGTCAGCACGCGATTCCGCTGGTCGGCGTCGGTGTCGAGGTGAGCGGCGATCACCGAGTCAGCGTGGAGCATCGCCACATAGGCGATGGCCCGCCGGACCGGGATGGTGACATCGGCAACCAAGACGACTACTTGCTGTTTTCGGATCCGGTCGGTGAATCGCTGCGCCTCTCCCCTCAATCCTTTTTGTCGCTGGTAGGTCATGTCGGTGACCACTACCTGATGAAGGAAAAGCAAAAGGATCTTCAGCAAGAGGCCGTGGGGATGGATTACCTGCGATCCCAACCTCCGCTCCTTGAAGACCTCGGGGATAACGACGGTTATGAAGGCGGTTGGGTGACTTTCGGATTCGTGGCGGACGTAATCGCGCAGGGTGCGAATGGGCTTGGGTCGGGTCGATTCGACGATATGGAGCGGGTGATCGGGATAAAGCCGGTCCCAGGTATCGACGAGATCTTCATCGCCGGATTCGCGAACGTGGATCACCTTCAATGACTCGGGTTGGATCAGCTCTGCGTACTGAATCGCTCGCTGAGTCGCCCGGCCGGTATGCGAGGCGAGAACGATTACCCGATTCGTATTTGGCACTCTTGGCTCTCCCACCAGCCTGAGGCGATCGGCCACCGCCAGGTAGTGGCGGCGGATGGCAAGCATCGCGGCTGCGATGAGTGGGATGGCAACGATCACAATCCAGGCGCCGTGCACGAACTTGACGGAAGCGATGACAACCAACACCACGGCGGTGACAATGGCTCCGATCCCACTGAGCAGGGCTGATCGTTGCCACCCGCGTTCCTTGAGGCGGAGCCAGCGTCTGACCATCCCGGTCTGGCTGAGAGTGAAGCTGAGGAAAACACCAACGACATAGAGCTGAATAAGACGAGAGACTTGGGCGTCGAAGATCCAGATCAAGACGGCAGCCACCGTGGCGAGAACGATCACACCGTTGGAGAAAACGAGACGATCGCCGAGGTTGCGAAACTGCCGCGGCATGAGCTTGTGCCGGGCGAGAATGGCGGAGAGACGAGGGAAGTCCTGGTAGGCGGTGTTGGCGGCAAGGATCAAAATGCCAGCCGTGAAGATCTGAAGAAGCCAAAAGCCGATGCCTCCTCCGAAAGCGGCCCGGCCGATCTGTGATATCACCGTACCGTAGGTGTCGACCGTCTCTTCGGAGATGCGAACCTCGAACAGACGGGCCAGAGTTGATATCCCGAGGAACATCGTGATCGAGATGGCGCCCATGATCCCAAGGGTTCGGGCCGCGTTTTTGGCTTTCGGCTTACGAAATGCCTGCACTCCGTCCGCTACTGCTTCGACCCCGGTGAGCGCCGTTGATCCGGAAGCGAAGGCCCTGAGTACCAACAGGGCCGTGACGCCCGCAACCGGCTCAAGTTCCTCTCCAGCCGAGATCGCTTGCGGACAGGCTCCGTCGGCACATTCAAGGAACCCAAAGATCAACATAGTGAAAACGGTGGTGACGAAGGCGTAGGTCGGGATGGCGAACAGCGTCGATGCCTCCTTGGCCCCTCGAAGGTTGGCCACCGTCAACAATGCGACGAAAGCCACGGCAATCGGAACCCGGACTGGAAGCAGGGAAGGGGCGGCGGAGGTAATAGCGGCCACGCCGGCTGCGACCGATACGGCCACCGTGAGCGTGTAGTCGGTAAGCAGCGCCGAGGCGGCTGTGACTCCTGGCACCAGGCCGAGGTTCTCGTTGGTGACGATAAAGGCTCCACCCCCGCCGGGATACGCCCGTATGGTTTGGCGATAGCTGATCACGACGATTGCCAGAAGACCGGAAATGGCGATCGAGATCGGGGTCAAAAAAGCGAGTGCGCCCGCGCCGGCCAGCGCCAACACGAGCATTGCCTCCTCGCTTGCGTACGCGACTGAGGACAACGGGTCCGAAGCGAAAACGGGAAGTGCCAACCTCTTGGGAAGAAGTTGGTGTTCTGCCTGGTCTGATGCCAGGGGCCGCCCAATCAAACGGCGTTTAAATTCCGCCCAACGAACCAAAATCCTCAACGCCGACGTCAGGCGCGACCGGTCAGCTTATCTGCAATGGGCCGGTAGATGGAGATTGTGGAATAGTGCGCCCGGAGGGATTCGAACCCCCGACGCCCGCCTTAGGACGGCGGCGCTCTATCCACTGAGCTACAGGCGCGTCTCACCATTCTGACGTAGATTCGATTCCAAAATCGGAAGGATCTCTCGCGATGACGATGGAAAGAGTCGCCGGCATTCTTGGCCTGATTCTCTATCTCGGAGTCGGATTCTTCTATCTCACCTCGGGCCTGGTGGTCCCATTTCCCTGGCTGGCCCTGCTCTGGGCCATTTGGCTGGGCGGGTTCGTCTGGGCGGTGTTGGTCTATCGATCCCGGCCGGCCTTCGTCTTGCTCTTCGCGCCTCTCGCTTTCGGATTTTGGTTCTTGTTCGTGACCGCCGGCGAGCGCTTCCTGGGCTGGACGGCGTAAGGATTCGCCCTCTTTTCCAAATCCGAGCGGGCCTAACCTTTGCCGATGGCTGACGAAGAAGAACGCATCGCCTTGTTCCTCGACTACGAGAACCTGGCGATCGGCGCCCGCGACGCACTCGGCGGTCAGGAGTTCGACTTCAAACCCATTGCCGATGCTTTGGCCGAGCGGGGGCGAGTGGTGTCAAGGCGCGCCTATGCAGATTGGTCGATGTTCGAGGAAGGTCGCCGGATGCTCACCCGACATCACCTCGAGCTGATCGAGATTCCCCAGCGTCTGGGGGCAACGCGCAAGAACGCGGCCGACATCAAGATGGCGGTGGACGCCATCGAACTTGCCTTCGAGAGAGACTACGTCACCACCTTTGTCATTGGGACGGGCGACTCCGACTTCACACCGCTCGTGCACAAGTTGCGCGAGCTCAACAAGAAGGTGATCGGGGTCGGAATCAAAGCGTCGACTTCGGCATTGCTCCCTCCGGCTTGCGACGAGTTTCTGTTCTACGAAGCCCTCGAGGGGGTGGAAGGTCCTACTCCCGACACACCGGCGCGAAGACGGCCCCGGCGAACCGAAGTGGCTTCGGCTGAAGTGACCGCCGACGAAGAGGTTGCCAGTCAGACCGAGAAGGAGCCGATCGAAGCCCTCATCACTAGGACTTTGGCCGGTCTTCAGCGGTCGAGCGGCGAGTCGGTCCTGGCGTCATCGCTGAAGCGGGCAGTGCTCCGCAAGGACTCGACCTTCTCCGAGGCTGACTATGGGTTCAGGGCGTTCGGGGAGTTGCTGCGCAATCTCGAGGAGCAGGGCCTGATCGAACTGAGCGAGGGCCCGGCCAAAGGCGATCCGGTTGTCCAGTTCAACCAAGACGGGGGCGGGGAGAACGAAGCCTTTTCGCTCCTGGTCGACGTGGTGACCGAGCTGCAGCGGCGCAACGGCAAACCCGCCCTCTCGGGACTCAAGAACCAGGTGCGAAAGCGCGATACCTCGTTCTCGGAGAGAAAGTATGGGTTTGCCGGATTTCTCCAATTTTGCAAGGCGGCCGCGACCCGGGGGCTCATCGAGTTGGAATGGGACGAGGCGCTAAACGACTACAGAGTCAGTCTTCCCTGATCTGAACACGTGCTGATTCTCGATGCGAGGGCGACGAGGCTCGCGCTCTCGATGGTCGATGCAATCGAGGCGATGAAGGTCGGGCTGGGCGACGATCGGGAGGTTCCTCTCCGGACTTTGGTAGGAGGCTCGATGTTCATGCCGGGTCGGGCCGGACCGAACACCGGGGTGAAGGTGGTGTCGATCGTTCCCGGCAACCCCGCCGGGGTCGTCGTCGTTTTCGACTTCGACGGATCAGCGATCGGGATGGTCGATGGACCGACTCTGACGTCAATCCGGACGGGCGCAGCCTCCGGCTTGGCAACGAGTCTGCTCTCCCGTCCGGATGCCAAGGTGATGGCGATGCTGGGAGCGGGCGCCATGGCGGCGGATCAAGTGGCCGCCGTTGCCGCCGTGCGACGCTTGCAGGAGGTCCGGGTCTGGAGCCGGCAACCGGAACGAGCTCGAGACCTGGCCGAACGTCTGGAAGAGATCGGTTTGCCGGCAACCCCGTTCTCAGAGGCAGACGGCGCCGTGCTAGGCGCGGACGTCATCTCCTGCGCCACCCCTTCAAGAGAGCCCCTCTTCGAGGATGGCTCGGTCGGGTCAGGTACGCATATCAACGCGGTCGGGGCCTTCACCCCCGAGATGTGCGAGGTACCAGCCGAGACCGTAAATCGGTCTTATCCGGTGGTCGACGACTTCGAGGCAGCAGCTGCTGAGGCGGGGGACCTGATTCAGGCCGGCCGGGAGCCGGTGGCGACCATCGCCGATCTCCTGTCCGGCCGGAACCCCCAAATCGGCGAGGATGTGACTCTCTTCAAGTCGGTGGGGATCGCCTCCCAGGATGTCGCCGCCGGAGCCGCCGCTCTGGCCTCGGCCCAGGCGATGGGGATCGGCCGCCTGCTCTAGGCGGTCCATTCTGTGGGCTGGTAGACGGGCAGAGCGCGTCGACGAACCCTGGGTTCGCAAACCGGCGGTGATATAACCAACCCCGATGAGAGCGATGGGTGAGAGGCTCCGGAGCAGGGCCGTGGGCGTCCTCACCGATCGGGAAACAACCACCTTCCTTGTGTTGTCGGCGGTGGTGGGGCTGGGAGTCGGGGTGGGGGCGGCGGCGTTGGTGACGGTCATCAACCTCATCTCCACCGGCTTTCGCCAGGTTGAGGATTCCTTCGGCGGAGGCCGGTGGCTTGTGTTCGTGGGGGTGCCTTTGGGCCTCTACCTGGCGTGGTGGCTGGCCAAGCGTTTTGCGCCCGAGGTCGAAGGGGACGGGGTTCCGGATGCCATGGCCGCTCTCGCCATTCATGGCGGGACGATTCGCGGGCGGGTGGCCCCGATCAAGATCGTCGCCACCGCCCTCACCCTCGGGGGCGGCGGATCGGGAGGGCGGGAAGGGCCGATCGTGCAGATCGGCTCCTCGATCGGCTCCGTCGTCGCTCGCTTCTTTCACCTTGGCGAAGACCAGATCAGGAGCCTGGTGGCCGCCGGCGCCGCCGCCGGCATTGGTGCCAGCTTCAACGCTCCCATTGCCGGCATGCTCTTCGCGCTCGAGGTGATCATCGGCAGCTTCGCCGTACGCCATGTCTCGGCCATCGTCATCGCCTCGGTGGTGGCGGCCATTACCAGTCGCAGCATCGTCGGCCAGGGCCTCACCATTCAGGCTGGGTCATACGAGCTCGGTGACCCGCGCCAGCTGATCGGCTACCTGGTTCTGTCATTGCTCGCGGCCTTGGCCGGATTGGCACTGCTGCGAATGATGGATTGGCTGGGGGGCTGGCAGCGAGCCCGCGATCTCGGAGGTTTTAGGCCGGTGCTCTTTGGCCTGGTTGTCGCCGCAATCGGATTCTTCGCCCCCGAGATCCTGGGTACAGGTCAGTCGTTTGTCAGCGAGCTCCTGGGGCAGTCCGAAGCCTTCGAACAAGCCGGTATCGGAGGCAATGATTGGTGGGCTTTGGCGCTTCTGGCCGGGGCGAAGGTGGTCGCCACCTGTTTCACGACCACCTCCGGGGCCGCAGGGGGAGCCTTCTTTCCCTGCCTTTTCATCGGCGCCACCCTTGGTGCCTCCCTCGGCGAACTTCTGGCTCCGATCGATGCCCTCGGAGGGCTGAGGCCGGGCGGGCTGGCCGTGGTGGGGATGGCAACGGTGATCGCGGCCGTGGCCCGAGCGCCCCTCACGGCGATCATGCTGGTGTTCGAGATCACCGGTGCCCGCGACTACGGATTGATCCTGCCATTGATGTTGGGCACCACGATGGCCACCTTCCTTGCTGACCGCTTCCATCGCGACAGCCTCTACCAGTCGGTCCTACGTCGACGCGGCATTTCGCTCGTATCCCATAGCGAGATCGACCTTCTCGACACCGTGAATGTCGGAGACGTGATGCATCGGCCGCACGCGGTGGCTCGCCTCCATCAACAACTCGGGGAAGTGGAGAGCGCCATGTCCCGATTTCGATATAACGGCTTGGTCGTCCTGGACGCGAACAAGGTGGTGGGCATCATCACCGTCGCTGACATTGCCCGGGCAGGCGGCTCGGGGACGCACACGACGGTCGGGCAAGCCATGATTCCCCGTCCGGTGACGGTGACTGCTTCGACTCCGGTGTCGTCGGCCTTGGAACGGATGGCGGCATTAGGGATCGGGCGGCTGCCGGTGGTAGCCGAGGATGGGTCCGGCACGTTTGTCGGTTTGTTCCGGCGGGAGGAGGCAGTGCGCGCCTATCACCAGGCGTTGTCGAAGCGGACCGAGCGCGAGCTGGTGAGGCGGCGGCTCGAACAGCGGACGGATCCCGGCGCCGGTTATTTCGACTTCCGGGTCCCTCCCGGCTCGATTGCCGACGGCAAGCTGGTCCGAGAGGTGGCTTGGCCGGAGGGGTCGACTCTGGTTTCGGTGACCAGGAGTCGGGAGCTGATCGTTCCCACCGGGGGTACCACCCTTCTCGCCGGCGACGTCGTCACCGCCTTTGGCACCGTGGCCTCGCGATCAGAGATGATCGAGAGGTTGAATGCCGGGGCCTCGGAGGCGACTGCCGAGATCCTCGTGGGCGAGATCAGTGAGGAGGGTGACTCGGGAGGGGCTAGCCCCGCAACTACCCCGCCGTAGAATCTCAGACATGGGTGTTGCTTTTGCCATTTTCCTCGCTGCGGCGATCTTGATCGCGACCAGCATCTATCTCCGGCAGCGCCGGAAAAAGCTCGAAGCGGAGCTTGGCATTCAGATTCCGAGCCGCCGGTCGAGCCGCAATCTCCCTCCAACTCCGGCCGCGCCTGAGATCAAGATCGATCGTCCCCGCCCCGACGTTGCCGAGTTCCACGTCGACGGCACCGATGCCATCGTTCGTTTCGACGTCCCCCTCGGGGAGGGGGAGATTGATGAGATTCTCTCCGACCTGCTGGTTCGTGAGGCGATCGAGGTCGTCCGGGAGAAGCGCCATTCGCTCCCCCTAAGCCACATCACCGAAGTCGTCGCCATGGCCGGTCGGGATGAGGTCCGACGCGTCGGGTCGGCCAAGCTCGACCAGCCCGGCACTCTTCCCCCGCGGGCGGAGGGGGTGGACATCCTCAACCTCGCCGCAATCAGCGACGACCCCTTGCTGGCCTCCTTTCGGGAGCGGTCCGAGTCGAGCGTTCATCCCGGGGTGGAAGCGCAGGAGCGATCAGACGAGCTCGCTCCTCTCTCCCAGGAGATCCGTTTGCCGAAGGCTGTCGTCACTGGACTGCGCGCCCAGGGAATCGACCCCGACGATCTCTCGCCGGGCAGCCTGGTCACCGGTCTTCTGGCGCTCTTTGGTTATCAGGTCAATCCCGCCGGGATGACAGCCTGGATGGCCTCGAAGGCGGGTGAGACGACCTATCTGGTGGAGGAACGCCACGAGCCCGGCGAACATCCCGAGCTCGAGGAGTCAGTGATTCGCAAGTTCATGATCGAATTCGGCTCTTCGGGGGCCAACCGCGGGATGCTGGTCACGGACAAATACGGGCCCTTTGAGATTTACGAGCTGGAACGGCGGAATCCCCGGGTTCGCTTCGTGACCCGAAACCGGTTGCAGTCGATGGTGGATTCGCTTTCCTTGTCCTAAAGGGATAGGGGAGGGGAACCGAAGCTGATGCTCGGGCGTCGAAAGCATCGGCTAGTGGTCTCCGAACTCGCGCCGAGGGGGTAGGATTGCCTTCATGTTTCCAAAGGGATCCGAGTGGATTCTGATCCTCGTGGTCGTGTTGCTCCTTTTTGGAGCCCGCAAACTCCCCGAACTAGCCCGTTCGCTCGGGGCGTCGGCCAAGGAGTTCCGAAAGGGCATCTCCGAAGGGTCGGCCGAGGACAAGGTGGATCAGAACGAGCAGGCTGCGACCACGTCGGCCGACGAACCCGCCGCCCCCGCTCCGCCCACGCCGCCCAAGTCGATTTAGGCCGCTCGATCGGGGGTTTCGGGCCGGTTCGCCGGAACTTTCGGTCGAATTTGAGCGTTTCGTCGATGAGGCCTCATGTCTGAGGCCTCTCCGATTAATAAGAGGCGGAAGGTTGGCGTCCCACCCAATGATGCGTTTCCGATCACCTGGGACGAAGTCGCGCGCAGCCACGGTCGCAAGATCTACAACTACGCATATCGCCTCTGTGGAAACCCCCACGATGCCAATGACCTCGTGCAGGAGGTACTGCTCAGGGTCCGCAGCGGTCTGGCCGATTACCAACCGGGCTCGTTCGAAGGCTGGCTGTGGCGGATCACCCGCAATGCTTTCCTCGATGACGTCCGCCGACAACGCCGGCGCCCGACCGTTTCTCTGCCTGACGAGGCTGACCTGGGGTTCTTCGGCCGGTACGTCGCTCAATCCCCTGATGAAGTCCTGGCATCGGTCTCTTTCGACGACGACATCCAAAAGGCCCTGCTTGATCTTCCCTTCGACTTCCGGGAGGCGGTTGTGATGTGCGATGTCGTCGGCCTCTCTTATGACGAGATCGCAACCGCGGTGGGAGTCCCCGTCGGAACGGTCCGCAGCCGGATCCATCGTGGGCGCAGGCTCCTCCGGGAGCAGTTGGCATGAGCTTCGGGCACCCGGGCGAAGATCTCTCCGCCTACCTCGACGGTGAACTGGACTCGCTCGAACTCGTACGGGTGAAAGGGCACATCTCGGGTTGCGACCACTGCCGCGACGAGGTCGCCGCATTGATGGAAGTTCGGGCCCGGTTGCGCTCATTGCCGATGCTGGAATTGCCAACCACCGAAAAGATGCGCCGACGAGCCGCCAGGCTGCGCCGCAAGCCAAAGCTCATCTGGGGCACCGCCGCGGCCACCGCGGCCGCTTTGGCGGTGGTCCTGGCGAGTTTTGCCTCTCCCCGCGAGGTGATCGCTCTCACCCAGGACGATCTCAGCGCCCCCTGGCTGGCCAGGACCTCATTCGATCCCAGCTCGGCGGGTCGCCTGATTCCTCCCGACGTGTTGTCGCTTCGCATCGAAGGGCAGGCCGGGTGAGACGTCGAGGCCTCCTGTCGATACTCGTGGGAGCTGTTCTGGTCTCACTGCTTCCGCTTCCGGCGCTCTCGCTCGAGCTCTCCGAGTATTTCGAGCGGGCCGCGACCGCCGAGTATTCGGGCGAACAGGTTCTCACCTGCCGAACCCCGGTGGGTCTGCGAGATAGTGCAGCCCAGGTGGCGCAGAGGGATGGAATCATCTATGTCTCCGCGGGAGTCGATGGCGCCCCGGTGGTCTCTGCCGGAGCCGGCTTCCTGGCCGCCACCGGACCTGGCGGCGCCGCCGCCAAAGTGGAGATCGCCGCCGCCACCAAACCTCCCGCCGGTTATCAGTTGACGGCGGTCGAAGAGGTCAGCTATCTCGGTCGCAGCGCCGACCGCGTTTCCTTGGCCACCAGGGGCGAGACCCGGGTACGGCTCACCTTCGATCAGGCCACCGGGACATTGCTGCGCTCTGAGACCTTGAACGACGATGGATCGGTTTACTGCACGACCAAGCTCACCTCCTTCGTCCCGGGCACCCCGCGGGTTGCCGGTGGCGCCGAAGGTGACGTGAGGACCCTTTCTCGGGTCAAAGAGTTTTCCGACACGGTGTTTCCGGCCAAGCTCGGTGGTTTCAGCCGCCTCGATGTCTATGGCTGGAATCAAGTCGGGCAGATGGCCTATTACTCCGACGGCTTCTTCGCGTTCGCCCTCTACAACGTCAAAGGTCGCTTCTCCGTCGACTCCATCTCGGAGGCTCGAGACTGGGAGGGTGACCTCGGCACCTACCAGCGCTGGTATCGACCCGGCACCGTGACCCTGGTTTGGGATACCTCCGCCGGAGGAATGGCGCTTCATGGAGACCTGCCCGGGGATTTGGTCGAGATGGTCCTCGGCGGCTTGCCCGAGCCTTCCCGGCCGGGCTTCTTCTCCCGCATTCTTTCCCTGCTCGGGGGTTAGCGATGTTGGAGGTCGGGATGAAGGCTCCGGACTTCATTCTTCGCGATCAGCATCGCGAGAAACGGAGCCTGGGCGAACTCGCCGGAGCGCCGGCGATGATCGTGTTCATGCCATTTGCCTTCACCCGCACCTGCGAGGGGGAGATGTGCTCGATCCGCGACAACCTCGACTATCTGCAGTCGAAGGGAGCCCGGGTCTTTGTGATCACCTGTGACACCCTCAATTCGAATCGGGTATGGGCCGAGCAACAGGGCTTTACCTTCCCGATTCTCTCTGACTTCTGGCCACACGGAAAAGTGGCAAAGGAGTACGGCTGCTTCAACGAGACGTTCGGTTATGCCGAACGATCGACGTTCTTCATCGACGGCGAAGGCACCATCACCGACATCGTCTCCTCCGGCGAGTTGGGGGTGCCGCGCGAGTTCAGCCAGTACGAGACTGCCCTCGGCCTCTAGGTTCTACCGACCGTTATCCGCGTTGAGCGCGGTCACGAACCCTGGGTTCGGGGAGTTTAGAGACCGAGGTCGTTGTCGAGCAGGACGCGGGCGGCCCAGCCCACGGGGTCGGTGAGTTCGGCGAACGTGGGCAGGCTTTCCGGCCCGTCCCAAATCCCATCGATAGCCTCCGAGCCGAAACGCCGCTCGATCTGGCGACAGAACTCCAATCCGGTGAAGACGAGGGAAGAAGTGTCGGGGATGGCGGCGCCGGCGATCGGATCGAGGTGGGGCGCCAAGCCCGGATCCAGCATCTCGCCCACCCCGCGGTCTACCAGCAGGCTCCGGTAGCCACCGGTGACGGCCAGAAAGGCCTTCAGGTCGACCTCGGAGGTCGACTCGGGTCGTTCGACAAGCGAGGCAAGGGCAGAGGGATCGCGAATCGCATCCGGGTTTGACTCGAGAAGCTCCATCATCTTCTCGGGATCGGGCACCATGTCCCCCAGATGGGCGGTGAAAAGCAGAGCCAGGTGGTCGGGTAGCCAAGGCACGTCGAAGAGGGCGCGGTGCGCTACCTCGTGGGCGCTCACCCAGAGCCGAAGTTGATGCCCGTCGCCTCCGGCGAGGAGGCGATCGACCGCCGGGCCGATGAAGAGCAGCTGATCCGAGGGAATCAAGGGCACGCCCGAGGCGAAGGAGGCCGGATGACTGGAAGCGATGGCGCCGGCCAACCCCCCCAACTGCAGCCCGGCGATCGACGAGGACATCTGGGGAAGCGGGAGGGCGGGGCTGATCCCGGCAAACGCATCAGTCAATCGCTCACCCAGATAGCTGAGCCTCTGCAAGGCCTGAGACACCCACTGGCGAGCGTCGACTACGGCTACCGACGTCGCTGGCGCCACCGGGAAGGGAGCCACCGGCTCGATGCGGAACTCAGCCAGGCGGACGAGTTGATCGATCTCTTCGGCAGACCAGGGATCAACCGCGTCGGCTTCGCCGGCGATGTGACGAGCCACTTCTTCGGCCAATTTCCAATTGATCGGCCCCGGTTGATTGAAGAGTTCGAAGAGGCGAGCGAAGATGTCGTCAGCCACCGTGGCGCGACCCCGTATCCATACAATCAATGTTATGGGGGCCACTCCGATTAACTGGCGGGTGTCCGTGCGGGGCGAGCCGCTGGACCCGATCCAACTGCTGTCGGAGGTCGGGGATCCGAGCGCCGGGGCCGTGGTTCTGTTTCTGGGAACCGCCCGAGATCATTCCGAGGGCAAGGCGGGCATCACTCATCTCGAATACGAGGCGTATCCCGAGCTGGTGGAGGAGAAAATCGCCGAAGTGGCGATTGAAGCCTGCGAACGATGGCCCCTGGTTCATCTTGCGGTCGAGCATCGGGTGGGCGATGTCGCCGTGGGAGAACCGTCGGTAGCGGTGGCGGTCTCTGCTCCGCATCGAGATGAGGCATTTGCGGCGGGCCGTTATGTCATCGACGAATTGAAGAAAAGAGCGCCGATTTGGAAGAAGGAACATTGGCCGGGCGGCGGGGATTGGGTGCAAGGGGCTTGACTTTTTCGCCCTGACTTCTGATATTTCGCCAATTTGCGGTCTATCGTCCGAACCTGTCGCAGGAGGATTTCAAGATGACAGTGGTGGCTGAGCGCGGCGAAACCGAGGCCAGACAAACACGGGCTGTAACCCTTCCCCAGAAGATCAAGGATTGGGCGTTGCGGACCCCGAAGGCCGTCGCCATGCGGGAGAAGGACTATGGGATCTGGCAGGAGATCACCTGGAGCGACCTCTGGGAACAGGTGACAGCCGCAGCCCATGGGCTCCTGGCTCTCGGAGTCGAGCCGGGCGATCGGGTCTCGATTCAGTCAGAAGACCGCCCCGAATGGGTGATCCTGGACGTCGCCACGGTCGCGGTTCGGGGAATAACCGTGGGCCTGTATCCCACCAACCCGGAATCGGAAGTGAAGTACCTGCTCTCCGATTCAGGGGCAAAGATCCACCTCGCTGAAGATCAAGAGCAGGCCGACAAGGTGGTTCCGATCCTGTCGGAACTCCCCAACATTCGGAAGATCATTCACCTCGAACCCCGCGGTTTTCGGGAGTGGCGAGGGGACGATCGCTTCATCTTCTGGGATGACTTTCTCGAGATGGGGCGCCGGCACCGCCAGGAGGCTCCCGAGGTGCTCGAGGACTTGATGAGCGAGGCGGAGGCCGAGGAAGTGATGACCCTCGTCTACACCTCGGGGACCACGGGTCCGCCCAAGGGAGCAATGCTCACCAATGCCAACTTCGATTTCTGTCTGAACACTTTGGTCTCGGCGACCGATCGGCTTCCGGGCAACATCCTCCCTCATCCCGGCGACCAGATCCTGACCTATCTCCCGCTTTGTCACGTGGCGGAGCGGATCTTCTCAACCTGGACCCTGGCCGGCTATGGATCGGTCCTCAACTTTGCGGAATCGATCGACACCGTCCAGCAAAACCTGAGGGAGATCCAACCAACCTTGTTCTTCGCCGTTCCTCGCATCTGGGAGAAGCTCCATGCTGGGATCTTGATCAAGGGAAAGGACGCCACCTTCTTCAAGCGAATCTGGTTCGGTGCGGGGCTTCGGCTTGCGCGAACGATCGGTCGGAGGAAGGTCGCCAACGGTGGAGAACACACGTTGCTCACCCGCCTCCTCGCAGCGATTGGCTACCCCCTGGTGTTCAGGCCTTTGTTGGAAAGAGTCGGTCTCCGGCGCGTCCGCTGGTCGGCCTCGGGGGCTGCCCCGATCGCCCCCGAAGTGCTCGAGTTCTTCATCGGCATGGGGGTCCCGCTCTACGAGCTCTATGGCATGACTGAGAACTCGGCGGTAGCCACCTACAACCCGGTAGGACGGATGAAGCTCGGCACGGTCGGGATCCCCTATCCAGGCACCGGTCTCCGCATCGATCCCGAAACGGGGGAAGTGCAGACAAAACACGCCGGAGTCTTCAAGGGCTACTGGCAGCTTCCCGACAAGACTGCCGCCACCTTCACCGATGATGGTTGGTTGAAAACCGGCGATGTCGGCGAATGGGTCGACGGAACCCACGTCAAGATCGTCGATCGGATCAAGGACATCATCATCACTTCGGGCGGCAAGAACGTCGCCCCCTCAGAGATTGAGAACAAGCTCAAGACCTCGCCCTTCATCAAAGAAGCGATGGTGATCGGAGATCGCCGCAATTATCTGACTTGTTTGGTCGGGATCGAGCTCGACACGGTGGGCGACTGGGCCACCCGACGGGGCATTCCCTACACCACCTATCGCGACTTGTCAGAAAAGCCAGAGGTGCTGGAGCTGGTCCAGCAGATCGTCGACGAGACCAACAAGGAGTTCGCCCGCGTCGAGACGATCCGCAAATTCCGCATGATCCCGAAAGAGCTCGACCACGAAGACGGTGAGCTCACGGCCACTCAGAAGCTAAAGCGCAGCGCGATGGAGGGGATGTTCGCCGAGCTGATCGACGACATGTACGGATCGCGTTGATCACGCCATGACCTCAGCGGTGGTGATTGCGCAGATCGCCACAGGCTTCGACAAGTTTCTCAATGCCCTCATCAACGGGGTCGCATTAGGCGCCGTCTACGCGCTCTTGGCGCTTGGCTTCGTGTTGATTTTCAAGGCCACCCAAGTCATCAACTTCGCCCATGGAGGCCTGGCCGCGGTCGGCGCCTTCCTCACCGCCTCCTTCGCTACGGTCCTCAATTTCCCGGGCCGCTTCCTACCCGATATACCCAACTGGGCCCGATGGGCGCTTTCGGCCCTCTTCGCGGTGCTGGCTGCGGCCGTGGTCGGCCTACTCGTCGAGCGGATCTTCATCCGTCCCATGATCGGCGAGCCCCTCTTCTCGGTGGCGATCATCACCATCGGGGTCGACATCATCCTCCGCACTATCAACGACGACTTCGTCGGTCAGGGAGCTCGCACTCTGGGTGATCCGTGGGGGATCCAAGTGATCAGCGTCGGGAACCTCTTTATCAACCAAACCCAGATCGTGACCGTCGGAGCCGCGCTTCTTTGCTTTGGCCTGGTGGCTTGGTTTCTGCGCAGTCGCCTGGGGGTGGCGATGCGAGCGACCGCATTTGACCAGGAGGCGGCCCAGGCCCAGGGAATCAACGTCGGCAGGGTGTTCTCGATCTCCTGGGGCATCGGGGCCGCGCTGGCAGCGGTGGCGGGGATCTTCTCCTCGGTGGCGCCGCGGGCGGCGGGAGTAACCAACTTCACCGCCTTCGTCGTGTTTCGAGCCTTTCCCGCCCTCATCATCGGCGGGCTCGACTCGGTCCTCGGAGCCGTGGTGGGCGGCTTTCTGGTGGGGATCGGCGAGGTGGTGATCGGAACCTATACCGCCGGCTTATCCGGGGTCCTGGGGGTGGGATTTGGTCTCATCGTTCCCTACCTCTTGATGCTGGTCTTCTTGTTCATCCGGCCCTACGGGCTCTTCGGGACCGAGGAGATCCGGAGAGTATGAGGGGGAGGCCGCTTCTCTATACCTCCTACGAGGCCGATTCGGCGATGCTGCCTTCGGCCACCAAGAAGGTGGCCATGGGAGTGCTCCTGGTGGTGGCTTTCACCCTCCCTCTGCAGTTGATCCCCGGTCTCAAGTGGTTGGGGTCCAATCCGTGGCTGGTCGTGCTGGGACAGGCGCTCATATTCGCCATCGGAGCTCTCGGCCTCAACATCCTCACCGGCCTCGCCGGCCAGGTCTCCTTGGGACATGCTTTCTTCATGGGGATGGGGGCGTACACCGCCGCCATCCTCGGAGGAGAAACGGGCCGGGGGGTGATCGGGTTCGAGCTTCCGATCTGGATCTGGCTTCCAGCGGCGGGGATTGTGGC
Source organism: Acidimicrobiia bacterium (assembly GCA_035253825.1). GTDB lineage: Bacteria > Actinomycetota > Acidimicrobiia > Spongiisociales > ZC4RG35 > JACCTH01. The sequence goes on along the minus strand of DATFBM010000012.1, from coordinate 109,548 downwards.
GGCCCTGATCGGGATCCTCGTCGCTCCGACGGCAGTTCGAGTTCGGGGGCTCTATCTCGCTTTCGTCACCATCGCCCTGGTGTTCATCGGCGACCACATTTTCCGCAACCTCCGCAACGTCTCGGGAGGGCCAGGCGTCGGGCGCACGTGGCCGGCGCTGGAAGTAAAGGTGTGGAAGGAAGAAGAGCCGCTACTGGCGGTTTCGAGCGATGGCTCATGGTTCGGCATCGACCTTTCCCGTCAGGCCAAGCAGTACATATTTCTGCTCGGCTTGCTGATCGCCTTCGCCATCTTCCACAAAAACATCGCCCGCACCAGGCTGGGTCGGGCCTTCGCCGCCATCCGTGATCGCGACATCGCCGCCGAGATCATGGGTGTCGATGAGGTGAGCTATAAGGCCCTGGCCTTCGCCGTCTCCTCCTTCTTCGCCGGAGTTTCGGGCGCTCTCCTGGCCTCGTTCTTCGGGAGCCGCACCCCCGAATCGTGGGATCTAGTTCTTTCGGTGACTTTTATCGCCATCATCCTCATCGGCGGGGCGGGGACCACGGCGGGAGCCATCCTGGGGGCATTCTTTGTAGTGATGGTTCCCCGCCTGGTGGAGAATTTCACCCGCCTATTGGGCGAGCTTGCCGGCGGCGAAGGCGTTTTCGCTGCGATTGCCAACTTCATCCTCAAATCCGGTGCCAACGACTTCGGACTGATCGGCACCTCGGTGATCGGCCCCGGTCTCTCCACCTTTCAGGTCAACTTGCTGCTATATGGGTTGCTAATCGTGGTGTTTTTGATCTTCGAACCGCTCGGTCTCTATGGGATCTGGCTGCGGGTGCGAAATTATTGGAAGGGGTGGCCCTTCAGCTACTGATGGTTCGAGGACACGGTTCCTACCCATCTGCCATCCAGGCAGAGAGAGCGGGAAATCAACAACGAGAAGGAAGGAAAAAATGAACAAGGAGCTCCTCGCCAGGTCGAGAGGGATGATCGTCCTCCTGGTCCTGGCCCTGGTCGTCGTCTCCTGTGGTGGAGATGGTGGGGCAACGACCACCGTTGGAACGACCGAGCCCGCCGAGACCACGGCTGCTCCCACGGAGACGACGGAGGCCCCGACGGAAACGACGGCCGCGCCAGGAGGCGATATCACCTTCGACGTCGGCGTCACCGAGGACACCATCACCGTGGGTCTGCTCGCCGACCTAACCGGGCCTTTCGCACCGCTGGTGCAAGACATCGTGGCGGCACAAGAGGTCTACTGGGACATGATCAACGCCGCCGACGGCATCGCCGGTCGCCAGGTGGAAGTCATCGTCGAGGACACGGCCTACAACCCGGATCAGCACCGGACCAAGTACGAGGCGATTCGCGACCAGGTGGCCATCATCTCCCAGTCCACGGGCTCGCCCCAGACGGCCGGCGTCATCGACCTGATGCTCGAAGACGACATCGTCGCCATTCCGCTGACCTGGTACTCGGGTTGGGCAGACCCGAGTTTCGACCAGAGCACGGTGCTCGAGCAGCAGACCAACTACTGCCTCGAGGGCATGAATGTCGTCGAATACGTCTCCAACACCTTCGAGGAAGCCAACGGCGCTCCGCCCACCTGGGCAGTGATTTCCTTCCCCGGCGAGTACGGACAGGACGGCGCCTTCGGAGCCAAGTACGCCATCGAGCAACTGGGTTTGGAGCTCGTCTTCGATGCCGAGGCTTTGGTGACCCCGACTCCTGATGACCCCGAAACTGAGGTCATCACCGGAATCGTCAGCAATGCTCCCGATGTGGTGTTCACCACCGTCAATCCCACCAACCTGGCGGTGATCATGGGTGGCGCTGCCCAATCCGGCTTCCAGGGTCAATGGACCGGGAATGTCCCGAGCTACGACTTCCGCTTGCTCGACTCGCCGGTGGCGCCGATCATCGACGCGGCCTATGTCCAGCCGGGCTACAACGTGGCCTGGGGAACGGACGTGCCGGGGATGGCCCCGCTTCGCGATGCGATGCTGGAATCCCGACCCGACCTCCGTCCCTCCGATGCCTTCGTGGTGGGCTGGATCGAAGCTCGGATCACCCATGAGATCCTCCAATTGGCAGCCGACAGTGGCGACATGACCCGAGCGGGGATAAAGGCGGCGGCGCTGACCATCGAAGGGTTCAACTTCGATGGCCTCGCTCCTGACCAGAGCTACAGCCCTCCGGATGATCCCAACTCCTACGTGACCCGCAGCATCGCCATCTTCGATCCCAATCTGGCGGCGTACACCGAAGCCGGTGGTGCCGCGCAGACGATCGGAACGGCTCCCAATGGCGGGACGACTGGCTCGGACCTAGTCGAGGACTTCTTCGCCGGCGAGCTGGCGAGTGCCTACGACTTCACCGGGGCATGCTTCCGTCCATGAACTAATGGTTGTGGTGGCGAGAGGTCGTCCTCTCTCGCCACCACGGCCGGCGGGTCTTCCCTTGTTATCGGTAAAGAATCTCGAGGTTGTCTACAACGACGTAATCCTCGTCTTGCGGGGGATATCGCTTGACGTTCCCAGTGGCAAGATCGTCGCGCTCCTGGGGGCGAACGGCGCCGGCAAGACCACCACGATGAGGGCCATCACCGGGCTCCTCGACGTCCACGAGGGAGATATCACCAAGGGGAGGATCAGCCTCGAGGGAAAGGAAATCTCGGGGGCCGACCCCTCCGAGATCGTGCGGCGCGGCATTAGCCAGGTGATGGAGGGGCGGAGGATCTTTGCCGAACTGACAGTGGACGAGAACTTGCGAGCTGGTGCGTTTATCAATAGCAACCGCAAGCGCACCGACGAGGCCTATGAGCGAGTCATGAAGCTTTTCCCGGCGTTGTCGGCTCGGCGCAAGTCGGTGGCCGGGTACATGTCGGGCGGCGAGCAGCAGATGCTCGCCATCGGCCGGGCCCTGATGCAGGATCCGAAGCTGTTGATACTCGACGAGCCCTCTTTGGGGTTGGCCCCGATGCTGGTCCAGCAAATTCGCGACATCATCGTCGAGATCAACGAGCAGGGGACGGCAGTGTTGTTGATCGAACAGAACGCCAACATGGCACTCTCCATCGCCCATCACGGCTACATCATGGAGACGGGGAAGATGGTCATGGACGGGAGTCCTCAAAAGCTTTTGAAGGACGCTGATGTGCAAGAGTTCTATCTGGGGTTACACGGGGAAGGCGAGAAGAAGAGCTTTCGCGACGTGAAGCACTACAAGCGCAGAAAGCGATGGCTGTCCTAGATGTCAGACGTCAGACATCAGACGTCACACTCAGCCGGTGAGCCGTTGCTGGAGGTGAGGGATGTGCATCTGTCCTTCAAAGGTGTGCGGGCAATCGACGGCATCTCTTTCCAGGTCCTTCCCCGCCAGCTGTTCGCCATCATCGGGCCCAACGGGGCGGGGAAGACCTCGATTTTCAACAGCATCAATCAGGTCTATCGGCCCCAGAGCGGCGACATCCTCTGGAAGGGCCGCTCGATTCTGGGATTGAAGCCCAACAAGACCGCCGAGCTGGGGATCGCTCGCACCTTCCAAAACATCGCCCTCTTCCCCCACATGACCGTGATCGACAACATCCTCACCGGGCGTCATGTGCGGATGCATCGGGGCTGGCTGGCGGGTTCGCTCTGGGTGGGCCCCGCCAAGCGGGAGGAGATGGCGAACCGGGCCAAGGTCGAGGACATCATCGACTTCCTCGAGATCGAACAGTGGCGGAAGTACCCGGTGGGCTTGCTTCCCTATGGGATCCAGAAGCGGGTTGAACTGGGGCGGGCCCTGGCGATGGATCCCGAGCTGTTGATGCTTGACGAACCGGTGGCGGGCATGAACCTGGAAGAAACCGAGGACATGGCGCGCTTCGTCCTCGACATCCAAGACGAGTTGGGAATTGCCATGATCCTGGTCGAGCATGACATGGGCCTGGTGATGGACATCGCCGACCGGGTGATGGTGGTTGACTTCGGAAAGAAGATCGCAGAAGGGGAGCCAGGCGCCGTGCAGCGCAACCCGGATGTGGTGCGAGCCTATCTGGGGGAGGAGTTCCAGTCGGTGGAACTGCAGGAGGCGGCCGCCGAAGCTTCTGAGGCCTCGGAGCCGGTTGCCGCCCCCGGCGATTCGGCTTAGACGGAGCCTCGAGAGAGCTTCCAGGCGGCCGGCAGGATCAGGCCGGCGGCGAGGGCCTTGAGAACGTCCCAGAAGACGAACGGAACCACCCCTTGGGCGATGGCGTCCCCGAACGACATATCGAGATTCACCATCAATCCGATGACCCCGAAGGCGTAGATCAGCAAACTGCCGATGAGGAACGCGGCAAAGCCGGAAAGGACCTGGCGGTCATGGCGGCCCTCGGCGAGGCGACCGGTGAAGTAGGCGGCGATGACAAAGCCGATGAGATAGCCCCCGGTGGGGCCTCGAAAGACCTCGACGCCGCCCCTCGCCTCGGCGAAGACGGGGAGGCCGAAGGCTCCCACCGCCACATACAGGAGCTGGCTGGCCATGCCCAAGCGGGCGCCCAGTACCCCTCCCGCCAGCAGTACCGCCGCGGTTTGCAACGTGAAGGGGACCTCGATCGGAGGAATTAGAAAGCTGAACTGCGCCGCTAGAGCGGTGAGGCCGGCGAAGCCGACGACCCCGACTATTGCCCAGGCTTTTGACCGGCTGACGAGGGGGGTGGCGAGAACGGGGGCAGCGGTAGTCATCCCGCTATCAAATCATTCTTGCGTAGATTTCGGCACATAAACGTGCCGAAATCTACGCAAGAATGAATGAAACCGCCCGCCAACGCCGCCGTTGGCCGATCGTCGTCGCCTGTCTGGCTCTCGTCATCGCCGGGTTGCTGATCGGGGCATGGAACATCACGTTGCCCTACTACGCGTTCTCGCCGGGCCCGGTCGGAGACGCGTTGGAAGCGATCAAGGCCTCCGAGGTCGAGACCTATCGAGCGAATGAAGAGCTCTTGATGCTCACCGTTTCGAGCCAGGAAGTGAACCCGATCGAGGCATTCCTCGCCGGCATCGATCCGACGGTCGATCTAGTGGCGCGGGAGGCGGTAAGGCGCCCGGATGAAACCGATGAAGAGTTTGTGACCAGAAATCAGGCGTCGATGGACCTGTCCAAGGAGACTGCAATCACTCTCGCCCTCCGTCGCCTGGGCTATGAAGTCGCCACCACTTCGGAAGGGGTTCTCATTGCCGATGTCGACGAGACCGCCCCGGCGATCGATGTGCTGCGGGTGGACGACGTCATCGTCGCGGTCGAGGGAGTAGCGGTCTCCCTTCCGGAAGACATTGGCACCGCTATCTCTGACAACGAGCCCGGCGACTTGATCACGCTCGATCTCAAACGCGATGACCAGGATCTCACCGCCCAGGTTGAGCTCGTGGCTCGGGAGGACGATCCCAATGCGCCGCTGATTGGAATCAGCGTCGCCGCCCTCGAGCCACGATTTGAGTTCCCGTTTCCCATCGACATCGACGCAGGACTGATTGGGGGACCATCGGCGGGGATGATGTACACGCTGGCAGTGATGGAGTTGCTCGGCCCCGAAAGCCTTTCATCAGGGCATGTGATCGCCGGCACCGGGACGATCGACGTCGATGGAAACGTCGGTGGGATCGGTGGCGTACGCCAGAAGGTGGTTGCCGCCGAGGCCGCCGGCGCCGAGGTGATGTTGGTTCCCGCCTCCAATTACGACGAAGCCCTCACCGCTCCCATCAACGGAATCGAGCTGATACCGGTCGCCACCCTTGACGAGGTACTCGCCGCCCTCGCCAACCTCTAGTGGTTTTTATCAGCCAGAGCCCTCGTCAATAAGGGGATTTGGCGCGGAGAACGAAGTCAAACCCATACGGTTATCTTGAACGCCTGATGGAACAGCTGACGCCGGATCAGATCACCGGCCGGAGCTTTCGCAGCGCTTTTCGGGGCCTCGATCCCGGCGAGGTCAAGGAATTTCTCGCCGCGATCGCCCAGCAGGTGGCCGATCTCGTCGCCCAGCGCGATCGCTTGGCGGGTCGGCTGGGCGAGTTCGCCGAGCGTGATCTCAAGTCGGAGTTCGCCGCGGTTGGCATCGAGGTCACGTCGGTCCTCGAGGCAGCCCGCGATGCCGCAGAGGGAATGCGTGACCGTGCGACAGCCGACGCCGCCAGGTGGCGCTCCGAGGCCATGGCCGAGGCCGAGGCCGAAAGGCGCTCGGCTCGAGAGGATGCCGAACGCCTGCGATCTGACGCCTGGCTGACCTCAGAGGACTTGCTGAAGCAGGCCCAGACCGAGGCCCGACGGCTCACCGAGACTGCTGAGCGCGACTCGCTCAGCGTTCTCGGCGAAGCGGAACGAGAGGCACATCGCTTGACCGCCTCGGCTCGTCGCGAGTCGGAGGATCTCACTCGGCTGGCACGGATGGAGGCGGAGCGGGTTCACGCCGAAGCGCTTGCCCGCCACGACGAGATCGTCGAGTCGGCTCGTCGTCAGGCCGACGCATCCCAGGAACGGGCCCGGGCCCTCGAGCAACGTCGGCAAGAGCTCTTAGCCGAACTCGAAACGCTCCGATCGTCGCTGTCCCGGATGGAAGGCGAGCTCGATGAACGACGCACCCGCCTCGGCCTCTCCGGCCCCGAGGAACAGCCCGCCGAGCAAATCCTGCGGGTCGTCACCCCCGGGAGCGACAAAGCGGATTGGGAGCCGGGCGAGACCGTGCGAGTGGTTTCGCGGCGCAAGGAGAAGCAGGCCGCCGCCCCTTCGAGCGCCCTCGATGAAGTAGTCGAAGATGTCAAGCGCATGAGGTCGAACGAATCGGCAAAAGCCGCCGCCCCTGAGCCAGATGAGGATTCTCCTACCGAAGCCACCGAGCCGGAAGAGGTCGTGGCCGCCGAGTCGACGACGGTCGACGAGCTCGGTGCCATCTTCTCGAGGTTGCGGGGCGAGCCCACAACGGAGCAGCCAGCTTCCGCAGAGGCGGAGAAGGTCGAGGAAGCTCCGGCTCCCCCTGCCCGCAAGCGAGCGCAATCGGAGGCCGATCCCTTCGAGCTGCAACGCCGACTCGTCCTCCCGGTTTCGAACCGGGCGCTCCGCAACCTCAAGCGCCAGCTCACCGAGATGCAAAACCAAGCCCTGGAAGGGATCAGGGTCTCGGAGGGTTCCTGGCGTCCCACCGTCGACGATGCCTCCCAATTCCTACGGCCGGAACTAGTGGTGCTCCTTGCCGAAAGCTTTTCGATGGGGCATTCGGCGGCCGAGGAACTGGCCGGGCGCACCTTTTCCCGCCCACACACTCCGGCTCGAGACGAAGCCAGCGGGATGGCAGGAGACCTGGTGGAACAGATCACCGCCGTACTGGGATCGGAAGACGACGGCGGCCGAGAAAGGTCGAGCGCTCTCTCCCGCGTGTTCCGGGCTTGGCGAACTGACGAGGCCGAGCGCCGGGTCAACGACCTGGCTTCGTCGGCCTATCACGCGGGACTTGCCAGCTCCCTGGCGTCGGCTGGGATGGAGGCGATCATGTTGGTCGGGGGTCGGGGGTGTCTTCGCTGCCGGGAAGCAGCCGAGGAAGGAGCGGTTCACCTTCCGCCCCTTCACCCAGGCTGCACCTGCACCCTGGTTCCCGCGATCTAAAGGAGCGACTCGGCGATCCGCTCGGGGTCGGCGGGGCTGTGGGTTCAGGCCGGTGCCAACCTAAGGTTTCGCCAATGTTCATGAGGAATCCACCGGCAGGTCGCACCCGCGCCCGGCGGCGGTTTCTCCCCTATCTGGTCGGGGCCTTTTTTATCTACCTGGCGGCCTCGGGCTTAGCGGGCCTCTGGACCGATCTGCTTTGGTTCGAGTCGGTCGGCTACGCCGGAATCTGGTGGACCCGGCAACTGGTTCACGTAGCCCTCATCGTTGGCTTTGTCGCCATCTCTTTTCTTTTCATATTTGGCAACCTGAGCCTGGCCGATCGTTCGGCGATGCGTCACCTCGGTGCTCCCGGTAGCGAGGAAGACGAGATGCTGGCTCAGGTCCGGCAATGGCTCGATCAGCGGTTACCGGCGGTCCGGTTGGTGGGCTCGATCGTGCTCGCTCTTCTAATCGGAGGCGGAGCCGGCGGCTGGACCGATCGCATATTTCTCTTCCTCAACCAGGTTGGATTCGGAATCGCCGACCCGCTCTTTGGTAACGACCTCGGCTTCTACGTCTTTCGCCTCCCGCTAATCCGTGACCTCCTCGTTTGGGGCTTCAATCTGTTCCTGGTGACGACTCTGGCCGTGGCAGGGGCGCACTATGTCAACGGAGCCTTGCGAATCCGGCGAGGAGGAGAGTCCTTCTTCTCGCGCGGGGCAAAAGTACAGGTCTCCCTCCTCCTGGCCGGCCTGGCGTTGTTGCGGGCGGGGCTCTATCGGATCGACGCCTACCGGCTCCTCTACTCCGATCGGAGCGACACCTTCTTCGGCGCCGGCTACACCGACGTCTTTGCCCGTCTTCCCGCTCTGCACCTGCTCCTGGCGGTTTCTCTCGTCACCGCCTTCATCCTCATCGTCAACATCTGGCGCAAGGGATGGACCCTCCCGGTGGTAGCTGGCGCGTCTTGGATCGTGGTGGCGGTGGGAGCCGGGGTCATCTACCCGGCGGTGATCGAGAACTTGCGGGTGGTTCCCAACCCGATCGTGCGCCAAGGCCCTTACATCGAGCGCAACATCGCATTCACCCGGCAGGCCTTCGGAGTCGACGAAGTCGAGGTGCAACCGTTCGCGGCCGACGACAGCATTGAACCGGGGGAGTTGACCGAGGCTCAGGCCCTGCTTGACAACCTTCGCCTGTGGGACCCAGATGTGCTCACCAACTCCTATTCGCCCCAGGAATTCCGTGAGTACTACCGCTTGCAGAACGTCGACTCCGACCGCTATCTGATCGATGGTGAGCTGACCCAGGTCATGCTCTCGGTGCGGGAGCTCGAGTCGGGTGCGATCGACGAGGACAACTGGCAGGTTCGTCGGCTCAGCTACACCCACGGCTTCGGGTTGGTGGCGAGTTACGCCGCCCGGGTGGGCCAGGCCGGTGCTCCCCGCTACCTGGTGAGCGAGCTTCCCCCCGAAAGCGCCACCGAAGCATTGGAGATCGAACAGCCCCGGATCTATTTCGGCGAGCTTGACTTCACCGCCCCCGATCCGGTCATCGTTCGCAACCAAACCGGGGAGATCGACTACCCGACCGGTGCCAACACCTTCGCTTCGACCGACTATGCGGGTCAGGGGGGCGTGCAGTTATCCAACATCTGGCGGCGACTGGCCTTTGCCCTTCGCCACCGCGATCTCAACATCGTCATCTCCGATCAGATCAGGCCCGACTCCCGGATTCTGCCCGAGCGCGATATCGACAGCATCGTTGCCAAGGTCGCCCCCTTCCTCGCTTCCGATTCCGACCCCTATCCGGTGGTGAGCAACGGCCGCATCAGCTGGGTGATCGACATGTACACCTACACCGGCAACTATCCCTACTCCACTCCGCTCAGCAACCTCGACCGCCGTCGCCTGCCTCAGGGGACCGGGATACGTGCGGGGGTTAACTACATCCGCAACTCGGTGAAGGCGGTGGTCGACGCCTACGACGGAACCGTCACTTTCTATGTGGTCGATGAGAATGACCCGATCTTGGCCGCGTGGCGTTCCGCCTTTCCGGCGTTGTTCGCCGAAATGAGCGCCATGCCCGAGGGCTTGCGGAGCCACCTGCGCTACCCGATGGATCTCTTCACCGTGCAGTCGGAGGTCTACCGCGACTATCACGTCACCGACGTCCCCACCTTCTTCAACGAACTCGACGCATGGGCGATCCCGCAGTCCGGGGCTTTCGACGAGGACGAAGCCCCGGTGCGCGCTCAGGAGCTGGTGGGAGACGGGATCTCGGCGGTGACGGGGAGGCCGCAACTCGTCACCGAGGCTTTGCCCTATTACACGATGCTCCGGGTCGACAACGAACTTTCTTTCGTGGGGATCCAGGCCTTTGCCCCCCGCGACCGTCCCAACCTGGTGAGCTTCCTATTGGTGGGCAGCGACCCCACCGACTACGGAAGGCTGATCGACTATCGGATGGCGTCGGGATCGCAGGTAACGGGGATCGAACAGGTGGGGCTGCGGATCGAATCCGATCCCAATATCTCCGCTCAGTTCAGTCTCTGGCGGAGTCGGGGGTCGCGAGTGCTGCAAGGCGATGTTCTGGTTCTCCCGATCGGCGATTCGCTGCTCTATGCGCAGTCGATATTTCTCGAGGCCACCGGGGGAGGAATCCCCGAGTTCGAACGGGTCATCGTGTTGTTCGAGGATCGGATCGAATGGTCGACCACCCTCGGAGGGGCGCTGGCCGCCATCTTTGGCGAGGACGCCGGCGACATTGGGGAGGAACCACCACCCACCGACGTGGCGGAGCTGCTCCAGCAGGCCAACGATGCCCTGGCCGAGGCCGACCAGGCCCTGCGAGCCGGGGACCTCGCCGAATATCAGCGACTGGTCGACACCGCGGCCGATCTCATCGAACAAGCCCTCGCTCTCAGCGCTGGAGGCGGCGAGGCTCGCGCCACCCCTACCCTCACCTAATTGCGAACCCAGGGTTGGTAGCCGCGCTCAGCGCGTATACCGGCCCATAGAACGGCGGCCTCTAGGGCTCGACCGTGAGAATGGTGCCCATCCCCTCCTGGTAATGATCGACCAGAAGGCCGTCGTCTCCCCGAAAGACGATCCGACAGGTGAGCTGGTAGGTACCGGGCTGGAGGCGTACCGTCAAAGTCTGCTGGGATAGGGGCTGAACCGCGTCCGAAGCCGCCAGCACGGTGCCGTCGTTGGTAGCCACGACGAGAGTGTGAGGGATCTCGCCCTCGTTCTGGAGCTCGAAGTCGATCGAGCCGGCCCCGACGAGTGGTGTTTCCGGCTCGATGTAGAACTCGTCGAGAGCGATTTCCATTGTTCCCCGTTGAGCTTCGAACCGGCCCCCACAGCCCAAGACCAGCGCTGCCACCACCAACAGTCCGAGCTTTCTCACGCTGCGCTCTCCACGAGTAGGCGGCGCCCGATTGGCACTCCGATCGCCATGGTCGTCCCGTGATGGGAGCTGTGGACCGATAGCGAGCCGGCCAAGGCGTCGACCATCATCCGGGCGATGTAGAGGCCGAGACCGGTCCCGGCGCTGTGGCTGTGCTTTTCGAACTTCTCGAACGCCCGGGGGAGGAAGGCAGGATCGATGCCGGGCCCGTCGTCAATCACCAGCAAGAAGAGAGCCGGGTCTGGCCTCTGACCGACCTCGTGCATGGCTTGGAAGGGAAGGGTCTCCTGCCACACCAGGTCGACTCGGGTGGCACCGTGGGAAAGGGCATTGTCGGCTAGGGAGGCAACCAGCTGTGACAGGGTCATGGGGTCGGTTCGCACGTACACGGAACGAGGATCGATCCCGCCCGGTCGATGCTGGATGCGAAGGCGAGGATGTTTCTCCGAGAGGTCGGCCAACACGTCGGCGAAGGGGATGTCGCGCAAGGTGAAATTTAGTCCCCGGTTCTCGATCCGAGCCACCGTCAGCATCTGGGCGATCATTTCCTGAAGCCGCTTTCCATCGGCGACCATGTGGGAGAGGAGTTGGGTTCGATCGGCCTCGGGGAGCCCGAGCTGACTGAGGAGCTCAGCTCCGGTGACCAGGCTGGTGAGTGGAGTGCGCAGCTCGTGATTGATCATGAGGACGAACTCGGCCCGGATCCGGTTCTTCTCCTCTGCCAGGGCTAGCGCTCGCTCGGCCTCTGCCCGGGCGGCGGCCAGCTGGCGGTTGTGTTCCTCCAATTCGGCCGACTGCTGGCGGAGGAATTCCGACTCGATCACCATCTCCCGAATACGACGAGCCACCGCCGAGCGGGCGATCAGGAGCAGGATGCCGGCGATGACAAAGAAGGACCCGACCCCCACCAGCTGCATCGTGAGCGGCTGGATGCCCTGTTCCCGAGCTCGGCGCGCCAGGAGCTCAGAGACGTCGTAATAGAGGAGCAAGCCCTTGCCCCCGGCGAGCGGTTGCAGCACCTGATAGAGGATCTCGCCGTCATTCCATTCGCTGACGCCGTCGATCAGTATTTCGTCGTCGATCGAGGTGGCGACGGCGGCGAAAAAGCCGCTGCTCAACCCGTATTGGAGGAGACCGTTCTGAAGCTGAGATCCCTCTTGATTGGGGGAGCTGGAAGCCTCGATTACACCATCGCTGCCCACCAGGGCCACGGCCTCGATGGCCAAGAGATTTCGCACCCGGCGCACAGCCAGGTCGGCATCGGCGGGATTGGATTCGAGCTCGGCCCGGGCCAGAGCGGCATCGGTGACGAACAGCTCGCCCTCGCCGACCGGACGATCGACCGAGCGCTGGTGGGCCATGGCACCGACAATGGCCCCGAGTGCCAGCAGCCCGGCCAGTAACGCACCGGCCAGCCAGACCCCAGAAGGGCTGCGACGCGACGGATCCATGGTCACAGCTCTACATCGGCGCCTCCGGGACCCGGCCTAAGGCCCGCTGCGGGTACTCAAGAGCCGCTCAGGGGGTATGGCCATGAACTGCTTCATGTTCGGGGCGGGCGAGAGATGAGCAACGAGCCCGCCGCTGGACCCGGACCATCAGGCGATAATCGACCTCATCCGCCAGACCTGGCCCGACGCCGACGTATCGGCCCGGGTTCTTCCGGGTGAACATCGGGTCGGGAAGGGGAAGGTTCTGGCGGGGTCAGTCTCCGAGCCCGATCACACCGCCGTCAACCGGTTTCTGCCTCATCCCATCTATGTCAATCAGAACTGGATATCGATCTCAACCCAACTGACACGACCGTCGGCGAGAGGTGCTGCCTCTCATCGGCGAGGCTCTGACCGCCTCGTTGCCCGCCGGCAACGCCGCGCTGCCCAGGACGCGTGACCGGTGAAGCCCAAGCAGGTTCGAGCAAGCCTGAAGCCGCCTTGTCCATTGACGATTGAAGGATCTAAAATGGGTCACACACCGCGGGGTGGAGCAGTCTGGTAGCTCGTCGGGCTCATAACCCGAAGGTCGCGGGTTCAAATCCCGCCCCCGCTACTGAAAGCCCTGGCCAGCGATCTGCTGGCCGGGGCTTCTACCATTCAGAAGCATTCTTCTGCGGGTCCCTTTGCGTACCTCGCGCCGTGTCTACCAGGGCTTTCGTCTCACCTATGACCTCCTTTTGGACCGCCGGGACCGACAACGTGTCGATGAACGAGGTTGAGCTGGTGAGGGCCGTGACCGAGGGGGACGTGGGCGCGCTTTGCGGCAGCTTCACCAACAACATTGTCCTTGGTTGGTCGCTTGTCTAATGGTGCTCGGACCGGGCTCTCCTCGGCGAGATCGTCCAGGACGGCTTTGTCGTCGCCTTGCGATCGGCCGGGATCAAAGCGCGTTAGCAGTTCGCTACTTCGGGTTGCGGGGTGCCTTCGGTTCCCCTGTCCGAATCGGAGAACCCGAGATGTAACCAAGGTCCATCAGTTCTAGACGTGTGTTCACTGAGGGGGTTGCCGCCTGGCAGAGTTACGATCGGCAGCGGCCATGACGGAGTTGACGCAGGCAGTCTCGACAGCCGCGGAGCGGTACCTTCTGCTAGCCGACATATCTGGCTACACCGCCTTCATGGCCAACGTCGAGCGCGCCCACGGCGTTGACTTCAGCATTGGTATCCCAGCCGGGTTTACTGTTCTGGGCGAACTGCTCGCCGCGGTGGTCGATGGGGTTCAACCTGACTTCGCGGTCGCCAAGCTCGAAGGCGACGCGGTCTTCGCCGAGGCTCTGGCGGCGACCCTCGACGGGCGGGGTGGTGCCGTTCTCGGTCGACTGAACACGCTCTACCAGGCCTTTCGCGCACGACGAGAGGAGGCCCGAGGTGCACAGGATCACGTCTGCACAGCCTGCCCGGTCGTTGCCAACCTCGACCTCAAGATGGTCCTCCATCGAGGCCAGGCGGTCGGACAGACGGTTGGGTCCCGGACCGAGCTTCTCGGCCCCGCCGTCAATGTCGTCCACCGGCTCCTGAAGAACACCGTCCAGGTGCGCCATGGCTACCGGCCTTACCTGTTTCTTAGTGATGCGGCCGCGGTGGGGTTGGATTTGGCGGGAGTTGGCGCTGCCCACCACGAAGAGTATCAAGATGTGGGACCAATCGACGGTCGAGTCCTTGAGCTAGGGAGAAAGTAGAAAGGCGAGGCATGGCCGCGAGTGAGGTCTCAATCCCTCACCGAATCGCTGGCGCGGATTGAAGTCGCGCTTGTCGAGTGTGGCGCTGCCATCCTCCCCTGTCACACGCCTCCGGGTCGTCGGGCTCCAATAACCGAAATCACGACCTTGCCGCGGGCATGCCCGGGCCCGGCTCGCCGCCCATCGAACGTGGGAGGAGTCGACTCTGGAGGTGGAGTCGGTGGTGGAGGGAAGCGACCCAGAACAGGGTTGATATGAGGGAATACACGTTGGCACTCATTCCACATTGTCCCGACATTTACTATCGGTGATGAGCGGGGGTTACTACTCCACGACGTCCCGCTGTCGGGCTCATAACTACAAGGTCGCGGGTCCAAGCCGTGGGCTTTGGCCGGGCAGGTCCAGGCGAGCCTTTGTCACCCAGGACTGCGCTGTCACGCCGCGAACGGTCCGGCGTCCTCAAGCCTAATATATTCGCTTGGATATAAGGGTAGCTGAGCTGGTCAGGCGCCTCCGGGAACTGAGTGGTCGAAGTCAGGCTTCCTTAGCTCGCGCGGCTGGGACGTCGCAACCGACGATCGCCGCCTATGAGTCGGGTTGCAAGGTTCCCGGCTTTGCAACCCTCGAAAGGCTGGCGGCGGCTGCAGGGTTTGATCTCTCGATCGGTCTGGTTCCAGCGCTCACGCGTGAGGATCAGCGGAGTCTGCTGTTACACAGCCGGATCGCGCAACGGCTTCGAGATGATCCTGAGGGGGTGCTCCGACTCGCACGAGCCAATCTTCGGCGGATGCGTCAATTGCATCCTCATGTCAAGGGAAGCTTGGATCGGTGGGCGTCGATCCTCGGGAGGGGAGTCGAGGACATCGCCGCGGCACTCATTGATCCGTCGCCCGAGTTTCGGGAACTACGCGCCGTGACTCCTTTCGCGGGTGTGCTGACCGCGGCGGAGCGCGCCGAGGTGTATCAGACCTTCCGCCAGCAGCGAGGATGAGTTGAGGAGGTCTGAGTTCGAGCATGCGGTGCGGGCAGCAGCCGCTGTCGTCGGCATTGAGGAGGTCATCGTCATCGGCAGCCAGGCGACACATGCCTTTATGGAAACCGACATTCCCAGGGTGGCGCTCCAATCGGTTGAAGCCGACATCGCCTTCCGCGATGATCCAGACGGAGCTTTGGCCGATCTCGTCGACGGGTCGATCGGAGAGGCGTCGTTGTTCCATCAGACTTTTGGCTTCTATGCGCAAGGTGTCTCGATCGACACCGCCATCCTTCCCCCCGGATGGCAGGCGAGGCTTATACGGTTCGAAACGCCTGCGACCAACGGCATCGTCGCGTGGTGCCTTTCGCCCGAAGATCTCTGGGTCTCCAAAGCGCTGGCGGCACGTCCGAAGGACCTGGCATTTTGTCGTGACTTGCTGAAACGCGGGTTGGTGAATAGGGCGATCGCTGGCGCAATGCTCGATTCCGTCGAGGTCGCGGAAGCCAAGCGAATCCTCGCTAAGAGCCTCCTTGCATCCACGTCTGGCTCATAACCCGAAGGTCGCGGGTTCAAATCCCGCCCCCGCTACCACCCCTTGTGCAGACGTGCTGGCCCGCTGCCGAACGTCGCTAACGAGTCCTGCCAGCGTGACTCCGGCGTACAGTTGGTCATGCGCGTGCCGCGGCCGCTCAGCAGCTTCGTGGGTCGCGTAGGTACGCTCGCCGATCTGGCTGTGCTGCTGCGCGAGCGCCAGCTCATTACGCTCACCGGGCCTGGCGGCAGTGGCAAAACTCGGCTCGCCATCGAATTGGCCGAGCGGGTGAGCGACGAGTTTGGCGACGGCGCCGTGTTTGTGCCGTTGGCGCCAATCCACGATCCGGCTTTGATCGTGCCGACCGTTGCGGAGCGGCTGGGATTACAGGACTCGGGCGGCCGCCCCCTCGTCCAACGTCTCGCCGACTATCTCGCCGAGCGCGACATGCTGCTGGTCTTGGACAATTTCGAGCATCTGCTCGACGGAGCCGGTGTCGTCTCTGAGCTCGTTGGGGCGGGCGGCGGGACACACGTGGTGGTCACGAGCCGTGCCCCGCTGCATCTGACCGGCGAGCAGCTCTTCACGGTGCCGCCGCTGCCCGTCGATTCCGACGCCGTTGCGCTGTTCATCGCGCGGGCACGATCGCTCATGCCCGACTTCACCGCCGACGCCTCGACCGTGGGCGCCATCGCGCAACGACTTGACGGCCTGCCGCTGGCGATCGAGCTGGCGGCGGCGCGCACGCGGGTGCTTCCGCCCGAGGCCCTGCTGGCCAGGTTGGACCAGTCGCTGGATCTGCTCGTTGGTGGTGGGCCCGATCTGCCCGATCGACAGCAGACTCTGCGTTCGACAATCGCTTGGAGCCACGATCTGCTGAGCGCGGCGGCGCAGGAGGTCTTCGCGGTGTGCGCAGCGTTCCGGGGCGGGGCGGCGTTGGTCGATCTCGAAGCCGTCGTCACAGACCGCGTTACCGATGTGGTCAGCGCCGTTCAGGAACTCGTCGACCACAGCCTGCTGCGACCGCTACCCGACCTGGCACGGTACGCGATGCTGGAGACGGTTCGCGAGTTCGCGGTCGAACAACTGAAGCTCCATCGGGAGTCACGGCAGATCTCGGAGGCGCACGCGAGGGTCTTCGCGCAGAAGGTCGAGCCGCTGGATCGCCCGCCCATATGGCAGTCGAACGAGTACCTGGCCGGGCTCGACGCAGAGCACGACAATATCCGGGCTGCACTCGACTGGCTGCAGGAGAACGATCCGCTCGCCGCGCTGCATATGGTGGCAAAGCTCAGCGCGTTCTGGGCGATTCGCGGCCACTTCGCTGAGGGCCGACGCCGGCTGCGGGACGTGCTCAACCTCGTTCCCAAGCGAACGCCAGACCGTGTTGCCGCCCTCAACGGGTCTGCCTGGCTTGCGCAGGATCAAGGGGAGCCGTCCGAAGACATCCTTGCCGAGAGTCTCGAGATCGCCCGCTCCATCGGGGACCGGGTGGGCGAGGGCACCGCCCTGCTGACTCGAGGTCGGCTAGAGCTCTCGGCCGGGGACATGGATGCCGCCGCCCAACTGGTCGGGACGGCGAAGTCGATCTTCGAGGCCGCGGGCGACCGGAAGGGAGTGGCGGTGGCGTCGCTGCTACTAGGAGCAGGTGCGTCCATTTCCGCGCCTCCGGAGGTCGCATGCGCCATCTTGGAGCCCTGTGCCGAGCTCTGCCGTGACCTTGACCTCACCAACGTGCGTGCGCGCACGCTGCAGGTGCTGGGTATCGCCCACCTCCGTGCTGACAACCTCGCTGCGGCGCGGGCGGCTCTGGCTGAGGGTGTACCCGCGGTCGTCGAGAGCGGCGACCGATTCGGCATCTCCCTCGGGCTGGGGGCGCTGGTCATGTTGGCGCTGGCGACCTCGCGGCCGCGGCTGGCGCTACGGCTGACGGGCGTCCGCGACGAGTTCGAGCGTGTCCATGAGGTGACGGGGCCGCCGCCACTGCGCCTTCTGACCGAACAGCTGCTGGCTCCGGTGCGCTCCAAGCTGGGCGCCGCCGTGTCTGAGGCCGTCCGCGGCGATGGTCGCGGCATGACGGTCGACCAGGCGGTCGCAGCCGTGCTCGCCGATGACATCCAAGCGCCATGGCAGGGCCTCACCCGTCGGGAGACTGAGGTGGCCGAGCTGGTGGCGGCTGGCCTGACCAACCGGGATATCGCGGAGAGGTTGGTGCTCTCCGTGCGGACGGTGGAGACACACGTCGACCGGATTCTCACGAAGCTCGGGTTCGGCTCCCGAGGCCAACTGACTGTATGGGCGCATGAGCACGGGCTCATGGCCCAGGTCGAAGTTACGTAATTCTTCGGACGACGTGGGCGGGGCGCCTCCATAGGGTGGCGGCATGAACACCTTCAATGCCACGAGTGCAGACACATTTGACAGCGCCGTCGAGGCGTTCCGTTCCCGGGCATTGCCCGCCTTCCTCCATGGTGACCACACAACGAACGCCGCCTACTTCTCGCCCAAGGACGACGTCACGCTCGCCAACCCGCTCGGCCCTCCGGTTCGCGGCTGGGCAGCCGTCAACGAGGCCGTCGCGATGGCCGCTGCGCAGGTGAGCGACGGCTCGCTTCGAGCGGTCGAGGAGGTGTCTCGCTACACCACCCCAGACCTCGGCTACGTCGTGCAGATCGAGCGCGCGCAGGCGAAGCTCGGCGGAGCTGATGAGGTCAGCCCCATCTCGCTGCGTGTCACGATGATCTTTCGTCGCGAGGACGAGGGGTGGAAGGTCGTGCACCGCCACGCCGACCCGATCACGTCCCCGCGGCCGGCCACCTCGGTCGCCCAGTTGTAGCCGTCTTCCACAACGCACTCACCCGCACCTGTGGGCGGTCAGGAATTTGTCTGGCGGGACTCTCATGCTAGCAACAACCACTGGCACGACTGAAGACAGCATGAAGACAAACGCCCCAGCCCGTCGCCATTTGGCTTCGCTTAAGGCCTTACGCCTCTACCCCCATTCCTCGATCTCGCGATGATCGAAGGACGGATGGTCTGGGCGCCGTTTCGTGGAAAGGAGGTGCGCCGTGCAATGGGACCTCGGGAATACAGGTCTGCAAGTTCTCCTACTTATGTCGCTCGCCTTCGGCCTAATCGCTCAGCTCATGATGGGCTGGGCAGCGCACCGTTGGACGTGGCTTTACGCAACGGCGGGGTATTTCGTGCTCGGCCTCGTCATCAGTGAAGTCTGGTTTGGATGGGCGACGGAGGCGGAACTGCAGCCGAACATCGACGGTCTGTCGTTCGACGAGGTGCTCCTCGGGTTGATCCCCGGGATAGCAGCCGTTCTCCTAATCCGTTACCGGATGCGAAGGAGCCGACGGCCTCTAACAGTACCCGCGTCGAGCCGTTCGGAGTCGGAGAGCAAGACAACGACCTCGGCCGGGCTGTGAGCCAATCAGAGATCGGTGTTTGTGGCGACCAACGTTCCTTCGATGGGGGTTGATGCTTTGATACCGGGAGTGCGAGCCCGCGAATGTTGACATAAGCCGCGTAAGGTGGCCTGCTGGGAAGCCAGCGAATGAGCCGGGTTCAAATCCCGCCCCCGCTACTGCATTAAGCCCCCTGCGCAGCAGGGGGCTTCGGCTTTTCTGGTGGGCGTTCGATCGTTCCGGCTAAGCCGTCTGATGCCGAAGTGATGCCCAGCGGTCGCGGTCCTCGCCTCGAGGAGGCTGTGCTTGCTCAGTCGTCGTCCGCCCTGTTCCGGTGTTTGATCTCTCGCTGTGTCCATGCCGTTCCCGCCCGTGACAGCTGGTCGGGACCGTCGGGCCGGCGTGGCTTAGCCCCTTGGCCCATGACCTGGACTTGGTGACCAATGCCCCTATTCAGGTTGCGATCGGACTGGCAGTGATGGGGGTCAACCAACAAAGTTCAGCTCGGACGCGATCGGAAGGAGCGAGTCATGTCGACAATTAAGGAAGCGGCGGCTGAGTTTCTGTCCAACAAGCGGATAGCCGTAACGGGAGTGTCGAGGAACCCGAAGGGACATGGGAGCAACGTCGTCTACCAGCGGCTGCGCGACCGTGGCTATGAGGTGTTCGCCGTCAATCCGAACGCCGAGATCCTGGAGGGTGATCCCTGTTTTAAGGATCTGAAGTCGATCCCTGGCGGTGTGGATGCGGTCGTGATCGGGACTCGTCCCGAGATTGCTGAGGACACTATGCGGGAGGCATCCGATCTGGGGGTTAAGCACGCGTGGATGCACCGCTCGTTCGGTGAAGGGAGCGTCTCGGATACGGCCACCGAGTACGGGCGGGGCCATGGCATGTCGGTGATCGATGGAGGTTGTCCCTGCATGTTCGACCCCACCGCTGATCCGGGACACAAGGTGATGCGTTTCGTCCTCGCGCTCACCGGCAAGGTCCCCAGAGAAGTCTGAAGAGGGTTTGCGTCTCCTCTACTTTTGAGCCGAACTGAAGCAGACACGGAGTGAAACTAGCTGCGTCGACTGAAAGCTCAAGCTTGAGGACTTTTGCCCCTAACCATGCCCCACTTGTCCCGGACATCATTTTTTACGCCTCGAGGATGAGGCTCCCGAAAAGAAGGTTCTGTTATGTGGCGTTTCATATTCATCGCCTTTCTCATTGCTCACGGCGGCGTCCATCTGGCGATGTGGCTTTCGCCCGTCAAGCCTGACGCTCCTTTCGACGCCGGTCGGTCCTGGCTGGTGGGCGAGCAGAGGGGCTTGGCCGTGACCCTGGCGTTGGCGGCCGCGGTGCTGCTTGTGGTGGGAGGCGTTGGACTTTGGTTGACAGGTTCGTGGTGGCGGCTCATAGCAGTGGCAGCCCTGGCTTTTTCGTTCCTGCTCATGATCCTGTTCTTTCATCCCTGGTTCATTCCGATCCAGGTGATCAATGCTGCTCTTATCGTCTCATTGCTCTGGTTGGACTGGCCTTCCGAAGCCATGGTTGGAGCGTGACCACAGACGGCGTGCAAACCGGCGACTCGATACGGGTTGGCGCCTGAACTCCCACGGGACCAGCGTGACCGCATGACTCACGGGCTCATTCCGGTCAATTCCGCCACACCCGTCCTCCCGTCACCACGTTGGTCGACGGGTCATGTTGACTCGACCAGAGTCGAATCTGCCAAGGCGCCGAGAGACTGTTCGAACCCCTTCACAAAGACATGGAGATCGGGGCAGAGCTCGCTGTCGGCGACCGCGGTGACGTTGAGCTGACCGGCGTAGGAGAGTGCTCCGATGCCGAGGGTCACGTTCCCCCCTGTGGGCACGATGGGAAAGATCTCCTGGACCTCGGTCCCAAGGAAGGACAAGGGAACCGGTGGGCCGGGGACGTTGGTGACGTACAGATTTTCGAATCGTTGCCGTCGGAACACGCGCAAGAGAGCCTTCTGAGCGAGCTGCGATCGAAAGATGAGGCCGAGAGTGGGACGGGCCTTCGTCTTTAGTATCGCGGTCTCCGCGGCGATCATCTCGAGCCTGCGAACAGGGTCTGCCTCTCCTAATGGCAAGGGAACAACCATCCCCGAAGTGACATTCCCGCGCGCAAGACCATCTGAGTTCAGGGAGACCGGGACCATCGCTCGCAGTACCAGGTCGTCGACGAGCTCGTGGCGGCTGCTCAGAAGGTCGCGCAGACCTCCGGCGACAGCAGACAAGAGGACATCATTGATCTTGGCACCACGGACTTGAGCGATCGCTCGGTAGCTTCCGAGACTCCCCCGGGACAAAGCCATCCTGCGATTACGACCTACGGTCCGATTCAGGCTGGTCTGTGGAGCACGGGCAGCGAACACCTCTGCAATGAATGGCCAAGCCCCACGGACCCTCCGCAGCCCACTGATCGGATGCGCCAGATGCGACAGTTTCCGTCTCAGCCCACGGAGACGCCGGCGTACGTTGTCCCCGAGTAGGTAGGAATTGGACGGCGGCCGCGCTGGTATCCAAGCCTGGTGGGAAGGTGAGGCGAATTCAGGCTCGGTCCCCACGAAGGCCGCGAGGATGGCCAGTCCCCTCGTTCCATCGGCAATCGCGTGATGGACTTTGATGAGCAGGGCTACCCGCCCCGCTTCCATCCCCAATATGAACCACATCTCCCAAAGCGGCTTGGAGCTGTCCAGTTCGCCCCGAAGCAACTCTTCGCACGCCTCGAGAAGGTCCTCGTCGCCGGTCAGAACGCTCAGTCTGCGTATCCGGACGTGATCTGCCACGTCGAAGGTATGGGCATCGATCCATAGCGGTGTGCCCAATCCGAACCGGGGTCGATGAATCACCTGGCGGAAGCGAGGGACCAGGTAGAGCCTTTGCTCGATCATTCGCCGAACGGCCACCAATCGGAACCGACCACGGGAGTCGTGGAGATTGTCCCCGTCCAGAATGAGGAGCGCCCCGGTATACATGGGGTTGCCTAGGTCATCGGAGTAGATCCAGATCAGGTCATCGGCAGGCAAGCGGTCCATGCCTGACTTTCCGCCCAACGTCTTGCTCTGCGTAGGGCCGAATGACCCTTGCCCCACGCTGGAGGCGCGAGAACCTCCTCCACTTCTTCTACGGCTTCGGCACCTCTCCGACATGGCGAAGATCGAACCCATCGACAAGTGGACTGCGGAAACGAGGATCTCGTGGCCGGCCATCGCCTTTGTGCGCTCAACGCGAATCCCCCGTCCTGAATGGGACGACAGCCGTCAAGCCATCCTCCTATCGGTCTGCCAGCCGAGACGGCCCGTCAGACCTCAATGGACCCGGTCGACATCGAGCGTGTCGGCCAGCCTCACCTTCGTCGCTGAGTCTCGAGTGTTGCGCGCCGCTCTTGATACTCCTCAGCCTCGATTTCGCGTCTGGCGAAACGCTTGTCGAGGACTCCTCGAGGATCTTTCTCCCTCGTCTCCGTCGACGAGCCTGTCGTGCTGGAGCGCATCGCTCAGACGATGAGCAGGGCAACCAAGACCCAAAAGGCGGCCATCATCAACCAACCCCACCAACCCATTCCGTGCCGGTACCAAATACTGTCACCTCCTCTGCACCCGTAACCCACCTCCAGTTGGGTAGGCAGAGCCCAAAGACCCTAAGAGGTCACGACGATCGGTAGCTCCGGTCAGGCCGAGCGGGTCAGCTAGGTCAGCCGTTCGCCTGGTACCAGGCGGCCCAGGCGTCGAGGTTGTCCATGATGAGGTTGGCGCACTCGGCCGTCCGTGCGGATGCGCATCCCGCGGTCGCATATTCAGCGCTCAGTTGACCATCTTCGGCGAACAGCCTGAAGCTCTCACGCAGCTCGGTGTCCTCCGGGTAATCACTTTCATACCACGGCTGAAAGTCAGGGGGCAGGCCGACCAATCCGGCGAACCAGACATCGAATGCTCGAGCCGTGACCGAGGGTGGCTTGCCCACGGCGCCGTTCATGGCGTTCGAGTAGTGCACCTCGCATGAGAGGCGGGTCGTGTCGCCTCCAGCAGATGTGGTCTCACAGTTTTCGATGGAGACCTGCGCTCCCAGGGTCGACTCGTATTCGATCGACTGGGCTGGCCCCGACGATGTCGAGCAAACCCCGTCGTTACCGAAGTCGGTGCCGGCGAGGAACAGGGCTACCTGACAGTTTCCTCCGTACCAGGACTCCAATGCGATCGTCACCTGGTCGATCGGCTCGACGTCTTGGCGCCATTCGACCCAGTCGTCAAGGTTTTCGAGCTGGATCTTGGCACACGACTCTGGAAAGGGGCCGAAGACGCAGTCTTCATAACCCGCGAGGCGACCTTGGCTGGCGAGGAAGGCGCCCATCTCGATCACCATCCCCGTGTGTTCGGTGAATCCGAATTCCGTTATCACTCCGTCTTCGACCATGACCGGCCACGTGTCATGGCCGCCGCCCTCGCCGATCGCGTCTGTCATCGCGTTCTGGTAGGGCGTAAGGCAGCTGAAATTCCCGGCCGAGGTCCTCGAGCAGCTCAGGCTCAATCGCCCACCGATGGCCGCTTGATAGGCCGACTCTGCCCGTATCTGGTCGTCGGTGCGGTCGGCGAGCTCGAATAGCTCGGCGGCTCGCTCCGCGTCCCCTGAGTAGAAGGCAGCCACGCCGGCTTCGATCACCTCCAGATCGCCATCCTGAGCACTTGCCGCGGGTGCACTGGTCGTGAGTGCGCCGGTCGGGGTCGGTTCTGTTGTTGATACGACTCCCTGGCCTTGGCACGCCGTCATCATCAGCAGAGCCGCTGCTATCCCTGCCGGTCCTCGTCCTCTCATCATGTCTCCGCTTTCCTCGGTTGGCGGCTCCCAATCAGGTTGGTCGACCGGCCTTTTCGCTTTCTCCCAAGCATTGCATGGCTATGTCTCCCATGCAGCCAGGGCGGAAGTGTCTATGAGCTGGATCGTGACACCAGACGTTGGGTCGCGTTCCTACCAATGTCAGCTCAGCCTGCCGTGGGACTTCGAGGCGATTGCCTGGGGTGCCGGAGTCGTCATAACGGCTGAACGAAGTCGGCACTCCTACCGGTGAGCGCCCACAGCACGTCCTTAACGCTCAGAATGCCAAGTACCTGGCCGTCTTCGACGACAGGCAGATGTCGATAGCCGGCAGCGAGCATCCAGTCCGCGGCATCTTCAATTTTCACGTCGGGCCTGAGATGATCTGGATCCGGAGTCATCAAGTACTTGACCTTTGTCCCTCCCGGGTTCTCACCCCGACCGACGGACCTAAGAACGTCACGTTCGGTGATGATCCCGATGAGCGACCCATGGAGAGTGACTGGCATCGCCCCCTGATCGTCCTCTGTCATACGCCTCGCTGCCTGCGCAACGGTGGTGTCGATCGAACACGTGTCGACTGGGCTTCTCATGGCATCTCCTACCAGCATCTTCGTATCTCCCTTCTGACTGCAATCATCCTCTAACCAGGCAGAGGTGATCAGGTTCAAAGGTCCCCTCGGAGAGGGCCGTTCGACCCTTTGCCTGCGACCCACGCCGCGATCTTGTTCCTCTACCTAGAAAGGACGGCTCGGTGACCAGAAACGCTGCCATCGATCAGCCCATCGACGTCATCTTGCGCGACGGTCGCACGTTGCGGCTCCGAGCTCCAACTTCTGCGGACCGCGAGGGCTTGCTCGATTTCTACAGAGCCCTCTCTCGGCAGAGCCTGTACTACCGGTTTCACGGCTTTCCGAAGGTCGATCACAGGTTGGTCGACCCGGTGCTCGCATCCGACTGGACGAACACCGGAGCTTTGCTCGGTTCAGCCGCAGAATCGGGTGCGGAGCGAATTGTGGCGTTGGCGAACTACGTGCGTTTGCGCGATCCGCGGCGTGCAGAGTTCGCCGTGTCCGTAGCCGATTCGCATCAAGGACGAGGAATAGGGACGAGGCTCCTCGAGCAACTCGCCGGGCGGGCCGCTGCCGAGGGCATCGAGTACTTCATCGGCGAGGTCATGGCCGAAAACCGCGAGATGATTCAGGTCTTCGAAGGTATCGGATTCGAGGTCAGTCGGGTGGCATCCGGGGGCGAGGTCGAAATGATCTTTCCGATAGCAACGACTTCCCGATATTCGTCCCAGGTCGAGAGCCGTGATCACGGGGCGGTCGTGGCATCTCTCCGACCCTTTTTCGAGGCCCGAGCCGTCGCCGTCATTGGCGCCTCGGCTCGCCGGGGCACGATCGGAGGGGAGCTCTTCCGCAATATCCTCGAAAGTGAGTTCGCGGGGGCCGTCTATCCGGTAAATCGCGACGGATCTCCGGTGGCGGGAGTGAGGGGCTACGAGTCCATGGCGGAGATCCCGGAGACCGTCGACCTGGCGGTGGTCGCAGTCCCGGCGAGATCGGTCATTGAAAGTGTTGAGTCCGCTTTGCAGACCGGGGTGCGAGCCGTTTGTGTTATCTCGGCAGGCTTCGCCGAGGTTGGATCAGAGGGAGAGCATCGACAACAAGAGTTGTTGGGATTGATCCGGGCCTACGGGGCGCGCCTGTTGGGTCCGAACTGTCTCGGAATTACGTCAGCGTCGACTCGGCTCAATGCCACTTTTGCCGCTCGCTCGGCCCCGCCTGGCAACATCGGTTTCTCGTCCCAAAGCGGCGCCCTGGGCCTCGCCCTCCTCGAAGCGGCCCATTCCCGGGGCCTTGGCCTTTCGGCGTTTGTCTCGATCGGGAACAAAGCGGACATTTCCTCGAATGACTTGCTCGAGTGGTGGGAGGATGATCCCGCCACCGACGTCATCCTCCTCTACCTGGAGAGCTTTGGTAACCCGCGCCGATTTGCTTCGATCGCCAGGCGGGTGGCGCGGCGAAAGCCGATTCTGGCCGTAAAAAGCGGCTCGACCGGAGCCGGAGCGAGAGCCGCGAGTTCCCACACCGCAGCCCTCGCTGGTTCCGAGGCGGCGGTCAATGCGCTCTTCCAGCAAGCCGGCGTGATTCGCACCGAATCACTCGAGGAATTGATCGATGTCGCTTCACTGTTATCGGCGCAGCCGCTTCCCCTCGGTCGCCGAGTGGCGGTGATGACCAACGCCGGAGGTTTGGGCATTCTCTGTGCCGACGCCTGCGACGCCGCCGGGTTGGAGCTACCTCCACTCGGCGAGGCGACGCTTGAATCGCTCCGTCCTCTCCTTCCGCCCGAGGCGAGCCTCGGGAATCCCATCGACATGCTGGGATCTGCCACCGAAGCGTCCTACAGCTCGGTACTACCACATGTCCTCGCGGACCCGGCAGTCGACGCAGTGATCGTGCTCTTCGTGCCGGCGGTGAGCGCGGGTGCCGACGCGGTTGCGTCGGCTATTGCCGATAGAGCGCAGAGTCAAGCCAAACCGGTTTTGGCAGTCGTGATGAGTGCTGAGGGCATCCCCAAAGCTCTGCGCTCTGATCGGAGTGCCGCAGCCGCTTTCACGTATCCGGAATCCGCCGCCCGCGCCCTTGGGCGGGCCGCCGAACGTGCCGATTGGCTGCGACGCCCGCTGGGATCCGTTCCCAGTCTTGCGAACATTGACCGCTCCGTTGCTCAGGCCGTGATCGACGAAGCCCTGCGTGAGCGGGATGAGTGCTGGCTCGAGGCACCCGCGGCCCGCAAGCTCTTGCTCGCTTACGGCCTTCCGCTAGTAGCGGAGCGACAGGTGTCCTCGGCCGATGAGGCGGTGGCAGCTGCGCGAGAGCTGGGTTTTCCGGTTGCGATCAAGACCGGCGCTGCAGGGGTGCACAAAACGGACCTGGGAGGTGTCGCCCTCGAATTAGGAAGCGATGAGGTTATTCGCGCCGCAGCCGAACGCATCGGTGGACCGCTGGTCGTGCAGACCATGGTCAAGGGAGGTGTCGAGCTTCTCGCCGGCCTGGTCCAGGATCCGGTCTTCGGTCCGCTGGTCGCATTCGGACCAGGCGGTGTGTTTGCCGAGCTGATTGGCGAAGCATCCTTCAAGATCGCGCCGTTGACCGACATCGATGCAGAGGAGCTGATAAGCGGCGGTAAGGCAGGGGTCTTGGTTCGTGGCTATCGCGGGGCTACCGCAGCCGACCCCGCCACGCTCGTGGACCTGGTACACCGGCTCGCCCGTCTCGGCCTTGATCTCCCTGCTGTCGCAGAGCTCGACCTAAACCCGGTTTTGGCAATGCCTTCGGAGTGCGTGGCAGTTGATTACCGGGTTCGTGTGTCCCGGCCAGTTGCCCGGCCGCTGACCAAGACCTGGTAGTCCTACTCCTGAGATCCCCTCGGCGGCTTGCGCCTGATTATCTGCGTGAGCGGCTCAAGACTTCCACTCCTCGGGTGGGTCGCTGGGGGTTCCTGAGGTCACCCGCGCCACATAGGCCGCGGCCTCGGAGCGCCTCGCCATCCCAAGCTTGCCGAGCAAGTTGGAGACGTAGTTCTTCACCGTCTTCTCGGCCAGGAACATGTCCTCGGCGATTTGGCGGTTGGTTCGACCCGCCGCGATCAGATCGAGGATCCTGCGCTCTTGCTCCGAGAGCCTGGAGAGGAGCGGGTCGGAAGGGGCTCCGCCACGCAGGCGGCTGAAGAGTTTGGTCACCATCTCCGGATCGAGGAGCGATTCACCCCGACCGACTTTGCGAACGCTCTCGATCAGCTCCGCGGAGTCGATTCGCTTCAGCAGGTAGCCAGAAGCCCCGGCCAGGATTGCAGACATCAGGGCCTCCTCGTCAGCATACGAGGTAAGCATCAACACCTTGACATCTGGGAATCCGGATCGGATGTCTCGGCAGGCTTCTACGCCCGATGCGTCGGGAAGCCGAACGTCCATGATCACCAGATCCGGCGAGTCGAATCCGGTCCGCCGAACCGCTTCGGCGGCGCTGGCCGCCTCGCCGACCACAGTGAAGTCTTCCTGTCCTTCCAAGAGTCCACGGATCCCACGGCGAACGATCTCGTGATCGTCCACCAGCAGAATTTTCACCGAGCCACGATAACCCCACAGAGCCGAGTCAATAGTCTGAGGGTGTGACCGGCATCTCATCTGACAAGCTGGTAACGCTGGTCGAGGGGGCCGCGGTTGTGACCGCCCACTCTGACCTAGCTGCCCTCCTCATGAGTACGGTCGAGCTAGCTCGTGAGACCACTGGCGCCCGCTATGCCGCGCTCGGGGTCATCGGCGAGCAGGGCACTCTGGTCGAGTTCCTCCACGTCGGCCTCGACCCCGGCGTAGCCGAACGTATCGGTCAGCTTCCGGTGGGGCGAGGGGTTCTCGGCACATTGATCCATTCGGCCAGGACGATCCGCCTGAATCGATTGCAGGATCACCCCGACTCGTCGGGATTTCCGCCTCACCACCCGCCGATGAGCTCGTTCCTCGGTGTTCCCGTCCGGAGCGGTGACCGGGTGTTCGGGAACCTCTACTTGACCGAAAAGCCGAGCGGCTTCACGGAGGAAGACGAGATGCTGGTCGAGGCGCTTGCGGTGATAGCGGGTTCGGCGATCTCAAACGTTCGAACCCACCAGCGATTACGAAGACTGGCCGTCGTTGATGATCGCGAGCGGATCGCCCGCGATCTCCATGACGCCATCATCCAAGACATCTTCGCGGTCGGCCTACTGCTCCAAGGCATGGCTCTTCGCTCCGAGAATGAGCGAGAGCGCAACGACCTCGACGACGCGGTGCAGCGTCTGGACGACGCGATCGCCTCGTTGCGCAAGCTCATCTTTGACCTCCGCCCGCCGGCGTGGAACGTTCGGAGTCTTGCGTCCGACATAACGCGTCTCGTCCGACAGCTATCGGATCCGTACGAAACCACTGTCACAGTCGACGTTGGTCCCGAGCTAGAAGCAGACGGTGACGCGATCTCAGGTGAACTGATCGACGATGTCATCCAGATCGTGCGCGAGGCCACAAGCAACGCTTTGCGCCACTCCAAGGCGGACATAGTGCGGGTGAGCATCGGAAAGAGCGGGGGCTTTCTTCACATTGAAGTGGAGGACAAAGGGAAGGGCTTTGACGTCGGCGGCGCCCGAGAAGGCATGGGCCTTTCCAATATCCGCTGGAGGGCCGAAAAGTCAGGCGGCGAGTCCACAATTCGGAGTCGGTCCGGCCAGGGCACGACCGTAAAAGTGATCCTGCCGGTGTAAGGCAGGTGATCGGGCCGGCCTTCACACACAAATCGGCGGCCCACCCCGTTTGGGCGGGCCGCCGAGAACTTGAGCTTCAATGCTTGACTTCGAGGCCTCCGAAGATGACGGTCGCATTGACGTCGAGCGTCGGGGCGCCGGCAGTGACCCTCTCTCTAGCGGTTACGTTGTCGAAGCCGCCAAAGATCGGCATTCCGTGAGTGACCACGTTCCAGCCCTCGGGCACCTTGATTTCGGCTCCACCGAAGGCCACAAAGACATCTAGTTCGGCACCAGGTGCCGGCTTGGCATCTCGGAGGTCGACTTCGGCCCCGCCAAAGAGTGCACCGATCGAGCCGCCCTCGAAGTGCTCTGATGTCGATGCGAGTTCGGAGCCGGAGAACACGTTGAAGCTGTTGATTCGGTTCTGGCTTGCTACTGATCGGGGCGTGAATCCCCTCCCGAAGATGACGATGACGCCAAGCACCACCAGGATCGCCGGGCCGACAACTTTCAATGTATCCACGACTTCGGTGGTCCTTAGCAACAGCACGCCACCCAGACCTGTTATCAGCGTCGGTCCGATCCAATGCCGAGGATTAGCCGTGAGGGCCAATAGGCCGGCGGCGATCAGCACTACTGGCCACCAGCTGCCGATGACTTCACCTGCGTCGAGCACCTCGGTGTAATCGAGGAGTAGCAACGTGCCAAGAGCGATCACAACAGCTCCAAATAAGAGTCTTGCCCTGTTCACAAATGTCTCCTTTCGGCCAACATCTTTTGAGACTCTGATGGCCGCAGATAGAGGCCTTAGTCCGTATCCGGGGACTACTCGGGCAACTGTCTTTACTCGAGAAGATGAGGCCAACGTGCTTTCCATCTCGGGTCCGGGCCTGAAAAATGGAGGGGCCCCGCACTGGGGCGGGGCCCCTCCTGGCGACAACTAGGAGGGCGGATCTTTCCTAGTCCGTCGGACTCTTCCGGGTCATCGTTCCGACCAAGACCGCAAGCCCGATCAAGACGAGGGCGAGTGGTCCGATTAAACGCAGGTCCGACCATTGAAAGGTCCACCATCCAGCTGCCTCGGCGAGGAAGACCAAACCAATAATCAGGTAGACCAACCCTGCGAACAGAGTCCCGATATGAAGCTTCATCGTTTCACCTCAATCGATCCGGCACCAACGTTGAGGTCCAGGTTCAACCGGACATCCGACGCCGCGTACCCATCGCTTTGATATTCCCTGGAGACTGCAACGCCGTCGGTTCGCTGACCCAGGAGATTGATTTCACCTGCGCCGGAAGTGGCATTGATGCGCACGGGGATTTCGTCAGGTAGTAGAACGGATAGCTCGCCGGCCCCAACCGAGATCGAAACCGACTTCGCTTGAGACAGGTGGATCTCGTTCAGATCGAGAACCAGATTCCCGACACCGACCTGATAGGCGGACCGCAGTTGCGATTGCTCCGTAACGACGAACCGGCGATCACCCATGCCCCCGGCAAAGGGAGTGGGAACCGCCGCCGCCGCCACGACGGCGAGCGAGAGAAATACTCCAGCCACTATGAGCCCGCTGTGCGGGCCGTTGGCGGCGCCAACAATTAGGCCGAGGCCCAGGACAGCCAAAACGGCCGGTACCACAACGGTGGCCCGGATGTCGATGGCGTCGGCTACGTCGAGGGCCCAAAGGCCGCCGAGCACAAGCAGAATCGCGCCCAGCAAAGTTGCACCGAATCTATTGCGCCTCTGCGACAGCAACGGAGTGCTCGTGGCAGGGGCGGCATCAAGCGTTTGCACGATTCCTCCCCGAATAGATGAGTCCAAGCCCGGCGGCCACGACCGCCGCCGGCCACATGAAGCGGTTGAACCAAGGGACCAGCGTGTTCG
The DNA here is from genome assembly GCA_035253825.1 of Acidimicrobiia bacterium. Classification (GTDB taxonomy): domain Bacteria; phylum Actinomycetota; class Acidimicrobiia; order Spongiisociales; family ZC4RG35; genus JACCTH01. The sequence continues at coordinate 78,464 of DATFBM010000012.1, read as the reverse complement.
CCAAGAACACCAAGCCCACTCCCACCAGGATCAGACCGGCCAAGAGCGATCCCTGAGTGCCGTGCCGGGCGATGACGGTCGTCCCAGCCATGTCGCCCGACTCGGTGGGAATGGCCAGCCACCCGACCAGGTACAGCAACAGACCGGACCCTCCACCGATGGCGAGGATCACGAATGCGAGCCGGAACCAGACCGGGTCTACCCCGAAGTAGCGGCCGAGACCGCCACAGACGCCGGCGACTACCTTGTCGCTCTGGCTGCGACGGAGCCGGGCAGGGGCTCGCTCCGCGGCCGGCGACGCGAGTTGAGTCACTTTGTGTCTCCTTTCATCGGCCAAGCGTCTACGGGTTCTTCGTCGCCGACCATGGTCGAAAGTCCTTATCGCTGGGCCGGAGCCGCCTGCGGGACCAGAGCGCGGCGGGCGCCGGGAAAGAACATCAATACCGCCATTAGTGCTCCCACCGCTGCCATGAGGGCCTGCACCCAGATGGTCTCGGGCAACAACAGCAATTCCACTCCGATCCAAGCGACCTGAGTGATCCCGAGAACGACAGTGGCGGCCCATGACCAGTGTCGCCCTCCTCCCCAGCGCTGGAGCCACCGTGTACCCATCAACTCAAAACGCCAGGTCATACCCGCCAGTGTGAGCAAAGAGCCGAGCCCGAACCAGATGGCGAGGACCAATCCCGGCACCAGCCAATCGTCGAGCAGGGGCACGCGCGCCATCCACTCCGCAGGCATACCGATCAAACTCCCGCTGGGATCGCCCATCATCGTCAATCCCCCGCCTAGGGCAGCCAATCCGAGGAAGGCCAGCAAGACCCTTGCGGCCGTGAGGGCGCCGCTACGGCCCGGCGCCACCGGCGGATTTCCTACGTCGACCTTGAGCAACAGAACTCCTTTCTACGCGCCAGCCAAGGTGATGCCGCCGGGTGGGACTAGAGGAGAACGTCCCTCCGTTCGACGAGGAAGCTCAGACCTTCGATGACATGGATAGCGCCTCACCCGAGTCGTCATCCCCGGGTGCGCCAACCGCCTCGGCCAGACGGTTGAGAAAGTCCTTGACGCATGCCTCCGCCAGCCTGTGGAAGAGGGCGGCATCGAGCAGGCGACCGACGGCTCCAAAGGGGGGTCGATACCGCCCTTGGAGGGTGATCTGGGTCAGGTCCGCACCGATCCGTTCCACTACCAGGTCGGCTTCGAGCACCGGGAACAGGGCACCGATACCCGTGGCTTTCCACGAGATGGGAACAGTCGTCGCTCCACCCCGCTGCCGGAGCTTTCCCACCGTCACCTCCACCTCTTTGGTGAGAGCCGGAAAGCTGGGGTGGATGCGGGTTCGGAGCTCGTCCCATCCTTCGTAGGCCACCCGTCCCCAAGCCGTGAGCCGACCGGGGGCGTCGGTGAGATCGCGGACTACTGCCTCGAACGGTTTTTCGACGTGCACGAAGTAGTAGACGAACACTTCACGGCTCCACGATCACCGCGGTGACCATCCCAAACATTCCGGTTTCGGACTCAACGTGGTTGAGGATGTGGCAATGCCACACCCAGGTCCCCAGCTCGGTGGCGTGGACGAGAACAGAGAATCGCTCTCCTGGAGCTACGTTGAGTGTGTCGACCCAATAGGGCTCGTCGAGAGGGAATCCATCTTTGGCAACCACGAGCTGGGGGAATCCGTGGAGGTGCATGGGATGGATTTGGAGACCTTCGTTGTAGTAGTGGACCAGGAACCACTCGTTCAGGCCTACGACGTGGGGGGCGGTAGCAGGGAAGGATTTGCCGTTGAGGGAGTAACCGATCACACCGGCGTCGTTGAGGACCATGGGTATCTCTGCGGACAACGCAAGCTCGCCTGGTATCTCGTGACGGCCGATTGTGCGACCAAGCGGTAAGGGCAAGTCGCCGATGATCAAGGTACCGAACAGCCCGTTGGGGACCTGCAACTGGGCATGGTGGTGGGCGTGATACATGGCAACCGCGGGACCTTCTGCGGTGAACTGGTATTCGAATGCTTCCCCGGGCTCGATCAGCGGTTGAGTGATAGGTGATACGCCATCCATGGCATTGCTGAGCTTGATCCCATGGAAGTGAACATCGGTACCCATGGGAAGCTCGTTGGAGACGACCACCGACACCCGGTCGCCATCATCGACTTTGATCGCCGGGCCGGGTGCCTGGCCGTTATAGGTCCATGCATCGACGACTTTTCCAGGCTCTACCTCCCATGGAGTGATGGCGACCGTGATCTCGAACTGCTTGGTCCCATCGGCAAGAATCGTCGGTTCGAGCAGCTGATTGCCGCTCCCGGTGGTGGCCGACGGAAACTGGAGGATGCTTTGCACCATTGCCGCGTCCATGGCCGCATAGTCAACGGTGGTTCCATGTCCGGCGTGTTCGCCCTCGGATCCTACGGCGAGGGAGGCGCTCATACCGGCGGACTCATGTCCGGGAATCGTGCAAAACAGCCGATAAGAGCCGGCTGGAAGCTCACCCAGATCGAGGGCTGCACTCTCTCCAGCACCGAGGTCAGGAGTGGCGGGTCCGTTCTCTAACCGGAGGTTGTGAGCGACCGTCCCATTGTTGGTCACACGCAGGGCAACGGGTCCTACCGGAACGTTTAGATCACCACTGATTGAGAACTCAGATAAAGAGACATCGACCATGCTGCCACTGGTCTCGGCCGCTGCCGCTGGACCCCGGATGGCGACTACCAAAGTCGCAGCCATCGCAAGCACTCCAATTACACACAAGAAGATGATCAGGCGGTCGAAAACTTTGGACGAATCGTTCATGGCGGCTCCCTGCGTTGGGGACCCTCGCAATTTGCTCGCCCTGACCGGGGAGGGGTAGGGCCATTCGGCAGCTAACGAAGGGCTACTGGCCCCTTGCTTGACTTAGGAATCCCAAGACAAACTCGTTGGTCGGGCTGCCAAGGTGGTTACCCCGACGTGAGAAAGGACCCTGATGAGAAGAACCGCCTCGATACTGTCGATCCTGATCGGCTTGGTATTGATTGTGGGTGGGGCAGCTACCTGGATAGTGGTGAGCCGCACACTCGGCGATCAGAAGATAACGGTCTCCGACGACGCGACCTGCTTGGCCGGTGACGAGGTCAACGGGCCTTTCAGCGCCTATTGCGAAGCCCAGATCATCGATCAGCACGCCCTGGACGCGACCGACGGGCTCCGCTATGCGGAACTCGAGCGCGAGGATCCTCGCCGACAGGTTGCCCAGTCGGCGGCATTCCTCCAGGCGTCTCTATTCACGTCCGTGGTCGCCTTTGGGGTGGCCGGGATGGCGATCCTGATCGGCTTCTTGTTCATCCTGATCGGCCTCGGGATCCGCGACGTCGGAGTCAGAACCGCCCGTCCGGCATGAGCTCCAAGCTTGGGCGGTGGGGAGAGGGAGGGCAGCGGGCTAACTCTCCATGCATGATCGGGCGGCGCCCGGGGTTGCTCTTTGTGGGGACGACGGTCTTGGCTCTCGTGGCGGCGGCGTGCGGAGGAGCCGAGCGTTCGACGACCACGCCGCCGATCACGACGGATGCACCTGTGAGTACAACCACAACCCAGGCTCCGTCGACCACCACCGCGCCGCAGACAACCACCACCGCGTCCGAGTCCACGGGATTGGTGGTCTACTTCCTGCTCGACCAACTCGAGGGAGAAGAGCCACCGGGACCCTTCCTGGTGCCGGTGCACCGAGAGGTCAGTTCGTCAGGAAATTCAGCCCAGCAGGCCGTTGAGGTCCTGCTGGCTGGGCCCACCCCAGAGGAGACAGCCGGCACCCCGTCGATTTCGACCGCAATCCCCGAGGAAACGCAAGCCCTGGGCGGCTCCATCGTGAATGGTGTGGCCACGGTGAACCTGAGCGGCGAGTTCGACGACGGCGGGGGCAGTTTTGGCATGTTTGCTCGCCTCGCCCAAGTGGTGTACACCCTCACCCGGCTCCCGGATATCCACTCGGTCGCATTCGAGATCGAGGGCGAGTCGGTGACCGTCTTCTCAGCGGAGGGAATCGAACTCGACGGGCCGCAGCAGCGAGATGACTACTTCGACCTGTTGCCCCCCATCTTCGTCGATCGACCTGCCTGGGGCGAGCCGGTGAGCAGCCCAATCCAGGTGAGCGGGCTCAGCAACGTCTTCGAAGCGGTGTCTCAGGTCATGCTCACCGACGACGATGGGGAGCCACTTTTCGAGGATGTCGTCAGGGCCAGCTGCGGCACCGGGTGCTGGGGGGAATGGTCTGTTGAGGTCCCTTATGAAGTGGACCGTGATCAGTTCGGCGCACTCATCGTGTGGGAGTTCTCAGCCAAAGACGGGAGCCGCATCCACATCCGGGAGTACCCGGTTCGTCTGGAGTGAGTGATCTGGAGCTGTTGAAGCAGAGCCGATGCACCATGACGTCGATTTGCGGCTGTCAAGCCGGCAAAATCTCCGATGCTGGCATTTACCTTTGGTGGTTGCCTCTTGGCGCCGGTGGTATGGGGTTTGTGCGCTTTAACGGCCGGATTTACGAGATTTTCAAGGCCCGGAGCGAGAGAAGGAAGCCACTCGATCTCTACCACACAGCTCTGGAGGTTTGCCTGTCGGAGAACCGCTTCGTCGTGGAGAGCGCCTGGCCAAGCCCCGATGCCAATCTCCACGCAAGAGGAGTGGTCCTCGAAGGGCCCGTTTTCAGTCACCGACTGGCTCGGTTCCGGCCTTTCAGATATGAGCTGCGGTGCTGGTCGGGTGGAGTCATTTCAGACGCCGCGGAGGCTGTTGAGGTGCAACTCCTCAGCGAAGACGAAGGTCAGGCCCGCGAGGTTATCGACCTGGTGGCCACGGTGCCGCCCCTGGTTTGGGGTAGAGCAGATGAGAACGCGGGGGAGATGTGGAACTCGAATTCCGTGATTTCATATCTGCTCACTCGAGCCGGAGTAGATGCCGGCGCCTTGCTGCCGCCAGAAGGCGGTCGAGCACCAGGTTGGAAGGCGGGCGTCTTGATCGCTCGGTCGCTTCAGTTCCATGAGGTGGTCGAAGGCAAATCGGCCACGTGACGCCTCCCGAGCAACCCCTGGAGCCAGCGGCCAAGGTCGGAACCCGGGGCCACCCCGCGGGTGTGCAGTGCTCGTCGCTTTCGGATAGCGTTGCCGGATGGAACGCGAACGGCGCAAACCGAGCTTCAGAACTCTTTGGCAATTGCTCCTGGCCGTCATCGGAGTGGTGGCCATAGTGCAAGAACTCAGAAAACCGAAGGCGGAAAGAAAGTGGCACGGAAAGGTTTTCGACTTCGTGCCGTATGACTTCCGAATGCCGACGATGGAGCGGCTACAGAGCACTTACTGGAACCCGGAAGGTCCCGTCATTTCGGGCAAATTGTTCGGCGTCGGCTGGGCGCCGAACCTCGGGGCCATTAACAAACTGATTCGCAGCAAAATGTCTTGAGCCAGGCCGGCCGGTCGACCAGCCGGAGGCCTTCAGGCGGCAAAGGAGAGGGCTCCCCTCAGGGGAGCCCTTTTGACTGTCACCAAAAGCGTTTGGGCGGAACGGCCTTTCTCCTAGGGCCGGTCGGCCCTAGTGCTCAGCGAAATTTTCGGGACACTGGGCTCAAAGGAAAGGAAGAAGCATGAGTTTTGTACCGCCCACCGACCGTCGCGGGATGGTCGTGCTAGCCAGAAAAGAATGTGAAGAGCTTCTCTCCAGTACGCCAATTGGCCGATTGGGCGTGATCGCGGCGGGTGAGCCGATGATCTTTCCAGTGTTGTTTCGCTTCGTTGAGGGGACCATCGTTTTCCGGACTGCGGCGGGCGAAAAGATGGACGCAGTGTGGATTGGAGCCGCGGTGAGTTTTGAGGCCGACGGCTGGAATACCGCCCAACGTGGGGGCTGGAGTGTGATCGTCCGCGGTCGGGCGGAAACCGTTCACGACCCGGTGGAAACTCGAAAGCTGGAGGCAATCGGGCTCGAGGATTGGGTTCCCCGGCAGCAGCCGACAACGTGGGTTCGGCTCCACCCCACCGAGGTCAGCGGGAGAAGGATCCCCGAGCAGTACGAACGAATGTCCTACTGGTCTCGGGCCAGCACCCGACTGCAGACCAACCTCTCTGCAGACTCGCACTGGGGCCCGCTCGCCGGAAGCTTCCACGGTTGAGCGGAGGGCATGGTCAAGCCCTTGCGAAGCCCTTAGTCAAGTGAATGCGGCTCTGGGTAGCCGAGCAGAAAGGGAAGAGAATGAAAGTCCTAGTAAGCGCCGCTTCCAAACACGGAGCGACCGCCGGAATCGCCGACGCCATCGCCTCAGAGCTGACCAGCCGGGGCCTCGAGGTCATCGTCCGAGAACCGGCACAGATTGACGGCATCGACGATTGCGACGCGATCGTGGTCGGAAGCGCCGTTTACGCCGGCCATTGGATGAAGCCCGCCATCGAGATGACACAGCGGATCGCAGAGAGGCTGGCGAACAAACCCGTCTGGCTCTTTTCCAGTGGGCCGATAGGGGACCCGCCCAAGCCGACCGAGGAACCTGTGGACGTACAGCAAATGATGGATCTGACCAAGGCGCGTGAGCACCGGCTTTTCGCGGGCAAGCTCGACAAAACCCTGCTCAGCTTCCCCGAACGCGCCGTCGTTGGCGCCCTCCGAGCCCCCTACGGCGACTTCCGCGATTGGGGGCAAATACGGGATTGGGCCGCCGAGATCGCCGTTTCTCTCCAGGAGACCGCTGCCGCCGGCTCGACCACTGAGCCGTAGCGGCCTCATGAACTGAATCGCTCAAAAAGGAGGACCAAAGTGATCATCGTGGCCGGAGTGGACGATTCGGCCCACGCCCAACACGTGCTACGCCGGGCGATCGAGGAAGCCACCGCGAAGGATGCTGATCTGCACGTTGTTCATGTTGTGCAGAGTCCGATCTATTTCCACCTCCCAATGGAGGTGGCAGTTCCGATAGACATCGCCGCGATTGAGGCCGCCCAACGCAAGGCAGTTTGGAGCTCGCTCGATCCGATTCTCAGGGAGGCTGATATACCGGTGAAGGCTGTCGACCTGTCCGGGTATCCGCCGGACGTTCTCGTCGACTATGCGTCCGAGCATCAAGCTGCCCTACTGGTGATCGGCACGCGAGGCCGTGGCGAGTTCGCCTCCCTCGTGCTGGGGAGTACAAGCCATCGGGCGCTTCACATCGCGAAGTGCGACGTGCTCGTGGTGAAGCCTCTGTAGCTAGGCCGTTGTCCGCTGCGACATACGGGCCTTCCTCCGGCGACCAGGCGACTTTTGACCCGGTCGACGTCCTTGGTCATGCTCTTTCCGCCATGACTGGTTCTCATTCCGGGGGGGAAACCCGGGCCAAACTGGACGAAGTCCTCGAGAGCTTGAAGGCCGACGTCGAAGCGGGTCTCACTGGTGCGGAGGCGTCCGATCGCCTCGCCAATGGGCGCAACGAGCTGCCGACGGCGGCTCGGGCGTCGCTAGGCAGGCGCATTTGGAGCCACGTCCGCGAGCCGATGTCCTTGTTGCTGGTGGCAGCTGCCATGGTGAGTCTTGTTGCCCTCAGGCATCCAAGAGATGCCGTGGCGATCACCGCGATTGTGATTCTCAACATCGTCATCGCCATGGTCCAGGAGGAGAGGGCTGAGTCCGCGCTGGAAGCGTTACGTTCGGCGGCGGCGCCAGCGGCCGTCGTTATGCGCTCAGGAAAGGCCATCACCATCCCGGCAGCGGAAGTGGTGCCGGGCGACGTGGTGCTCCTGGCGGCAGGAGATCGCGTTGCCGCTGACTTGTGGATCACCGACAGCTGGTCGCTTGAGGTGGATGAATCTGCTTTGACCGGTGAATCCCTTGCAGTCGCGAAGGGTCCAGCCCCGGACGGTGACATAACTTTGCCCCTCGGCGACCGAACATGGCTGGCCTACGCGGGGACCTTGGTGACCGCCGGCTCGGGGCGCGGCGTGGTTATAGCGACGGGACGGCACACGGAAGTCGGGCGCGTGGCCAGCCATCTCCAGAGGGAGTCGCCGCCGACACCGCTTCAAAGGCAGCTGGCATCGCTTTCAGCCCGGCTTGGTCAGGCTGCTATTGCGATCGCACTGTTCGTATTCTTCTTGATTCTCCTCCGCCTGCAGGGAAATAGCGACGCGGTGGAGCAAGCCTTTCTCGGGGCTGTGGCATTGGCCGTTGCGGCGGTCCCCGAAGGACTTCCAACGGTGGTCACCCTGAGCCTCGCCCTGGGAGTGAGCCGCATGGCGCGCCACGGCGCCATAGTGCGCAACCTGCCGGCGGTCGAAACCCTTGGCTCAACTACCGTGCTGTTGACCGACAAGACCGGCACCCTCACGCAAAACCGGCTGCGGATGTCGGGAGTCATTGCCGGAGAGGCGGGATTCACCCTCGGGCAGCCCACCGGCGCCCTGCGTGACCGCGTTCTGCGCGTGTGTGCCCTGTGCAATGACGCGACGACTGATCCCCCCCAAGGCGACCCGGTCGAAGTCGCGCTATTGGAGGCATTCGACCCAGCCGAAATCCAGCACTTGCGGGAGGCTCTTCCTAGGGTCGGAAATCTGCCATTCGACTCCCGCCGGAAGATGATGAGCACTCTCCACGAGGCCGCGGGCGGATTCGAGCTGCTGACCAAAGGGGCGCCGGAGGCCGTTCTTTCGGCCAGCGGGTCTGTGTTGACAGATGGGAGCGGCTCGAGACCCTTGACCGATCAAGACCGCTCGAGAGTGCTTGAAACAGTTGATGGGCTCGCCGCCGCCGGCTCGCGAGTCCTGGCGCTCGCCACCCGCACAATGGACTACTTCCCATCCGACTTGGCCGCCGCCGAAAGCGACCTGGTCTACGTGGCGTTGGTGGCCTTGCACGATCCCCTCAGGGCAGAAGCTGCTGAAGCGGTGAAAAACGTGACGGACGCCGGAGTCCAGCTGATAATGGTGACGGGTGACCACGTCGGCACCGCTTCGGCAATAGCCCGATCTGCAGGATTGCCCTCTGGCGACGGTGAGGTTCTGACCGGCAGCCAGCTGCGAGCGGATGGCGTACCCGCTGATCTCGGTTCGGTGCGGGTCTACGCACGAGTTGATCCGGAGCAAAAGCTCGACTTGGTGGAAGCATTTCAATCAATCGGCCACGTAGTTGCAGTGACGGGCGACGGAGTGAACGATGCTCCAGCCCTCCGTCGGGCCAACATCGGAGTCGCCATGGGCCGCGGTGGCAGCCAGGTAGCCCGAGAGGCGGCCGACCTTGTCATCACCGACGACGACCTCAACCTGGTTACCAGAGCAATCCGTGAAGGCCGAGGGATATTCGACAACATCAGGAAGGTCATCGACTACTTGGTCGGTGGAAACCTCTCTGAAATATCAGTCTTGCTCGCTGGGCTCGCCTTTTTTCCCGACTTGGGGATTCCCTTGTTTCCCCTCCAGCTTCTTTGGATCAACCTGCTGACCGATGGCCTGCCCGCGTTGGCGCTCGGTTTCGACCGTCACCGCGAGGACCTGCTCTATCGTTCAGCTTTCTCGTCGGCGACCCAACTCCTTTCTATGAGGCGGCTGGCGGTGCTGGGAATCCGGGCGCTAGTGCTGGCCGGGGGAGCGATAGCGGCATTGATCGCAGTTCGAAATAGTGGAGGAAGTTGGGAAGAGGCCCGGACTTCGATGTTTACTGCACTGGTCGCCGCTCACCTCCTGTACGCCTACGTCGTGCGCCTTCCCGCCGGGAGCAACCACTTCAACCCACGTCTTGCCGCGGCGGCCGCGGCGGGTCTACTGCTGCAGATCGGAACCATTGTGGGCCCTTTTCGCGACGTCTTTGGAGTGGTGAGGATGGACAGTCAGGCATGGCTCATCTCGGCTCTCGGCGGACTTTTACCCGTGGTGATATTGGCCCTGATGCTGCAACGACGCCGGTAGGGAACTACACCATCGTGTGGGTGGCGATGAGTGCGCTGATCCCTATTGAGGAGGGCAGACCAGGACGACGGGGCCCCAGGCTCCTTTCACCACGCCGGTCGCAACGCTCCCGAGCAGCAGTCGCTCTAACCCGGTGCGCCCATGAGTAGCCATCACCAGCATGGTCGCCGAGTCCTTTCCATACATGTCGAGAATCGAGTGGGCGGGGGAGGGTGAGTGAAGCACGTCCCACTCCACTTTCTCTTGGAGCCCTACGACTTCCTTTGCGAGGTTGTGGACATATGCAGTCTCGAAGACGCCCATCTTGGCGGGCATGTATGGTCGAACCACCTGAATTACCCAAAGTGGAACGGCGAGAGCGTTAGCCCACCTTGCCGCCTCCCCGATGCTCAATTCGGAGAACTCCGAGCCATCGACGCACGCCACCACTCTGGCGATTTCTATGGGAGAGTTCGATTCCGGTCCGTAGGCGATGATTGGCTGGCTGGCGCGAGCCAAGAGATCAATGGCAGTCGATCCGAGTACGGAAAGGCCGACTCCCCCTCGGCCGTGGGTACCGACCGCCACCATCGTTTCCTCACCAAGCTCGCGGGCGAACTCCGCAATCATCTCGGCCGGTGTCGACTCAAAGTCGAGGTCCCTAACTACCATCTTGTGCTCTTGGATCCCGAGCACTTCGGCGGCCTGATCCAGGACAGATTGCTCGACGTCGAGACTTGTCGCGGCATGAAAGACATAGAGCTCGGCCTTGGATTGGGAGGCGAGTAGCGCCCCCCCGGCCAGTGCCGAACGGGACAGGCGGGAACCGTCCGTAGCGACAATGACACTGCGATAGGGACGCCTTGGCAAGCTAGTCATGGACATCTCCTTTGATTTGGCTGCCACCAGCTTGCTGAGGGGGCCAGCACTCGCGCTAGAGCCAAACGGCCCTCCGCCTAGGGCCAGAGGGCCACGACACAGAAGCAAAGGATCCGGGGCCCACAGGGTCCCCGGATCCTTGGGCGTTGGGGATCAGAGCATCCAGATCAGGCCGAACACCACCGCACCCGTGAGGGCGGCGATCGCGAACCCTGCCGCCCAGACAGCCGTGGCTGTCCAGTCTCGGTGTACGACGTACGCCTTTCGGGTGAGCACCGCGAAGGCGGCGAACAGAAGAAGACCGGCTCCCGCAAACATGCCTAGGTACCAACCCTCGACAAGGTTTCCGAGGAACCAATCAGTCGGGACGTAGTACATCCACACACCCACTGCGGCCGCTACCACCCCGGCCAGGCCAAGCACCCATTCGGTCATATGGCGGACCGGGCTCCGGGTGATCTCAGTTCGCTTTTCTCGTTCAAGTAACAGCGTCACAAGATCACCTCCTTTCTGAGAGGCCTTTTGGGGGGCCCCGTCGGTGTCAAGGTGGCGCAAAGCGTGCACGACTGCACAGAGGCGAAGGTCCTGACTGGCATCCAGTTCTGAGCGACCAAGACAGCCCTAAGGGTCGAACGGCCCTACGGGCGGGGACCTTTGCATCCTGGCGGCGGATACGGCCGAGGGAGATAATCGGAGGTGCTCTAGGAGGTTTTGATATGTTGGTTAGCGAAGTAATGGTCCGCCCGGTTCAGACCTGCGGAATGGACACATCCATAGCTGATGTGGCGCGGCGCATGGTCGCCGAGGAACACGGAGCCCTCGCCATAACGATGCATGACTATCTGGTTGGGATCATTTCGGAGCGAGACGTTGTCCGGGCAGTTGCAGAGGGACGAGATCCCGAAACCACGCAAACCAGCGAGTACATGACCCGAGACCCCGATTCGATGGAGCCCGACATCGAGGTAACGGACGCCGCCGAATGGATGCTGGCGGCTGGCTACCGGCACCTGCCGGTGGCTGACGGCGGCAAGCTTCTCGGGATGGTGAGCATGAAAGACATCATGTGGTCCATAACCGGGGAAGCAGGGGTGTTGAGCCGAAAGTCGGCATATGGTCAACACAACTGACCTTCCTCGCGTTGCACCTGACGCACCCGGAAGGGGAAGCGACCATACACCAACCCGGGTGATGCTCGTCGACGACCACGATCTGGTGCGTCATGGACTGCGCACGCTCATCGAAGCAACGGCCGACTTCCAAGTTGTGGCTGAGGCCGCCAGCGTGGCAGACGCCATTCGCCGCATCGGGATCCACGAACCCGATGTAATCGTGGTTGACCTCGACCTTCCAGATGGTTCCGGTCTTGAGGTATGTCGGGCAGCCCGCAGGGTTTCTCCCAACTCGCGAATTCTCATCTTGACCGGATTTGCTGACCAGCAAGCGCTCGAGGCCGCCCGACGAGAGGGTGTGGCAGGCTTTGTACTCAAGCGCGTTCAGGAGTTCGATTTGCTCGACGACATCAGGCGAGTGGCCGCTGGTGACACAGTGTTCAGGGACGCGCCAACAACCCAGGCCAGTCGTTTGCCCGACGACCCGCTGCTGGCGAGGCTGACCCAGCGCGAGAGGATCATCCTTCAGCAAATCACCGCCGGAAGAACGAACCGAGAAATCGCTGACAATCTCTTTCTGGCTGAGAAGACGGTCAAGAACTACGTCTCCAACCTGCTGACCAAGATGGGCATTGGTCATCGTGCTGGCGCGGCCGCTCACCTGGCTCGGATTGAAGCTCAATCCAGTCACCAATACCCGCCATCCGAGTGGCGGCGCCGGATTTCCCGCTAAGAGGTTCCGTTAGAGCGCTCGTTGACCGCGGTGCACAACTGATCGACGAATGACTTGACGCTGGCTTCAGCCAGTCGATGCATCAGCGCCCGATCGAGCAAACGTCCGATCCCCCCGAATGGCGGGTCATAGGAACCTCTGAATACCACCTGGACGTACATATGGCCAATGGGCTGAAGAACCAGATCAGCGTTCATCTCCGGGAAAAGAGCTTCCGCTCCCGTCGCCTGCCACTTGATGGGAATTACCACCGAACCCGAACGGCGCTCAGCCCTCCCCACGTCGATATGCACCTCTTTGGCGGGCATAAAAGGCCCAGCGTTGAGGCGGGTTGTCAATTCCTCTCCATGCCTGACGGCCAACCGAGCCCAGGCTGAGAGGTCGCTTTGGGAATCGCTGATCAGTAGGGCAACCTCGGCCAGAGTGCCCTCGACGTGTCCGAAGTAGTAGACGAGCATCGCTAGGTGCCTGACATGCCTTGCCTGGTCATTCCCAAACCGAAATTGGCAGCTAGTGACCTCACGCAATAGGGCCACAGGTCCCGAGCCATAGGGACCTGCCGGCCCTACCGGGGGAGCCCCTGACCTTGAACACTGACATTGTCAGTTTTCGAAAGTGTTCAAAAGGAGGACACGATGACAACCGTTGTCGAGAGGAGAGCCACCAAGGCTCTCGATGAACGTACGGGGCACGCACGTCGCCGGCTTCTAGCGATCGTTGGAATTCTCACCCTGGTGGTCGGGATCGGATCGTTCGCCGGCGGTGTTTTCGGAGCGGTCTACACCTGGAGTCAGGCAGTCGAGGAGGACATAACGACCCCTGACGACGCGATCTTCCCTGAGGTGCCGGTGCGAGGGCCGATGAGCATGTATGCCCAGTCCGCCATCATCGAGCACCATCAGCTAGACAGCACTGAGGGGCTGCGCTACTCCGAGATGCCTCGCCAGGTCCCCCAGGTCGACGAGGCGGGGAACGAGGTCGTTGGCGAAGACGGACAGCCCGTCATGGTGCCCAACGCGGCGAGGGCTAGCTGGATCAATGCCACGAGCCTGATGACCGCTCTCAACCTTGGCCTTCTGGCTTACGCACTCTCGGCTTTCGCCCTGGTGGTCGGAATCGCACTCATCGCTTCGGGAGTGACCTTCCTCTCCCTGCGCAAGGCCCTAATCGCCTAGAAAGAGCATCCGACTCATCAAGAAGAGGGCCCGGGCTGACCGGGCCCTTTTCTTTTGTCAGAGTTCTGGTTGAACCTTCTTACCTCGTGCCATTCGCCTCTAGGAGATTCCTCGCCGGCGGATGAATCTTGAGTGGTCGGGCGTGCGCTCGATCACTTGGAATAGGTAGAGGCTTGTTGAATTTCTTCCGGTCTAGTCCCAGCGAGCGAAGACCGCGCCTGACTGGCGGCGTCCTGGTCGTAGCGGCGGCGGCGACTCTCATTGCCGGTTGGCCAGCTTGGGCCCAGAGTTCGGAGCCGGTTGGAGCCGTCTCTTCGATCATCGCTCGCTTCCGAGAGGAAATCCCCGAGCTCATGGCGGAACAGAAGGTTCCTGGGCTCGCACTGGTCCTTGTCGACGGCGATGAGGTGCTGTGGATCGAGGGCTTTGGTCAACTGAGCGAGGCGGAGATATTCCTGTGACGACCGAGACAGTCTTCAGCGTTCAGTCGATATCAAAGGTCTTCACTGCAACGGGAGTGATGATTGCCGTCCAGGAAGGCCTGCTTGATCTCGATGAGCCGATCGTCACTTACCTGCCCGAGTTCACGGTGAACAGTGCCTTCGAAGCGCACGCCGAACGCAAGATCACGCTGAGGATGTTGCTCAGCCATACTGCGGGCTTCACCCATGAGGCTCCAGTCGGGAACAATCTCGAACTCGCTACGGGCACTTTCGACTCACACGTCGAGAGCATTTCTGATACCTGGCTCCGCTTTCCCGTTGGAACTGGCTACGCCTACTCCAACCTCGGCATAGACCTCGCCGGCTACATCCTGCAAAGGGCCTACGGTCAACCCTTCCCCAACTTGATGCGCGAGAAGGTCCTCGAGCCGATCGGGATGTATGCCAGCTCTTTCGATCTCGAGGACATTCGCAAAAACGCCAATCGGGCCGTCGGCCATGTGCCTCCGCTTTCCAAGATCCCTCTCGAGGTCCCGATGACCGCGGCAGGGGGGATGTATTCGAATGCGCAGGACCTCGCCCGCTTTCTCAGCTTTCAACTCGGTGACGGGACTATTGACGGGCGGACCATTCTCAACCCCGCATTGATCGGGGAGATGCGATCCGTTCCCGCTCCCCACGAGGATGCACCTCTCGGGTACGCGCTCGGCGTAGATCGAACGAGGTGGGTCGCAGGGCATATGGCTGACCTGTTCAGTCATGGAGGCGGCGGATTCGGGTTCCTGTCTGATCTGTGGTGGCTTCCGCAACTCCAACTTGGCATCGCGGTCCTGACCAACTCGTCGGATCACACCCTCCAGGGCTACCTCCCGGCGTCGATTTTGACTGCCCTCGTTCGACAGCCCCAGAGCGTCTACGCCGATCGAGTGCAGAGGCTCCCCTATCAGGGCTGGCCAGCAGATCCGCTCGCCAGCTATCAACTTCCCCGAGACCTTCCGGCGTTGGTCCGCGCCGCCGCCACCGTGCCAGTCGGAGATGAATCCGACCGTTGGGCTGCTTACGCCGGTGAGTACAGAGCGCGGCAGTGGAAGGTCATCGACCCTATGACGCCGAGCGCCCGGTTTTTCGTCGAGGCTGGGGTGCCATACCTCGAAACTGGCGAATGGTTCGTTGCCGGCCAACATCGCTTGACCGAGATCTCCGAAGGCCTCTTTCTCTCCGAAGACGGTGAAACACTTGACCTGGCGAGCCCCGTTCCAACATGGCGAAATATCGAGCTGATCAAAGCTTCGGGTCCGGCAAAGTGGCAGTGGGTCGCACTGGCATTTGCCGGGGCGGTGGCGATCGGTTCGCTTGCAGCAGCTGCCACTCGAGCCTTCGTCCGCCGCCGGACCGGGCAAACGCTTGTGAGCGACCATCTCGCCGCTCGGCGCCTGGCCGCGGCTCTTGCCTCGGTTGTTTCCCTTTTTGTCCTCGGGGTCGTCGCCCTGATCGCTGCGCTGCCCGGGCTCGTCGATTCCGGTTTTGTCGGCTGGCTCGAATTGCCTCTGGGCCAGCGGCTGGCGTTACACGTCCCGTTGGTGTTCGCAGGGATGGCGGGGGCCTTCGTCGGCGTCGGTGCCATCGGTTGGTTCAGGGATTGGTGGGATGGTTCATTCCTCCGGCAAAACCTGGCCCTCTACCTCACCTCTATCTTCCTCGTCGCCCAGCTCGTTGCCTGGAACCTGATCGGCTGGGGATGGGTATGACTGGCTTTATGGCCAGCTTTTCCACGGTGTTACGGTGGCGATAGGAAAGGTTTGACAAAGACTCATGGCAGAACTCAAGACCAAGGTCACAGACGCAAGTGTTGAAGACTTCCTAAACAGCGTGGAGAACGACACCCGGCGCCGGGATGCCTTCGAGCTTCTCAAAATCTATAAGCGTGTTACCGGAATGGACCCCAAGATGTGGGGGCCGAGCATTGTCGGCTTCGGCGTATACCACTACAAGTCGGAGCGCAGCTCGCAGGAGGGCGACTGGCCGCTGGCCAGTTTTTCGCCGCGCAAGCAAAACCTGACCCTCTACGTCTATCCCCGGAACTTCCCGGAACTGCTGAAGGACCTGGGCAAACACACGACCAGCGTTGGCTGTCTCTACATCAACAAGCTGGCTGATGTCGACACCAAGGTCTTGGAGAAACTGATCGCCGCCAGCTTCAAGCGGGCCAGGGAGCAGTACGCCCATTAGGAGCTCGCTACCACTTTTGAGGCGCAGGGAAGGAGGCCAGAGCAATGAGTGAGCTTATGGGCATCGTTCGTTTCAAATTTCATCAGGACAGGGTCGAGGAGTTCAAGCGTCTGTCCGCTCAGTGCCTGGAAATCGTCCGGGCCAGGGATTCCGGCACGCTCCAGTACGACACCTATCTCAACGAGGACCAGTCGGAGGCAATCGTCATCGAGCGGTTCAGGGATTCCGAGGCGCTCATCGAGCACAGTGCGAACCTCGCCCACTTGACACCGGCAATTCTGGAGACGGGCCTGGTCTCAGGGGAACTCCTCGGTGAACCGAGTGCAGAGCTCAAAGCGAAGATTGGCGATGGCGAAGAACCCCAGCTATTCACCCCCTACCAGTTGATGTAGACGGGTGTCGGGTCAGGGCGTGGGCTTGGCGCCGGGCGGCCCCTCGAGCACTGTAGGAACGTACTCGAGGAGTTGGATCTTGTCGTCAAATGTCTGGTGGGCAACCAGCTCGAGGGCGACGTCTGGATAACCGTCATAAATTCGGTCCCGGCCGGTGCTTCCGGTGATGACCGGGAAGACTCCGACTCGGAAGCGGTCCACCAGACCGGCTTTCAGGAGCGAGCGGCAGAGACTGATGCTGCCGAGGGTGTGCATCGGACTGGTGCCGTCGCGCTTCATCGCTTTCACCGTCTCCGCCGCATCTTCGGCGACCAGCCGGGTGTTGGCCCACGACAACGGTTCCTTGAGTGTTGAGGAAAAAACCACCTTGGGCTGTTTGGTGAGCACGCCCATGGCGGCGTCTTCCTCGGTGGCGTCGTCCGATTCCGCCGCTTGGGCGGCGAATCCCGACATCAGCCGGTAGGTGTTCGCTCCCATCAGGGTCGTGTAGTCCTGTGGTTGTTGTTGTAGCCAGGCCAAATATTGGGGACCCTCGAGCCCCCACCAACCTGGCCAGCCTTCGGCAGCGCCAAATCCGTCCAATGAAGTGATGAAATCCACCATCAATTCGGGCATTTGTTCTCCTTTGGTCGATCTTGACATTGCGCCATGTACGAGGTGGCGATGGCAACCCCAGCATCATTTCGCTATGCGATCAGCCAGCGCCTGTCTGGTGCTCTGAGATTCGTGGGCGTCCAGGGATCTCCCTAAGAGGTACCAAGTCTCCATTTCGCCTTTGCCCTTGACCTTGATCGTTCCCCGCCGCTCCAATTCGAACTCATCCTTCAGCAACTCGTAGGTGGGCCGGGTGACCTGGATCCGACCTGGTGTGCCACCCGACTCCATCCGAGATGCCGTGTTCACCGCGTCTCCCCACAGGTCGTAGAGGAACTTGTGCCGACCAATGATGCCGGCCACGACCGGCCCCGAGTTGATCCCGATACGCAGTTCGAAACCAAGGTCGCCACAAGGGCCACCGGGGGCGGTCGAACTGACCATATCGAGTGCCACCAATGCAATAGCCCGGGCGTGGTCCGGCCTCGGAATCGGGACCCCGGCGGCGACCATGTAGGCATCGCCGATGGTTTTGATCTTCTCGAGCCCGTGCCGCTCAGCCAAGGTGTCGAAATGGCTGAAAAGCCGATCGAGGAGACCGACGATCTCGGCAGCTGGCAGATCCTTCGAGCGGGCGGTGAAATCGACCACATCTGCGAACAGCACCGAGGCGGCCGCGAACTGGTCGGCGATGGTACGAGCCTCGCCTTTGAGCCGGTCGGCGATCGAAGTGGGAAGGATGTTCAGGAGCAGTCCCTCGGACCGCTGTTGTTCTGACCGGAGAGCGGTCAACGCCTCCTCGCGCTGCCTCGCGAACAGAACCAGCAATGTGAAGAAGATCGTCCCGCCGACAGTGACGTTCAGCGCCAGGAGAAGACCGGAGAACCATTCCGGCAGCGGGGACGAGATCCCCAAAGCGATGCCGGCAACCCCCGACGCCAGGAAGATGGTGATGAAGGCCAAGAACCATCGGATGCCGGCGCGCACGCCATCGAAGACCAGCGCGCCGAGCGGGGCGAGGATGCCCCAAATGCCGGGTGACCCGCCGGGCAAGAAGCCGCCGAGGGCGATCATCGAGACCGTAGGGGCGAGGAGGATGTCCGCGAGTTGGATGCGCAAGAGTTGACGGAAGTTGCCGTTCCGGGCGAAAAGAGCGATGGACCCGATCGAGATCACCGCGTAGAGCAGCGCCAACGAGCCTGACCAGGCGCCGAATGCCAGATACAGGCCGGCCCACAGGAAAGAGATCGGCAGGATTAGAACCGCGATCCGGACAAGAAGTGCTTTGCGGTGGCGCGTATCGTCGTCGTCGGACGGCTCGGCTCCGATCGTGGCGAGGCGGTCGCCGAGGCTCCTGAGGTACGTCACCGCGCGAGGATACGTCGATGTGGGGGGCAGGCCCGTTGCGGTATGCCCGATCGCCTCAGGCTTCGAGTGGGGGGAGCGGCCTGGCGGCGGGACCGTTGATCACAGCCCCGGCATAGTCGTATCGGGAGCCGTGGCATGGGCAGTCCCAGGTTCGGGCACGGCTGTTCCATCCGACCACACAGCCCATGTGGGTGCAACGAGCCGAAAGTAGGTAGGTCGAACCGTCTTCGTGGAGGTAGGCCGCCACCCTCTCTCCTTCCACCTCGACCACGGCGCCTTCGCCGGGACGGAGGTCGAAGAATTGGCGACCCACGGTCTTGGCGATGAGCACGTCGCATGGGGCGTCGTGCGCCACCCGGTTTGGGACCACTCGCTGGATGTAGCGCCGAGATCCGGTCATTCCCTTGCTGCCAACCACCACCAGGTCGTGATCGCCGGCCGCCTTCGAGATCTTGGCCGAGGGGTTGCCCTTGGCCACGATGAGGTTCATCTTCTCGCCACCGAGGCGAGCGGAAGTGTCGCGAAGGACAATGTCTCCAATCAGTGGGTCTCCCACGAACATCAAGCTGACCGCGGCTCCGAGTGCTTCCGCCAGGGCATGACCATGACGCGCTGCCTGATGGGCGGTTAGAGACCCGTCAGTGCCGATCAAGACCTTTCGGTAGCTGGGCGGACGATTCTGGGGATCGCTTGTCCTCACCACCAAGATGTCGATTGGGGTGTTATGAGCCACCTGATCGGGAATACCCCCCATCGCGAACCGACTCCCCGACCCTATTCCGTGGTCCCCGATAACCAAGAGATCGGCTAGCCGCTCGGTGGCGGCCGTCATGATCGATTGGGCGATCTCACCCTGGTGTTGGACAGTCTCGGCTTCGACCCCTGACTTCCGGGCTCGCTCCACCGCTTCCTCCAGGATCTTGGCACTGGCTACCGGGTCGTCACCGACGTGGACGAGGGTCAGACCGGCCCCAAGTTGATTGGCGAGACGGGAAGCGACTTCCTCGGCCACCGCCGAGGTCGCCGTCCCATGCGCCCCGACCAGGAGGCGGCGATAGGCGCTCAAAAGGGCTTCATCACCATTAGATAGACGATAAGAAGCAAGGCAACCACTCCGGTCCCCGCCGTGAGGATCGGGTTGCCTGAGTTCAGCACCCGGGCGAAGTCGTCGCCCGTAACCGTGGTTCCGCTCCCCATCAGCTCCAGAACCATTCGGACGCGCCGGAAGTGTCCACGAGCCATGGGAAACATCAGGATTCCGACGCCGATCAGCAAGCCGAGCGAGACCCAGATCCAACCCCGAGAGAACCACCTGCCCTGAATCCCGGCACCGATCCCGCCCACCAACAACACCAGGGTCGAGATGTAGAAGGCATTCACCGTGGCGGCGCTGAGCTGGAGGATCCCCGAAACCTGCTGCGGATCACGTATGCGACGCATGAGCACGGTCGCTGCCATGGAGGTGCCGTGAGCAGCCACGAAGCCCACCACGCCGACCAGATGAATGAAAACCCACCAGCCATAGCTCACGGCGACGAGTTTTCTACGGATGACGGGGGCGGTCAACCAACGAACGCGGTGGCGGGCCGCCGGCTAATTGGGCAAGGATCGATACCAAGTGGCGGTAGATGTCGGCCGGAACCCGACACCTTGATAGAGAGCGCCGGCGGAGTCGGTTTCGTATGAGACCTTCACCCGCTGGGCTCCTCTCTTGAAGAGGCGATCGATTCCGGCAGTCAGCATCGCTCGTGCGAGACCTCGCCGTTGAAACTCCTCTTCGACCCTGACGGGTTCGACGAGTCCCACCTTTGTGGTCGGGTCAAACCAGTACAGCGAGTAGCCGGCGACCACCCCATCGGCGGTCTCGACCGCGAGATCGAGCTCCGGGTCGTAAAGGGGACACTGGGCGAGTCGCTGCGCCACCCCGTCCCCATTTCGACGGCGTAGCGGATGCGGGGTGTCCCGCCGCTGAGTCCGATCGACCACTACGAAGTCCGCAGGTAGAGCCGATGTGGGCGGCCGATGGGCAGCGTCCATCCAGGCGGTGGAGTCTCGGCCGCCGGCGGTGAGCCCGGCTCGCTGGGCCAGCTCTGTGAACGCTCGATCATCGTCGCTCACTGGCACTTCGAATCTTGTGTCCACGTGCCTTTCGGCGTGCTCGATTGCCCGGGTCCACACCAGGTCTGGATGGAGCCCCGGCGCCCCGGGGACGATGACTGGATCGCATTGCCAGGCCTGATCGATCCAGCTCGTCAGGAGGACTCCGACAACCGGCCCTTCCTCGTCGACCCAGAAGAGCTTCTCGACTTCGTCGGATTGTCGCGGCTGGCGCCACCACCACTGCACGTCGGCGGCTTCCCAGAGGCCGGCGTGATGGTGAGCTAGACGAGCGCGCTGCAACAAGCTTGTCGCCAGCACCACTGCTTCAAAGTCCACTGCTCTGACCTCTCGCATCGGCACATCCAACCCTCAAGCGCCCCGGTCGACAACATGGGTGAGCGAGGTCAGCTCAACGAGCGCTCGGCTCCAGCATGGGCGATGTGAGAGAGTTGACGCCAGATCAGGACGAGCGTGACCGCCGAGCCGATGCCGGCGAACCAGAAGGGCCCGGTGACGCCCCAACTGCGGGCGACAACCCCACCCAATGCCGCGCCCGCTACCAGTCCCCCATAGGATCCGAGTTGGTTGATGCTGCTGACTCGTCCCAGGAAGTCGGCAGGCACGGCTCGCTGGCGAATCGTGGTGGTCGTGGTTCCCCAGATCGAGTTATGGGCCCCGAACAGGAAGAGGATGGCCATCCCCAACCACGGTGTGGTAGTGGTTGCCAGGGTCAAGTGGGTGAGGCATTCGACCACCAGACCCACTCGCATGAGGTCGGCCAGGCTGAACCGCGACTCCAGGGCACCGTAGGCGGCGGATCCGATGAGCCCTCCAATCGCACCGGCTGTGATCATCAATCCGTAGCCCCCCTCGCCGACCTGGAGGCGGTCGATTGCAATTAGAACCAGGACGGACCAGGCGGCACCAAAAGTGATATTGAAGACGAAGACCGTTACCGCCAGGGTGCGAAGCGGGGCGTGGTTCCAGAGCCAGCGCCATCCTTCCTTGAGGTCGCGCCCGAGGTGCGAGGGCTTGCCTGAGTTCACCGATGGTGTTCGCGC
Organism: Acidimicrobiia bacterium; assembly: GCA_035253825.1. GTDB lineage: Bacteria > Actinomycetota > Acidimicrobiia > Spongiisociales > ZC4RG35 > JACCTH01. The sequence continues at coordinate 56,507 of DATFBM010000012.1, read as the reverse complement.
GATCCGGGAGACAAGCACCGCCCCCAGAGCCATGCACATCGCCTGAGCACCAAACGGTACGGCCATCCCGACTGCGAACAAGAAGGCCCCGATTGAGGGTCCCACGAGCTGGTTGGCCGTGATGAATCCGGAAACGGTTCGGGCGTTCGCCACTCCGAGGTCTCTCTCCGCCACGACCATGGGGAGGAGCGTCGCCTTGGTGATGTCAGCGAAGACTTCGGCGATACCCAAAATGAAGAGAGTTGTCAGAACGACGACCACGTTGGCTTGTTCGCTGGCGATGATCACCGCCAGGGTGGCGACCACCAGAGCCCGCAAGGCGTTGACCACGATCGCGATTCGCCTTCGGTTGAGTCGATCAGCCAGGACTCCCACGTACAGACCGATGAGCAGGTAGGGGAGGCGTTGGACGAGGAGGGCCAGGGCGACAAGCCCGGGATCGCTGGTCTGGGCCGCCATCAGGAGCGGTCCCGCTGCCACCGCGATGCCGTCCCCGATGTTGGTGGCCCAGGAGGCGGCGAAGAGCCATCGAAAGTCCCGCCCGAGACGACTCGGAGCTATGGCTTCGACGATTCGACCCACAACCGCTGCACGCTAACGATGGGCAAAACCTCGATCGCATCGAATGAGGAGTTGGTCCCTACGGAGTGCACCCCGTTCGAGAGCCTCAGGGGGTGCTTAACCTGGCATCACGCTCTTCCAAGGAGGGAAAAGATGGCTCGGGTAAGCACCTACCTCAACTTCGCCAACCAGACTGAAGAGGCGTTCAACTTTTACAAATCGATCTTCGGCACCGATTTCGTGGGAGACATTTCTCGGCTGGGAGATGCGCCACCCCAGCCGGGCCAGCCGGAGCTGAGCGAGTCTGACAAGAACCTGATCATGCATATTCAGCTCCCGATCGTCGACGATTACATGCTGCACGGGACCGATGCCCCTGAGTCCATGGGATTCACTGTCGATCAGGGCAACAACGTTTACATCATGCTGGAGCTCGACAGTCGCCGCGACGCCGACCGCTATTTCGCCGCGCTGAGCGAGGGCGCCACCATCGAGATGAACCTCGGTGAGCAATTCTGGGGCGACTACTTCGGCTCCCTGATGGATAAGTACGGGGTGCGCTGGATGTTCAACACCTCAGCCAAGGAGTAGTGGACCCCAGCTCCGGCCCTGAGATGACAATGAGGTTTGCCAACCTCCGCTTTGACGCCAACGACCCCGTTTCCCTTGCCAGCTTCTGGGCGAGCGCCCTCGGTTGGGATTTGGGACGGGAGTTCCGTGAGGAGATGTACGTACTGCCAACCGATGGCACTCCCTTCAAGCTTGCCTTCCGCCAGGTTCGGGAACCGAAGACCACGAAGAATCCGATCCATCTCGATTTGGTCAGCGAATCCGTCGACCACCAGCGAGAGATCGTCGACCGCTTGATTTCGCTCGGCGCTCGGCGTGTCGATATCGGGCAAGGCCCCGATGCCGAGCACGTGGTGCTGGGTGATCCCGAAGGCAACGAGTTCTGCATCGTTCTGCGCGGGGAGTTTCTAGCCGACACCGAATTCCTCGGAGCAGTCGTCTTCGAGCCGGCCAATCCAGCCACCGGCTACTTCTGGGGAGAAGCGATCGGTTGGCCCGTTGTCTACGACCAAGACGGCGATGTTGCGATCCGTGCTCCCAACGGTCGGGGACCATTCATCACCTTCGGGCCTCCTGGGGAGGTGGCAGCCGGAATGAATCGTCTCCACCTCGATCTCCGGGCGGATGATGGAGAGGAAACCGCGGTCGATCGCCTGACCGCCCTCGGGGCCAGCAGGGTCGTCAGTCAGGAAGGCCCTCCCGGATTGCAATTGGCAGATCCCGACGGAAACGAGTTCGCCGTTCTCAGCCCGCAATGAGGCTTGGCACCCGCGCCATCCGGCGTAATCGGACTCCAGCGAGTCGTACCGGGGAGCAGCGTTGACCGAGCACTCGGTAGTAATCGCCGGAGGGGGTCCGACTGGGTTGATGCTGGCGGGGGAGCTGGCGTTGGCAGGGATCGAGGTCGTCATCGTCGAACGACGGGCCACCCAGGATCTCGACGGGTCACGATCGGGGGGCCTCCATTCGCGGACTATCGAAGTGCTCGATCAGCGTGGCATCGCCGATCGGTTCTTGGCCGAGGGCCAAATACATCCCTTCGTGGGCTATGCCGGGACTTTCTTAGACATCAGCGACTTTCCCACCCGCCACAACTACATCCTGGCCCTCTGGCAAAGCCGGATCGAGCCCATCCTGGCGGGATGGGTCGACGAGCTCGGGGTCCCCATCCTTCGGAGCCGAGAAGTGGTGGGCTTCACCCAAGACGAAACGGATGTTTCTATGGAGCTGTCCGACGAGAGCTCGCTCCGAGCGACTTATCTCGTTGGCTGCGACGGGGGCCGGAGCCTGGTTCGGAAGGCGGCCGGCATCGAATTCCCCGGGTGGGACCCGACGGCCAGCTACATGATCGCCGAGGCGGAAATGGACGAGGAGCCGGAGATCGGCATGCGCCCCGAGGGTGGCGGCATTGGGCCGGTCAACCGGGAGAAGGGAGGAGGACCCTATGGGGTCGTGTTGCTCGAGAAGCAGATCGAGCATGCGAGTCAGCCCAGCCTCCGAGATTTGAGGGAGGCGCTCGTCGCTGCCTACGGGACAGACTTCGGCGTGCACAGTCCCAACTGGATTTCACGGTTCACCGACATGACCAGGCAGGCGGCGTCCTACCGGGCGGGACGGGTGCTGCTGGCGGGTGACGCCGCTCATGTGCACGGCCCCCAAGGTGGACAAGGCCTCAATACCGGCGTCCAGGATGCCGTGAACCTGGGATGGAAGCTGGCCCAGGTGGTGAAAGGGTTCTCCCCCGCGAGCTTCCTCGATACCTACCACGCCGAACGGCATCCGGTCGGCGCCCGGGTTTTGCAAAACACCATGGCGCAGGTTGCCTTGATGCGCATCGACGAGCGCAGCCGGGCTCTCCGGGACACTGTCCTGGAAATGCTGGCCATGGACCAACCGCGCAAGCGCATTGCCGGGATGATCTCGGGGCTGGACATCTCATACGACCTCGGAGAGGGACATCCCCTGCTCGGGAGGCGCATGCCCGATCTTGACTTGGACACCACCGACGGCCCGATGCGGGTTTACAACCTGCTCCACGATGCCCGCCCCGTCCTCCTCAACCTGGGACAGCCCGGTGGCGGCGATATTTCTCCGTGGGCCGGTCGGGTGTTGTTGGTCAATGCCAGCTATGGCGGCTCCTGGGAGCTCCCGGTTCTGGGCGAGGTTCCCGCCCCACCGGCAGTGCTGATTCGACCCGACGGATACGTCGCCTGGGCGGGAGCGCTCACGGACTCAAAATTGCCCGAAGCGCTGGCGACCTGGTTCGGACCGGCCCAACGAGAAGAGATGGGGTGAGAAGCCTTCGCCCGCCAGGTGATGGGTCCCGGATCGCTGCTGGCGCCGACGCCTATGGTGGTACTCACCTCCGGCGCATCGCCTGCGCCGCCCGAGGCAAGGACAATCGTTGCGCGTTACCTGCGTCTGTCGAACTATCGGCGCAATCTGCTTCGGGAAGGCTGGGACTCCTCCGATTTGGCAGCCGGAGGAGCAATCGCTTGGTCGATGCATTGGTGATTCATGCCCCTCCCGAGACCGTGGTCACCGGTCTCACCGCTCACCTCGAGGCCGGCGCCGATCACCTGGCCGTCTATGTCCTCGACAACGACCCCGTCGACTCCTGGCGTCAGCTTGCCAATCTCCTGCTCTAGTCAGGGAAACGACGCTCGTCATGGTCACGTGGTCGCTCCGGGCCGATCTTCGATGACGAGACCGGAGACGAGACGAATCAAGAAGAGGCCGAACTTGGGGTTTTGGTAGTAGAGCTCCAGCACTTTTTCGCCCGAGATCACCGAAAGACGACACGCCTCCTCGCAGATGGCGGTGAGCGCTCGGACGCCTTGGGGGGCGAACAAACCTACCTCGCCGAAGACTTCCCCGGGTCCGATGCGCTTGTCAATCTCCGGAAAAAGCACCCGCCCTTCCTGGATCATGTAGAAGCGGTCGGCCGGGTCGCCCTGCCGGAACAGCACCTTTCCCTTCGGATGCGTTTCGGTCTTCATGTAGGGGATGAGTGACTGGAGCACGTCCTCGTGCGTCGCCTGCTGGACGGCTGCAGTCAGGCGCTTGAGCTGGCGTAGTCGGAAGAGATTGAGCGGCAGCAGGCAGGCATGGAGCACCAGGATCGGATAGACCCGATCGAAGATGCCGTATGTGATCCCCAATAGGGCGTAGGTGATAAAGGCCACGTTGCTCACGATCGCCACGATCCGCAAAGGGATCATCGTCTTCATGAAAAATGACGAGAAGACGAGAAAAGCCGCGACCCAGGCGGTTATCACCAGCCACATCTGGGACCTCCCTTGCCCCTTCGTGCTCGAGTGGTTTCGACAGATGAATGTCGACGAAACATAAACGCCTCGCTCCGCGATTGTTCGGTCGTGGCCCAAGTTGTTTCTGTGCGATAGCCTCGCAACGGATGCCAGGTCTCGAGGCCTTCGACCCGGCCCTCTTGCTCATACTCAATGTGGCAGGCACCTTCGTTTTTGCGATCAGCGGAGGTCTGGCGGGCGTTGGGGCCAGGCTCGACGTCTTCGGCGTGGTCGTGTTCGCCGTTGTCGTCGGACTTGCCGGGGGCATCACCCGCGACCTCCTTATCGGGCTCCCGGCACAGGCGTTTCAAGACTGGCGCTATCTCGCCATCGCGATATTCGCGGGCGGCGTTACTTTCCTGGGCCACTCTCTGCTTACGAGGCTCGAGCGTCCGATCCTCGTTTTCGACGCAGCCGGCCTTGCTCTATTCTGCGTCACCGGCGCCAGCACGGCACTCGCTCATGGTGTGGGACCACTCGGCGCGGTGGTGCTGGGGGCGATCACGGGGATTGGCGGTGGGGTCCTGCGTGACGTTTTGGTGAGGGAGATCCCGGTTGTGTTGCGCACTGGGCTCTATGCGATCCCGGCACTGGTGGGGGCGGCCATCGTTGTGATCGCCTTCGAGAGCGGAATGCAAAGCCTGTGGTTTTCGATCCTCGGGGCCGGGGTGTGTTTCGCTATCCGTGTCGCTGGTGTCTACTTCGATTGGAACATGCCGCAAGCGCGGAGATAGCCTCGACCATCGGCGTAGGGCGATAGTCGACCAACCCCCCGATGGACCAACGAGCTCGGTCGTAACCTGACAATTCGGGCACCAGATCTGAGGGAGGAGCGATATGTCCCGCTTTGATGGGAAAGTGGCTTTGGTCACCGGGGCGGCCAGCGGAATCGGCAAGGAGACGGCCCTGAGAATGGCGCGGGAGGGCGCTGCAGTTGTGGTGGCTGACATCCAGGACGAGTCGGCGGGCAAGGTGGTTGCGGAGATAGAAGACGACAAAGGACGAGCCCTCTTCATCGGCCTCGATGTTGCGAACGAAGCCGCTTGGGCGGAGGCGGTTGCCAGGACAGAAGCCGAGTTCGGTGGCCTCAACATCCTGGTCAACAACGCCGGGATCGGAGACAACGATCCAATCGAGGTGACGTCCAAGGAGACCTACGACCGGGTCATCGCCATCACCCAGACCAGCGTCTTCCTAGGCCACAGGGCAGCCAGCGCGGCGTTGAAGAAATCGGGCAATGGAGCGGTAGTCAACGTGAGCTCCATGTTCGGCATCGTCGGGGGCTTCGGAACCTCTCCCGCATATCACGCTGCCAAAGGGGCGGTGCGACTCTTGACCAAGAGCACTGCCCTCGCCTGGGCGAAAGAGAATGTGCGGGTCAACTCGGTTCATCCGGGCTTCGTCGACACACCGATCCTGGGGGATACCGACCCGGTGATGTTGGCCAACCTGACTCCCATGGGCCGCCTTGCCCAGCCGGAGGAGATCGCTGCCGTGATCACCTTCTTGGCCAGTGATGATGCATCGTTCATCACCGGGGCCGAATTCGTGGTCGACGGGGGGTATACCGCCGGCTGAGGCACAATGGCCGGATGAGCGTCGACCTCGACGAATTGCGCTGGCTTCGCCGAGCGCGTGACCAAATGGACCGTGAGTACGCGCAGCCTCTCGACGTAGCGGCGCTGGCGCGGACAGCGCTGATGTCGCCCGCTCATTTCAGCCGTCGCTTCCGGGCAGTGTACTCGGAGACGCCGTACTCCTATCTGATGACCCGGCGCATCGAGCGGGCGAAGGCACTGTTGCGTCGGGGGGACCTGAGCGTGACCGAGGTTTGTTTCGCGGTGGGCTGCACGAGCCTTGGCTCCTTCTCCGCCCGATTCACCGAACTCGTCGGCGAGACCCCGAGCGCCTACCGGGCTCGTGATCACCAAGCGCTGCTCGCCTTGCCTCACTGCCAGATGATGGTGGTGACCCGGCCGCGGAAACTAGGTGCTGGAAGCGTTCCCAAGTGAGCAGTTTTTGAGAAGCAATTTTTCAACCCCGCGCGTAGTGTCCGTGTCATGACCATTTCACTCAGCCATGTGCACATCCTCGTTGACGATCCTGACGCCGCCCTCGCCTTCTACCGCGACACCCTCGGCTTGAAGGTGCAGAACGAGGTCGAGAACGGCGGCTTCCGCTGGATCACCCTCACCACCGACAGCCAACCCGAGGTCCAGATCGTGTTGTCGCAGCCGCATGCCGGCCGCTCCCAGGAGGACGGCGACGCCATCGCCGCCCTGCTCGCCAAGGGCGAGTTGGGCCCGGCTTTTTTCCGGACCGACAATCTCGACGCCACTTTCGAGAAGATCGCGGCGGCCCCCGGCGTGGAGGTGCTCTCCGAGCCCGCCGACCAGTTCTGGGGCGTCCGCGATGCTGCAGTCCGGGACCCCGCCGGCAACATGCTTCGGATCGAGCAGGGATAGCGAAATTTGGCTGCTGACGCCCGGTACTCGTTCGCCAGCAACCAGATTTGCGAAAAACCGTTCTTCAGTAACCGAATTAGCTGCGTTCAGAGGAGAGAACGATGAGCGCCCAAAAGACCACTAAGAAGACCGCTCAGAGCGCCTCCGCCAAAGGCAAATCGGCACAGGTCTTCAGCGCCGAAGAACGAGCGGCGATGAAAGAGCGGGTACGGGAGCAGAAGGCAGAGGCGCGACGTGGTGCGGACCGGGAGGCTGGCGAGAAAGAAGTGCTGGCGAAAATCGCAGAGATGCCAGAACCGGACCGCGCTATGGCCAAGCGAATCCACGCCATTGTCAAAGCCAATGCGCCGGATCTGGCGCCCAAAACCTGGTACGGGATGCCCGGATATGCCAAGGAGGGGAAGATCATCTGCTTCTTCACTCCGGCCGCGAAGTTCAAATCGAGGTACGCAACGTTTGGCTTCAACGACGATGCGAACCTCGACGACGGTGGCATGTGGCCGACTTCCTTTGCGCTTACGAAGTTGACCGCGGCCGAAGAGAAAGCGATCGCCGCCCTCGTCAAGAAGGCCGTGAGCTGAGTAAGGCAAGGAAACCGGGGGCGGATTCGGCGCTCGCCGATAGCCATGACTACATCCGCGTGGCCGGGGCCCGCGAGAACAACCTCAAAAACGTTGACGTCGAAGTCCCCAAGCGGCGGCTCACAGTTTTCACCGGCGTATCCGGCTCGGGCAAAAGCTCGTTGGTCTTCGACACCATCGCCGCCGAGTCTCAGCGGATGATCAACGAGACGTACAGCGCTTTCATTCAGGGTTTCATGCCGACGCTGGCGCGGCCTGACGTCGACTTCCTCGATGGCCTGACTACCGCGATCATCGTCGACCAGGAGCGGATGGGAGCTAACGCTCGCTCCACTGTTGGCACCGCCACCGATGCCAACGCCATGCTGCGTATTCTCTTCAGCCGGCTCGGCAAGCCTCACATCGGCTCCCCAAGTGCCTTCGCCTTCAACGTTCCGTCCGTGACCGGAAGAGGAACCATTACGGTGGCGCGAGGGGATGGCAAGGACCGTCCCAGGGTAGAGACCTACACCCTGACCGGGGGTATGTGTCCCCGCTGTGAGGGGATGGGCTCGGTGAACGACATCGACCTCGCGCAGCTGTATGACGAGAGCAAATCACTAAGCGAGGGTCCGTTCACCATCCCCGGCTATAGCGGGGATGGCTGGTACGTGCGGATATTTAGCGAATCCGGGTTTCTCGATCCGAACAAGCCGATCCACAAATACACCAAGAAAGAGCTTCACGACTTTCTCTACAAGGAGCCCACCAAGGTGAAAGTGGTTGGCGTCAACATGACATACGAGGGGTTGATCCCTCGTATTCAGAAAGCGTTCCTCCAAAAGGACGTCGATACCCTGCAGCCGCACATACGAGAGTTCGTGGAGCGGGCAGTGAAGTTCACCGTCTGTCCCGATTGCGGGGGCACCCGACTCAGCGAAGCGGCGCGCTCGTCGAAGATCAAGGGGGTCAACATCGCCGATGCCTGCGCAATGCAGATCAGCGATCTCGCCGACTGGATCCGTAGGCTTGACGAGCCGTCAGTGGCGCCGCTCTTGGCGAGTCTGCAACACACGCTCGATTCGTTCGTCGAGATTGGCCTCGGTTATCTCTCACTCGACCGTCCGTCGGGAACCCTCTCCGGCGGCGAAGCTCAGCGCACCAAGATGATCCGCCATCTCGGGTCGGCACTCACTGATGTCACCTACGTCTTCGACGAGCCCACCACTGGTCTCCACCCCCACGACATCCAACGAATGAACCACCTGCTACTCCAGCTGCGAGACAAGGGCAACACAGTCCTGGTGGTCGAGCACGAACCCGAGGTCATCTTGGTCGCTGACCACGTCATCGATCTCGGTCCAGGGGCCGGCACCGCCGGAGGAACGGTTTGCTTTGAGGGAACCATCGAGGGCTTGCGGCGAAGTGGCACCCTTACCGGAAGCCATATTGATGACCGGACCGCCCTCAAAGGGGCCGTAAGGTCCCCTACGGGCCACCTTGAGATCCGCAGCGCCAGGGTCCATAACCTGCAAGACGTCGACGTCGACATCCCGCTCGGGGTCTTGGTCGTCGTCACCGGTGTCGCCGGCTCCGGCAAAAGCTCGCTCATACACGGGTCGATCCCGGCGGACGACTCTGTGGTGTCCGTGGACCAAACCCCAATCCGAGGCTCACGGCGCAGCAACCCGGCAACTTACACCGGACTCCTGGAGCCGATCCGAAAGGCATTCGCCAAAGCGAACGGGGTAAAACCGGCGCTGTTTAGCGCCAACTCCGAGGGCGCCTGCCCGAACTGCAACGGCGCTGGAGTCATTTACACGGAGTTGGGCTTCATGGAGACGGTGTCCACCGTCTGCGAGGTCTGCGAGGGCAAACGCTTTCAGAGCGCGGTGCTCGAGTTCAAGCTGGGCGGAAGGGACATCAGTGAGGTGCTGGCGATGTCGGTTACCGAAGCCAGGGACTTCTTCGCCGCGGGCGAGGCCCGGGTGCCGGCCGCTCATGCCATTCTCGAACGGATGCACGCCGTCGGGCTCGGGTATCTCAATATCGGCCAGCCGCTGACCACCCTTTCCGGCGGCGAACGTCAACGGCTGAAGCTGGCGATCCAGATGGCGGAGGAGGGTGGGGTCTACCTGCTCGACGAGCCGACCAACGGTCTCCATCTGGCCGACGTTGACCACCTGCTCGCCCTTCTCGATCGACTCGTTGACTCCGGGAAGTCGGCGATCGTGATCGAGCACCACCAAGGGGTCATGGCCCACGCCGACTGGATCATCGATCTCGGCCCCGGCGCCGGCCACGATGGGGGCCGGGTGGTCTTCGAAGGCACCCCGGCTGAGTTGGTGGCGGCTGGTTCCACGCTTACCGGCAAGCACCTTGCCGCATATGTGGCCGGAAAGTAGCCCAGCAAATGACGGTGACAGCTAGCTCCCGATGCGGCTGATCGTCACCGCCTTCATGACCCTCGACGGCGTGGTCGAGGGCCCAGGATTTGACGAGCACCGGGATGGAAAGAACGCCTGGGCCCTGCGAGTGCAGGGCGAAGATGACGAAGAGGTCAACAGGGCCAGGGTTCTCAATGCTGACGCTCTCCTACTGGGAAGAAAGACCTATCAGATCTGGGCGGCATTCTGGCCCTCGGCGCGGGGCGACGACGAGCTCGTCAAGCGGATGAACGAAATTCGCAAATACGTGGTCTCGACGACCCTGACTAGAGCCGACTGGAACAACTCAACCATCATCTCCCGAGACGTTGCCGGCGAGGTCGCCAGGTTGAAAGAGGCGCCGGGTGGTGACCTGGTCGTCTACGGAAGCCCCGATTTGGTCGACGAACTGCTCAAACATGACCTGATCGATGAGTATCAGTTGCTCCTCTATCCGACGATCCTCGGCAGCGGCAAACACCTGTTTCGCGACGGGATCGATACCCACAACTTGCGCCTCGTCAGCTCCCGGACCTTCAGCTCCGGTGTGGTTCTCCTCACTTACCGTCCCGAGAGCTCGGTTCTTTCCGGTCCCTACCTGGAGACTTATTCCTGGACTGAGGAGCAGTACCAGTTGTTGCAGGCAGCCCAGAACGCCAATCGGGTACTGGCAACGGTCTTGTTCACCGACCTCGTCGGTTCGACGACCGAAGCGGCGAGCCGGGGAGATCGCGAGTGGCGACGACTCCTCGACCGTCACGATGAACTCGCCCGTCAGTTGGCTGACCGTTGGAGTGGCCGGGTTGTCAAGAGCACCGGTGACGGCATCTTGGCGACATTCGATGCCCCCACTCGCGCTCTGCGCTGCGCTTTCGATCTCCAAGCTGCGGTAGCCAAATTGGGACTCAAGATTCGAGCGGCGATACACACCGGTGAGATCGAACTGCGAGACAGTGACATCGGCGGCATCGCGGTCCACATCGCTGCGCGGGTTTTGGGAGAAGCTGGCGCCAACCAGGTGGTGATTACGCGGACAGTCATCGACCTGGCAACCGGATCCGACCTCAACTTCTCGCCCCGGGGCATGGTGGAGTTGCAAGGGATCCCGGGAACCTGGGAGTTATTCGAGGCATCGCTTCGGTAGTCGGTAGATTCGGCGACGCCAATGATTGGGTTGCGAACGGCGTCGATCCTCCAATGGGTCCTCGGTTTGGGTTTCGGAATCCCGGGAGTATTTGGCATTCGGAGCCTCGCCGACGGGCGGGGTCTTCTTTACTTCCTGGGATTCCCAACGTACGGGAAGGGACCATTCGAGCGCATCGGGCTGCAGACCACCGTCCCCCTGCTGTTCGCATTTGTGCTCGTCTGCCTGCTCGAGTGCGTCGCCGGATGGCTCCTGTGGAATGGTGCCCGCTCGGGCGCCATTCTCTCGTTGGCGCTCTTGCCGCTGGGGGCGGCGTTTTGGTGGGGCTTTGCGTTGCCGATTCCGCCGGTTATCGCCGGGTTGGCGACGGTGCTCATAGTCATTAATTGGGGACTCCTGACCTGAGCCGCAGCATCGCTGGCGCTTCCGGTCTGCGGCCACAACTCCTAGGGCGGAGGCTTTCTCGCAACTAGCCAATGACGACCGATCCAGAGCAGAAAGACAGTGTTGGCAATGACGCCGAGGGCGAGCGCCACTCGCACGACCGGGTTATTGGGGTCGAGGATGATCAACCGTCCGAGATAGATGACGATCATGATCAGCCCCAGTGCTTGGCCTGCGCGGGCGAGCCCGAGGGGGTACTCGGCTGACCTACTCATGACGCCTCCCAGGATCAGAACCGCAACTCCGGTAAGGCCGAATGTGGCGAGACCCCGCGGATCGACCGGGTTGGGAAAGTCCCCGGAGCTGGCGCCTGGGGGATGGATCTGGTTGGCGAGGTCGTAACCGCCGTGGACCATCGACAGCATCGCCCCGAGGAAGCCCACCCCCGTCGCCCAACGAGCCAGAGGGCGGTTGACTTCCTCCAACGACGACCCCAGGACGACGATGATGAACGTCAGCAGCAATCCACCGAGCATCAGGAGCGCCGAAGCCACCGCAACGTTGCCGACGATGACGAAGAAATACCCGTAAAGAATTCCTCCCAGAGCAGCAAGGAGCGCTGCGATTCCCGCCGTCCGCTGCGGAGAGTCCACGACCTCGAGACACTAGATGGGTGGCACCAGTGGAGCTATGCGAGAGTGCCGTCGTCTTCGACGCTGGCCAGAGCCGGGTTCCGACGGACCACCGCGTAGAACCAAAGCCCGCTAAGAGTCATCACCAGCAGGGCCGCCAGGGCCCACGGCCGCGGACGCAGCGAACCGAAGAACATTGCCACCGCGCCGGCTGCGAGCAACGAGATCGGCTGAGGCGCAGAGTCGCTCTCTTCGAGTGTTCGCAGGTTGATGATCAACGCCACCAAAGCTACGAGGACCGAGCCGGTGAGCAACCACGCCGTAGCCGGCGGGGTCGACTCCTGGCGGCCGTGCTGGATCAGGCTGATCATCGCCGCTCCAGCCGCGGCAATGGCCATGGTCAACGGCAGGTGGGTGAATAACCACCGCAGGCGGACACGCGGGATCGGCAGCGGTCGCCGACGACCGACAAAGTCGAAATAAGTCCACCAATAGGCGAACCCGATCGCCAGGCCGAAGAGACCGGTGGCGATCACCTCGGCACTCCGCTCAGCTTCGGACAGGCCCTCAACCACACCGACCACGACTTCCCCGAGAACGATGATCACCAGCAGGCCGTACCTCTCCACCAGCGATTCGGTCACCGGGAAAGCCGAGTCCATACCCGGCGCCCCGGCAAGGACCACGCCTCCCACCACCCAGAACAAGACCAAGGCCGCCCAAATGATGACGCGCTCGTCGTTGGGCACGAGGATCGAGATCGCGATGGTGAGGATGGTGATGACCATTGCCCAGAGAAAGCGGGCGGTGGCCACCATGTACTCCTGGCGATCCCGTCGCCGAACCGAGTACCAAAGCCAGGTAAGGACGGCGAGGAAAAGGATGTACACGATGGCGAAGCCGGGTCCGTCTTCACCGGAAGCGTCGCCGGCGTAGACGGCTAGCAGGGCCAGGATCAGCATCTGGACGAAGACGAAGACTCGGGTGCGACCGTCTTCCCTGCCATGCAGCTCGTAATAGAGCGTGCCGTTCATCCAGGCGATCCAGACGAGTCCGAAAACGACAGCGAAGCGGAGCACGCCGCGCCAGCTGACATCGCCCGCCAGCTCATGCGCGATCCTCCCGATGACAACTACATAGGTGAGGTCGTAGAACAACTCGAGCCAGCTGACCCGACGATCCTCGATGATCTCGCCATGCGCCCGGGGCGGAAGCCAGAAGCGGCGTCGAAACTCGCCGAACACGCCGGCAGGTTACGCGAGGGTTGGCCACCGCTCTAAAGTTGACAGTGACCGATTTTAGACTTAGGGTCGCGCGGGTTCTGCAAACCGACCAGAAAAGTGAGGGTCAGTAGATGGCGGGTGAGATCAAGTTGACCGGCCCCGACCTCGCCGCCGACGGTGTTTCTTTGGAAGACCTCAAGCCCGATATTCCGCTGGCGGGCCACTTCGAAGGCCAACCGGTGGCGGTGGTTGCGACGAGCAACGGCGTGCGGGCGATCAGCGGCAGGTGCAGTCATTACGGGGGGCCACTGGCAGAAGGGTTATGCGTGGGAAGTGAGATTCGCTGCCCCTGGCACCACGCCGCCTTCGACCTCGATACCGGCGAGGCGGTAGGAGCACCAGCGCTCAATCCGGTCCCCGTCTTTGAGACCGATGAAAAGGAAGGCCGCGTGTTCGTCACCGGACCCAAAGCGCGCTCCGAGCAGAGGCCGACGCCCGCCTCGACGCCGGGTTCGGTGGTGATTGTCGGGTCGGGCGCGGCCGGCGCAGCTGCGGCCGAAACCCTGCGGCGGTATGGGTATGAGGGCCCGATTTCCCTCATCGGCGACGAGGCGCCGATCGACCGACCCAACCTCTCGAAGGACTATCTGGCCGGAACGGCCCCGGAAGATTGGATGCCGCTGCGGTCCCCGCAGTTTTACACCGACGCCGGCATCCAACTCATCAGCGGAAGACGGGTGGAGGCGATCGACCGGGCCGGCCAGCTCGTTTGGCTCGACGGCGGCGAAGAGGTCCGCTACGGGGCCCTCCTCTTGGCGCCGGGTGCCGAACCGCGCCGTCTCCCCGTGCCCGGAAGCGACGCAAGCCACGTCCGTTATCTCCGGACCCTCGAGGACAGCCGCGCCATCATCGCCGCGTTGGGAGACTCGACTCGGGCAGCGGTGGTCGGGGCCGGTTTCATTGGTTTGGAAGTGGCGGCCTCGCTCCGCCACCGGAACATTGAGGTCACCGTGATCGCCCCCGAGAAGACCCCGCTCGCCGACGTAGTCGGCGAGGCATTGGGACGGTTCGTTGCCGATCTTCACCGTGAGCACGGAGTCCGCTTCCAACTGGAAAGGTCGGTCCGGGAGATCACGCCTCAAGAAGTCGTGCTGGATGACGGCAGCAAGGTACCTGCCGACCTGGTGGTGGTTGGCATCGGAGTCAACCCGCGAACCGAGCTGGCAGAAGCCGCCGGACTGGCGATTGATCGAGGAATCACCGTCGATAGCCACCTCCGCACGAGCGACCCCCACATTTGGGCAGCCGGCGATGTTGCTCGCTATCCCGGTCCCGACGGGGAGGCCGTCAGAGTCGAGCACTGGGTGTTGGCCGAACGCCAAGGTCAGAGCGCAGCTCGCAACATGCTCGGCTACGACGTTCCATTCACAGAGCCGCCGTTCTTTTGGAGCCAGCACTACGACGTTCCGATCAACGTCACCGGCCACCTCGCCGGCTGGGAAGAAGAAATCGTCAATGGCGATCCCGGAAAACGGGACGTGTTGGTCGGGTTTCGCAAAGCCGGAGTGGTGCGGGCGGTGGCGTCCATCTACCGGGATCGTGAGAGCCTCCGCGCCGAAGCGGCCCTTGCAAGCGGTGACCAGGCTCGTCTTGCTGAATTACTAGAGCCGGCTCAGTCGTAGGTCCAATCGGGTCGCTTCCGCTCCTGGCGCTGGTCGTAGGTGACGACACCGTCAACCAGGTCGACAATCTTGGGGATCGGAATTGCTCGGTTGCCCGCCGGACAGCCGCCCTCCAGGTGGGCGGCGACATCGTCTGGGAAGAGCCGGAGGATGCCCGAAATCAGATTCTGCTCCTGGACGGGCAGATAGCAGCGATTGGCGTCGGCGACAATGCGGAGCCGTTCCTCGATCTCGTCAAGCTCGGTCTCGGAGCCGGAGCCGTCCCGGATTCTCACCAGTGCCCGGGTGATGTGGCCGGTGCCGAGCTTGCAAGGCAGACACTGCCCGCAGGATTCGACATACAGGAAATTGGAGAGGGTGGTGGCGACCTCGACCATGCAGGCCGTGTCGTCATAGACGGTAAATCCGCCTGCACCCAGCCCCGAACCCACCGCTTGCATGTCCTCGTATGTGAGGCCGGTCTCCAGCTGCTCGCTCGTCAGTACCGCGTTGGCCACTCCCGGCACCACAGCTTTGATCCTTCGACCCGGCCGGGCTCCGCCCGCCCGGTTCAATGCCTCCCGAAGCGGGGTTCCCATTTCCAACTCGAAGACATCCGGATGGACGACATCGCCCACCACTGTGCACAAAAGCGTCCCCGGCGATTCTTCGGTGCCCGCGGTTCGGAATTCGTCGGCCCCGTGGAAAAGAACCCAGGCGGCGTGGGCAAGTGTTTCGGCGTTGTTGACCAGAGTGGGGTTGGACGTGTGGGCTCCCACATGTCCGGGCTCGGCCTCATGGGCTTCCCAGCCGAGCTGGGGGGCGGTGGCAAAGAGGCCATGCAGATACGGCGGCAGCCAGCGGGGGAGGGGTTCGTTACCTTCGATTACCTCGAGCATCGCTTTCTCTTCGCCGAGGAGGTACTCCTCCGGACCGGCGACGACGGTGATGCCGAGTTCCTCGAGCCAACCAGCCTCTTCGAACTCGGAGATCGCTGCCGTCAAGCGCTCCGTCTCGACTCGGAATGATTCCTTGACGCCAACGAAGGCCTCCTCGGCCCCGACCGTGCGGGCCGCGATGGCAAGACCCTCGATCACCTGATACGGGTTGGAGCGGATCAGCGCCCGATCCTTGAACGTCCCCGGCTCCCCTTCGGCGGCATTGCACACCGCGTAGTGGTGTTGGCCACCGCCGCGGAGGATCGATCGCCATTTGGCGCCGGTGGGAAACCCAGCGCCACCCCGGCCCCGCAGGCCCGCCCGGGTCAGCTCGGCAATGACTTCCTCGCTTTGGAGGTCGCGGGAACGGGCGAGGGCTCGTCCGCCTCCGAAGCCGGCGTAGTCAGCGATCGATTCGACGGGTCGATCGGGGAGTACCCGCCAACGAGCCGGTTGGGCCGTCACCGCTTCATTTTCGCGTAGAAATGGCCGCATTTATGCCGCCATGTCTACGCAAGAGTGCTCAGAGGTCGCGGCGGCGAAACCAGCGATCGGCTAGCAACCACCAGGTCGTCCCATAGGCAATTGCCCAGGCGACGAAGAGACCGCTCGGCGGGGCATTGCCGGCGAAAGGGTTGCCGGTGTCGGCCTCGACCCGGGCGGCGATCAGGAAGGCGGGAGACTGCAAGTAGTAAGAGGCTCCACGCCACAGGGCGTCAGAGGGGATGACAAGGCTGACGCCGGTGCTGATCCGCTGCAGAGTGATGTTGTCGAGGGCCGTGCCGACGATGTCCATGATGCCGCCGATCCAGGCGGCGCCATAAAGAGCGATCACGATCACCCCGGCGGCAAGGGCCGAGAAGCGAACCGAGAGCGCCGTCCCCAGTGCGACGAGCACGATGACCTCCAGCGCTAGCAAGGCCACCCCCCGCCAGGGGGCGATGGCGCCATACCCGGCGATGGAAGCGGCGATCAGGAGGATCGCACCCGACATGAGAGCTATGTAGCAAGCGGCGAGCATGGCGAACGTGCCAGCCCGCTGTGCCAGCCACGATGTCCGGGAGAGCGGCCGGGCGAGGATGGCGTGCAGACGTCCGCTGTCGATCTCGGGGGCAACGGCGCCGCTGGCGAGAAGAACCGCCATAAACGCCGCCAAGAACTGCACCGCGTAAAGGCCGAGGACGGTCATGATCGTCGCCCCGACCGCCGGATCAGTGGGGTCGGAGGGACTTTCAATCGAGTTGAAAGCGATGCTGAAACCGAGCCAGAAGAGCACCAGGAAAGCGACGCTTACCACCGCTCCGACGATGAGGACCTTCCGGTTGGCCGCCTCGCGGAGGGTGAGCCGGACGACGGTCACAGCGCCTCTCCATCGCCGATGGGCCCGACCAGGTCGACGAAGACGTCCTCCAAGGAGCGATGGAGCGGTACCAGCGCCTGCAGTCCGTGACCGCGGGTGACGAGGGCCGAGGCAAGCGCCGGGACCGCGGCGGCGTCGTCAAGGGCGAGGAGAACTGTGTTGGCGTCCCGGGCAGCGATACGACCGAATCCCCCCAAGACGGCGAGGGCTTCTTCGTTGAGGCGATCGAGGGTGACCCGAACTTCAACCCCGGCGGCCAGGTCTGCCAACGACCCGGAATGAACGATCCGGCCTCGGTGGAGGATCACGACGTGATCGCAGACTTGTTCGACCTCGCCCAGGAGGTGGGAGTTGAGCAACACGGCCGTGCCACGATCTCGCATCGTCCGGATGAGATCTCTGACCTCGCGTCGTCCGATGGGGTCGAGGGCCGATGTGGGCTCGTCGAGAACCACCAAGGCCGGCCGCCCCAGGATCGCGGTCGCCAAGCCCAGTCTCTGCTGCATTCCCTTCGAGTAACCGCTGACCCGGTCGTCGCCGCGGCCAGCGAGTCCGACCAGACGCAAAGCGTCGGCGATGGCGTTGTCTCGCACATCCGCCGCAATACCGATGAGGCGGGCGTGGGCCTCGAGGACTTGGCGGCCGTCGAGCCAATCGGGGTATTGGAACTTCTCAGGCAAGTAACCCAGAGCGCGGCGGGCAGCGGGGTCGCCGACAGGACGGCCGAGCACCGTGGCGTCACCGGCATCGAGGTGCACCATCCCAAGCAACGCCTTGACCGTGGTGGTTTTCCCCGCTCCGTTGGGTCCGAGTAGCCCCACGACCTGGCCCGGATCCACGCGAAGGTCAACCTCGTCGAGCACCTTGCGGTCCCGATAGCTCTTGGAGAGTCCGGTGGCCGCGATGGGGATGGCGCCGTTCCCGCCAATGGCCTCTTCAGTTGGTGACGTCACGCTCCGGCTGCAAGTTCCAACGCTTGGCGGACGCCGACGCGGCCGACCACCACCGTCACGCCGTCGGGATCCTGGCGGATGACGAGGGCGCCGACGCCGGAATCGTCGCCAAGGGCAATCGCCGGCCGCCCGTCCACCTCCACCTCTTTCCAGCTGGGACCGTCCACCGGGACCGGCACCGGGATCGTCGACCGCCAGTCGCCCATGGCAGCGAGCTGAGATCGCAAGTCGGCGGGCAACTCCGGACGAGAGAGGACGAAGGACCGGATGGCCTCGAGTGGTGCACCCTCAGCCCGAATGACCAGGGCACCGCTGCGCCCGATCACGAGTTCCGGCGGACGGTCGGGGGGGCCATAGATCGCCCCGACCGCACCGGGCACCTCCAGGATCAGGGCGGCGCCGTCCAGCTCGGCCGGCACCCCATTTCCTTCCCGCACTAGCAATTCCAGTCGCGCAGTCCCCGGTGCCATAGCGACAAAGCGGTCGGGTGCGGCAGTGAGCGTCGGGGCGGCGATGCCCGATACCGCCTCCGCTTCGGCGGCGCTGGAGACCTCATGGGGTTCGGCCATGCCGCTCATATCTATTTCTCCGATGGTGGCCAGGGCCTGCACGCCCTCGGGGTCGAGGGACGCCGCCCACGCCTCGGTGTCCACGACGACTACCTGCAGCCTCTCTCCCCGGAAAGCGTCCAGTGCGTCGGCGACCGTATCCCGTCCGGCCGGAGTCAGCCCCACGATCAGCATCATGAGGGCAGCAACTCCTGCGAAGACAATGCGGCGGCCAACGACTCCACGGCGACGATCCGTAGGTCCGGCGACAACGGGAGCGGAGCCGACTTTGGTCAAGGCGACGGCGAGGGCGGCATCCACATCGAGACGAGTGGCAAACGTCTCCGCCGGGTCGAGCAGCACCAGCGAGCGCTTGGTGAAGCCCGCATCGGCGGCAACCGAGCGAAGCAGCCCCGAGCACGTGTGGCAGCTATCGAGATGGGCGTCGAGTGCGGCACTTGGGTGGTCAAGATGGGTGCGCAGAGCTGCCGAGTCGGCGCAGTTTGTCATTGGTTCATCTCCTCATGGGCTCGTCGGAATGCGCGCTCACCACGGGCGAGAAGCACGCCCACCGACCCCTCGGCAACCCCGAGGGCGGTGGCAATTTCGCTATAGCTATGACCAGCGTGGCGGAGGAGCAGGGCGGCCGCCTGTCGCTCTGGTAGGACCGCAAGGGTGGCTCGGACTCGTTCGCGTTCGTCGGCATCTTCGGCCGCCTGGGCTGGCTCGTCGCTCGGCGGTGGCAATTCGCGTGCGCCGACCACTTGGGCAAGCACATCGGCGCGTCTCCGGCTTCGTAGCCGGTTCAGACTGCCGTTGATCACGACCCGGGAGAGCCAGGCGGCGACGTCATCATCGCCCCGTTCGGCCACGGGGTCGATCCGGACGGCGAGCAAAGCTTCCTGTGCGGCGTCCTCGGCTTCCCTGGCGTCGCCAAGCACACGACTGGCCAGACCGACGAGACGCGGGTAGTGACGGCGAAAGACTTCCGCGAACTGGGCGTCTGGGAGCGGACTCATCAGCTGTTTAACACCGCTGGGCGCTGAATTCTGACACCTAACCTGCCGGCTTCACAGGGCAAGATCGACGACCGCCATGGTTCCCAGGTATCGACCGCAGTGAACCTTGTCGTCCCAGACATCGGCTTGGGTAACGATCAGTCGCTTCCCGGCCTTGACGACTTCACCCCGACACCGCAACAACTCTCCCGAGGCCGGACGGAGAAGATGGACCGTGAAGTCGGCGGTGAGAACCGATTGCTTCGAGCCGATCAGGATCGAGGCGGCCCCTCCCGCAGTGTGGTCGGCGAGGGTAGTGATGACCCCGGCGTGGACGTATCCGTGCTGTTGGCGGAGACGGGGGACGATGTGGAGCTCGGTCTCCAGCCAGTCGGGTCCCGATCCGACCAAGGTGATGCCAAGGTCGGCGATAAAAGGCGCATTGGCCAACACCTTCTCGACTTGTGACTGCGGCTCGCTCGCGGGGGCCCCTCCTGGTCGGTGCCGATCCATTCTTGTTCGATAGACGGGCGTAGCACGCAAGCTCATGGAGGTCGGTCCGCTGGCTGCGGCGGTAACGTCAGGAACGAATGGGCACCAGATGAGCGAGACTGAGTCGGAGGTAGGATCCGCCCCCCTCGCCGGCTTCGCCGGCACTCCCCCCGCTTCGCTGGGTGGAGAAACGGGGACCGTCACCATTCTCTTTACCGATCTCGAGGGCTCTACGGATTTGCGGCTTCGAGTCGGCGACACCGTCGCCAACGAGGTGATCAGGGCCCACGACGATCTGGTCCGGTCGTGCCTGGAAAGGTCGGGCGGTGCCCGGCTGAAGTCGCTGGGTGACGGGTTCATGGCGTTGTTCAACTCAGCTCACCAGGCCATCGAAGCCGCCGTTTCCGTTCAGCAGGCCATCGAGCAGCGCAACCTAGCTACCCCCGACCTACCGATCTCGGTCCGGATCGGGCTCAACAGCGGTGACGTCACCCAGTCGATGAGCGATGCCCATGGCACCGCTGTCCATGCCGCATCGCGCATAGCCAACAAGGCACAGGGTGGCCAGATCCTTGTTTCCCAAATAGTCCACGATCTCGCCGGAACCCTGAGTCATGCCCGGATCGTCGACCGGGGCCTATTTTGGCTGAAGGGATTCCCCGAGCGGTGGCGCCTTTTCGAGATCCTCTGGCGAGAAAAGGATCATGGCGACCGGATCACGAGGGAGACAAGAGCTGTGTCGGCGGCGGCATTCGATGTCGATGCTCCCCGGACTTCGGCGCCGGTGGTGGGAAGGTCCCGGGAACTCGGGATAATCGCCGAGCAGCTAGCAGCTCCCGGAGGGCTGCGGGCTGTCGTAATCGAAGGGGAGGCAGGCATCGGGAAGACCCGGATGCTGGAAGCCACCGCTGATCTAGCCACCGGGATGGAATCCCCGTTCTGGGTGCTTGACGTCGCAGCCGATGAGGAGTTGAGGGGTCCGTTTCTCCTGTTTCGCTCACTGCTCAAGTCACCTCGCACAAGCGCGATCGCCCAGCAGGCGATGGCATTGGAAGCATTGGACCGAGCCCAGGAAGCGGTCGGGGGCAATGGTGCACGAACGGAGGGTCTCTCGCCGCAAGAGAAGATGCTGAGGACTTTCGACGAGGTGACCTCGGCATTCCTGGCCCTGACCAGGGAGCGGCCGTTGGCGCTCCTATTTGACGACGTGCAATGGGCCGACGACGACAGCATCCAGCTGATTCGTTACCTCGTCAGGACCCTTGCCTCCGGCCCCATTTTCCTGCTCATCAGCCTCCGCCCCCATTCGGACTCGAGCTCGGGTGGTGCCGGAAAGCTGATCGCCGACCTTGACCGGATGCGCGTGACCCAGGTGTTACGACTGCAGCGCCTCACCCGGATTCAGACAGGAGAGTTGCTCAAGGGTCTGCTCGGCGCTCCGGTGGATGAGGCCACGGTTGCCAGTTTCCACGCCCGATCCGAGGGTGTCCCATTCTTTGCGGAGGAGTTGGCTCGGGCGTACCGGGAGGCGGAAGCGCTCCAGCTGATCAACGGCATCTGGACCATGACCAAATTGAGCGGTCCGGCGGTGCCCTCCTCCATCCAGTCACTGATCGAGCGCCGGCTCGCCCAACTGCCCGAGGAGTGTCGAGCTCTCCTTGCCGACGCCGGGGTCTTGGGGCGGCGATTCGCTCTCGGGGACTTGGCCCGGATGCTGGCACGGGTGCAGGGCGAGCCCGAAAGGCCGGAATGGCAGCTCAGCGAGACCCTGGAAAAGGCAATCGATTTGGGTCTGTTGGTGGAAGAGCCCCCTGGATCCCGCTACGACTTCTCGTTCTCGCACGACCAGATCAGGGCGGCGTTGCTGAGTTCGATCTCGAGGCAACGTCGGCGAGCAATCCACGGTGCCATCGCTGAGTCGATGGCCGCTCTGGGGGGAAACGAGAACCTGTCCATGCTGGCTCATCACGCCCTGCGAGCGGGCGATCAAGCGCTAGCAGTCTCTTCTGCGATGGCGGCGGCACGGGCGGCGATGGAAGTCTCCGCCCCCGAGGAGGCAGTCCGGCTGATCGATGCCGCCCTGACTGCGGCATCTAAGCCAGAGGATCGAATCTCGATGCTGCGAGTAAGAGACGACGCTCTCCAAATCCTCGACCGAGGAATCGACCGACTCGCCAACCTGGCGGAGATGAGCGCGCTGGCAGCAGCACTCCCCGAGATCGACAACGAAGTAAGGCTGAGGAGAGCGTCGGCGGCTCGGGCCAACCAGGACTTCGAAATGGCAGCCGACCTGGCCCTCGGTGTGTGCCAGGCGGCCGTGGACTCGAGCGACCGGCGCTTGGAGCTGTCGGCTCGTCTCGAACTGGGGCAAGCACTCACCCGGGCACCGATCGGCGAGGGCTATATGACCCTGGTCGAGGTCGACCTCGACGCGGCGGAGTCAGCCTTCCAGACCGCCCTGGACATTGCTCGAGAACTCGGAGCACGTTCCGAGGAAGCCGATGCAATGCGGGAGCTGGCGGTCATCGAGGCCGGACGGGTGAAGCGGGCGGCGATCGCAGCAGAGGAGAGCGGGACGTCACGGATTGAGATCCTGATGCAGGCACCGGTGATGTTTGGGAAAACCAAGCAGCTGGCCGAGGAGGCCTTTCGAATCTACGAAGAGCTCGGTGACAAGCGAGGGTCGATGTCCGCCTTGATCTTGATGGCGTATGCGCATGTCACGGATCCGACGGCAACAGGCATGGCAGGTCGCATGGAGCACATCAGGGCCCTACATCACAACCGGAGTGGCGAGATCACCGAGAGCCAGCGAGCCAAGGACGACTCCCTGATGCTTTACAGCATCCACACATATGCGCGGACGAATCTCCAACCCGGATTGGCGCTGGAACGAGGACGTGAGGCCTTCGATGCGGCGCGGGCCCTCGGTGACCGCTGGCTGGAATGTCTCGTCGCGGGTGGGATGGCGATGACGCATTTATCGGTCGGAGATGAACTCCAATGTGTGGCATGGCTTGAACGGGCCGCTGGCGCGGCGGTATCGGTTGCCAGTGGATCCATGGCGCGCCGCCTGGAGATGTGGCGGGGAGCCCACGCCGCGGCGCGTAACGACCTTGGCGGCACTGTCGCTCATTTCGAACGGGCGGCGGAGTTGGCGGGCCTGAAGAATCTGGGCGGGCGTTGCCAGGCGCTGTCGACCATGGCTTTCGAATGCGCTCGGATCGGCGTCACCACCGGTGACGAGTCGGCCCTGGAGAAGGCGAAGTCAGCGGCGGCCCGAACCCTGGCGACGGTCGATTCGATGAGCGGTCAACTGCCCTGGGAGTCCGAGGCCCACGCCGCGCTAGCGCTTGTGTCCCAGGCGAAGGGTGATCTCTCGACGGCCGCGGTTGAAGCCCGGGCTTGCCTGCAGCTCGATGGCGAGACATTTCTCGAGCAATATGTTCACGCCCTGTGGACGGCGGGGCGGATCTTGATCGTGAACAACGAGCCGGAAACAGCTTCGCTGAGCGCCGAGATCATCGCCGCCTTGGGGTTCGCCGACGCTTCAATGTCGGACCCTGAGGTCAATGCCCGGTGGTTTGCGCTCCCCATGGTTCGTGAGTTGGCGGAAATAGTTGGCTACGAGTCGTCGGCGTCCGAACAGCCGGAAGGCACGGAGTTGAGCGAGAAGGACCTTGCACTGCTCCGCGAGATGGCATCGGGCTCCCTATCGGCTCAGGAATCGACGCCCGATCAAGTGGACGGGTTGCTCGCCAAGCTGAGAGTTGCCTCGCCGGCCGAGGCCCTGGAGTATGCAATCAAGGCGGGTGTCTCATGGCAGTGAGGGTGGTCATCGATCGCCGCCGTTGCATCGGAGCGGGTACCTGTCTTGTGCTGGCTCCATCGGCTTTTCAGTGGAGGCATGGCGATTTCTTAAAGCCCGAACTCCTCGACGTCACCACCGTGGACGACGACCTGTTGCGCGAAGTGGCTGCCGCCTGCCCGACGCAGGCCATTGTGCTGGAGTCGGTGTTGGAGTCGGTGGAAACGGCTGATCTGGGCGTCTAATCGGAGGCTTTGCTTAGGGTGGTTCTGAGCACCCTCGAGGACAACGCGAACGCTACCGAGGAGGTCGGAGATGGATGACACGGTGAATGTGCGTTACATGGTCGACGATGTTCCGGCCGCGGTCGACTTCTACACCAAGCACTTCGGTTTTCGGCTCCAATCCGATGCTGCTCCCGCGTTCGCCGATGTCGTCCGAGGCCAGTTGCGTCTCCTGCTCAGCGGTCCCACCAGCTCGGCGGGGCGTCCGATGCCGGATGGCCGCAAGCCCGAAGCGGGAGGATGGAACCGAATCGAATTCGTCGTCGATGACATCGAGGCCGAGGTCGAGCGTCTCCGGTCGGAAGGGGTGCCCTTTCGCAACGACATCGTGACCGGGCCGGGCGGGAAACAGATTCTGGTGGAGGACCCGGCCGGCAACCTCATCGAGATCTTCGAAGCAGCCAGTAGATAACCGGACCGCCAGGTCTTGGAGTCGCCGCCGCGGCAATCGCTCGGGGAGCTGATCCGCCTCTTCGGACGGCTGGGTGTCACTTCTTTTGGAGGGCCGGCAGCGCACCTTTCGATGATGCACGACGAAGTCGTGACTCGCCGCGGCTGGCTCGATGATCAGCGCTTTCTCGATCTGATGGGTGTCACCAACATGATTCCTGGCCCGAACTCGACCGAGATGGCGATGCACGTGGGGCATGAGCGAGGCGGCTGGCGAGGGCTAATTGCTGCAGGGGTGTCGTTCATCCTTCCCGCTGCGCTTATCGTGCTGGCACTCGCCTGGGCGTATGTCGAATATGGCAACACCCCCAGCGGTGAGGGCCTCTTGTACGGGATCAAGCCGGTGGTGGTGATGATCGTTGTCCAGGCTCTGATCAAGTTGGGAAGGACAGCGGTCAAAGGTTGGGCAACAGGTGTGATCGGGGCCGGCGCCACGGTCGCCTACCTGCTCGGCTTCAACGAGCTGGCCATCCTCGCCATCGGGGGAGTCGCTCTCCTGGCTTTGAGGTCGGCTAGCACGGCTCCGCCGGCCTCGCTGTTTCCTTTCTGGGGCGGGGAGGCACTCGCCGCAGCCATGACCCTCGATTCGCTTTCGCTGGAAAGGCTGTTCGGCGTTTTCCTCAAGGCGGGCGCATTCCTTTTCGGCTCGGGTTACGTCTTGCTGGCCTTTCTCCACCACGATCTCGTGATCGGTCTTGAGGTCCTGACCGAACAACAGCTCCTCGACGCCATTGCCATCGGCCAGTTCACTCCCGGACCGGTGTTCACCACCGCCACCTTTATCGGCTATCTGGTGGCGGGCTGGCCGGGAGCGGTGGTTGCCACCATCGCCATCTTTCTTCCGTCCTTCTTGTTCGTGGCCGCCATCACCCGTCTGGCGCAGCGGGTCAGGGAGAGATGGTGGGCGGCTGCCCCATTGGACGGAATCAACGCTGCCGCCCTGGGATTGATGACGGGCGTCACCTTTCAGCTGGGAGTGGCGGCCCTGGCGGATTTTCGTAGCCTGGTGGTGGGAATTGTCGCCGCCGTTTTGTTGTGGAGGACGCGAGTCAACACTGCTTGGCTGATCGCGGGAGGCGGCCTCGTCGGACTCTTGTCGACTCTTTAACCTCGCTTAGGGTCCGGTGCTTTCCTGGGCCAGGGCGGGTTCGGCCTTCTTCTCGGCATAACTCCGCGAGATGTCCTTATAGGCGCGCGACTTGAGGGCGAGGAGGGAGATCAAGAGGCCAACGGATCCGGCGACGATGAAGATCAGGGCCATGCCTCGGTCGGGCCCGGTCCCGAACCAGGCACCGATGGTTCGCGCTCCGGCGCCGTCGGTCATGAAGGGAATCACCCAAGCCTGTGCGATAGGGCCGATGAGGAAGGCAGTGACGGGGGAAGCGGCTGTCTCCACCGTCTGGGCGAAACCGAACACGCGGCCCTGTTCCCGATAGGGCACGACTCTCTGAATGACTGTCTGTTCAGAGGCTTCCGCCATGGGGATGACGACCATGTAGAGGAAGAATCCAATCGCCAGCGGGAGGATCAGCGAACGGATCGGGAACAAGATGGTGATGCTCCACATCACCACGTTGACCAGGAGCAACGTCAGCACCGGATTGGTGCCCAATCCCCGGCGGGCAACGATGACACCGCCGACGATGAACCCAAAGCTCGATATGGCGAGGAGAATTCCCCAGGCCTCGACGGACATGAGTTCAAGCCCATAGGGATCCATCAGTGCCATGAAGACACCGCCCAAGAAGTTGTTGAAGGTGCTGAAGAACAGCAAGGCCAGAAGGCCAGGCACTACTCGGACCGCATTCAGTGCCCCCCGGAGGTCGAAGTTGCTGGCGCCCGCCGGAGAGGCTTCGTCGTGTTCGTGTGGCGCCGCGTCGCCTTCGATGTGAATCGTTGCCAGGTGGACGCCGACAATGGCGGTCAGGGCGATGGTGATCAGCAGGCAGGGACCCATGCCGAGCTGACCGATGGCGAGCCCACTGAAAACCGAAGTCAGGGCGAACGCCACTCCATTGGCCGTGCCGACGAGCCCGTTGGCCTTGTCGTGTCGATCGTCGGGCACGAGCAGCGTCACCGTCGTCGACAGGGCCACGGCTCGGAGGTTCCCGGCGATGGCTCCTCCCAGAACCAGGGTCACGAACACCCAGGTCAGGGGCTGGCTGAGCTGCGGAATCGAATCCTCGGGGGCAACGAGGTACACCACACCGGCTAGCACGAACAAAACGAGCGAGCCGGCATTCGATAGGACCATCGAGGCCTTCCGCTTGTTTCGGTCGACGAAGGTTCCGAAGAAAATGCCGGAGCCGGCGAAAAGCAACATGTACGAGCCTCCGATCACCGAGGAGGCAACGACCGATCGGGTCTCCAGGTAGACCCAAAAGGTCAAGGCAAACCAAAGGAAGTTGTTGGTGGTGCTGGCCAGAACCGTGTTCGCCACCAGCCGGTGGAAGCTTGTCATCGAAGCGGACGTTACCGCCACCCGGCTAGGCGATCAGATGACAGTCGACGAGTGCAGCAGGGATCGCATCGTCGGCCTCGATTTGGATGTCCCCTGGCGAGACCTGTCGAGAGATACCTCCACTCCTCGCTCTCCTCACGCCCGATCATTGGGCGGCTTGCCACGTGGCGGCGAGGCGGCTCGGAAAGCCCGATGCGACCATCGGGAAGCAGGCCAGCCTGGAGATGAGTCGATAAGCGCTCAGAACGGCTTACGCATTAAGGTCGAAAAAAGGCAAGTCTGGTCCCCTTCAGAACCCGCTTGCTTTTGTCAAGGCTCCGGAAGAGAGGAATCCAGACGATGGCCGACTTCGCAACGGTCGCCAAAGTTGGCGACATTAGAGAGGGTGAACTTGCCAATTTCGACGTCTCCGGCAATCAAGTGGCGGTCGCCAACGTCGGCGGCACCTTCTACGGTTTTGGCGACGTCTGCACCCACATGGCGTGTTCACTGGCCGAGGGCGAGCTCGATGGGACCACGGTGACCTGCCTTTGTCATGGGAGCCAATTCGACGTCACTACCGGAGCGGTGCTCAGACCGCCAGCTGATGAGCCAGTCCCGTCATATCCCGTGCGCGTCGCAGGCGATGACATCCAAGTCCTGGTTTGAGAGCCGACGAAAGCCCGCGAGGGTTTAGCACTCCCGCAACTCCTCTCCCGTTGGGTTCGGGGCAATGAGCGGACCGGTCGAGGAGACGACCCTTCCTCCCAACGAGGGCTTTGGGGTCAGCACCATCGAGGTCAAGGAAGGACGGAGCACCCATCTGGGGGAGATGGGAATCCTTCGAGTGCTGCCAACAAAAGGTCGACGCTGCATCGGGCCTTGGTGCTTCGTCGACCTCATGAGTCCCGACAACGTCGAACAACCGCCTCCTTTGGAGGTAGGCCCTCACCCACATATTGGACTATCAACGGTGACCTGGTTATTCGCCGGCACCGTCCTCCACACCGACTCACTCAATAACCAACAGCCGATTCTTCCCGGGGAGCTGAACCTAATGACCTCCGGCCGGGGAATTGCCCACGCTGAGGAAGGAATCGAGCCCCGAGCAAGCGAGGAAACCGGGGGGATCATGGGCGCCCAGATGTGGCTGGCGCAGCCCGAATCGACCCGAAATGGATCGAATGGCTTTCAGCACCACGAGGATCTGCCGGAAGTTGACCTCATTGGTGCGACCGGGCGCATACTCATCGGCGAGCACAACGGAACTGTGTCGCCGACTCGCTTCGAACACCCTGCTATCGGCATCGATCTCACGCTTCGACGGCCACTGGAGCTGGAATCCAAGCGGCAATTCGAATACGCGGTGGTGCCAATTGACCGACCAGTGAAAGTCGAGGAGGCCATCGCCGAACCGGGCTCTCTCGCCGTCCTGGCCACCGGCTTTGAATCGTTCCGGCTCGAGACCCAGACCGGCGTCGGTCGGGTGTTGGTGTTGGGGGGATTGCCCCTCGGCGTGGAGTTGAAGATGTGGTGGAACTTCGTGGCCCGTACCGCTGAAGAGATCACAGAGGCCTGGCGAGACTGGCAAAGCCACAACGAAGAGCGTTTTGGACCGGTCCCGTCGACCCTGGCTCGCATCGATGCCCCGCCACCCCCCTGGCTGCGGGCCGCTGACTGAGGAGGCTCACCGCTGTCTAAGCGCTGGCCCCGCGATAGTGCCGGAGCGAGAGGCGCCAAACGAGCGAGGACCCCAGCTGGGCAGCAATAGCGACCAGAGAAACCACTACCACCAATCCCAAAGTGGTTCTCCCCAGCAGTGCCTCGACCGGGAAAGTCGTCATCACCGCCACCGGCAGCGCAAAGGTGAGCAGGCCCCGAACGAAACCCCGATACATCTGGACTGGGAAGCGCCCGGCTTCGACCACACCTTGCAACAGGTCGTCGAGTGCCTCGCCCCCGATGGCCCACAGGGCCAGGCTCTGGATCGCCACGGCCAACGCGTACACCACTGAAAGGGCGGCGGCTCCGAGGACCGCCCAACCGGCCAAGTCGATCGCAGCCACGGGTTCACTCCGCCAGATCAACGCCACCACCATCAGGCCGATCCCGAGCAGAGGATCCATGAGGTTGTAAATGCCCAGGTGGCGGAAACTCACCATGAACTGGCTGTTGACTGGCTTGGTGAGGACGAAGTCGAGCGTGCCCATGCGGACGTACTCCGTCATCCGGCCCAGGTTGGGCTGGATGAGCGCCTGTCTCAAGCCGTTGACGGCGAAGAACCAACCCATCACCACCAAGAGCTCGGGATAGGACCAACCATTGACGGTCTCCCCGAAACGGAAGTAGACGCCCACCCCGAGCACCGCCCATACCAACCAGAAGAGGCTGAGCAGAGCATTGGAGACGAAGTTGAGCCGGTATTCCAGCTCAGCTTGAACCGTGGCCGACCAAAAGATCCTCAATAGATGCAGATAGCGTCTCACCCACTCACCGCCTGATAGTGACGGAGACCGGCTCGCCACAGGCGGACAAAAGCCACGATGAAAACCAAAAACCAGATGGCCGTCACGAGTAGTCCAGCCGCCGACTGAGCCGCCGTCGCGCGCCCCACCAGGATGTCGAGCGGTAAGCCCATCGAAGAGCGAAACGGGAGCACGTAGGAGGCAGCCCGCACCGGGCCGGGCAGGAGCTCGGTCGGGGCGATCCAGCCGGAGAGAAATGCCCCAGCCCCCCACCAAAGCGAATAGAGGTTGGCCATCTGGGTCGACCAAAAAGCGGCGGTGGCAAAGGTCATCGAGATGAGGACATTGAGCAGGAAACCGCTCACCACGGCGAGGATCACGAATAAGCCGCGGGTGGGGGTCAGTGAATAGCTGAGGTCATCCCAACCCAGCGTCACGACGACGAGCGAGGGGACGAGGAAGCCAGCCATAACCAGGCGGAAACCGACTTCCCGGGCCAGGTATTGGTAGAAGGGGTGCATCGGCCGCAGCAGCCGAATGGAGAGCGCTCCCGAGCGCATGTCCTCGTCCCAAGCCCAGGTGAGGAAGCTCGATGTCAGCTGTGCGATCACAGCGGCCGCGAAGTAATAGCCAATGAGCTCTTCCCGGCTCCATCCGAGCCGTTCGCCGGAGGTCTCCTTGACCGAGAGCCAGACGGCCAGCAGCAGCAGGGGAAAAACGCTCGAGAGGACCCAGATGAGGATGCGCGCTCGGTACTCGACCGCAACCGCGGTTTCGGTCTTGACGAGGGCGAAGAAGGATCTAGTCGTCACCGTCGGAAAACAGTCGGTCGATGACCTCTTCGATCGGTGGGTCGGCAATCGCAACATCTGAGACCGGGAGAGCGGTCAGCATCTGGGATGCAACCGTAGAGATGGAGTCCCTCGGCACCTCGATGACTGCCGACAACCTTTCCCGGCTCACCACCTTCCCGAATCGGGCCAGGGCGCCATCGTCGACGTCTGCGGCCAGGATGACGGTGATCTGGCGAAAGGGCGCCCGCTCCGCCAGCAACTTCGTGAGCTCCCCGTCATGACGGAGAACACCGTGATCGATCACCAATACCCGCCGAGCGAGAGCGGTGATATCGGCCATGTAGTGGCTGGTGAGAAGCACGGTGGCGCTGTAGTCGCGGCTGTAGTGGCTGATAAATCGCCGCACTGCGGCCTGGGCGGTGACATCGAGCCCCAGCGTGGGCTCATCGAGAAACAGGACTCGAGGTCGGTGCAAGAGGCCCGCCGCCAGCTCACAGCGCATACGTTCGCCGAGGCTGAGGTTGCGCACCGGCCGGTCGAGATAGGGGCCAATCTCGAGCAGATTGACGACGACATCGAGGGTGGCTTCAAATTCCTTTCTGGGTATCCGGTAGATCTCCCGATTGGCATGAAAGGTCTCCACCGCTGGCAGGTCCCAATAGAGCTGATTTCTCTGACCCATGACGAAAGTGATGGTTCCGAGGAATTCCCGGTCTCGTTCAAAAGGTCGAAACCCAGCGACCTCTAAGACACCTCGGTCGGGGTAGAGCAAACCGGCGAGGCATTTCAGGGTCGTGGTCTTTCCGGCCCCGTTGGGCCCGAGAAAACCCACCACTTCTCCCGCCGCTATCTGAAACGAGATCCCGTCTACCGCCCGCACGAGGGCGTACTCACGCCGGACCAGGCCGCGTAAACCGGCGCCCATCCCAGCTTGACGGCGGTGGACCCGGAAGTGCTTGACGAGACCTTCGACGGTGATCACAAGATGCGATCCTGGCAGCCGCGGCTTCGCTGAGGAGACGATTACCGAAACTCAGGGAGCTATCTCGTGACAAACTGGACGCCGGGCTTGGCAGGGGGCGACCGAGAAAGGACACCGATGGGAGAGAGCAGACCGGTCAAGGTTCTCACCGGGGACGAGTATCTCGAGAGTCTGCGGGATGGGCGTTCGGTCTACCTCGATGGCGAGTTGGTGGAGGACGTCACCGAGCATCCGGCCTTCCGGAACTCGGCACGGTCCGTCGCCCGCCTCTACGACGCCCTCCACGATCCCGGCCAACGACTGCTCGGCGAGGACCGCCACGGAATCATCACCCACAAGTTCTTCATGCCGAGCTACTCGGCCTCGGAGTTGATGGAGGCCCGGGAAGCCATCGCAGCCTGGGCCCGTCTCACGTATGGCTTCATGGGGCGGACCCCTGACTACAAGGCGTCTTTCATGGCAACACTGGGGGCGGCCCCGGCCTTCTACAGCCCCTTCACCTCCAGCGCCGAAGACTGGTATCGGCGTTATGCCGAACAGGCGCTCTTCCTCAACCACATCCTCATCAACCCGCCGATCGACCGGAACCGAGAGGTGCACGAGGTGGAAGACGTCTTTCTTCACGCCGTCTCCGAACGCGACGACGGGATGGTGGTGCGCGGCGCGAAGATGCTCGGGACCGCCTCGGCCCTCACCCACGCCACCTTCGTGGCGCAAAACACCGCCACCAGCCTTGAGAAGGGAAAGGCCGATGATTATGCGCTGGTGTTCATCGCCCCGATGGACACCGTGGGGATGAAGCTCATCTCCCGCCGCTCATTCGAAATCGCCGCCGAATCACCGTGGGACAACCCGCTTTCCAGTCGTTTCGACGAGAACGACGCCATGGTCATCTTCGACGACGCCTTCATCCCCTGGGAGAACGTACTCGTCTATCGCGATGTGGAGAAGGCAACCGGTTTCTACGCCGCCTCGGGTTTCATGAACCGATACACGCTCCAGGCCGGCACCAGGCTGGCGGTCAAGCTCGACTTCATGTGCGGAGTGATGGCTTCGGCCTTGGAGGCCAACGGAACCGACTCCTTTCGCGGCACCCAGGCCCAACTTGGTGAGCTGATGGGCTGGGGATCTCTGATGTGGGCCCTCACCTCGGCCCTCGCCCTCGATCCCGAGGAGGGACCGGGGGGGATGATGATCCCCAAGCTCGACTACGCCGTCTTGGTTCGACTGTTCGGGGCCATGGCCTGGCCCAAGGTGGAACAGGCGGTAGGAGATCTGCTGGGAGGGAGTCCGCTCGTGATTCCCTCCAGCTATCGGGACCTGGCAAGCGAGGAGCTGCGGCCCTACATCGACCGGTATTACCGCGGCTCAACCGGCTCGGCCCACGACCGCATCAAGCTCTTCAAACTGCTCTGGGACGCGGTAGGGAGCGATTTCGGCTCCCGCCACACTCTCTACGAACGCAACTACGGTGGCAGCCCCGAGCTCGTCCGGCTCAATGTCCTGCAATTTGCCCGCCAGCGCGGACGCCTGGAGGAGATGCAGGCGCTGGTAGCGGCCTGCATGGCCGAGTATGACCTCGAGGGCTGGACCGACGGGCCCTGGATCACTGCGTGATCGAGGTCAGACCCGATGCCAGTATCTATCGGGTTGAGGGTGGATGGTTTGCGGCTCGATGGCATTTCTCCTTCGACCACTATCGGGATCCGGACAACGACGGCTTCGGGGCGATGCGGGTCTTCAACGACGATCGGTTGATCCCCGGCGCCATATGGCCCCTCCATCCGCACCGTGATGTCGAGGGGATCACCTACGTCGTCGAGGGCTTGTTCGGCCACGAGGACAACATCGGCGGCCCCTTCGGTCCGCTCCCGGCCGGGTCGGTCCAGGTGATGTCGCTTGGCTCTGGTGCTCTTCACTCAGAACGCAACGCCTCTGCGGAAGAGCCGATGCGCTTCATTCAGATTTGGATCCTCCCCGACACGCCTGACCTCACTCCTGGAGTTGAGCAAAGGGTCTTCACCCGAGACGACCGGACCAACCAACTGCTCACTGTGGTCTCGCCCCAAGGAGGGCTCGCAGCCAGAGTTCATCAGGACGCCTTTGTCTACGTGGCGGCTCTCGATCCACAAGCCGTGGTCACTCAGCCGACCGATGAGGGCCGCGGCGTCTATCTATATCTGATCAGTGGTCGAGGGTCGCTGAACGGTCGATCGATGAGCACCGGTGATGCCGCCAAGGTGAGCGGGCCCGAGGAGATCATCTACTCCGCCGAAGATCCGAGCGAGCTGATTCTGGTCGACATTCCCCTTCGGTTCGAGGCCGTTGGGGTGTGGAAGGGGCGCTGAGTCCCGG
This sequence comes from Acidimicrobiia bacterium, assembly GCA_035253825.1. Classification (GTDB taxonomy): domain Bacteria; phylum Actinomycetota; class Acidimicrobiia; order Spongiisociales; family ZC4RG35; genus JACCTH01. Next base: position 22,706 of record DATFBM010000012.1, on the reverse strand, counting down.
AACGTCCCTTTCTAAAATCAATCGACATTCGACATAGAAGACGTGGGCTTGTAATATCGAGAAGTACACGTTTTAGAAGGGATTGCATGTGAACCGGGTCGATGACGACCTCGAAGTGGTGGCAACCCTGGGAGAGCCCCTCCGTCGGGCTTTGTACGAATTCGTTGTCGCCGCTTCCGAGCCCGTCAGCCGCGACGAGGCCGCCGAAGCATTGGATGTCTCACGGCAAGTGGCCGCTTATCACCTCGACCGGATGGCTGATGACGGGTTGCTCGATGTGGAGTTTCGTCGCCTCGGCGGCCGGGCCGGACCCGGAGCGGGGAGGCCGTCCAAGCTCTACCGGCGCTCGGAGGAGACATATGACGTTTCCATCCCGCCCCGGCGCTATGAGCTGGCGGCCCGGATCCTGCTCGAGGTGGCTCGTGATCGGGGGTTCGAGCAGGGGGCCCTCGCCGCCGCCGCCCATCGAGCGGGGGTGGAGATCGGCCAGAACGGACTCGATTCCGCCCTGAGTGCAACCGGCTACGAGCCGGCCGAGGAGAATGGCGAGATCCGGTTCCGCAACTGTCCATTTCACGTTCTCCGCGAGCAGGACCGGAACGCGACCTGCGGTCTCAACCTCGCTCTGGTGGAAGGTTTGATCGAGGGCTCAGGTTCCGATGTCGAGGCGGTGTTGGCCCCCGAAGAGGGCTACTGCTGCGTCCGCCTCCGCCCGGTCGCCCCATAGCCGCAAACCGCGGCCCAGGGCCGTAGTCGTTGCTGAACGACGGTTATAGCCCGCAGACGCGATGCTGATTGCTTCTAAAAGTAAATTCGATTTGCTAATTGGCACCCGGGTGGTCTAAAGTCGAACGGATCTAGTTATAGAGCCTGCGCCGCAGGCTCGAGATCCGAAAGGAGCCACACCATGCTGCGTCATCGCCCCCTGGCGATTCTGGGCTTGACCCTGATCCTGATTGCTTGTGCCCCGGCAGTAGGCACAGTCGATAGCCCAAACCCAATTACCCCAACATCCACAACCGTGCTGCCTTCGAGCACGGCCCCGACCACCACCGCGGCACCGCTGATCGATCCGGTCTCCTTCCAGGAGGCGATGCGAGATCTCTGGACCGATCATGTCGCCTGGACCCGGCTCTTCATCGTCAGCGCGGTGGCTGGCCTTCCCGACACCGAGGCCACCGCCGGTCGCCTGTTGCAGAACCAGAGCGACATCGGCGACGCCGTCGCCTCCTTCTATGGGGAAGAGGCCGGTGAGGGTCTGACCGCCCTGTTGCGCGATCACATCCTCATCGCCGCCGACCTGGTCACTGCTGCCAAGGCCGGCGATCAGGAGGCGATTAGCGAGACCAGCACCGCCTGGTATGCCAACGCCGATGACATCTCCGCCTTCTTGGCGGGAGCCAACCCGGCCTGGCCCGAGGAAACGCTGCGGGAGATGATGCACGGTCACCTCGACCAGACCCTGGCCGAGGCCACCGCTCAGTTGACCGGCGATTATGCCCAGAGCGTGGCCGAGTACAACCACATCGTCACCCACATCCTGGAGATGGCTGACACCCTGGCCGAGGGAATCATCTCCCAGTTCCCCGACCGGTTCACCTCCTAGCCCACCCTGGTGCCCGGTCGGTATTTGCCGACCGGGCACCAATCAGGATCTCTCACAAAAAGAATCTCATATGACAACGACAGCACTCTCGACGAAAGAAACCGGCCTCGTCCAGGTTCTTGTTTTCTTTGCCGCGCTCGCGGCATTCGGTGGTGGCCTGATCCATTTGAAGGTGATCGGCGACCACTCTGCCTTCGCAGACGTAGCTCGTGGCTTTGCCCTCATGGGAGCGATGCAATGGGCCTTTGCCGGGCGGATTCTCACTCGCCCTTCTCGCCGAGTCCTTGGACTCGGTGGCTTGTTGCACGCTGGTATCGGACTGCTCTGGATCGCCTCGCGCACGATTGGTCTTCCATTTATCGATGGTGCCCGCCAGCCGGCAGAGGTGGGACTGGCTGACCTGGCAGCCAACGTGTTGTCGGTCGTCGTGGTCGGCACCGCATTGCTCGGACTGACGGTCTATCGCCGGGACTTCCGAGTGAGCGTCCCAGCATCGCTAGCGAACCAGATGAAATTGGCAGCGGTGGGTTTTGTGGTCCTTGTCACCCTCCCCGCCCTGTTTGCCCCCCATACTCACTCGACGAGCGACCTAGAGATGACCCACGACCACGTGTTGTCGGGAAGCTAACGCCGAGGGGGAGTCTCGACCGGGTTGAGTAAGTCTCCGATCGGAGCCAAGGAAACGAAGGCAACTAATAGGGCCATCGCCGCGAAAAGCAGGATGCGCCCGGGATGGAGCGGAACGACCTCCAATTGTCGGCGATCCTCGAGAGCGTCTCGAATGCGCCCGCGGGCAAAGGCGGGCACCGCGAGGAGGCCACCAGTGATCGATCCGACACTGACCATGCCAGCGCCATAACCAAGTCCGATCGCAAGTTGACCGAATGCGACCACACCTACGGAAATCTGACCGACGGTGATCAGGCCCCGGGCCAGCTGGCCGACTGCCACCACTCCGGTGGCCACTTGGCCGAATGCGAAGACGCCGGTGGCGAACTGGCCGAGGGCGATGAGCCCGTGTGCTTCCAATCCGGCGTCGAAGACCTTCATCGTGCGCGGGCACGCAACGGCCCGTACTCTCGCTCCTCTGTATGACCAGCCAAGAAGCTGCCGCGGTTTTCGCCGTGGAAGGCCTGACGCCTCATGTGTGGTCGAACGGGGCCGGCTATGAGTACGGCTGGCACCAGCATGACTATCACAAGATATTGCTCTGTGTGGCTGGATCGATCACATTTCACCTTCGGGGAGAGGACCGAGAAGTTCGAGAGGGTGAGCGCTTCGATCTGCCGCCACACACCGATCATGCCGCGACGGTGGGACCCAAGGGCGTCACCTGCTGGGAGGCCGCCAGCCGCTGAGCGCGGCTAGGCGGGGGGAGATAAGGCGAAAACGGGACCGTCATCGTCCGACCAGGGCTCTCTGCTGACGGCGCTAGTCCGGAGTCGAAACGCTCCGGCTCACCGCCGTCGTTGCTATGCCCCGAGCTTCTCCTTGATGGCCTTGATGTCCGCTGCCATCTCATCGCTTCCATCCGGGCTTTCGTGCGAACCGCGATGAATGAAGTAGGCGGTGAGCACGACGAAGGCGAATACTTGGAGAAACTCGCTCTGCCAGTTTTCAAAGACGCTGGCAAAGAAGGAGTCGAGGAATTGAGCCGAGCCCAAAGGCGGCCGGGGCTGGCCATGATCCAGCGCTTGATCGACTTCATGCCGATACTGGAAGTAGAACTGGCCGATCAATGACAAGAAGAACAGAGCCAACAAGATCACGCTCAGAAAGTGGTCGTGAAGCCATCTGCCGTTTGGTCGTCTCGTTGCGCGATCGGGGGGATCGAATTCGGTTCGGGATTGGGTGGCTGCCGTCTTCATTCGATGCTCCGGGAGGCAGGAGCGAGATACCCAGGTCCACCGCCGGACAAACTTCGCCTCCGGTGACTGATTGCGCCCTCAGTCGTAGCGGTGTCGGAACATGACCGCAATCCGCTGCCCGGCCTTGCTGACCTTGGGGATGCTGTGGTCATGAGTGCGCTGACAGGAGCCGCCCATAACGATGAGATCTCCGTGTCCCGCCGGCCATCCAATACTGGGACCGCCTCCCTTAGGTCGAATGCGAAAAGTGCGGGGAGCGCCGAGAGACAGAATGGCCACGGTGGCTTCGGGCCGGTTGCGAGCGATGCGATCACCGTGCCAGGCGACACTGTCCCTTCCATCTCGATAGAGGTTGCACGTGATCCGCTCGAGAGCGACGCCATAACGCTCGCTCAGGGAGGTGGACATCTCGCCGATCCCTTCGAGTCCGGGCGGGGTCTCCGCACCACCGAACGACGCCACCAGCCGAGGGCGAGGGACCTCGACGCCTCGTATCCGCTCGACCCCCTCGCGCCAGTCGAGGGCCTCCAGCACTTTGACGAAAAGCTCGTCGGGGGCGCTCACCCAGCCCGGCTGCCGATCGAGCCAGGCGCCTTGACCCAAATCCGTTCGCTCGAGGCCCGAGAATGATCGATCGAATTCGCCCGCCTCGGCGAGCGAGGAGAACAGCGAACCTTGCATGGACGACTCAGGCACGGTGTTGCTCGAAGGAGATCAGCATCAGGCTCATCGTGGTCACGTCATGTGCGCCCAGGGACGGAGCGGGGGCAGTCGCCGGGCCGCGAGGATGACCTGGCTACGTTACCTCTGGCGCCTTACTACTTAGCAAAGGAAAGGTGGGTAACGACTCATGAACACGATGCCCGTGAACGCCTACCCGGCACGCCTGGAGGTCGACTATCCGGAGCGTCTCGATCGGCTCAGCACTGCCTTTCGTCTGGTCTATGCCATCCCCGTCCTGGTTGTCCTGAGTCTGCTGACAGCCAACGGCAATGAGGTCGTGACAAACGAGACCGGGCGACAGATGACCCGGAGCGGCGGCGGAATCGCCGGGGGATTGTTCGTCGCCACCCTGCTAATGATCCTCTTCAGGCTCAAGTACCCGCGCTGGTGGTTCGACTTTGCCTTGGAATTGAATCGGTTCTCGACCCGAGTAGGTGCTTACCTCGCATTGCTCACCGACAGGTATCCGTCGACAACCGACGCGCAGGCGGTCCACCTTGAACTCGACTATCCGAACGTCGAGCGTGACCTCAACCGCTGGATGCCACTGGTGAAGTGGATTCTGGCCATTCCCCACTACCTGGTGCTGATCGTGTTGGTGGTCGTGGCCTTTCTAGGTGTCGTTGTCGGCTGGTTTGCCATCCTTTTCACCGGGAGCTATCCACGAGCACTATTCGACTTCGTCGTCGGTGTCGGTCGGTGGAGCCTGAGGGTTAGCGCCTACGCCTTTCTCCTCATCACCGACCGTTATCCGCCCTTCAGCCTTCGCTGAATCGGAGTGGGCGACCTCTATACCAAGCTCGAGGAAGCCGCCGAGGCTATTCGGCGCCGAACCGGCCGGAAAGCCCACGACGTTGTGGTGGTTCTGGGCTCGGGTTGGGGCGAATACGGGAAAGCGCTCGAGGAAAGCCAGGCTGTGCCATATGGCGAACTCGGCTTTCCGATTCCCCAAGCCATCGGTCACGGAGCCACCGCCTACTCGGCCCTACTCGGCGACCGCCGCGTATTGCTGTTGGCGGGCAGAGTTCACGCCTACGAGGGCCTGGGGATGGAAGCAGTGACATTTCCGGTGAGGGCGGCGATCTTTGCCGGCGCCCAGCAGGTGGTGTTGACAAACGCCGCCGGCGGTTGCGCTGACAACATATCGCCCGGCGACCTGGTCCTCATCACCGACCACCTCAATATGAGCGGTACCAGCCCCTTGTCCGGTGCCAACGATGAGCGCCTTGGACCACGCTTTCCGGATATGACCGACGTCTACCCAGTCGCACTGCGAAGGAAGGCGCACGCGGCGGCGGCAGCTGTGGGCCAGGAATTGAGGGAGGCGGTCTATTTCTGGTGGCACGGACCCATGTTCGAGACCCCGGCCGAGGTGCGTATGGCCCGGATACTCGGGGCGGGGTTGGTTGGTATGTCAACCGTTCCTGAAGCGACCGCCGCCCGGCACATGGGCGCAGAGGTGCTGGGACTCTCGTTGTGCACCAATCTGGCGGCAGGACTGGCAGCGAGCCGGTTGAGCGCCGACGAGGTGATCGAGGTCGCCAACGCCGCCGCCAGTCGAGTCCGCGCCCTCTTCAACGAGCTGCTGCCGATGCTCTAACGCCCAATCACCATCTCTCATTGATCCTCGGAAGCCCGGGAATACTCATGCTCGGAGACTTCTCGCTTCTCCCAAGCCGTTGCGCCGCCACTGGTGATCGAGAGATGCATCATGTGGGACCTCGGGCTGGCACCATGCCAATGACTTTCGCCGGCCGGGGTATAGATCACGTCTCCGGCGGAAATTTCCTTGATCTCGCCATCAGCATCACCCACCCGTCCCGCACCTGAGGCGACATACAGGACCTGACCCTCGGGATGCGAGTGCCAGAACGTGCGGGCCCCCGGTTCGAACAGGACTCCGATGACCGTCACCGGGCGATCGTAGTTTCGGGACATTGGGGTAGACCACACCTTCCCCGTGAAGGTTTCCGCCGATCCGGGGCTCCACTCGAGCCGATTTCCAGGTGTGTGCTCCATCAAAACTCCTCAGGTCCGATTTGGGCGAGTATCGCGTCGAGTTCGGCGAAACTCACCTTGGGCCGGCAGGAATCGGTCTGCCGACGTATCGTCTGGCCATGTCTTTCGCCACCCTGGGAGAGCTCAACTGGCTCGCCGTCATCGTCGCCACGATCGTTTATTACGGCCTCGGCGCCCTCTGGTATTCCCGAGGTGTTTTTGGCGACCGTTGGGCGAAATCGATCGGATGGAACGCTTCGGAGGCGACGCCGCCAGCTTCGGCCGCCTTCTACATCCTGCCCTTCCTGGGATACCTGCTGATCGTTATCGCCATCGCCATGTTGACCGTCGCCACCGGTACCGACACCCTCGGCGAGGGTCTGGCCCTGGGACTTGTCCTCGGAGTCCTCTTCGCCGGATCGATCTTCTTCACCACGGCCAAATTCGAGCCCACCAAACCCGAGCCAATGAATTGGTTCGTCATTTCCGGCGGGTATGCCGCCGTCGGAATCGTCTTGGCGGCGATCGTCCTCTCAGTCTGGCGCTGACGCCCCGGGAACGTCAGGCTCCTTCGGCGAAGGCGGGTTCTTTCGGATCCTCCACGAATTCCGGATTGAGCAACTCGATGATGCCGCTGATCTCGAAAAGGCGGCGCAGGCTGGTTGGCAGAATCAGCCGCATCACCGCTCCGTCCTCCTTGAGGCGGGCATGAGCGGTAATCAGCAGGCTGATTCCGACTGAATCCACCATGTCAACGCGGCTGAGATCAAGAGTCACCTGCGACGCACGGCCCCGACGGGCTCCCAGGATCCTGTTCCGCAGTGCGCCGGAGGAAGCCAGGTCGAGATCTCCTTCGAATCGAATCAGCTCCTCGCCCTCAACGGGTGCCGTCGGCGAATCGGGCTTTGACGAGGCTTCGGATTCAAAATTGAAGCCGGACCAGGGCAACGGCCGCAGACCGTATTCGATCTGGCGGGTGAACTCGCCGAGGGACCACTTCCGGAATGACACCAGCTCGGGCGGAGTCGCCAGTGTGAGGAGCCTCTCTCCCTCCCGGCAGAATTCTTCTACGGCGTCGAGCATCTCGTCGAGCCGTCTGGCGGCGGCTACTACTTCAGGTGGAACCCTGTACACCAGATCGAGTTGACGCTCGCCCCGCTCGGCCGCGGCCAAAAGCTCTTGGCGATTCGGTTCACCGACACCGGCGAACCTGAGATCGAGTTCTTCGAGAAGCTCGGAGAGCTGGTGGGGTACCGAGCCTCTCGGCAGGTCGCCCTTGATGATGTCGAACTCCCGCTGGATCGTCTCATAGTGGGCCGAAGCCCGGCGCCAGAGTTCGATCGGCAACTCGAGCAGGCGCACCTCGACCACCTGAGATTCGCTCACGCCACTTCCCGTTCCATCTCGAACCAGACGGTCTTTCCTTCCGGTTCCTCCGCCACTCCCCAGCGGTCAGCCAGGGCATCGACGATGTGGAGGCCACGGCCAGTGGGATGGTGGAGTTGGTACTCGCGCCGAACGGGGAGGGCTCCGCTGCGGTCGCTCACGCCCACCCGGATGATTCTTCCTTTGAGGACCACAGTTACTACAAACGGCGTCCGGGCGTGGAGGATGGCGTTTGTGACTACCTCCGAGACAACCGTCGCCAACCGCAGATTGTTATCGGCATCGTCGCTCCACCCGGCGTCGAGAACGAATGCACGGGCTGCCGAGGCAGACCGAGACTCAGGGGGAAAGCGTCGCTCGATGCGTCCGGGGAGGTTTCTGTCTAAAGGCGCGGTTCTAGGCATCTATTTTGGATACAGAAGCCATGCTACGGCTGAATACCTCATGAGAGGATGATTCAAACGTCTGATCGGTGGCCTTGGTGATGGGCTGGCTGCCGAGGACACGAATGGCGATCAAGATGACGTCGTCCCGAACCGAGGGCACCACCGAGCCAAACACCTCGAGGGCTCGATCGACATAGGCCTGAAGGGGCTCGTCGCTCCGGCACGGGCCCAGCGACACCACGGTCTCGGGAGGGGCCAGCTCCCGCCGAGATATCCCATCGGTGTAAAGAACGAGGACATCTTCTGGATGAAGCTCTAACGACTCCGGTTGGGGGTCGAGGCTTTCGAGTACTCCTGCTGGGGGGCACGGTGTCCCCAAAAAGGACATGCTGCCGTCGGCCCGATACAACAGCGGCGGAGGGTGGCCGGCGAGGCTCACGGTGGCGCTGAATCGATCGCCATTGCGATCGAGCAAGACGTATGCGACCGTGCACATTCGAGGCTCTTGCTCGGTGAGCATCGTTCGATTGAACTGACCGAACACCACGGAGGGCTTCGGCTCGAGTAGGATCGCCGTTCGCAGTGCCGACCGCGCTACCGAAACGGCGGCGGCGGCGGCAACCCCCTTTCCTTCGATATCGCCGACAACGATCCCGTAGCGGCTTTCGTCGACCACGACAAAATCGAAAAAGTCGCCTCCTACTTGCCCGATCCGCGCCAGAGGCTCGTATCGGGCAGCGATCTCAAGTCCGGGAATATCGGGGAGCGAGGACGGCACCAGACCTCTTCGGAGCGCCTCGGCTGTCTCGTGCTCGCGTTGATAAGCCTTGGAATTGGTTAGTGCCACCCCCACTCGATCGGCAATGGCATCGATCAAGGCGAGATCGTTACTGTCGAAGAGGGGGTCAGATTCATCCCGGGCCAAGGTCATGGTTCCCAAAGCGGCCCCGGGGGGGCCAAGCGGAACGCATACGATCGATCTCAGCTGCAGTCGATCGACTAGCTCAGCGATGCCAGGGCCGAACCGCTCCTCGGCCCGATCCGACAATTCCTCCCTGATCTCGGGGATGTAAGCCCGGCGACCGGTTGCCAGTACACGGGACTGAATACGTTCCGATGTGACCTCGATTGCAGCTGAATCGCCGATGTCAAACAGCTTTCCTCCTTCATCCAGTGCCGTTGATGAAGTTGCTGCGGGCACTAGGCGGTCGGAATCGCTGAGGACACGGAATCCACACCAGGAGGCCAATTCGGGAACGAGTATCTCCGCCAGCGCGGAAAAATCAGGCCCATTCGCCAGTTGGGCTCCGCTGAGAATGGTGGTGACCCTTTGCAGGATCCTCTCGACTTCTTGCTGCCTGACGTGATCAGAGATATCGAGGAAGAAGTTGATCGCCCAGACCACCTCCCCAGCGTCGTTCTTGATCGGACTGGCATTGAGCCTTGACCACTTGACCTTGCTAGAGCCCTTCACCCGATAGCCCACAGTCATTTCATTCGCCCTCAGCCCCTTGAGCACGCGTCGGCCGGGAAGGGACTCGACGTCAAGAGGCTGTCCGGTCTCGTCGACCATCTCGAAGCGACCCACCACTGCGCTCAAGGGCGCATTGGCCATTTCCGTACCGGTGGCAAATCCGAGCAACTCCGCCGCCCTGTCATTGGCATAGACCAGGCTGCCGGAACGGTCCTGAACGGTCACCGCCTCCGGGGCGTCCCCGAAAAGGACGTCGAGGACGTGACGGTCCTGCGCCATCGCGAGTTCCAGGAACCGGTCACCAGGCACTCATCACCTCCCGACCAAGGCTAGAAGATGTGGGACAAACCAGAGGCCAAACGGTGCGAGGCGGGGGCGCCGAGCGCCGATGCGACGGAGACAAGCAAGAAGGTCTTGCTGGAACTGATCTCCGCCTGGAGCCCAGCCGGAGAGCTCAGTCCAAAGCGGCGGCTTCCTGGGTGCGGCCTGGCAGCGGGAGCAGGATGAGGACCGCGACCACGATCCAAAACAACGGGCCGATCTCGGTGGCGAACAAGCGGTTGACGAAGAAGGCGACTTCGGGAATCAGTAATCCCAATATGAAGTGGAGCCAGCCCGGCTTTCCTGGCCGCCTCGCGACATAGAAGGCAACTGCCCCAGTGATGGCCAAGGTCACAAGGAAAAACGGCCACCCACCAAGCCCTTCCGAGCGAGGCAGGCCGGTATCAAGGGTGTTAAGCGCCACCACCACCAACCCAAGCCAGAACGCGATCGCGGCCAGGCCACCAGCCGCCCGCAAAAGCACGCTCCTCATCAACGTCGCTCGAGCTTACGCGCTAGATCGTGTACCGGCTTGACAATGCGTATGAGCAACGATGCATTTCCGATCATCAGCGTGGCCGAGATGTAGGTCGATCGAGCGCTTGCCGAGTTACAAGAAGGCGGGGCGTCACCAGTGGTAGCGGAGCCGGAGAACCAGCCCTGGGAGAGCGGGTGGCGCGTACTCGAGATCCGGCCGGGAACCTGATCTACCTAGGCGCCGCCATCCCCCGGGAATAAACAGGCGACAATCCCGTCCGTGAAAGTGGATCGCAGGGTGTTCGTGGCGATGCGGGACGGGATCCGGATCGCTCTCACTATCTATTTGCCCGAGGGCCCCGGTCCGTTTCCGGCGGTACTGGAGTCGCTTCCCTATCGGAAAGACGACGACTGTTTCACTCGCGACTGGCAGACCTATAGCTATCTCACCGACGCGGGGATAGCCGGCGTCCGACTCGACATCCGCGGGACCGGCGCATCCGAAGGCGTGATCACAGACGAGTACACGGCCGAAGAGATGGCCGACGCCATAGAGGTCATCGGCTGGGTTGCCGCCCAGTCGTGGTGCAACGGGAAGGTTGGCATGTGGGGAATTTCCTGGGGAGGGTTCAGCGCCTTGCAGACGGCGATGCTGCAGCCGCCTGCCCTGAAAGCCATCGTCGCCATGCACGCCACCCACGATCGGTTCGCTACCGACGTGCACTACACAGGCGGTTCGATCCAAGCGGCCGAGCAAGGCGACTGGCCAGCCTCAATGGTGGCGCTGAACGGACTGCCACCCGACCCCGAAATCGTCGGTGAGCGGTGGCGCGATATGTGGATGGATCGGCTGGAGAAAACTCCACAGTGGCTGTTCAACTGGTTTCGCCATCAATCCCGCGACGCCTATTGGCTGCACGGCTCGCCTTGTGCCGATTACGGGTCGATCCGGGTTCCCACCCTATTGATCGGAGGCTGGCTTGACGGCTACATCGACGGCATGCTGGAGATGGTCAACCAACTCGAGTGCCCGCGTCGAGCGGTGATCGGCCCCTGGGGCCATTACCGGCCCGCCACTGGTGTGCCTGCCCCTACCCTCGACCACTTCGACCTGCTGGCGCGTTGGTTCGCTCACCATTTGCGCGGCGATGACAACCGGGTCATGGAGATGCCGCTCCTCACGGCTTGGGTGAGAACGACGCCGCCCTATGACGCTCCCGTCTCGATTGGCTTCTGGGAGGCGTGGCAGGCCGAGACCGCGGTTGATATCTGGGAGATGCACCTCGGGGAAGGTCTCCGAACCTGGGACGGTCCCCAGTGGGTCGGGTCGCATGCTCCCGCTTGGGATCGAGCCGTGGTTGGCTCGACCGATCCGGTTTTGGACGACGAAGCGTCGCTCGCCTTCGAGTCCGACCCGTTGCCCGCCGATCTCGACCTGTTTGGCAGCCCCCAAGTGACATTGTTGGTTTCCTCTGACCAGTCGGCGGGTTTGGTGGCGGCGCGCTTGCTGGCAGTAGCGCCGGGTGGTGACGCATTTCTCATTTGTCGCGGCAGTCGCAACCTGGTGTTTCCGGAAGATCTCTCGGCACCGACCCCCCTCCGAGCGGGGGAGTGGCGCCAGGTCAGGTTGCCCCTCCTCGCCGCCTCGGCCCGAATCCCGGCGGGGTGGAGGGTGCGGTTGAGCTTGGCCGGGGCCGACTTTCCCATCGTCTGGCCTCCTGGTCGCCGATTTCGGTTGACAGTGGACCCTGCTCGAAGCCGTCTTCGCCTCCCACTCCGTCCCGCAGATGGGCGCGAGGTGACGATCCCATCCGCTCCCGCCCCGCCAGTGGCGCCGGCCGTAACAGAGCTCGATGAGGTGACATGGGGAGTCGAGCACCGCGATGCCGGGACCATCTTCAGAAGAAGCCTTGCTCGCGACGAGCTGCAACAGGGTCGGCTCCGATACAGCACCCGGCAGCGATGGGAAGTAGTGGTGAAGGATGAGGATCCTGCCTCGACCTCTCTTTCTTCGAATGTCGAGCTGAGGCTGGAGCGAGCCGGCTGGAAGGTGGGGGCCAACGGCCGGGTGGCAATCACAGCGGATGCAGACGCGTTCCACGTGGAGATCGGGCTCGAAGCTTTGGAAGAAGGACAGATGATTTTCGAGCGGACCTGGCGGGAGCGAATCGGCCGCATCTACGTCTGACTCCGCTCGAGGGTCCCCCGAAGCGGGGATTCGACCCGGCGTCGGATCGATGCCGACTCGCTGTCTGATGGATTCGGGACTTAGTTGCATTTCGTCATGGCGAGGTTTGGAAGGATTCTCATCGCGTGCCTCGGCTGAGGAGTTGGTCCTTTGCCCATCCCGGAGTCCCAGCTGAGGAGCGAGCTCGCCTAGAGCGTTCGTTGCTCAAAGCCGGGACGGGATCCTTTCTCCTCACCACCTGTTTGCGGGTGGAGATCGCATCGGTGGCAGAGGGAGACGCTTTTCCTGAGCGGCTTTCCACGATTGGTCGACCGCGTGAGGACGAGAAGGCGTTTCAGCACCTATGCCGGGTGGCGGCCGGCTTGGAGTCGCCCCTGGTCGGGGAGCCCGAGGTTCTGGGCCAGTTTCGCCAGGCCTTGACCAGGTACCGGCAAGCTCCATCGTCAGACCCCTCGCTCGTGCGGATCCTCGAATCGGTGGTGGGGGTGGCCCGTCGCACCCGCCGCTTGCTTGCAGACGAACCCCGCGGGTCGTTGGCGGCAGTAGCTGCGCGGATAGCACAGCCCTACCCACGCGTGGCAATACTCGGTGCCGGGGCAATGGCTCGAGCCACGTCGGAGGGTCTCGGCGACAAGGAGGTCGCGGTCTTCGCTCGCCGATCGGTAAAGGTCGGGCATCGCCAGGTGTGGGGTTGGGACGAGGCTGAGCAGGCCCTGCGGTCCTATCCAGTGGTGATTTCGACTTATCCCGGAAAGACGGCGACGCCCCCGGCCTTCAGAGATGCACTACGGGAGCGTGCCAAGCCCCTCCTCCTGATCGACCTAGGGATGCCTCCGGCTTTTGCTCCCGGGGATGATTTGGTTCGCTACTTGGGAATTGACGAGCTGGCGGCCACCGCTGACGCCCGCCCTTCTCCGGCCGTCGATGAAAAGCTCAAAGAAGATTCCCGCAAAAATTGGCAACGTCTGGAGACGCCAGCACGTACCAGCGAGGTCATCGCGGCGCTCACGGCCGCCGCCGACCAGGCAGCAGATGAGGAATTTGCTCGCTTTGCGCGGCGGCTCCGATCGGCCGGAGATCCCGAGCGACTTCTCCGCCAGCTTGCGCATACGGTCGCGCGTCGGGTCGTGCATCCGCCGATCTCCTATCTCGGCTCGAGCCCGGCAGAAGCGGTGGAGGTGCTGGCAGACGCCTTCGGAGTCAAAAGTGAGTGACTTGCGGATAGCAACCCGCCGGTCACCGCTCGCGCTCGTCCAGGCGCACCGGGTCGCCCACCTGCTTGCCGCGGCGAATCCGGGCGTGTCAATCGAGATGGTGGAGGTGAGCACTGCCGGAGATCGCGATCGAGTGAGTCCGATAGCCGAGCTAACCGAGTTGGGGGCGTTTGTTCGCTCTGTTCAGGACGCGGTGATCGAGCGGCGCGCCGACCTGGCGGTGCATTCACTCAAGGATCTTCCCGTCGTCTCTCCCGAGGCCCTGACTCTGGCAGCGATTCCTGAGCGGGCCTCGCCTTTCGACGTCCTGGTGGGTCGCCGCCTTGACGCTCTCGGTCCGGGGGCACTGGTGGGGACCGGCAGCCCGCGGCGAGTCAATCAGCTCATCGAGCTGCGACCCGATCTGCGGACGATTGAATTGCGGGGCAATGTCGATACCCGTCTTGAAAAAGTGGCAGCGGGCGAGGTGGACGCCACCATCCTCGCCGAGGCCGGGCTCGACCGCCTCGGGAGCAGCGGCTCAATCGCCCAACGCCTAGACGTCAGCGAGATGGTGCCGGCGCCCGGCCAAGGAGCGCTGGCGATCGAGACCCGGGCAGGAGATGGTCTCACCGAAATGGTGGCGGCGATCGATGACAGTTCGCTCAGGACGTTGGTAATGGCCGAGCGACTACTACTGGCCGAGACTGGGGCCGGTTGCCGATCTGCCCTCGGCGCCCTGGCGGCCTGGGAGGGAAATCTCATCCGAATGGACGCCTACGTGTCCGACGAGCGGGGACCTCGGCGCGCCCTATCGCGAGGCGAAACTCCTGAGGCCGTCGTGGCCGAGTGTCGCAAGGCATTGGACCTTTAATGCGGGTGGCACTTACCACCGACCGATTCGACGGCGTCGCACCTCTATACGTTGCGGCCGGGCTTGATCCGATCTCGCTGCCGTGCGTGAAGGTGGAGCCGGCGTCTGAGGATGTTCTGGCCCGGGCCCGCGAGGCGGTTGCCAGCGCGGACATCATGATTCTGAGTTCGGCCCGCACCATCAACTGGCTATGGCCGGGCGGGCCGTTGCCTTCGGTTGATGTAGTCGCCGTTGGACGTGCGACCGCAAGCGCAGTTACCAAGCGAGGGGGGCGAGTGGTTCTGACGGGGGACTCCGGTTTGGCAAAGCTGGCGGACACTGCCAGCGCACTATTGGCGAAGAACCGTGTCGTTTTCCCGCGGTCAGCCGCCAGCGATCCAGGCTCACTCCGTCTCATCCGCCAGTTGGCGCCCGACCTTGTGGAGTTTGAGGTTTATCGCATGCAAGCGGTAGCGCCCGAGAACAACGAGGTGCGGGCGGTGGCTTTTGCTTCGCCTTCAGCAGTTGTCGGATGGCATTTCGCCCGCAACCTCGTTGGCTTGGTGGTGGGTGTGATCGGACCGGCCACTGCCGCCGCCGTTTCCCGATACCGACCACCTGACGTCGTCGCATCGTCGCCCTCTCATCGCGCCTTGGCCAAAGCTCTGGCATCACATATGGAGGTGAAAGTTTGACCGCTTTTCCGGTCGTTCGACCCCGGCGGCTACGGATGCGAGCCGCCATGAGGCGGGTCACCGCCGAAACCCGCTTGAACGCCGCCCAGTTCGTGCTCCCGGTCTTCGTCGTTTCGGGGGAGGGAGTGCGAATGCCCATCGCTTCGATGCCAGGCCACTTCCAGCTCTCTGTCGACCAGATCGCCCTTCTGGCCAAAGAGGCTGAATCGGTCGGAATCGGGGGATTGCTCTTCTTCGGAATTCCCGATCAAAAGGACGAAGAGGGATCGTCCGCCTGGGATCCGGACGGACCGGTTCCGCGAGCAATCGAGGCGGTGGCTGCAGCAGCTCCCGATCTCCTCCGTTGGGCCGATGTGTGCCTGTGCGAATACACGAGCCATGGACATTGCGGAGCCCTGCGGGGGGGAGTGGTCGACAACGATTCGACCCTCCCGCTGCTGGCGAGGGCAGCCCTCGCCTATGCCGATGCCGGCGCAGACGTGATCGCGCCCTCCGACATGATGGATGGCAGGGTGGCAGCAATTCGGGGGGCACTCGATGACAGTGGCCACAAGGAGACGGTGATTTGCTCCTACGCGGTTAAGTATGCCTCCGCTTACTACGGGCCTTTTCGGGAAGCCGCCGGTTCGACCCCTGCCTTTGGCGATCGGCGGTCGCACCAAATGGATCCCCCCAACCAGCGGGAGGCGATTCGCGAGGCACAACTAGACGTGGCGGAGGGTGCGGACATGGTGATGGTGAAACCAGCCGGTCCGTACCTCGACGTTGTCGCTGCTGTTCGGGCGAGGGTCGAGGTGCCAGTGGTGGCATATCAGGTCTCGGGGGAGTTCGCCATGATCGAAGCCGCTGCCGCGCAAGGGTGGATAGAGCGCGACCGGGTGATGATCGAGTCGCTCACGGGAATTGCTCGGGCCGGGGCGGGCATCATCCTTACTTACTTCGCGCTTGACGCCTCGCGGCTGATCGAGAAGGCCGAATGAAGTCCGGAACTGTCGCGACAGGGCCAACCACAGCCCAGTGGCAGCGCCGGGCCCAAGAGGTGATGCCCGGCGGGGTCAATTCACCAGTGAGAGCCTTTGGTGCGGTTGGGGGACTTCCACCCTTTGTTGCATCTGGTCGCGGCTCCTATTTGAGAACTGTGGAAGGCGATGACTTGATTGACTTCGTCGCTTCGTGGGGGGCAACGATCATTGGGCACGCCAGACCCGAGATAGTGGAGGCCATAGACAGTGCCGTTCGGAATGGCACTTCCTTTGGAGTGTCGACGGTCGCCGAGGTCGAGCTTGCCGAGCTGATCTGTTCGCTCGTTCCCTCAATTGAGATCGTGCGGTTAGTCAACTCTGGTACTGAGGCCACCGCATCCACGGTTCGGCTCGCTCGGGCGGCCACAGGCCGCGCGGCCGTGATCAAGTTCGAGGGGTGCTATCACGGGCATGCGGACGCTTTCCTCGTCCGAAGCGGGTCGGGTCTGGCCACCTTCGGCGAGCCGTCCAGTCCCGGCATCCCCGCTGGCACCACGGCTGACACCCGCGTCGCCCGTTTTAACGACCTCGAATCGGTAGCCGAAATCCTCTCCCATGGTGAGGTGGCGGCTGTCATCGTGGAGCCCGTTGCCGGGAACATGGGCTGTATTCCCCCGTCACCAGATTTCCTCCCCGGGCTTCGGCGACTATGTGACGCGAGCGGTGCGCTGCTGATCTTCGACGAGGTAATGACTGGATTCCGGGTGGCTCGCGGCGGAGCTCAAGAGCTCTACGGAGTGCGCCCCGATCTGACTGCCCTGGGGAAGGTGATGGCGGGTGGTACTCCGGGCGCCGCATACGGCGGAAAGGAGGAGCTAATGCGAATGATTGCTCCAGATGGCCCGGTCTACCAAGCGGGCACATTGGCCGGTAACCCGATCGTGACGGCGGCGGGTCTGGCCACGCTCCGCTATTTGTCCGAGCACCCCCACCTCTATCACAGGTTTGACTCAGCTGGGGCTCTGATGTCGTCCCGACTCGAGCGGGTGATGTCCGAGGTAGGCCTTACCGGAGTAGTCAATCACGTCGGTGGAATGGTGGGCCTCTTTCTCGGAATCGAACGACCGCAAAGCTGGGACGACGTCTCTGGCCTCGACCGAGCACTTTTTCAACGCTTCTTCCATGCGGTGCTCAAACGTGGGGTACTACTTCCACCCTCGCCATTTGAGGCCTGGTTTCTGATGGAGGACCATCTCGATGGGACACTCGATCTGGCTCTCGATGCCCTTACCGAGGCTTTGGGCGAGGTGGCTGCGTGAGAATGATCAAGGCCCTCAGGTGCCAATCGCTTGACCGACCGCCAATCTGGTTCATGAGGCAGGCGGGTCGCTATCTGCCGGAGTACCAGGAGTTGCGAAGCCGTCACTCGTTCGAGAAAGCCATGAGTACACCCTCGTTGGCGGCCGAGATCACGCTGCAGCCTCTGCGTCGCTTCCCACTCGATGCCGCGATTGTGTTTTCAGACATCACTACGCCTCTACTCGCCATGGGAGTGGAGGTCGAATTCGCCCCGGGACCCCGGCTGCACAGCCACGACGTGAATGGGGTTGCCAATTTGGGGGAGTTTGACCCCTCTCGGGTCGACTTCGTCGCGGAGACCATCTCTCTCGTTCGCGCATCTCTCGATCCGGAAGTGACCCTGATCGGATTCGCTGGCGGGCCCGCCACCGTTCTCGCTTATTTGATCGAGGGAGGAGGCTCGCAATACTTCGCTAACTTTCGTGCAGCCCTGTATGGCTCGGGAGCCGAGAGAGCCCTCGAAACGTTGGTCCGGTCCACTCGCGCCTACCTGCAAGCGCAAATCGAAGCGGGTGTCCAAGTGGTGCAATTGTTCGATACCTGGGCAGGGCTCGTTTCTCGGGACCAATTCAGACGGTGGGTGCTCCCGGCAGCGCGAGACACCATCTCGGGACTGGGGGTGCCGACGATCTACTTCGCGCCGGGAGCGAACCATTTGCTGGATTTGTTTCACCTCGTTGGCGCCACGGCCTATGGAGTCGATTGGCGAATCCCGCTGTCGGCGGCATGGCGGCTAGTAGGTGAGCGCTTCCCGCTCCAGGGAAATCTCGACCCGGCTCTCCTGCTTGCCGATCCGGATCGAGTTCGGGCCGGGACTATCGATGTGCTGAGAGATGTCGGTGGCCGACCCGGCCACGTGTTTGGCCTCGGGCACGGCATTCTCCCTACCACCCCCCTCGCCGGCGTCGAGGCGATGGTGCAAGCCGTTACTGAGTGGAGGGGTCATTCCATCGATAAGGCGAAAGAGGCTGTATGACCGCTCCTGAAACGCTCGAAGGGTGGTTCGCCCTGCACGATGTGCGGCACCTGGATCGGGCCGCCTGGCGCCAGCTGCCCGCCGTGGATAGAGAGAAAGCAATAGCCGAGGCCATCGACGTTGTCGCGGCTTTCGAAGAAGTGAGCGATGCCGTCGCAGGGCAAAGTGTCACCTACAGCTTGATCGGCCACAAAGGAGACCTGCTTCTCATCCATCTCAGGCCTGAGGCTGACGAGCTTCACGAGCTCGAACGGGCCTTCGATCGAACGACGCTGGCCTCGTTTACCTCCCGTTCCTACTCGTACTTGTCGGTGATTGAGATCAGTCGTCACGGTTCCCCCGACGGCACCGTCGAGAATATCGAGGACAGCCCCCACGTTCAGGCCCGCCTCTATCCGGAGCTACCTGCTCAGAACAAATACGTCTGCTTCTACCCGATGAGCAAGAAGCGAGAGGGCCCCGACAACTGGTACAGCCTCTCGCCTACCGAGCGCGGCGAGCTGATGCGGGCCCATGGCCGGACCGGCCGTCGGTACACCGGCAAAGTGACACAAATGGTCACCGGGTCGACGGGGCTCGATGATTGGGAATGGGGGGTAACGCTTTTCTCCGATGACCCATTGCAGTTCAAGAAGCTGGTTTACGAGATGCGCTTTGACGAGGTAAGCGCTCGATTTGCCGACTTCGGACCTTTCTACGTTGGACGCCGTCTCTATCCAGACGATCTGCGCAGGTTTGTCGGTGAGTAAGTTGGCGGTGCTCTTGGTGGGGTTCGGGGGCCCGGAGAATCTGGATCGGGTACCAGCATTTGTCGCCAGTGTGTTGGGCCGGGTTCCGCCCGATCATGTCACCGCCGGAGCTATCGAGCGCTACCGCACAATCGGTGGCGGTTCCCCATTGCCAGCCACCACCCGCCGCCAAGCGGTCCTGTTGACCGAAGAACTCGTCAGGCGGGGGCACAAGGCGGAAGTCTGGGTCGGCATGCTCCATGCTCGTCCGACCATCGATGAAGCCCTGGCCGAGATTGCATCAGCGAATGTTGAGGAGTTGAAGGTGATCAGCCTTGCTCCTTACCGGTGTGAGGTCTCGACCGACGCTTACGAAGCGGCTGTCGAAAAATCTCTCAATGGTCGAGGACCTCGCCTCCACTTTGCACCCGACTGGAACGGGAGGAAGTCCTATGTTGGGGCACTTGCCGAAATGCTGGCGGCGTCTTTGGTGAAGGCCCCTCCAAACACGCCGGTCATCTTTTCCGCCCACAGCCTCCCGCAGCGGATGGTCGAACAGGGTGATCCCTACGCCGATCAGCTCCACGACACAGCCTCCCAGGTGGCCAAGACAATCGGGTTGAGCCGTTGGTATCTCGCCTATCAAAGCGTGAGCGCGGCTGCTCGGGAACCCTGGTTGGGACCGTCGGTCGATGAGATCATGGAACAGCTGGCTGAGGACGGAACCCGATCGGTGGTCGTCGACCCGATCGGGTTCATCGCCGATCACGTCGAGACTCTTTATGACAACGACATCGAGCACCGGTCCCGGGCCGAGTCCCTCGGGCTGGCATTCATCAGATGCCGATGCCTCAATTTGCATCGGGGACTGATCGAGACCCTCGCTGATCTAGCGCTTGCCGATGATTGAACGGAACACCAACCCGCGGGTAGCGGTGATCGGTGGCGGCATCTCCGGTTTGGCCGCCGCTCATCGGCTTTCAAATTTGGGTTTAGCCGTGACGCTGGTGGAAAAGAGCGAGCAGCTCGGCGGCAAGGTCGTTACCGAACGGGTAGACGGTTTTGTCATCGAAGGCGGGCCCGATAGCTTCGTCGCCGCCAAGCGAACGGTGATCGAGCTCGCTACCGAGTTGGGGATCGCCGATCGGATCATTTCCAGCCGGCCCGAGCATCCTGGTTCTTACGTCTGGTCTCGCGGTCGCATTCACCGTCTCCCCGCCGGCCTTCTGCTGATGGCCCCCTCTCGCCTGGGTCCGCTGTTCGCCTCCTCGCTCCTCTCCTGGAGGGGAAAGGTCCGAGCCGCAGCCGAGCTGCTGATACCTCGCCGTCAGCCGGACGGGGACGAGAGCCTCGAATCGTTCGTTGTCCGGCGCCTCGGGCGCGAGGTGCTTGATCGCATCGCCGAGCCCTTGATCGCCGGAATCCACGCCGCCGAACCCGCCAGCATGAGCCTCGAGGCGAGCTTTCCCCGCTTTCTCGAGATGGAGCGAGATCATCGAAGTCTGATCCTCGCTGCCCGGGCGTTGTCCAAAAAGGCAGACACCTCTGTCAGCCACTTCGCCAGCTTTCGGCGGGGGATGGGGGAGTTGACGACGGCCTTGATTGGATCCCTGCACCGGATCGATCAGCGGCTAAGGGTGACTGTTGACCGAATTTCGAAGCGTTCGCCCGAGCTCTTGCTCGATCTAAGCGACGGAACGCAACTTGAGGCCCAAGGCATCGTGCTGGCGACACCTGCCCGCGACGCCGCCGCCCTTCTCGGCGAGATAGCACCCAATGCCCGTGAAGCCATCGCCGGTATTCGTCAGGTTTCGACGACGGCGGTCACACTCGCGTACCGGTCTGAGGAAATCCCGGTCCTGAAGGGGTCTGGATTCGTCGTTCCAGCCGCGGAGGGACGGCGATTGATGGGAGTTTCTTACCTGTCACAGAAGTGGGACGGACGGGTTCCGTCCGAGCAATTCGTTCTGCTCCGAGCCTTTCTCCGCCGAGACGCCACGAATGGAGAGGAGCCGACCACAGTCGCGCGAGACGAGCTTGCCGATTCAGTCGGTATCCGCGCTCAGCCCGTTCTGGAGAAGATCCACCATTGGGAGGGGGGTTTGCATCAATACGCCTTGGGACATCGAGACCGAGTGGCGAGGGCCGAAGACGGTTTGAGGAAATTTCCCGGCATCGTCCTGGCTGGGGCCGCCTTCTATGGCATCGGCCTCAACGAGTGTATTGCTTCGGGTCAGCGGGCTGCGGATCGTATCGCGGAAACGGTTAGGACGCCGGCCCGCACGATGGTGGGGCATTAGCGGAAACAAGCGCCTCCATCCGACCCCGGCGGATCGGTTCGTTCGCAACTTGCTGGGGATCGGAGAGGCGGTCGACAAGAACGCGATCTTTGGCGCCAGGCGGGCGACGACCCGGGCGATCGTCGTCTCCGGCATTCGTTGCACGATCACCTATTTGTTGATCCCGCTCCTGGCCCCGTTCGTGGGCTTCCTCGATACATTCGGTCCCCCGATCAGCATTGCCCTCTGTCTGATCGCCATCGGGATGGGCATCTCCGGTGTTCGTCGCTTCTGGCTGGCCGATCATCCCTCGCGCTGGTCATACACCGCATTCATCGCGGTCGTGATTGTCTTGCTTTTGGTGGCGATTGGAATTGACATCGCCGGTATCCAAGGTCGCGCTAGCTAGTTTCCTGGCTAGAAGCCGCGCACGGCTCCACCGTCGACTCGGATCACCGAGCCGGTCACATACGACGACCGGGCTGAAGACAAGAACACCACCACATCGGCCAGTTCCTGGACCTCGCCGAGGCGGCCGAGGGGAATGACCCCGAGATGATCGGCCCGAATTGCTTCCCTGGTCGACTCTTCGTGGGCTGCTCGCCACGTCTCGAAGCGGGTGTATGCATCGGTGTCGAACTGGCCGGGCACGACGACATTGACCAATACCTCAGGCGCCAGCTCGATGGCAAGGGAACGGGCCATGGCCGCCACCCCGCTCCTGAACACGGATGAGAGCGCCAGCTCAGGGGTCGCCTCCAGGACCGATCGGGCGGTGAGGAAGATCAGGCGGGCGTCGCCGCTGGCCCGGAGCAGGGGAGTACCGGCCCGTGCCGCTCGCAAGGCCGGGCGCAGCATCGAGGCGAAGGCCGCCTCGTCGGCCGAATCACTCTGGTCGATGATGCCCCCGGGCTTTCCCCCGCCGGTATTGACGATGAGGATGTCGAGGCCGCCCAAGGCGGTCGTGGCTTCGGCCACGACACGGTCGACCTCGAGGGTCAGATCACCCGGGATTGCGATCGCATCGATCGCGGCCGCGGTTTCCTGAAGACGGCCTTGATCGCGGCCGTTGATCGCCACCGTGGCGCCTTCCTGGCGGAGGCCAGCGGCGATGGCCTTTCCGAATCCCGACGAAGAGCCCAGCACCAGGGCTCGCTTTCCGTCTAGACCGAGATCCACGTCCTAGCGAAGTGACACGTAGACCTGCCCGTTTTCCTCTTTCACGGGGTAGGTC
>DATFBM010000011.1:0-6081 GCA_035253825.1 Acidimicrobiia bacterium | reverse complement strand
GGCAACTACGGCATGTCGGGGCGTTCCTACAACCCCCGATTTGTCTTCGGCTGGCCTAATCACAAGGTGGCGGTGATGGGTCCCAAGCAGCTGGCAGGGGTGATGTCGATCATCGCCCGACAAGCGGCTCTCGACCAAGGCCGCCCCTTCGACGAGGATGCCGACCTACAGCGACGGGCGTTGATCGAAACCCAGATCGGGCACGAAGAGCAGGCGTTTTTCTCCACCGCCCGCATCCGCGACGACGGCCTCATCGATCCGCGTCAGACCCGGGATGTGTTCGGGATCGCCCTCTCGGCCAGCCACTCGGCACCGGTGCAAGGATCGGCAGAGTTCGGCGTCTTCCGCATGTAGGAGACAGAAGACGGAAGATGGAAGATGGAAGATGGGAGATGGAAGACCAAGGTGTTCTCAAGGGCATTCGGCTTCGGTAGACCTAAAGGATCTGGAACTTCAAGAGGCTGGATGCCTGGCGTCGCACACGTTCATTGATCGCCTCTTGTTACGAGGCTACGGCAGCCTTTCCCCGCAGCGAGATATTCGGCCTTGCCTCACAGATCCGTAGGGCGGCCAACTCGATTGGAGCCAACATTGCCGAGGGCTGCGCCCGAGAGAGCGGTCGTGATCGTGCCCGGTTTCTCGAAACTTCCTACTCGAGTGGGTACGAGTTAGAACATCATTTGATCGTCGCGTCTGACCTCGGATTGATTGATCAAACGATTTCCGATCGGTTGATCGCAGAACTTGAGGAGGTTCGCTGGATGCTCGCCGCCCTGCGCCTCAGAAGCCTTGGCGACCCCTGAAGCGTCCATCCTCCGTATCTCTTCTCTTGTCTCTTGTCTCTTGTCTCTTATCTTTTGTCTCTTGTCTTCGTAGAGCGTTTACGCTTTCGAGATGGCTGCTTCTTCGACGATGCTCGCCCTCGGGACCGAGCTACCCAAGTTCCTTCTCAACGACGTTCGCACCAACGAGAGCGTCGGATCCGACGATTTTGCCGACCGGCCGGTACTGGTGACCTTTATTTGCGTCCACTGTCCGTATGTGAAGCGCATCCAGGACGGGCTCGCCCAGTTCGGAAAAGACTTTGCCGGCACCGACCTCGCGATCGTCGGAATCGCCTCCAACGACATCGATGCCTATCCGGAGGACGCCCCCGAAAACCAGGCTCGGGTCGCCGACGAGGTCGGCTTTACCTTCCCGATCCTCTTTGACGAAAGCCAGGAAGTTGCCCGGGCGTTCACAGCCGCCTGCACTCCCGATTTTTTCCTATTCGATCACGACCACCGCCTCGCCTACCGGGGCCAGTTCGATGGAGCGCGACCGAGCAATGACGTTGAGGTAACCGGCGAGAGCTTGCGAGCGGCGGCGAAGGCAGTTCTCGCCCGAGGAGAGATCAAGGTCGAGCAGGTGCCCTCGCTCGGTTGCTCGATCAAGTTTCGTTCTGAGGGCGAACCGGTCACCCTCCGGTAGAGAGCAAACGGGCCTCGTGGGCGGCCACGACCTTGGCCCACAGGGACTCCAGCGCTGGCGGCTCGACGTCGAGCTGTAGGTCAAACAGTTCGGTGATGACCTCCTGCCAATCGCGTCGCTGATCGAGTACTCGGTCGATCCTCGTTTCGCCTTCGAGGCGAGTCAACACCAGACCTCGCAGCAGGTCGACTCCGCTGGCGTGGCGTCGTTGAGCAGTGAGCACCCTCACAAATCCCGACTCCGGCGAAGTCGACAAGATGCCGTGGCGATCGGCGAAAGTGTCGATGGCCACCGTTCCCAGTCGAAAGCTCATGCCGGTGAAAGAGCCCCTCGGGTCGTGAGCGAGATGCCAATCACCGACACCATCGGTGGTCTCGGTCAACCCAAACCTCATCGGTGACTGTTGGTACTCGCCGGCTACCAACGGCAGAGGCTCATACAACGCATCACCCAGCCCGGCGTCGACGTACCAGCGGCCATCGGGATTGGCATCCGTCGGTAAGCCCTCGACTATCAGCACGAGGTGGTTCGTAAGGGCGTCCCGGGTCGGCCCCTCGGGTCCATGCACGCCGCCGACGTGACGACTCACCCGATACCCCAATGCTCGTAGCAGCTCGAAGAATGCGCCATTGAGGTGATAGCAGTACCCGCCTCGGCGCTCGTGCGCCACACGTCGGAAGGAATCGACCGGATCGATGCCCCAGTTCTGGCCGAGGTGGATCCAGACGGTTTCGTAAGGCACATGCTCCACCTGG
This sequence comes from Acidimicrobiia bacterium, assembly GCA_035253825.1. Lineage (GTDB taxonomy): Bacteria > Actinomycetota > Acidimicrobiia > Spongiisociales > ZC4RG35 > JACCTH01. Next base: position 3,856 of record DATFBM010000011.1, on the reverse strand, counting down.
GCCCGATGGAGGCGAATCAGCGCCTCGGCTGAGGGCGGCTCGTCTTCGAGGCCGAGCCGACGCAGGTAGGCGTCGATGTCGGTACGAGACAGTGGAGCGGTGAGAGGCACGAAACGATTCAACCACCACGGTCGGCCGGCAGACCCAAACAGCGGGGAGCCGCCTGGAGCCCGTCGACGTGTCTGCCTGGCAGGTGACCGCCGACTCAGGGGAGGCCGCGCCCTAGAGGGCTACGCTCGGCGTCCGTGAGCAGAGCGATTCGAAAGGTCCTCGTCGCCAATCGGGGTGAGATCGCCCGACGCATCTTCCGCACCTGCCGGGCGATGGGGATCACCACCGTGGCAGTCTTCTCCGACGCAGATCGCCACTCGCCATTCGTGGCCGATGCCGATGAAGGTTTTGCCCTCGGAGGCAACACTCCAGCCGAGTCCTATCTCGATGTGCAAAAGCTGGTCGAGGCGGCCAAAGTCACAGGCGCCGACGCCATCCATCCCGGATACGGCTTCCTGGCCGAGAACGGCAACTTCGCTGCCCAGGTATTGGAAGCCGGTCTCACCTGGATTGGCCCCACCCCGCAGGCGATCACGACCATGGGTAGCAAGCTCGAATCTAAGCGGCTGGTGGAAACAGCGGGAGTGCCGACCCTGCCATCAGTTGACCTCACCGGACTCGACGAGGCCGGGATCTCCGACGCGGGCGAAAAAGTGGGCTTTCCGCTCCTGGTCAAGGCGTCTGCGGGAGGCGGCGGAAAGGGGATGCGGATCGTCCGTCGCCCATCCGATTTGGGCGAGGCAGTCGCCTCTGCCTCCCGGGAAGCGACGTCAGCATTCGGGGACAGCACGGTCTTCATCGAGCGCTACCTCGACCGGCCTCGTCACATCGAGATCCAGGTGGTGGGTGATCGTCATGGCCAGATAAGCGCCCTCTTCGAACGAGAGTGTTCGATTCAACGACGTCACCAGAAGATCGTCGAGGAGGCACCATCGCCGGCTCTCGACGAAGCAACTCGATCTCGTATGTGTGAGGCTGCGATAACTGTCTGCAAGGCAGTCGACTACGAGGGAGCCGGCACCGTCGAGTTCCTTTTCGACGAAGGCGAGTTCTACTTCCTGGAGATGAACACTCGCCTGCAGGTGGAGCACCCGGTGACCGAGGAAATCTGTGGCGTCGACCTCGTCCGTTGGCAGATCCTGATCGCTGCCGGCGAACGGCTGGGCGAAGAGTTGATGGAGCCCGCCCGTATCGGCCACGCAATCGAGGTCCGGCTCTACGCCGAGGATCCCACCAGGGACTTCTTGCCGGTCACAGGGACGATGGACCTCTTCGAGTTCTCAGACGCACCCGGACTTCGGGTCGAGTCGGGAGTCGAATCCGGCTCCGTCATCAGTCCGTTTTACGACCCGATGATCGCCAAGGTCATCGTCTGGGCGGAGACCCGCGACGAAGCGGCCTCCCTTCTCGCCCGCTCACTTCAGACGGCCCGCATCCATGGACCGGCCAATAACCGGGATCTGTTGGTCCGCATCCTCCGGCATCCCGATTTTCTCGAGGGGAAGACCGACACCGATTTTCTCGAACGCAATCCGCCGGCCGAGCTCGGAGTGCCGCTACCCACCCGAGGCGAGTGCGAGCTCGGAGCAGTAGCCGCGGCCTTGGCGGCCGCTGCCGCCCGTCGGGATCAAGCCACTCTCCTCCCCACCCTCCCATCGGGCTGGCGGAACAATCCCTCGCAATTCCAAGCCGTTGCCTTTGCCCTAGGGGACAGAGAAATCCGCATCGGGTACCGATACGACGACGGGAGGGTGGCGGTCGAGGTGGACGGCCAGGCCCTTCCGGGGATCGAGGTTCACCAGGTGAAAGAGGATCGCGTGAGCCTTCTGGAAAACGGGCATCTGCGGGGATTCACGGTCCATAGGGTCGGCGAGGTCGCTCACGTCGATGGACCGACCGGGTATATACAGCTGCGTGAGATCCCGCGTTTTGCGGAATCCTCCATCGATGAGGAGGCGGGCTCTCTCCATGCGCCGATGCCGGGCAAGGTGATAAAGGTGTTGGTTGCTGAGGGCGAGACTGTCGCCGAAGGTCAGGCTCTGGTGGTGTTGGAAGCGATGAAGATGGAGCACAGCTTGCGGGCCCCACACGCCGGGGTCGTGAAAGACATACGCGCCGGCGCGGGGGAACAGGTGGGAGCCGGCCAGGTCTTGGTGGTTGTCGAGCCTTAGCCGGCCTGAACTACTCGCACGTCGCTGTAGCCGAGTCCCAGGAGGAAGTTGGTGAGCACTTCGGAGGCGTTGGCCTCAGCCTCCTCGATGATGCCCGATACCCGGGCTTGCTCCACCAGCACGTCTTCGGCCACCTGGCGGGCGTCGGTCTCCAGGCGGGGGTCACCCTGGCGGAATACCCCGGTTGATCGATCCAGCACCTGCGTGGCCTCGTTGTCGACCGCCACATATTGAATGTCCGCTGCTGGCAGCCGTACCACCACTTCACCGGTCTCGAGATCGACGTCGAACGAGGAGGAGTCGAGAGCCGAGAGGTCGACCCCCGCCCCGATGCGCGCCACCGCTAGAAGGGTGAGCGAGTCGCCCGTAGCCCAATTGAGGATGCCGGAGTTGGTGCCCTTTTCGACGATGGTGTATTCGACGTACTCGACAGTGGTCAGGTTGGCCAGTTCGCGAATCGAGCGGATTACCACCGGACCGACTTCTTCGAATGGTTCGCCCTCGAAGGCCGTGGAAATGTCGTCGACCGTGGGAATGCGATCGACAATCGCCCGCACGGCGAGAAAACCCGCCAGTAACAGGAGAACTGTCATCGCTACGAGCGCGTAGGGCCAGCGCGAAGCCTGCCGAACGATGGTGGGGCGGTCGTCCACACAATCAAGGTACCCCAGACGAATAGTGTTGTTGGCGGATGCAGGAGCGAATTGGGTTTGTCGGACTGGGGATCATGGGTCGGGGGATGGTCGCCAATCTGGCAACCAAGGGATATCGCCCGACGGTTTGGAATCGAACTCCAGGTAAAGCCGCCGGTCTCCCGGTGGACGAGGCCGACGACCTGGCGACCCTGGCCAAAGGCAGCGACGTCATCGTCATGTGCGTCTCGGACACTCCCGACGTAATAGAGGTTGTGTCCGGGCTCAAGGATGGGCTCAGCGGGGGACAGCTGATAATCGATCACTCAACCATCTCCCCGCTCGAGACTCGACGCCTAGCACTCGAACTCGTCCCGAGAAAGGTCGACTGGCTCGACGCGCCGGTCAGTGGTGGGTCGGAAGGAGCCGCCCAGGGAACCCTCACCACCATGGTGGGGGGAAGCGAAGGCGATCTGAAGAGGGCACGCCCGATACTCGAGTGCTATTCGACGACGATCACCCACTTGGGGCCGGTGGGAAGCGGCCAGCTCGCCAAGCTCGTCAATCAAATCCTGGTGGTGGGCAATCAGCTGGCCGCATCCGAGGCGCTTCTCTTCGCCGAAGCGGCTGGCCTGGATCTGGCGCGCACTATCGATGCCGTCAAAGGGGGTGCGGCCGGGTCGTGGATGCTGGCCAACCGCGGCCCGCAGATGGTCGCCGACAACTGGGAGCCGGGATTCACGATTGACCTCCAGCAGAAGGACCTGCGCCTCGTCCTCGACACCGCCGACAAGCTCGGCACTCCGCTGCCAGGAACGGCGCTCATCTTCCAGCTCTACCGCGCCTTGCAACAATCGGGGCTGGGGCATGAGGGCAATCACGCCCTCATCAAGGCCCTTCGCCAGCTGGCCGGGGAGGCACCCCGTGCGTGAAATCCTCCTCGATCTGGTGGCCGAGCAGGATGACCTCGACCGGCTGGTGGCAGGTCTTCGGGCCGATCAG
>DATFBM010000010.1:0-160000 GCA_035253825.1 Acidimicrobiia bacterium | reverse complement strand
CCGACCGACTCCGGTCCAAATACCGTCACCGGCAAATCAGCGACGGAGTCGATTCGGCGCACGAACTCGGATTCCGCCACGGTGGTTGTCGCAGGAGAGGTGGTGACCGTGATCGTGGTCGTTTCGGGGTCGGCTTCGCCGGTACAGGCCCAAAGCAAAAGCAGGCCAAGCCACCAGGCCCGTTTCATGCGATGAGGCCAGCGGCCGCCCGGTCGAGGAGGAACGTCACTGGAGCCCGTCCCTTACTGACCCGGGTGGTGGGGAGATCTTCCCCATTTGCTACCCGGGCGAGGGCCTCGGCCTTCGAGGCGCCACCGATCATGAAGACGATCTGGCGGGCGAGGTCGAGGAGAGCAAAGGTGGTGGTGAGTCGCCAGACCTCGAGCGAGGGAACGAAGTTGCCCACATACCACCGATCCGTCACCGAGAGCGCTTCCGTTCCGGGGAAGAGCGAAGCGCAATGACCGTCATTACCCATTCCGAGGAGGATCAAGTCGGGAGGGTGCTCGTCACTGTGAAGCGTCCGCAATTCCTCCTCGTATTGGGCGGCCGACTGATCGGGCTCGAGCCAGGGCGCCCACCGGGGACGCAGGTAGCGCCCGGAGACATGGCCGACGAGGTTCTCCTCGGCCATCTTGCCGTTGGAATCATCGTCATGCCAGGGCACCCAACGTTCATCTGACAGCCAGAAGTCGACCCGGCTCCAATCGACATCGCATCGCCGGAGCTCGAGGTAGATCGCCGCCGGCGTCGAGCCCCCGGCTAAGCCCACCGAAATCCGGGGGCCCGGGGCAGCAGCGATCAAGGCTGCCAAGTGAGCGGCGGCACCGTGGACCAGCTCTCGGGCATCGTCGAAGACGACGGTGTTCACGAGATCTGGGGGAGTACGTCTTGCAGGTGAGCCTCGATCTCTTCCAGCCCGCGGGCATAGGCGTTGAGTTCGGCTCGGAGGGCGGCCACCTCGTCGGTGGTCTGATCGGGCCCGGTGGAAGTGAGGGCTATCGAGTGTGCCTTGACCGCCAACGTGTCGATGCCAGTTGTCGTAGCGACGACGCGAGAAACGGCTTCCTCGCGTCGCTGGCGAATGTTGGTCACCTCGCGGACCTGGGCTTCCATTTCCTCGCGCAGGGGACCCGGCGCGAGCTCGCGGAGCCGGGCGAGCAGGCGACGCTCGTCGACGGTCGACAGAAAGTTGTCGGCTCGCTGAACCCAGAGCACGGAGTCGTAGAGCTTGCGAAGGGTCTCGGTGACCCGCGCCATCATTCCCTCGTGCTCACCCCCGGTCCATGACTCCATTGCATGCTCCAGCCGGTCCCGGGCTTCGAGCCCGCTCACCATCAAAGGAAGATGCTCGGCGTCGAGTCGGCTCAGGTCGCGGTCGAATTCGGGAGCGACCATCGAGGCGGCGAGCTTGGGATCGCGAAGGTGCATCAAAGCCGAGGCGACAAATCCAACCGCCGCCGCCCCGGCCACGAACGGAGCTGAAAGACCGAGCGCCAGTCCTCCGCCGATCAATCCGGCGGTGGCCACGACTCCAGCCGGGCTGAACATCGCTCGCAGCAGGCGCTTGCTCTTTCGGGTCACGGGGTTATACCGGAAGACGCTCCCCATGCGGCTGCCAGAGCGGTTGGTCATGGGCTCAGAAGTTCGAGATCACTTGTTGAAAGACCGCTTCGATGGTCAGCGGGTTGGTCGCCTGATACAGGCGGGCCGCCGACGCATTCGCGATAGCGGTCAATTCCTCGACCGACGCATCCTCTCCGTACGCCACCGGAAACACTCGCACGACATCACGCTCGTTCGATCCCAGAAAACCGAGTAGGGGGTCGAGCTCGCAGCCTGGCGGGTTGTCGTCGCACATCCCATCTGTGAGCAACAGCACGGCGTTGATCTTGGTTGGATCAAACCCGTCGCGGACCGCCTGCACCGCCGCCCGAGTGGAGTCGTAAAGGCCGGTGCCGCCATCAGCTACGAGCCCGTTGATGGATTGCTCCAGCTGCGGTCGAATGTCCTCGAGGGGAGCGGGTGGGATCACCTCGAGGTAATCGTTGTCGCCGTCGAGGTTGGTCGAGAAGATCCAAAGGCCGATCTCGTCGTCGGGCTTGAAGTTGTCAAGGCCCGAGAGGACCGCTTGTTTGGCCAGGGCGAGCTTGGTGTCGCCACCGCCGGCGAGGTCGGCCATCGAACCGGAGACGTCGAAGAGCATGATCACGCGGGCGGTCTTGCGATTCTCCTCCCAGCTGTCCAGCAGGGCGGTGAGGACCTCAGGATCGGGAACGGCTAGCTCTGTGTCTGGCTTATTGGGATTGAGGCCGTTGGCCGAGTTGATCGGGTCCCCGATCGCCACCGACGGATTTCCGGGACGAAAGCCGAACTCGAGAACCCGCTGCTGGTTAGAGGCATCGTCGATCACAAAGGAACGAAAAGCGGTGGCCGCCTGACGGGCGACCTCGGTGACCCACGGTGCGTCGAGGATGTAGGCCGGATTGTCCGAATAGAGCGTTCCTTCTTCAGGATAGACGGCAACCAGCGGCACCCGAGGCGGCGGACCCGGGGTGCCGGTGTCGGCGGGGTCGCCCCGGTTGTACGCAATGATCGACACTTCTTCCACGGCCACCGCCGAGGCGTAAGTAAGTCCCCGACCTTCTTGATCGGCGCGATACATGTTGTCGAGAAAAGTGAGCGTGGTGTCTCCGTAATGGACGGTGGCCGCCTCCACGCCCCGCACGAAATCGAGAACTTCGGGATCATCGAGATCGGAGCCGGTGAGCCCGGTGGTTTTCCCGGTGGCGGCGTAATAAGTAGCGGCGGTAGCGGCCAGGCCCGAGGTCGAGAAATTGGGATTGGTCTTCCCGAGACGGAAATCGCCCCATTCGGGATGCCCTAACGCTCCCCAGCCCTCGGGGTCGGAGGCGAGTCGGAGGATGTCGGCCCACCCGACATCGGTTTCCGGCCAGCCCAGCGCTTCTGCCATTGGGCGCGGCATCCCGAGGACCAGGGGCGTGATCATCACCCGTTGAAAGTCGTTGGCGATCGGCGCTGCGCCGCGAGCGGCGAGACGCTCGTTGACGATCGCTCCCCAAGTACTGGCGGCCGGAGACCAGATCACCGGAAGAGGCCCGGCGGATCCATCTTCGGGCCAGCCCTCGGCCAGCATGCGGGCCGCCGCACCCGAGGAAACTCTGTAGACGGTGATCACTGCGCATTCTCCGCCGAACTCGGTCTCGGTGGCATTGAAGGTCTCGGCGAGCGAAGTGAAGAGGGTGAACTTCTCAGGGGAGGTGGCGATCGGCACCTCCTCGCAGCCGCCCGGGACGACAACACCGGAACCGTCGGTGGTGAGAGGGCCTCCCGAGGTGCATGCGGCAAGCAACGCCAGCAAGGCCAGGGGCCACGAGAGGCGAGCCCGTCGAGTGATCATCATGCTCCTATCAGTGTGTCCCAACTCGCCACCAATGCGGGTCGATCTGCTTGACTCGCCCCCGCCGCTTCAGTACCGGGCTCGCCAAGATCTTCGAGCAGGTCGGTGGGCTCGCCGGTCAGGGGACGAAGACCCAGGCTACCGAGCAACGCTTGAATTTCAGGACCGCTCAGGCTTTCGACGAATGAGTTGGCGGCTCGCCCTTCTCCGAGAGCGGCCACCGGGAGATAGGGAGTGGGCTCGGGGTAAAAAACGTCGAGCCGGCCTGCTCTCGCCCGGGCATTCGCCAACTGGGCGGCGATGGCCACCTCAGAGGACACCACCGCGTCGGCCCGCGAGGAGAAGAGGACCAAGTCTCGCAGCAAGCTTCCACCATCCTGGCTGGTAAGGGGCACGAACTGCCGGAAGCCGGGACCGGGTTGCTGGTCGGCGATGAGCTTCCAAGCTTCGAGGTCGGCGATACCGGTTTCGGGATCCGCCAGGCCGATACGCAACGTTCCCCAATCGGGAGAGCCTCCGAGGTCCTCCCAACGGGTGCCGGCTTCGCTTACCAAGCACGCCGGATCCACGGCCCCGCACGCTTGCTGCAGGCGTGGAGCCTTCTCGGCCCAGATCGCGATCGCGATCGGGCTCCGGGCGAAAGAGGTCGCTTCGGCCGGAAGATCGCCGGCGAAACCGATTACGACCGTGTCGGGGGCGATCTCGGAGCCCAACGTGAATCCAGTGCTTGCGAAACCGAACCGGCTGGCCAGGTCGCCACAGACGAGAGAAAAGGTTTGGGTGCAAGCGAGGGTGACGTCGGCCTCGGCTACGGGAACGCTGGTGGCGGGGCCTGGAGTCGGTGCATCGCGCCCGATGACCCAGCCAATTGCCAAGATCACACCGCCGAGGGCGAGGGCGACCAATCCCGCACGCCAACCGCTCACACCCAATGATGGTAGGTACCCCCAAGCTACGATCGCCCGCGCAGGTACTCGAGGACGCATTGCCGGCTGAGAACATCGTCGCGGTTTGTGGCGCCACAGGTCGCCAAGGTGGCGCCGTGGCCCGCGCACTTTTGCAATCGGGTTGGAAGGTACGTGCTCTCACCCGAAGACCAGATGGAGAGCCCGCAAAGGCCCTCGCCGGGTTGGGAGCCGAGGTAGTTCAAAGCGACCTGGACGAACTATCGACATTGAGAAAACCGTTCGACGGTGCCCGGGCGGTATTCAGCGTCCAAAACGGGCTCGTCAGTGGCTTCGTGCGTGAAGTGGCGCAGGGGCGAAATGTGGCTGATGTGGCCAAAGAAGTTGGCGTGCAGCATCTGGTCTATGCCTCCGCCGGCACCGGCGAAAAAGGCACCGGGATCCCATCCTGGGAGTCCAAGCTCGAGGTCGAGGCTCACATGAAGAGTCTCGATTTGCCTTTCACCAGCCTCCGTCCCCGCGCCTTCATGGAGTTGATGACCGACAAGGGCTTCTATCCCGCATTGGGGACCTGGAGGATCTGGCCACCCCTCACCGGCGAAGATCGCCCCATCCCCTGGCTGGCGGTGGCCGACGTCGGCGTCATCACTACCGCGGTCTTGGCCCAGCCCGAGGTCTATATCGGCCAGGACCTATCCCTGGCCGGCGACGTGCGAACGCTCCGTGAGTGCCGATCTCTCTATCGGGAGATCATGGGCAAGAGTCCTCGAACCTTTCCCATGCCGATGTGGCTGTTTGACCGGTTTACCAAACGGGATGTCATCCCCATGTGGCGCTGGCTGCGGACTGGGGAGGTGTCGACCGATACCGCGGCCACGAGGGCGATTCATCCCCAAGCGCTCACGGTGAGGGACTGGCTGGTAAGGGCCCGCGACCAAGCTCGGGCCCGGGTCGACTAGCTCCACCGTCTTTCTATGCGGTCAAAGCGACCGCGGCCAGGGCGACCGCCGAGACCAGGACCCAGGCCATGAGGCCGAGGCGCAATGGCCGACCGCCGAGGGAGCGCAAGCGAGAAATGTCGACTCCGCCCCCGACCCCGACCAGGGCGATGGTGAACGCCGCCACTTCGATACTTCGGATCAGTTCGGTCATTGGATCAGAAAGAAGGCCGAGCGATTGGATCGCCACCAGAGCCAGAAACCCGATGACGAAGAGCGGTAGCGGGGGCTGGCGCCCGATCGCTCCGTCTCCTCGCTTTCTCGAGATGGCCACTGCCACCACGAGCGGGGCCAGGAGTGCGACTCGGGTCAATTTGACGACGATGGCCGCCTCCAGCGCGGGAGGCGGCGAGGTCGAAGCGGCGGCCACGGCCTGGGCAACGTCGTGGACTGCGCCCCCCACCCAGCTGCCGAAGGCGGCCGGTTCCATCCCCAGCCCCCGAGCGATCAGGGGCAGGATCAAGATCGAGAGACTGCCGGCCATGGTGACCAGACCGATGGCGTAGGTGACCTCTTCGTCTTCGGCGCCGACGACTCCGTTCATAGCGGCGACCGCCGACACGCCGCAGATGGCATAGCCGGTGCCGATCAGGAGCGAAAGGTTGCGGCTCACGCCCAGGAGCCGACCGAGCAGCTGGGCTCCAAAGAAGGTGGTGACCACGGTCGCCGCCACTACCGCCAGACCCGGCCCCCCAATCGCCGCCAGGTCCCCGAAGGAGAGCCGAGCGCCCAGCATGACCACCGCCGCCCGGAGAAGATGTCGAGCGACGAGCTGGAAGCCTGGTCCCAAGCCGAGCTTCGGGCGGGCCAGGTTGCCAGCCGCGAACCCGAGGATGAGCGCGATGATCAGGGCCGAGAAGGGCTCCAAAATCCGACCGAGGGCGATCGCGGCTGCTGCCAGCACCACCGCCGTCGAGATGCCGGGAAGGCGGGTGCGCACTGAAGGAGGCTATCTCCTAGCGTGCCCAGATGGCTCGAACCCTGCGAATCAAGGTCGACGGCGATGCCGTCACGGGGAAGATCGAAGGGCAAGGGGAGCGGGGCATCCTCCTCGCCCACGGCGCCGCCACCAGCCAGGATCACCCCGTGATGGTGGCGACTCGCTCGGGGCTGGCAGCCGGCGGAGTGCGGGTGATGACCTTCAACTATCCCTACTCCGAGGCGGGCCGAAATCGACCGGACGTGACCGAACGACTTCTTGCCACTCACCGGGCGGCCCTTGCCAAACTTGCGGAGAGGTGCCCGGAGGGCACATATCTGGCCGGGCGATCGATGGGGGGGAGGATGGGCACCTACTTGGCGGCGGAAGGGGCCGACGTACGAGGGGTGATTTGTTATGGCTATCCCCTTCATCCACCCGGTAAGCCCGACCGTCTGCGCATCGATCACCTGGGCTCGATTCGGGTGCCGATGCTCTTTTTCCAGGGCGATCACGACGCCCTCAGTCGCTCAGAGCTCTTTGATCGTCATGTGCGTTCGTTGCCCAACGCAAAGGTGATCGATCTCAAGGCGGATCACTCCCTCGGGGGTCTAGGGTCTGTCCACCTGCTCGTCCGAGAAACCCTCGCTTTCGTGCTGACATGAATTTCGGCTTGTCTTTGTCTTGATTTCGAGGCGATAACGAGGGCGTATAATTCTTGGCGGCTCCTCGCCCCCCTTTTCGCAAGGAGAATTAGTCATGGCTGAGGTCAATCTCAAAGCCGATACCGGTCGCGCCACCGGCAGTCGGGCGGCACGCCGGCTGCGAAAGACCGGCCAGGTGCCGGCCGTGGTCTATGGCCGGGGGGCCGACCCGACTCATGTTGCAGTTGATCACCACGATCTCACTCAGGCCTTTCACACCCCGGCCGGAGCAAATGTCGTGATCAACCTCCAGATCGACGGAGCCGAGGGGATTCCGACCCTGGTCCGAGGCGTCGATCGACATCCCTATAAGCCCTTCATCCGTCACGTCGATTTCGTTCGTGTTGACCTCACTGTCAAAGTCCATGCCGAGGTCGCCATCCACTTCGTCGGCAGCCCGATAGGCGTGAAGGAAGGAGGAATCCTCGTTCCGGCCCGCAACGACGTCACCGTCGAGGCCCTTCCCACCGAGATTCCATCGGCCTTCGAGCTCGACGTCTCGGAATTGGGAATCAACGACTCTCTCCACGTCAGTGACCTACCGCAGATCGAGGGGGTTGCCATCCTCGACAGCCCCGAAGAATTGCTCGTCTCGGTCTCGGTGCCTGCCGCCGAGCCTGAGCCGGAGCCCGAGCCGACCGAGGGCGAAGAGGGCGAGGGTGCCGAGGCTGGCGAGGAGGGTCCCGAGACGGCAGCCACAGAAGACGGCGAGCCCGGCGAGGAGTAGATGCCGGTCATCTGTGGGCTTCGGAATCCCGGAGCCTCCTACGTCGGCACCCGCCACAATCTTGGTTTCGAGGTCGTCTCGAGTTTGGCGCGACGCTTTGAGGTCAAGCTCCGGCGAGGTCCGTTACGGGTGCGTGCCGAGCTGGCCCGAGCTGGTCGGAACCTGATTCTGGCCGCCCCGCTCACGTTCATGAACGACTCGGGACGGGCGGTGGCTGGAATTCTCTCCTACTTCAAAGTGCCGGCAATCGAGCTGCTGGTGGTCCACGATGACATCGACCTCGCCCTGGGGAGATTGCGCCTCCAGATGGGTGGGGGGAGCGGTGGCAACAACGGCATCCGCTCGATCGAGTCGCATCTCGGACACCCCGATTTCGCCCGGCTGAAGCTGGGAGTGGGCCGACCGCCCGGAAGCCGGGAAGCCGCCGACCACGTGCTCCGTCCATTCGACAAGTCCGAACGGGAAGAAGCCGACCAGCTGGTCGAGGACGCGGCTGACGTAGCCGAGCGCTGGCTGGAAGACCCAGCCCGGGCACAGGAACTGGCCGCACACCGTCGGCCTTCCTAGTGCCAGAATCCGATCATGCCCCGACTTGATGCAATCGGAATAGTGGTTTCCTCGATGGCTGACTCGACGGCCTTCTACCGACACCTGGGCCTTGACTTTCCCGCTGGCTCTGAGAACGAAGGTCACGTCGAAGCCGAGACTCCAGGTGGGATTCGGGTGATGCTCGACACCGAGGACATGATGAGGTCGTTCTCGGACTGGGAGCCGCCCCGTGGCGGGAGTCAGCGAACGACGCTGGCGTTTCTTTGCGAGAGCCCGGCGGAAGTCGATCGCCTCCACTTGCTCTTGACCGGAATTGGTGGAACGACAGTGGTCGCCCCCTTCGACGCACCCTGGTCGATGCGGTACGCAACGCTCGCCGACCCCGATGGGAATCATTTCGATCTGTTTGCATCCCAGGAGCAACCTCAGGCGTGACCGCGTTGGTCGGCGCTATCGACCAAGGCACAACCAGCAGTCGATTCATCATCTTCGACGACTCGGGCCGGATCCTCGGACAAAGCCAGGAGGAGCACCGTCAGATCTTCCCGCGGCCCGGTTGGGTGGAGCACGACCCCACCGAGATCATCGAAAGCATCTGGCGGGTGATCTGGCGCGCCTTGGCCGAAGCAGGGTTGACGGCCAGGGATCTGACAGCCGTTGGCATCACCAATCAACGGGAGACCACCGTCGTCTGGGACCGTCGGACGGGAGTACCCCTCCATAACGCCATCGTCTGGCAGGACACCCGCACCGCCGCGCTCTGCAAAACCCTGGGAAAGGAAGCCGGCCCCGACCGCTTCCGGCCGATCACCGGTCTCCCTCTCGCCACCTACTTCTCCGGCCCCAAGCTCGCTTGGCTCTTGGAGGAGGTTCCGGCCGTGGCCGATGCGGCCAAGTCCGGGAACCTCGCCTTCGGCACCATCGATGCCTGGATCCTCTCCAACCTGGTGGGACGCCATGTCACCGACGCCACCAATGCCTCGCGCACGCTCCTGATGGATCTGAGAAAAGGGGCGTGGAGCGAAGAGATTTGCGAGGCGATGGAGATTCCTCTGTCGTCGTTGCCGGAGATTCATTCCTCCTCGGGGCGTGTCGGTTTGGGCACCGGACCACTTGAGGGAGTCCCGATCAGCGGGGTCCTCGGCGATCAGCAGGCAGCCCTCTTCGGTCAGCTCGGGTTGGAGGCGGGAGCGGCGAAGAACACCTATGGCACCGGATGCTTCCTTCTGCTCAATACCGGCAGCGCTCCGGTCCCGTCTGATCACGGACTGCTGACCACCGCCGCCTTCCGGTTGGAAGAGGGACCTTTGATGTTTGCCCTCGAAGGATCGGTGGCGGTGGCGGGCTCCCTTGTGCAGTGGCTGCGGGACAACCTCGGCTTGATCGAGTCTGCGACCGAGATCGAGCAACTGGCAGCTTCGGTTGAGGACAATGGGGACGTCTACTTCGTGCCTGCCTTCAGCGGGCTGTTTGCCCCCCACTGGCGCCCGGATGCCAGGGGCGTGGTTGTCGGTCTCACCCGTTTCGCCACTCGTGGCCACATTGGGCGGGCGGCTCTCGAGGCGACCGCTTTTCAGACTCAGGAGGTGGTCGAAGCGATGCGGGCCGACTCGGGGATCGCCCTCACGGAGTTGCGGGTCGACGGGGGCATGGTCCAAAACGAGTTCCTGATGCAGTTCCAAGCGGACATCCTCGGAATCCCGGTAGTGCGACCGGTGGTGGCGGAGACCACGGCGTTAGGTGCGGCATACGCAGCCGGCCTCGCCGAGGGTGTATGGAGCTCGGTCTCGGAGTTGGATTCCAATTGGAGGGTTGATCGACGATTCGAGCCCAAGATGGCCGAGGACCAGCGCCAGGCCCTCGTCGATCGTTGGCGGCAGGCGGTTAGGCGCACCCTCGATTGGGTCTGATCAGAGCCCTTCCGCCTCGAGCTCGCGGTGGAAAACCGAAAGCTCATGATCGCGCTGCTTATCGGGCCACCCCAGCTCCACCTGCATCGCCTCGGCAATCGCAACCGCATCCTCACGACCGTGATCTGCAGTCAGCAGCGACAGCCGCGTGCGACGAAGAGAGAAATCACCGATCGAAACTGCAGATTCGTTGCGGACGGCGTGACCAACCTCACCGAGAAAGGTGACTCCGTCGCTTAAAAGCCTCCGGCCATTTGCAACCTCACCGAGGATCTTCTCGACCGAGCTCGCCTCCGAACCGTAGCGATGGAGCCCTCGGGTCGGCGGTGATCCCCCCGCACCCACCAGGATGACATGCTTGGTCCGCGACTTCGAGTTGGAACCGAGGAAACGGGTGATCTGGTCGGCAACCTCGGCGGCGATGCGGCGGTAGGTGGTGAGCTTTCCGCCGGCGACGACGAGATACCCGGGCCCGGGCTCGGTGATCACATGCTCCCGCGAGGCCTCGGCGGTGGATTCGGCGCCTTGATCGGCCAGTGCTCGGAGTCCGGCGAAAGTAGAGAGGGCGCTGACGTCTTTGACGTCCAGGTAACGGCGGACGTGGTCGAGCAGATATTCGACATCTTCGGCCGAGGCGATGGGGCGATCGGGGGAGTCCTCATAGGGGGTGTCGGTGGTACCGACCAGGGCATGGCCCGACCAAGGAATGAGAAAGAGGACGCGGCCATCGTCGGTTTTCGGCAGCACGATCGCCCGGTCCAAAAGCCCGACGGCCTCGGCCCCCAGGATCAAGTGGGCTCCCTTGGAGAGGACCAACTGAGGTTGTGTTTCTTCCCCCAGCGGAGGCGGACGGAAGGCACCGGTCGCCGAGACCACCGCCCGGGCTCGAAGCCGTCGCCTTCCACCGTCAAGATGGTCTTCGAGATCGATCTCGAATCCACTCGCTGTCTCCTCGATTCGCTGAGCCTCCATCCGGCTGACGGCAGTACAACCGTGCCTGACCGCGGTTCTCGCCAGGGCGATCACCAGTCGAGCGTCGTCGGTTTGGGCGTCGGAGTAGGCGAAGCCTCCCCGCAGCCCTTCGGTGCGCAGAAGGGGAGCGGCTTGGCGGACCTCCGCGAGCGCAAGCCGGCGATGCCGCTCGCCCGGCCGGTTGAACCCACCCAGGAGGTCGTAGACGATAAGCCCGGCGCCGAGGGCAATCGAAGCTCGCCGTCCGCGGGCTGCCCAGGCAGGGGCGTCGGCCAGCCCGTGCTGGTCGTAAACGGGAACGACGAATTCGAGGGTCTGAAACAAGTAGTCGGCGATCCGGGCCAATACCCGCTGCTCACGCAGGCCTTCGGCGACCAGCTGGAACCGGAAGTGGGGGAGGTAGCGGATGCCACCGTGAAAAAGCTTGGTCGACCGCCCGGAAGTGCCCGATGCCCAATCGGCCTGCTCGATCAGGGCAACACGGAATCCCCGCGTTGTGAGGTCGAGAGCCACACCGCAGCCGATCACTCCTCCACCGACAACGACGACATCGAAGGAGCCGGCCTCTCCCAATCGACGGCGATGCTCGGCACGGGTCCAGGAGGGGGCGAGCATCGGGCGAAGAGGTTAGGTATCGAGGTCGTTCGGTAAGATCGCCGCCCGGCAGCAAGCGCAAGGAGCCCTCATCTCGTTCCCTGATTGGTTGGCGTTCGGCCGGGTTCTGGTGGTCCCTGCAATCATGGCCCTGACTCGGTCCCAGGATCGAATCGACCACGCCCTGGGTTACGCCGCCGCCCTCTTCACCGTGGCTGCGATCACCGACTTCCTCGACGGCTATCTGGCCCGGCGCTGGCATGTCGAGTCGGTCCTCGGCGCCTTCCTCGACACCACCGCCGACAAACTTCTCGTCACCGGCACCCTGCTCGCTCTCACCTCCATCGGTCGGGTCTCGATCTGGGCCGCCCTTGTCATCATGATGCGCGAATTCGCCGTGATGGGGCTCCGGGGTCTGGTGGCCCTCGGCGGGGGAATGGTTAAGCCCTCGACCTGGGGGAAGATCAAAGCCACGGCTCAGTACGGGGCGATCGCCCTTGCCTTCATGCGGCTCCCCGACCGTTGGGGACCCTTCTTCTTGGACCAGTGGGTGATGTGGGTGGCGGTGTTGGTGACGATCGCCTCCGCATGGGGGTATTTCGGAGCCTTCTCCAAGATGGTCATCGGGAGTCGTTCGGACGCCGCCAGTAGATGACGGTTGCGATCACCGGTGCGACCGGCGTGGTCGGCAGCGCGGTTCTGGGACATCTCCTCGCCGACGGACAGAAGGTCCGGGCCCTGGTGCGGTCGGACCAACTCCTGCCCCCGGAAGTAGAGCGCGTCCGGGGCGATGTACTCGACCCGGCATCGCTGCGGAGGGCTTTCGAGGGGGTCACAACGGTCTTCCACGTTGCCGGGGTGAATCAGATGTGCAGCGCCGACCCCAGCTTCATGGAACGGGTCAACGTCGACGGTACCCGCAACGTCGCGGACGCCGCTTACGAAGCGGGAGCGCTACTGGTTCACACCTCCTCGGCGGCCGTGCTGGGTGAGAACGAGGGCGAGATCGGCGACGAAAGCTCGGTGCCGCGGGCGCCGTTACCCAGTCGCTACGCCGCCTCCAAATGGCGGGCGGAGCAAGAGCTCACCGAGCTATTCGGTCGGCAGCCGGTGGTAATTGTCAATCCCTCGTCGGTGCAGGGGCCGGGCCGGGCCACGGGGACGGGGCGGCTCTTGCTCAGGTTGATGGGCGGGAAGCTGCGAACGATCGTCGACACCCGGATCTCGATCGTCGACATCGATGACTGCGCCCACGGACACCTGCTCGCCGGGACCAGGGGCGAGCCCGGCCAGCGCTACATCCTTAACTCCTTCTCGATGACGACGCAGGAAGCGGTATCGGTGATTGAGTCGGTCATCGCTCACCCCCTTCGGGTGTCGTATGTGCCAGCGCCCCTTGTCTGGACTGCTGGCTTCGTCGTTGGCGGGTTGTTCAAGGTTCTTCGGCGCCCCGCCCCCATCTGTGGGGAATCGGCGAGAGCGATACTCCACGGACATTTGTTTGACGGATCCCGGGCCAGCCGAGAGCTGGGGCTGAAATACACGTCGGCCGATGTCATCTTTGGCCGTCTTCGAGATTGGGCCAAGAAAGAGGGGTTGCTGTGATCTCGCCTGCGGAGGTGAACCAACTAGTCGAGTCAGAGTTCCCAGCCGCATACGCCGGCGGCTACCGCTGCGTCGAACTGGGCGATCGCAGCGCAGTCGCCCGCTGGGAGCATGACCCGGCTGTCCTTCGTCCCGGTGGTTACGTCTCCGGCTTGACACTCTTCGGGTTGGCCGATATCGCCCTCTGGTTCGCCACCTTCACCGAGGTCGGACTCGAGCCAATGGCGGTCACGTCGGATCTCGCTATCTCCTTCCTCCGTCCCGCCGTTGGAGGCTCGGTGTTGGGTCGAGCCCAGCTCCTGCGAGTGGGATCAACCCGGATCTATGGGCAGATCGACATGTGGCTGGAAGGAGACGAAGGGCGCTTGGTCGCCCAGGCGCACGGGAACTATTCGCCCCCGGCCGCCCGTCGCAAGTCCGGCTCGACATAGATCGTCACCGCGCTCGGCACCGCCTGACGAATCGCCCTTTCCACGCGGTCGACAGCCGCCGCCAGCTGGGCGACATCGAGGTGTCGTTGGAATTCGACTTTTGCCCCCACCAATAGCTCATCGGGTCCCATGTGCTGGGTGCGACAGTGAATGAGACTGGTGACCTCGGGCTGGGAGGAAATGCTGGCTGCGATGGCGGCGATGACATCGTGTGACGCCGACTCACCGAGCAACAAGCCCTTGGTTTCGATGGCCAGGACGATGCCGATCGCCACCAGCAAGACGCCGATGGCAATCGACCCGACTGCGTCCCAGCGCGGGTCACCGGTGGCGGCGGCCAGGCTGACGCCGATCAAAGCGAGGAAGAGACCGATCTCGGCCCCGACGTCTTCTAGCAAGACCACAGGCAGTTCCGGCGACTTCGAAGTTCGAATGAACCTCCACCAAGAAACGTCGGCGGGCTTTAGGTGCTTGGCTTCGCGGACCGCGGTTCGAAGCGAGAAGGTCTCGAGCACGATGGCGACTATCAGGATCCCGATCGCGATGGCCAAGCTCTCGGTGGCGTGAGGGTGTCGCAACTTCTCAATCCCCTCGTAAAGGGCGAATAGCCCTCCCATGCTGAAGAGCACCAGGGCGACCACGAACGACCAGAAGTAGCGCTCCCGTCCGTAGCCAAAGGGGTGGGTCTCGTCGGCTACCCGAGCGGCTCGGCGGCCACCGAGCAACAGCAGGGCCTGGTTGCTGGTGTCGGCCAGAGAGTGGCCCGCTTCGGCCAGCATCCCCGCCGAACGGGTCAAGACAAAGCCCACGCTCTTGGCGATCGCGATGCCGAGGTTGGCGAGAAGGGCGGCAATGATCGCCTTCTTGGAACCTTGTTGCATTACCAACGAGGGTAGGGGGGCCTCCGGACGTTCAGTGGGCGGGCAGATAGGTAGGGCCGCCCTCCGAACCCTGGGTTCGGATTAAAAGGGGCGCCAGGGAGCCTGGTTGTCGATGTCGCCAACGAAGTCGGGCAGGCTCTGGTGTTCGAGGGCCTGTCGCACTGCCATCCCCTCGCCGAGGTGATACCAGTAGTGATAGATGTTGCGAAGCAGAAACGTTCCCACGCTCGAGAAGCCCTCGGCCAGCGGCTGCGTCAACCGCTCCATGTCGAGGTCGATGAGCCACTCATCGGCAGCGGCGATGACCTGGTCCCACCATTCCCAAACCTCGGTCATCACGGGAATCGTCGCCGGCTTGCCGTAGGCGAATTCTTCGTCAAGCCGCGGGATCAAGATCGTGTTGCGGGCGCGCCGCAACCAATATCGCTCTTCTTGCCAGGCCAGGTGGCCGACCATCCAGCCAATCGAGTTCATAGGTCCGATCCGCCGGGCTCCGTCCTCATCAGAAACGTCCCACAGCCCGCGCCGAAACTCGGCTCGGGCGAAATGGAGTTGCTCCACGAGTGGAACGCTCACCATTCCGAGATTACCGAGCAGGCGACCCTCAAACGTCCGGGTCTCAACTGGTAGCTTTATTGGGAATGACGAGCCATGCTCATCGAGCCATTCCTCGAGCACTCGACGAGCTGAGGAGACTGCGCGCCAGTTTCTCGCTGGTAGTGGGGTTCATGCTCGTCGAGATCGTCGGCGGGATTGTTACCGGGTCGCTCGCCCTGCTCTCTGACGCCGGGCATATGGGAACCGACGCTCTCGGACTGGGATTGGCGATGGCAGCTGCAATGGCCAATCGCATGCAACGGCCGGCCGGCCACACCTTTGGCCTCTACCGGCTCGAGATCCTTGCTGCCCTCGCCAACACGCTCCTGCTCCTGGGTTTGGCCGTGTACATCATCATCGAATCAGTCGGTCGGCTGAGCGCCCCGACTCCGATTGAGAGCGGTCCGATGCTGGCCATCGCTCTCGGAGGTCTCGTCGTCAACGTGATCAGCCTGCGCTGGCTGCAGGGACATTCACTCAACATCACCGCCGCCCGGGCGGAAGTGGTGGCCGACTTGACGGCATCGGCGGGCGTCGTGGTTGCCTCCCTCATCGTCGCCCTGACCGGCTGGACTCAGGTCGATTCGGTGGCGGCACTAACCGTCGGGATCTTGATTGTCCCCCGGGCCTGGAAGATCGGACGCCAGGCCACCCGAGTCCTGGTTCAGGCAGCGCCGCCCGACCTCGACTTGAGAAGATTGCGTGGCGAACTCGAAGCCATCCCTGGCGTCGTCGATCTTCATGATCTCCACGTATGGACGCTGACCTCGGGGATGGAAGTGGCCTCGGCCCACATCCTGGTCAGGCCAGAGGTCGACCCCCATTCCACGCTCGATCGGGCGAGGGGTCTGCTCGAGGAGACGTACGGGATTGCCCACGCCACATTTCAAGTTGAGTCGACTTCGCATCGAAACTGCCTCGAGATCGAATGGTGAGCTCGCGCCTACCATCGACGGGTTGCCTTCCCCGCCTCTAGCCCATCTTCTCGAGCGCTGGCGAAAACCACTTGACGACGGCAGGCGTTTAGCTGTCTCGCCCGGTGCCCGCGCTTTCGCGCTGGCAGCAATGGCGCGGGGCGAAACCATCGTGGCGGTAGTTCCCACCGAACGCGAGGCAGAAGACCTGGTCGACGACCTCTTCCTGTTCACCAGGCCGTTCCTGATACCGGCTTGGGAGACTCTCCCTTTCGAGCACATCTCGCCCAACCTGCAGACCATGGCTCGTCGGGCCGAAGGCCTTCGAATCCTCAAAGAAGCGCCCCCCGAGGTGGTGGTGGTGGCCTCGGCACGGGCGGCGATGCAACGCCTTTCGCCGTCGTCGCCCGATCCGATCGTGGTAGAGCGGGGAGAAGAGGTGTCCCTCACCGCATTGGTCGAGAAGCTGGCCGCTCTCGGTTATGAGCGGACCGATCGGGTCGAGGCGCGGGGCGAGTTCGCCGTGCGTGGGGGGATCATCGACGTCTTCCCAGCGCAGTCCGACGAAGCCATTCGGGTTGACCTCTTCGGTGATTCAGTCGAAGACCTTCGCAAGTTCGCGATTGGCAATCAAAGATCCGATGAACAGGTGGACCGTCTGGTGGCCTATCCAGCTCGTGAATTCCGACCCGATGAGCTGACCCGTCTGCGGGCCCGCGACCTCGTCCGCAGCATGCCGGCGGCGTCGTCGACATGGGAACGATTGGCCGAGGGACAGATCTTTTCGGGGATGGAATCGTGGATGCCATGGGTGGCGGAGCCGGTATCCCTGCTCGACGCCGCCTCGCAGAGCCGGATGGTCCTGGTCGACCCTCAGCGGAGCCGCGAGCGCGCCGCCGATCTCGCCAGAGAAGAAGAGGACCTGGCCTCGGCGCTCTCGCCCACATGGGGAATGGACGGCGGGGACCATCCCGCCCTTTATCTTCCGTTGGAGGGCGATTTTCTGGAGATGCCATCGCTTCCGACTGGCCCCGCTGATCCGGTCTTGACCATCCGCGGGCTTGAGGCCGTCCCCGGGAACCCGCAGTCTGTCGCCCTGGCCATCGATCGGCTCCAGCGCCTGGGAGTCGAAGTGGTGATCGCCATGGACGGTCAACAGGCCGCCGATCGAGTCGCTCGCGTTCTCGCCGAAGAAGGTGTGGCACCACGGGTCATATCCCAGGGGATCCATCGTGGCTTCGTCGCTCCCGATCTCAAGCTGGCCGTTCTCGGCGAGCAGGAAATCGCCGGTCGAAGGCGGGCCCATCGCAGCTCCGCCCGCAAGCGAGCCGAGGCTGGCGTCAACTACGCCGACCTGACGGCGGGCGACTATGTGGTCCATCAGCGACATGGGATCGGCCGATTCGACGGACTGACCTCACGCACCATGGCTGGCATCGAGCGTGACTATCTGATGATCGGATACGCGGGCGAAGACCGGCTTTATGTGCCGATCGACCAATTGGCCTCGGTTCGCAAGTACACGGGAGGAGAAGAGCCCCGGATTTCGCGAATGGGCGGCAAGGACTGGTCGGAGACCAAGGACCGTGTGCGGCGGGCGGTGGCGGCCGTCGCCGAGCAAGTGGTTCGGCTCCATCGGGCGCGGGCCCGAGCCCGTGGATACGCCTTTCCTACCGACACCCCCTGGCAACGCGAGATGGAAGCACTCTTTCCCTACGAGGAGACCCCGGATCAACTTGTGACCATCGACGAGGTCAAAGCCGATATGCAAAGCGATCAGCCGATGGATCGACTGGTGTTCGGCGATGTCGGTTACGGCAAGACCGAAATCGCTATCCGGGCGGCGTTCAAGGCGGTCGAGGCTGGAAGACAGGTGGCGGTGCTTTGCCCGACGACTTTGCTGGCTCAACAGCATCACCAGACGTTCTCCGAACGGTTCGAGCCCTATCCGGTCAGGGTCGAGGTGTTGTCGCGATTTCTCACCAACCGTCAACAACAGAAAGTCGTGGCCGGCATCGCCAGCGGTGAAGTCGACATCGTCATCGCCACTCACCGGATTTTGTCCGATGACGTGCGCTGGAAGAACCTAGGTCTCGTTGTCATCGACGAAGAGCAACGCTTCGGAGTGGCCGCCAAGGACCAATTGCGAGCGTTGAAAGTCGGCGTGGACGTCCTCACCCTCACCGCCACTCCCATTCCCCGAACCCTGGAGATGGCTCTCACCGGGATTCGCGACGTGAGTCACATTCGCACTCCTCCCGAGGATCGCCATCCCATCCTCACATTTGTTGGACCCTACGACGCCCAGACCGTGGCCGCGGCATTGCGAAGGGAGCTGTTGCGTGACGGACAGGTCTTCTACGTTCACAACCGGGTCCGCTCGATCGATGAGGCGGTCGTCCGGTTGCAGTCGTTGGTTCCTGATGCCAGATACGTCGTAGCTCATGGACAGATGTCAGAAGGACAGCTGGAGCAGATCATGCTCGACTTCTGGAATCGCGAGTACGACGTCATGGTGGCGACCACCATCATCGAATCGGGTCTCGACCTTCCGCAGGTGAACACGTTGATCGTGGAGCGGGCCGATCTATTGGGACTCGCCCAGCTCTATCAGCTTCGAGGACGAGTGGGTCGCTCCAGCCAACGGGCCTACGCCTACCTCTTTCATCCTGCCGACCAGGTGCTCAGCGAGGAGGCACACCGTCGTCTGGAGGCGATTGGAGAAGCAACCGATCTCGGTTCTGGATTTCACCTCGCCTTGAAAGACCTCGAGATTCGGGGGGCAGGATCGATCCTGGGCGAAGTGCAATCCGGTCATATCGCTGCCGTGGGGTTCGATCTCTATGCGGAGCTAGTGGCCGAGGCGGTCTCGAAGCTCGAAGGCCAAGTGCCGATCGAGGCAGAAATCAAAGAAGTCAGGATCGAACTGCCGGTCGATGCTCATCTCCCCGACGCCTATCTGCCGGACCAGTCGCTTCGGCTCGAGGCCTACCGACGTTTGGCGGCCGCCGAAACACCCGAGGCGGTCGACGAGGCAAAAGCGGAATGGATCGACCGATTTGGCCCGCTCCCGCCCGAGGCCGGGGCACTAATCGATATTGCCCGCCTGCGAGTGGAAGCACTCCGGGTCGGGCTGACCGAGATCGTCAACCTTCGACACGAAGTGAGACTCGCTCCCGTGGAGCTTTCCGCCAGCGAGGAGGTGCGCCTCCAACGCCTGGCCCCGAAAGCTGTAGTGCGGGACGGAGTGATGTTCGTACCGCTGCCGCGGGAGAATCCCGTCACCGGGATGATCGACTTCGTGCGCCAGATGTGGCCCGGCTGATGGATCCGAGCGGGCTTTCAGCGCCGGATTTACGCAAGAATGAAAGTAACCTCGCTTCCGTGCGGAAATCCCTACTTTTGCTGGCGCTTCTGGTCGCGTGCGGGGGTCCTGGCAATGACGTCGCCGCCACGGTGAACGGGATCGACATCGCGGTCACCGACATCCAGGGAATGCGGGTTGGAGAGAGCTCCACCACCATCAATAAGACCCTTTTTGCCTCCGATCTCACCGACGCCATCATCGACACCGCCGTCGTAAACGCGGTGCTGAACGAGTTCGGCTTCGATCCCACGGAGGAAGCAATTGCGATCAAGGTCTCCGAGCTCTCCGATGAGATCGAAACCGCACAGGGGATGGGAGTAGACGAGTTTTTCGCCTCCCAGGGGCTGCCAGTGGAACGACTTCAGGTCATCGCCCGCCAACAGCTCATCCGCGATGAGTTGAGGGAGCAATTCGCCCCCGATATCGATCCCGTCACCGACCAGGATGCGGAAATCCTGCTGGGTGCAGAACGACAGGGACGCACCAACGCCTGTGTACGTCACATCCTCGTCGCCACCGAAGAAGATGCCAACGCGGCATTAGCCCGGATTGAGGGTGGCGAGGCGTTTGAAGATGTGGCCGCCGACGTTGGAACCGACGGTACGGCGCCCAATGGAGGTGACCTCGGTTGTAACCGGCTCGGCCTCTATGTCGCCGAATTCGCCAATGCCGCCTTCGAGTCACCGATCGGGGAAGTGTCGGGTCCCCACCAAACGCAGTTCGGATACCACCTGATCCTGGTTGAGTCGAGAGAGGAGCCGTCGCTCGAGGAGGTCAAAACGGAGCTAAGCGACGCCAGGATTGGCGAGCTGGTCGCCGCGTGGATCCTCGAGCAGGTCAGCGCCGCCGAGGTGGAGGTCGATCCTCAGTACGGAACCTGGGTGCTCGAACCTACACCGATGGTGCAGGCACCCACCAGCTAGTCGTGCCGCTCCTGGTGATCGGCCTCGGTCCGGCCGGCTTGGAGCAACTGCCCCAATCGACGACGGATTTACTGCTCAATCCTGCTTACAAGGTGATACTGCGGACGATTGCCCATCCGGCGGCTGAAGAGCTATCCACCCTGCGAGAGGTGGTTACCTGCGACGACCTCTATGAGCGGGCCGACAACTTTGAGGAGGTCTACGCCGCCATCGTCGAACGGGTTCTCCGCTATGACGTGGAGGACACGGTCATATACGCGGTTCCGGGAAGTCCCCTCATTGGCGAGTTCACCGTGGCGCAGCTGCGGAAGCGAGTTCCGGTGAAGATCATTTCCTCGCAGTCGTTCCTCGACGCCACTCTTTCGGCAGTTGGTTACGACCCGTTAGATCGCGGGCTCCGGGTTCTCAACGGCCACACCCTGCCTACTCCTCTCCTCATCGATGGCCCCACGATCATTGCCCATCTCGACCAGCCGCTGATACTTGCCGACGTCGTTGCTTCGCTTGGCCGCGTCATAGATGAAAGCTCGATGATCACCCTGGTGATCGATGCCGGCGGCGACCGGGAGCAATTGATCTCGACGCCGATCGACGCGGTAGATCCGAGCCTGGCGGGGTTGCGAACGTCCATTTTCATCGACCCCGTCCCTGGCGGCTTGGCCGGAGTCATCTCGGTGATGGCGCGGCTTCGCAAAGAGTGTCCATGGGATCGCGCTCAAACCCACGACAGTCTTGTCAAGAACCTCCTCGAAGAAACCCACGAGTTGGTCGATGCGATCGCTTCGGGGTCGGAAGCGGCGATCCTCGATGAGCTCGGCGACCTCCTTTTGCAGGTGCTCTTCCACAGCGAGATCGCGAGCGGTTTCGAAGTCGACGACGTGGCCGAGAGCCTCCGTCAAAAGCTGGTTCGTCGTCACCCCCATGTCTTTGGTTCCGTCGTAGCTGGTTCACCCGAGGAGGTGAAGGCCAACTGGGAGCGGATCAAAGAAGGAGAGCGCGGCCACAGCCTCGCCTCCGCGCTCGACGGGGTCCCGGCGGGAATGCCGGCGCTGGAACGGGCGGCGAAGGTGGGGCGGAAAGCGGCGTCAGTCGGTTTCGACTGGCCCGATGCCGAGGGGGTATTCGACAAGATCGAAGAGGAAGTGGACGAGTTGCGTTCGGCGGTTTCGGGAGGTGATTTCGAGGCAGTCGAAGCGGAGCTCGGTGATCTCCTGTTTGCAGTCGTCAACCTCGCCCGTCACCTCAAATTGGATCCCGAACTCGCCCTCAGCCGCACGATTCGGGAGTTCACTCGCCGATTCCAGGAGATGGAGAAGGAGGGTTCGCTGGAAGGGCTCGACCTCGATCAACTGGAAGCGCGCTGGGAGGCGGTGAAAAGGCCTGGATAGGTAGGCCGGTAAGGTTGACGCATGGCGAACGCGACCGCGATTGCTGCGATCCAAAGCCGCGAGATCCTCGACTCCCGCGGTAATCCCACCGTCGAGGCCGAGGTGCACCTGGCGGGCGGCAGTTTCGGAAGGGCGGCGGCCCCCTCGGGCGCCTCGACCGGCAGCCGCGAGGCCGTGGAGCTACGCGACGGCGGCGCCCGGTTCTTGGGCAAAGGGGTGCAACGGGCGCTCGAGCACATTCGCCAGGACATCGCCCCGCAGCTGATCGGTCTCGAGGCAAGTCGGCAGGAGACCATCGATCAGGTGATGGCGGATCTGGATGGTTCGGCCGACAAGTCCCGGCTCGGGGCCAACGCCATGCTGGCCGTTTCCCTGGCCGTGGCCCGGGCCGCAGCCGCGCAGAGTGGGCTGGCGCTCTACCGCTACCTCGGCGGTCCAGCTGCCAGAGTCCTGCCGGTCCCATGCCTGAATGTCTTGAACGGTGGGGCTCATGCCGCCAATTCGATCGACATCCAGGAGTTCATGCTGGTTCCCGGCGGCTTCTCGACCTACAGCGATGCCCTCCGAGCTGGCGTCGAGTGCTATCACTCGCTGCGCAAAGTGCTGGCGGGGCGGGGGCTCGCCACCAATGTCGGGGATGAGGGCGGATTTGCTCCCAACCTGGCCACCAATCGATCGGCCCTGGAACTTTTGGCGGAAGGGGTGGAGGCGGCCGGCTACAAGCTGGGGGAGGAAGTGGGCCTCGCCCTCGACGTTGCCGCCACCGAGCTCTACAACAGCGGCCGCTACTTCCTCGATGGAGCCGAGCTCGAGCCGAAGGCGATGGTGGACTATCTCGAAGGGTTGGTGGAGAACTTCCCGCTGGTGTCGATCGAGGACGGAATGGCTGAAGATGATTGGGATGGTTGGCAGCTACTGACCGAGCGCCTCGGCTCCCGCATCCAGCTCGTCGGCGACGACCTCTTCGTCACCAACGATGACCTCTTGCGGAAAGGCATCGCTTCTGGCGTCGCCAATGCCATCCTGGTCAAAGTGAACCAGATCGGAACCCTCTCTGAGACCATGCACACCATGGAGACGGCCCTACGAGCGGGCTATGGGCGCATGATCAGCCACCGCTCGGGGGAGACCGAGGATTCGTTCATCTCACACTTGGCGGTCGCCAGCAACGCCGGGCAGATCAAGTCGGGAGCTCCCGCTCGGGGCGAACGCACCGCCAAGTACAACCAGCTGTTGCGGATCGAGGAATCTCTCGGCACCGAGGCTCGCTATGCGGGCTGGGACACCTTTCGAAAGTTCGCCCGATGACCCGAACCTCGCGGGTGGCGATGCGCATCGGTCGCTTGGCTCTCGGCCTGGTCCTGCTCGCCTTTCTGGCGGCCACCATCCCTTTCGGTCAAATCATCGATCAACAAGAGCGAGTGGAGGCGGCTGCTGCCGAGCTCGCCCGTCTCGAAAACGAAAACCTCTTCTTGGCCGACGAGATCGCGGCTTTACAGACTCCCGCCGAGATTGAACGGATGGCGCGCGAGAAGCTGGGGTATGTCATGCCGGGTGAAACGGCATTTGTGGTCCTGGAGCCGGAAGGCGGGGTCGCCACCCCGCCCGAGACGCCAGTTCAGGACGCCCTTGTTCCTTCCCAGCCATGGTGGCGCTCCCTCTGGAATTTTCTGACCGGTGCCGACGTCGGTTGAAGCGCCGGTCCGCGCTGATATCGCGGCGCAACTCGGCCGCCCCTTGCGAGCCGCCTCGACTGTTATCCGTAACTGTCATTTGAGCCTGCCGGTCGTCATCGAGGTCCCCCCGCTGCTCGATGACGGCACGCCCTTTCCCACCCGCTACTGGCTGACCTGTCCGCTGGCGATCAAGCGGATCTCGCGAATCGAGTCCCTCGGTGAGATTGGACGAATGGAGGCAAGGCGCAAAAGCGATGCGGCTTTCGCCGACGAAGTCGATGCCGCCCACAAGCGTTACGAGGCAGAAAGGGACGCCCTGCTCCCGGCCGACGCCGATCCCCGGCCCCGAGGTGGAGTGGCGGGGGCGCGGGCGGGGATCAAGTGTTTGCATGCTCATTACGCCGACCACGCCGCCGGTAACTACAATCCCGCCGGGGTGATAGTGGCGCCCCAAATCGAACCTCTCGATTGCGTAGAGCGGTGTGTCGTTGCCGGCGCCGTCAACCCCGACTGGCAGGAGCCCAAATAGCTTCGAACCCGATCCGGGCGGCAGCGGTCGACATCGGCACCAACTCGATGCGTCTCCTCCTCGTCCAACAGGTCGGCTCGGGTGTTGTCGAACTGGGCCGCTTCGAACGGGTGACCGGACTTGGGCGGGGCGTCGATGCGGCCGGAATACTCTCGGAAGAAGCGATGGATCGGACGCTGCTGGCGCTGGCGGAGTTTGGGGGACGGATGAAGGAAGCCCGCGTGGACCGGCGACGGGCGGTGGCCACCTCTGCATCGCGAGATGCAGTCAACAGTGGACCGTTCTTCGATCGGGCCGAGCTCGCCCTCGGGGTCCGACCGGAGCTGATCAGTGGCGAGGAGGAAGCCCGCCTGGCCTTCGCCGGCGCCAGTGGCCAGCACCCAGAGCCGTTGCTCGTGATCGACATCGGCGGTGGCTCGACCGAGTTGGTCACCCGGGCCGGCGGCACTTCTTACGAAATCGGGTCGGTTCGGCTCACCGATCGCCTGTTGGCGGAGCGGCCGGTGGCACGGTCGGTGTTGGCCTCGGCACGAGCAATGGTGCTCGAGGCTCTCGAGGGTGTGAATGCCTTCAGCGGTTCGGTGGTGGGAGTGGCCGGAACCTGGACCAGCCTTGCTGCCATGGAGGAGACCAAAAAAATCAGCCGCGCGGCGGTGACGGCGTGGGTCGAGCGCCTGGCGGCGATGTCGCTCGAAGAGACCGCCGGAATTCCGGGGCTCGACCCGGCGCGGGCGCCAGTGATGCTCGGGGGAGCAATCGTGGCGGAGGGGGCGATGAGTGCGGCAGGTGCCGAGGAGGTAACGGTTTCCCACCATGACCTTCTCGACGGGATCATCGCCAGCTTGATCGAGACCCCCTTCTAGCCTTTCTGGGTTCGCCCGGGTGCTGGAATGGGTATACAGAGAGGTCTTAAACACCTTGCCGAAAGGCGTGTGGGTTCGAGTCCCACCCCGGGCACGTATTTCTGTGGGTCGTAGCTCGAGAACCACAGCTGCAAACCTGGGTTCGCAAAGTTCATGGTCGCCAACCCAACTCTCTCCGACTCACGCCTCGCCAACCTCGCCGCCAGGGCCGTTGCTGACGGTTACATCGACTTTGACGATCGTTTCCGGGTCATTACTCGTCGCGCCCGGGATCGGTTCATCGATCGTGAGTGGAAGGGAATGCGCGCCGATAGTTTCGAGCGGCTCGAGGTTTATGCCGAGGCGGTCGGCACCGTCATCGGGACGGTTCGCAGGTTGATGGGGGTGCGGCTCGAGGACCGCCAGCTGTGGGCGTTGATGAAAGCCGTCTATTCGGGCCTCATTCAAGAACGCGACGACTGGGAGCTGGCCGAGACCTTTTTCAATTCCGTTACCCGCAAGATCTTTGTGACGGTAGGAGTGGACCGCAATATCGAGTTTGTCGACACCGATTTCGACACTCCTCCCCACCAGGCGCTTCGACCCGTTTACCGCTCCTACGTCGATCCGAGCGACGTGGCCACGCTGGTGGAAACGATCATCACCGATTCGGACCTGGGGATCTCGTACATCGACCTGGCAGAAGACTGCCGAAAGGCTGCCCTCCGGATCGCCGTGCATCTGCGGAATACAGGAGGGTTGAGGGTCATCGACCGAGCCGACGTGGTCGACTCCATCTTCTACCGCGGCAAGGCGGCCTACCTGGTGGGACGGGTAAACAGCGGAAGCCAGATGTTCCCGTTGGTGCTGGCGGTGCTCCATTCCCCCCAGGGGGGCGAACTCGACGCCCTGCTTCTGACCGAGAACCAGGTCTCGGTGCTGTTCTCTTTCACCCGCTCTTATTTCCACGTAGACGTCCCCCGCCCGTATGACCTTGTGAGCTTTCTCCGTTCGCTGATGCCCCGCAAGCGAATGTCCGAGTTGTACATCGCCATCGGCCAGCACAAGCACGGCAAGACATCTCTTTACCGCGAATTGCTTTTTCATCTGGCCGGCACCGGGGAGCGGTTCTCCATCGCCCGTGGCACCAAGGGCCTGGTGATGGCGGTTTTCACGCTGGCCGGATTCGACGTGGTGGTGAAGGTCATCAAGGATCGCTTTCCTGCTCCCAAGCGCACGACTCGCCAAGAGGTGAGGGAGCGATATCGGCTCGTCTTTCTCGCCGATCGGGCGGGCCGGCTGGTCGACGCCCAGGAGTTCGAGTATCTCGAGTTCGATCGGTCTCGCTTCGACCCTGAACTGCTCGAGTTGTTGGGAAACGAATGCAGTCGCAATTTCGAGATGTTCGAGCAGAAAGTGGTCATCCGCCACGCCTATATCGAGAGGCGGGTGATCCCCCTCGATATCTATCTCCGTGACGCCGACGGGGAACTGGGGGCGAGCGCAATGGTCGATTACGGGAGGGCCATCAAGGAACTTGCCGCCTCCGGCATCTTCCCCGGGGACCTCCTCCTGAAGAACTTCGGAGTGACGCGCCACGGGCGGGTCGTCTTCTATGACTATGACGAACTGACGACCATCGGCAAGTGTGTCTTCCGAGCCCTGCCGGATGACGCCGACAGCGGCGAGGAGCCCTCGTTCGGGGTGGGGCCTGATGACGTTTTCCCGGAAGAATTCGAGCGCTTCCTAGGCGTCGACAACGACCTCAAAGCGGAGTTCATGTCCCATCACCGTGACCTGTACACCGCCCAGTGGTGGCTGGCGGTGCAGAAACGAGTGGCGGCGGGCGAGCTGATCGACATCTTCCCGTACGACCAAAGCGCCCGCTTGCCCGAAGGCGAGCCGGCGCCGGCTACCGGTTAGATTCCGTCGATGGACCTCGTCGAGTACACAGTGGACGGACCCGTTGCCCTGGTGCGCCTCAACCGTCCTCCGGTCAACGCATTGTCGCCCGAGCTCTCCCGGGATCTGCTGGCGGCGTTCGGGGAGGCGGCCGATCCGACGGTAAGAGCAGTGGTGGTCACCGGGCAGCCCCACTTTGCGGCCGGGGCCGACATCAAAGGCTTTCAATCGGTGTATCAGGAAGGCGGCGAACAGAAACTGGCCTCGACTTTGGTGGAGGCGATCTGGGCGCTCGACCTTCTCGAGAAGCCCACCATCGCCGCCATTCACGGCTACGCCCTCGGTGGTGGCCTGGAACTGGCGATGGCGGCGGACTTCCGATATCTGGCAGATGACGCCAAGGTCGGTCAACCAGAGATCAAGCTCGGGCTCATTCCCGGAGCCGGTGGCACCCAAAGGCTCCAGCGCCTGGTCGGTTTCCAAAGGGCGAAGGACATCGTCTACAGCGGGCGCCAGGTGGGGGCGGAAGAGGCTCTCGCTATTGGACTGGCCGATCGGGTCTTTCCGGCCGCCGACGTTCTGACGGGGGCACAGGCCGCCGCCCGCGAGCTGGCAGCCGGTCCCACCCGCGCCCTCCATGCCGCCAAAAAGGCACTCGCCGGCGGGCATGGGCGCCCGCTTTCGGAGGGGATGGACTTGGAACGGGCCGCCTTTGACGAAAGCTTTTGGACCGACGACGCCCGCGAGGGGGTGTCGGCCTTCATCGAGAAGCGAGCTCCTTCCTTTCAGGGTAAGTAGCTCGAGGGCGCCACCTCCAGCAGCCGCTTCAGCCGGGCCAGATTTCTCCGCCAGATCGCCGCCAGCACCGGACGGGCGATCAGCGCCGTCAGCTGGCCTCCGAGGTAGGGCGGAAACCGGAGCTCCTCGCACCAGGTGAGGCGGGTGGCCCCGGCGATGGCCGCCACCGCGAACTCGCCTGTCCCAGTCACCAGACCCTGATGCTCGACGCCTATCCGATGAGGCGGCTCCCAGACGGTCACGGTCATACGGTCGGTGAGGCGGAAAGGGCCCACTCGGGTGGCCACCTCCATAACGGTTCCCGGACCGGAGGTGACGTTGCTGCCAAAGCCGATCGATTCAACGTCGCCCATCCAGCGCTCGTGGCCCTTGAGATCGCTCACCGCCTCCCAGACCACGGCCAGTGGGGCATCGATATCCGCTGAGACCACTATCGGAGTCATTGCGGGTTGGTCGAAAACCGCCAAGTCATGCGACAATTCTCGCTTGCTCTATCTGGATCACGCCGCCACCACCCCGCTTCGGCCCGAGGCCATCGAGGCCATGGCTCCATATGCGTCCGGGGTCTTTGGGAACACTTCGGGCAGCCATTTCATCAGCCGCCGGGTAAAAAACGCACTCGAAGAGGCGCGAGAAAGGGCGGCCCGCTTGATTGGGGCCCAACCCGAGGAAATCGTCTTTACCGGCGGGGGAACGGAAGCGGACAATCTGGCTTTGGTGGGCACCGCTCTCCAAAGTCGAGGTCGGATCGTCACCGTCGCCACCGAGCACGAAGCCATTCTCGAGACCGCTCGTTGGTTGGAACGTTTGGATTGTCCCGTTGCAGTGGTGGACGTCGATAGCCGGGGGAAGGTCGATCCGGAAAAGGTTGTTGCCGCGGTTGACGAAGGTGGGGCGGCGGTCTTATCGGTGATGATGGTCAACAACGAGACCGGCACCATCCAACCGATCGAGAAAATTCGCAACCTCCTTGGAGATCGCGGAACCGCCTTTCATACCGACGCCATCCAGGCGTTTGCTTCGATGGATGTGGACGTCGGATCCGTTGACCTCCTCTCTTTGGCGGCCCACAAGTTCGGTGGACCGCAGGGGGTCGGCCTCCTCTATGTGCGCAAGGGGATGCCGTTTTGGCCCCTCATCTCCGGCGGGGGTCAGGAGATGGGACGGCGCAGCGGTACCCACAACGTCGCCGGGATCGTCGGCATGGTTGCTGCCATGGAGGCCGCCGTTGCCGACCGCGAACGGTTTCGCCGGGTAACTGAGGATGCCCGGGAGCGTTTCGAGGCTGGACTCGGGGAGCAGGCGGTGCGCACAGTTCCCGCTCTTCTGACCACCTCACATCATTGCCATCTCACGTTCGAGGTTTCCAACGAGGCGATGCTGGTCCACCTGGATCGGCTCGGCCTTGCGGCCTCGGCGGGGTCCGCCTGCCAGTCGGGCGCGGCTCTGGTCTCTCACGTCTTGACGGCGATGGGGATCTCCGAGGAACAGGCGCGGAGATCGCTGCGGTTCAGCTTCGGCTGGACCACCCAGCCCGAGCACGGGGATCAGGCGGCGGAGATCGTCCTTCAGGCAATCGAGGCGAGCCGATGAGAGTCTTGGTGGCAATGTCGGGTGGAGTGGATTCGTCGGTGGCGGCGGCGATCATGAAGTCCGAGGGCCACGATGTCATCGGTGCCACGCTCAAGCTCTACCAGCGACCGAATGGGGAGTCGCCAACCGCGGGCTGCTGCACCCTTTCCGATGCCGAAGACGCGCGGCGGGTAGCCGCTCAATTGGATATCCCCTATTACGTGCTCGACTACTCCTCCCATTTTCGAGCAGGTGTGATCGAGCGCTTCGTCGCCGACTACCGCCACGGTCGCACGCCCAACCCGTGCGTGGAATGTAATCGGAGCGTCAAGTTCCGAAAGCTCCTCGATCAGGCTCAGACCTTTGGATGTGACGTGTTGGTCACCGGCCACTATGCCCGGGTTGGTAGCGAGGGCGACCGGTTCACGCTTCGCCGGGGCCTCGATCGGGGGAAGGATCAGTCCTATGTCCTGGCAATGCTCGACCAGGAGGCCCTGAGTCGGGTTCGCTTCCCGGTGGGGGAGTTGCAGAAGTCAGAAACCCGGGCCCTGGCGGCCGACTTGGGCTTGCGAACCGCTCGCAAATCAGACAGCCAGGACATCTGCTTTGTCGGGCGGGGCGGGTACCGCCAGTTTCTCAAGCAGCACGATCCCGCCATCGTCGCGCCGGGCGCGATCACCGATCGGGGGGCGGTCGTGGGCCGCCATGAAGGAGTTTCGGGTTTCACCATCGGCCAGCGCCATGGACTGGGCGTGGCGCTGGGGGAGCGTCGCTATGTCGTTGGAGTAGATCCCACTACATCGACGGTGACGCTGGGGAGCCGGTCCGACCTGGCGGTGAGCCGATTGTGGCTCGAGCAGATCACCTGGATCGACGAACCGCTTCCGGTCGGGGCGGTGGTCGAAGTTCAATTCCGGGCCCACGGGCGCCCGGTGCCCGCGTGCTTCGAGGGAGCTGGGGTTACCTTTGTCGAGCCTGAGCTGGCGATTGCTCCCGGCCAGACCGCCGCCATCTACCGTGACGACCTGGTCTTGGGGAGCGGGATCATCACCCGGACGACGTAGAAAGGGAGACCAGTGCCTTTTATCAAGCCGGTGGAGGAGGGAGAAGCCGAGGGCCGGGTTGCCGAATTATTCGAAGCCGAGAGGACGAGAAAGGGATATGTCCCCAACTACCTTTCGCTTTTTGCTCTCCGCCCCGAGGTGTATGACGCCTGGGCGAAACTCATCGGCTCGATCCGAGACAATATGGACCTGCGACGGTACGAGTTGGCGACCCTTGCTGCCGCCCAGGCGCTCTCATCGAGCTACTGCTCTCTAGCTCATGGCCTCGTTCTCAAGGAGAAGTTCTTCGACGAGGCCGAGCTGACCAATGTCGTTAATGGGGAAGCTTCCGAAGATATCGACAAGGCGGTGATGGCCTTGGCGCGAAATGTGGCTATCGATGCTTCTCGCATTACCGAAGCCGACATCGCCCCGTTGCGGCAGTTGGGGCTTGCCGATGCGGACATCTTCGATGTCGTTCTGGCGGCCGCGGCTCGAGCCTTTTTTTCGAAGACTCTCGACGGCACCGGGACCGAACCAGATCGCGAGTACCGTGACCTGCTCGGGTCCGGGCTCTCTGATCGACTGGCCGTGGGCCGGCCGATCGAGGCGTGAGGACTTCTCCGGCGTTATCCCGGCCGGAATGCGACCGGTCCGCCTGATAAAACCAAGAAATGGAAGAGCGGGAGGCGAGCGAGCGGATCGAGGAGCTGCGTCAGCAGCTGCGGTATCACGGCTATCGATATCACGTCCTCGATGAGCCCGAGATCTCCGACTTCGACTACGACCAGTTACTGCGCGAGCTGATTGCCCTCGAGGAGGAACACCCCCTCCTCATCACCCCCGACTCCCCGACCCAGCGGGTGGGAGGACCGATCGGGGACCTCTTCGCACCGGTCCGCCATCTGCGCCCGCTCTTCTCCCTCGACAACATCGAGGCGACTTCGGAGCTCGAGGCGTGGGGCTCGCGTCTCGAGCGGGGACTGGGAAGGCCGGCCCAGGGATTTTCCTGCGAGTTGAAGATCGACGGGCTAGCGGTGGTCCTGACGTATGAGGATGGCAAGCTGGCTCGGGCGGCCACCCGGGGTGATGGGGCGACCGGCGAGGACATCACCGCCAATCTCCGGACTCTCAAGTCGATTCCCTTGCGTCTTCTCGGGAAGCCTCCCCGCCTCCTCGAGGTGCGAGGGGAGGTCTACATGCCCCTGCGCGCCTTCGAAGAGCTCAACCGGCGCCAGAGCGAGGCCGAACTCAGGATTTTCGCCAACCCCCGCAACGCCGCCGCCGGCTCGGTCCGTCAGAAGGACCCGGGCATCACCGCCGGCCGCGAACTCGGGATTTGGGTTTACCAAGTAGGTCTCCTGGAAGGAGGTCCGCCGCTGGCTCGCCATTCCGAGCAAATGTCATATCTCTCCGAGCTGGGCCTTCGAGTCAATCCCACCTCGAGGGCAGTGTCGGATCTCGAGGAGGTGAAGAAGTTCTTGCTCGAGGCAGAGAAGAAACGTCACGACCGTGACTATCAGACGGACGGGGTCGTCATCAAGGTGGACTCCCTTGTCGACCAGCTGGAACTCGGCTACACGTCCCACGCTCCTCGCTGGGCGGTCGCTTACAAGTTCCCCCCGGAAGAACAGGTGACGACCCTGCGAGATATCCAAATCAATGTCGGTCGCACCGGAGCGGCCACGCCGTTTGCGGTTCTCGAGCCGGTGCAAGTCGGTGGAGCGACAGTCACCTACGCCACGCTCCATAACGAGGATGAGTTGCGACGAAAGGATGTTCGCATCGCCGACAAAGTGATCGTTCGGCGCGCCGGCGACGTCATCCCTGAGGTGGTAGGCCCGGTGGTGTCGGTGCGGACCGGGAAGGAGAAGCCCTGGTCGATGCCGGCCCAATGCCCCTTTTGCGGCCATCCCATTGAGCGGCCCCCGGGCGAGAAAGTGGCCCGCTGCACCGGAGGCTTCGAATGTCCCTCCCGGGTTCGGGAATGGCTCTTCCATTTCGCCTCACGGGGAGCGATGGACATCGAGGGGATGGGTTACAAGACGATGGATCTGCTTCTCCGGGAAGGGCTGATCGACGACCCCGCCGACATCTTCCTGCTCAAGCCTGAGCAACTCCTCGGTTACGAAGGCTGGGGAGAGGTTTCGGTGGCCAATTTGATGAAAGGGATCGAGGCGGCTCGGCATCGCCCGCTCCAGCGGCTCCTGGTTGCGTTGGGAATTCGGCATGTCGGTGGCACCGTCGCCCGTCTCCTGGCACGTCGCTTTCACAGCCTCGAACGGCTAATGAGTGCCACCTCCGAAGATCTCGCCGGGGTCGAGGGGCTCGGTCAAGTCATTGCCAACTCGGTGAGGGCTTGGTCAATCGATCCCGACAACATCGCCCTGGTAAAAAAGCTGGCGGCGGCGGGCGTCAGCATGGCCGATGAAGAACCGCAGACGGACGCCTCCTCCGATTTGTTGGCCGGGATGACTCTGGTCGTCACCGGCACCTTGGACTCAATGAGCAGGGAGCAAGCCGAAAGCGAAATCACGAGCCGGGGCGGCAAGGCGGCAAGCAGTGTCTCCCGCAAGACCGAGGCGCTGGTGGCCGGTGAGAATGCAGGCCAGAGCAAGATCTCGAAGGCGACCGACTTGGGCGTCCCGATAATCGACGAGAAGCAGTTCTTGCGATTGTTATCCGAGGGACTCGATGCTCTCTCTTAGAGGGGTTGGGGCGGCATTTCTGGCTCTCGCCTTGGCGGCTTGCGCGCAGCCGGCGGGGCGGACGTATGAGGTCTCCCAACCCGAGGACTTGGGAGTCGAGCACCTGTCACCAGAGACTGTCGAGGCCATCGTGGCCGGAACTGAAGACCCGCCTCGCTACAGCTCAGTGCCGGCTACGTCGGGGCCCCATGCACCCGCTCCGACTCCTTGCGGGATTTTCCGACAGGAGGTGCCCGAGATCTTCAACATCCATTCCCTCGAGCACGGGGCAGTGATTTTCTACTACCAGCCCGACTCGATCTCTGACACCGAGCTCGCCGCACTCGAGGATCTTGGCCGGGAGCTGGCGACTCATGTGATTGTTATGCCCCATTCCGCCCTCGACCTGCCCCTGGCAATGGTGTCCTGGGGGAACCTGGCCGAGCTCGAAAGGGTCGATGTCGAGGCCGCCCGCAGTTTCTGGGGCGAGTTCGCACAGCGAGGCCCGGAATCGGGAATCCCATGCGCCTTCACGGTGGACGAGGCGGCCTGAGCGAGCAGAGCTAGGGTTTTCCCCGTGAAGGTCAACCCGGTCGTCGAAGGGTTTGGCGAGTACGCCATCGGGGCCCTGGCCGAGCACGCTCGTCAACTCCGGGCAGAGGGAGTGCGGGTGCTCGACTTTTCGATCGGTGATCCGCGCGAACCAACCCCTCCCTTCATCCCCGAGGCGTTGAAGGCGGCCGTTCCCCAGATCTCGCAGTACCCAACCACAGCCGGCCTGCCCGAGTTGCGAGAAGCAATTGCGGGCTACCTCAAACGTCGATTTGGTGTCGGCGTGAACCCCGATACCCAAGTCATCCCCACCTCCGGTTCGAAGGAAGCGATCTTCTCGGCGGCTCTGGCCTTCGTCGACCGAAGTCGTAAAGATCTGGTGGCTTGGCCGAGCCCCGGCTATCCGATCTATGGAAGAGGAGCTCGCTTCGCCGGGGCCGAGGGGCGAGCGGTCGAGCTCGAATCTGACTTCATATTCCGGGCCCACCACCTGGAGGCGGACGCCTGGCGGCGGGCCGCCCTGGTCTGGACTTGCTCGCCTCACAACCCGGCCGGATCGATCAGTGGTGGCGACGATCTGGCCGATCTCGTGGCCGCGGCCCGGGAGGGCGAGGCCCTCCTTTGTTCGGACGAGTGCTACGCCGACATCTACGACGAACTACCTCCGACCTCTGTGCTCGACGTGGCCGGTCCGGGGGCGGAAGGAGTCCTGGCCTTCTTTTCCCTCTCGAAGCGATCGGGCATGACCGGATATCGCTCGGGGGCGATTGTCGGCGACGCGGAAGCGATACGCCTCATCAGGCTCCTTCGCACGTCGACGGGTACCGCTTCACCTGAGTTCGTGCAGCGGGCGGCGATTGCCGCTTGGTCCGATGACGATCACGTCGCCGAGCGCCGGGCCATCTTTCGCCAGAAGCGCCGCATCCTGGGAGCGGCGTGCGAGGCTGCCGGAATGGCCGTGGTGGGGTCGGAGGGAGGTATCTATCTCTGGGTTCGAGTGGGCGACGATCTCGAGATCAGCAATCGCTTGCTCACCCGGGGAGTTCTCGTTACTCCCGGCCGCGCCTTCGGCGAGGGCGGCGAGGGATTTGTTCGTTTGGCTCTCGTACCACCCCTGGATCAGTGTGACGAAGCGGCCGAGGTCTTGAGGGAATGTCTCGCGAACTGATCGAAGCGGCCTTTGCCGGCGATGTCGATCTGCAAGAGGCCGCCCCCGAAGTCGAGGCGGCGATCGCCCAACTCGACCAGGGGACTCAGCGCGTGGCCGAGCAAGTCGATGGGGAATGGAAGGTCAACGGCTGGCTCATGAAGGCCATCCTTCTCTACTTTCGACTGAGGAAATCCGAGACGATCGACATCGGGCCTTTCGAGTACCACGACAAGATTCCCCTCAAACGCAACCTCGCCAGCCAGCAGGTCAGAGTGGTGCCGCCCGGCATGGTCCGTTATGGCGCCTTTTGCGAACCGGGAGTGATCGTGATGCCGGGCTACGTCAACATCGGCGCCCGGGTGGGCTCGGGAACCATGGTCGACACGTGGGCCACTGTCGGCTCCTGCGCTCAGATCGGGCGCAATGTCCATTTGAGCGGGGGGGTCGGCATCGGTGGAGTGCTAGAGCCACCGGGGGCACGACCGGTAGTCGTCGAAGACGACGCCTTTATCGGCTCGCGCTCGATCGTGGTCGAAGGGGCCTTGATCGAAAAAGGGGCGGTGCTGGGAGCGAACACCGTGATAGCGGCTAACACTCCGATCATCGACGTAACTGGCCCCGAGCCTGTCGAGTATCGGGGAAGGGTTCCGGCGGGGGCGATAGCTGTTCCCGGTACCCGGCCTAAGCAATTTCCTGCCGGCACTTATCAACTCTCTTGCGCTTTGATCATCGGGTACCGCACCGCCTCGACGAGCGAGAAAACCA
This sequence comes from Acidimicrobiia bacterium, assembly GCA_035253825.1. Lineage (GTDB taxonomy): Bacteria > Actinomycetota > Acidimicrobiia > Spongiisociales > ZC4RG35 > JACCTH01. The sequence continues at coordinate 124,679 of DATFBM010000010.1, read as the reverse complement.
GCCTCAACGACTATCTCAGGGAAGCCGGCGTCAGCGTGTGAATGATCTCCACAAAACCTTGCAATGGCTGATCGATACACCGTCAGAGACCGGCAACGAGGGTCGGCTCTGCACGGAGGTGGCGGCCAGGCTCTATCGCGCCTTCGGGCAGGAGACGGTCGACCGAGTGGGGAACTCGCTGGTCGTCGGGCCTCGCGATGCCGCCGCCCCCATCCTTCTCGTCGGACACCTCGACACGGTTCCTTCTCAGGGTCAGCCTCCGGCACGGATAGAAGGCAACCGAATGTTCGGTCTCGGGGCCTCCGACATGAAAGCGGGGGTGGCGGTGATGCTGCACTTGCTCGAGGATCGCGAGGTCCGATTGACGGGCCGCGACCTGATCGGAGTGTTTTATGCAGGGGAAGAAGGATCGTCCGAGGCCAACGAGTTGGAAACGGTGTTGGTTCGAGCACCTTGGCTCAAGGCGGCGTCGTTTGCGGTCGTCCTCGAACCCACTGATGGCGAGGTCCAGATCGGTTGCAACGGAGTTATCAACGCTCGAGTCGTTTTCGAAGGCACCGCCGCCCATTCCGCCCGTCCTTGGCTTGGAGTCAATGCGGTCACTCGGGCGGGGGCCTGGCTGGCGGAGATGGACAAGCGAGAGCCAGAACCGGTCGAGATCGACGGCCTGATCTTCCGGGAAGTCATCTCGGTCACTCGGGCATCGGGGGGAATCGCCAACAACATCATTCCTTCGAGCTTCGAGCTAAACGTCAACTTCCGGTTTGCCCCTCATCGCAGCATCGACGATGCAGTCGATGTGCTGGCCTCAGTGTGCGCCGCTGCCGATGGGTTCGAGGTCATCGACTCGGCGCCTGCAGGTCCGGTCGATACGGCTCATCCGATCCTCGACCGCTTGCGCGAGTTGTCCGGGGCGCCGCCGGCAGCCAAACAAGGGTGGACGGACGTCGCTCGGCTGGGTGCACACGGGATCGCGGCTGTCAACTACGGGCCGGGGGAAACAGCCCTGGCTCATAAGGTAGATGAGAGTGTCCGGCTCGACGACCTCGACAAGGTCTTCGACACTCTCCGCCAACTTCTACTGGACGCGGAAAGTCCATTCGAACTCGCCGGGGCTGGGGAGTCCGGCTAACGAGTCCCAGACGATTCGGATTTCTTGGATACCCGGGGTCCAGGCGGCCATGACGAGGCTCTGGGCGCTCGGCTGCCACCGATGGACTCCCGTCGGCTCGACGAAGGAGATCTCATTCTCGGGAATGAGGAAACCATTGACGTAGATCTGGGCCTGGTAGCCGGACTCGAGATCGATTTCCAAGATCGCCTGCGTCAGAGCCGAATCATTGGGATGAGGAGTGATCGACTCGATCGGCGCCGGAAGCTCGGTGGGCTCACCGCCACCGCCGAACGCGATAGCCAACAAGACCGCCGCCAGAGCCACCAGCCCGAGTCCGAGGTAGATAAACCGGTATGAAATCGCAACCTAAGGTTATAGGCCGCGGAAACCACGGCTTATAGCCTTAGGTTTCCGCATCAGTCGCCGGCGATGAGGTAGACCAGCCGGCCGTCGGGATCGATGCCCAGTCGGAGCCCGAGATAGCCGCTCTCACGGAACTGGTAGTACTGCTCGAACTCCGCCGCCGACAAGATCCCCGAGAGCGCCTGCCAGTCCTCCTCGCTGTTGGTGGCGTGGACTGCCGGCCAGGAATAGACCCCGGCGCCATCGGGGGCGGGATCGGAATTGAGGATCCTGGTCGACATCGCCAGGACGTCGAACCCATAGCGTGCCGAGGCGATCCAGGTCCGTACCGGGTCCTCCTCTCCGCCAAACGTGAAGGCGGCGTTGTCTTCGAGGACCAACTCGGCCAGCCTGCCCATCTCACAGCCCGACGCCAGCTCAAAAATCTGCTGCCGTTTGGCTTCCACCGCTTCCGGTAGACCCTGGGAAGCCAGCGCCGGCAGGTCCAACGGGGTGCATGGAATCTCACCCAAGCCCGATCCGAGCGAGGCCGCGGGGTCGACCCTGAGCTCGGGCACCAGTGCAAAGGTGCTGGAACCTTCGATCTCGGTTTGGGGTACGAAGGAATCGCCGCCGAACGCCCCGACGGCGATGGTGGTTCCGCCCACCGCAACGGTCTCGGAATCGAGTACTTCGATCTGCCAGCCGTCGACAGGGCTTGCCCCGAGGTCTTGGCCGGAAGTGGTCAGATGCCGGAGAACGCGACCATCCGCGCCGTCTTCGAGGACGTAGAGCGAATCGCCGCTGAGGGCAAGGTCGTTGATCGAAGCCGGGTAACAGTCGGGAAAGCCGTCGGGCATCTGCTGACCGTCCGTCGCAAAGAGGTCGATCTCGGCGCAATCGATGCCACGTACCACGGCCAGTACGGAGCCTGAAAGCGAAGCGGCTATCAATTCCGAGGTGGCGGGGAGCACGATCTCCTGGTTCTGGCCATCGAGGTCGACGCCGATGACGGTGCTCGTCCCCTGTGAGTCCAGCCGGTAATAGACCCGACCGTTGCTGACTCCGATGGGCATTATCAAGCCTTGAGGCGGGGGGGCCGCCACCGGCTGGGGGGCCACCGCTCCGGCGGGGAGCCAGAGCAGCGTGCCCTGATCCCAGGGAAGCGGGCTCACCTCGTGCGTGAAGACCAGTCCGCCTTCACCATCGCTTTCAACCCACGAGATGGCTTCGTAGTAAGGGTCGCTTTCGAGGACGCCGGTGGCACCGTCGGTGCCCAGCACCGTCCAAGAGATTCCCCGGGGGCCGGCGGTCACCACCGCCGCTCCCACGGTGACGACAGGAAGGGCGGTTGTCGTCGGGCCGGGAGCGGCGGTGGTGGGGGTGGTGGGGGTGGTGGGGGTGGTGGTCGATGGGCTGACGACCACTTCGCTGCCGGGGCGGAGGGCGAGCACGATGACGACCAGCCCGGCGACCACGATCATTCCCGAAAGGGCTTTGATGATCCGTCGCTGCCGCCGACGCCGGGCGGTCTCGATCGCCCGCCGGTACTCACCGGGGTCAAGCGCCAGCCGCTCGGCCGTGTCGTGCAATTCGTTTCTGATTCGATCCTCAAGCCTCATCTTTCATCCCCAATTGCTGCCGAAGTTCCGCCATCGCCCGGTGCAGGCGGCTTTTCACAGTGCCCGGCCTGATTCCCAGGGCTCTCGCCACATCGTCGGTGCTCCAATCGAGATAATGGCGAAGCACCACCACCGCTCTCGCGTCCAGTGGCAAGGCCTTCACGGCCCGGTCCAGATCGGGGTCGGTGAAGCTGACTTCGGTCGAACGTTCAGGAACCTGATCGGCGAGGACTTCCCGTTTGCGCTTGCGGAGTCTCGACCGAGCCCAGTTGAGTCCCACCCGATAGGTCCAGCCGGCCTGGTTGTCGAAACCAGAGACCGTACGCCAGTGCTGATAGGTGCGGGTCATCGCCTCGTCCACCGCCTCCGCCGCCAAATCGCGATTACCCAAGGTCAGGGCCAGCGCCCGAAAGATGTGCTGGCGATTGCTGCGATAGAACGCCTCGAACGAGGATTCCTGCATCCGCACCACCGGAATCTCGCCGGTGTCGGTTGCCATCACCTCTTGTTGGCGGCCGGGGCGCTCACCTCGCTTAGACGCCCGGCTGCTTTTTTTGGTTCTCAGACCGACTACAGCCCCATTGCTCTCACGAAGAAAGTTGCCATCTCGTCCCGGGTGAGGGTTCGAATCGGACAGTACATGGCAGGATCGTCGGGGTCGCAACCGATGGTGATGCCTGCCTGTCGGAGCGCGTTGATCGAGGCCTGAAAGGCGGAGCCGTCGTCGTCATCGAAGTAATCGGTCGACGATGCTGGGAGGTTGAAGGTCCGAACCAAGAGCTCGGCCATTTGTTCGCGGGGAAGAGCGTCATCCTCGCAAAACCTGCGTTCCCCGCAGCCAAATCCGATCCCGCTGGCTGTGATGGCGTTGGCTGCCACTTCGTAGGGCGACCCATTGTCGTCGTCGTAGTAGTCGTTGGTGGTGGGGGAGAGGTTCAACAACCGGAAAATGAAGAGCGCAATCTGTCCCCGGCTCAAGGTCTGGAGAGGGCAGTAGCGGCTTGGAGCACAGCCAATGGTGATGCCGTTCTCGTAAAGCTTCTCGATGTTGGCTTCGTGAGGGTTCCCGTCATCGTCAGTGAAGGTGTTGGCTGACGGGATGACGTATGTCCCGCCAGGGCTCAGAAGGCGGGGGGCAGTGAGGAGATAGGGATACGGGTTGATCGGTACGTCGTTGAGGCGAATTTCGAAATGAAGATGGGGTCCGACACTCTCGGCATTGCCGCTGTCTCCGACCCACCCGATCAACTGTCCCTTGGCGACGACGGTTCCCTCGGTGACGGCGATGCCCCAAGCCTGGCCGTCGTCGGTCCCGGGCGTGTCGTTATTGAGGTGGATGTACCAGGTCTCGTAACCGCCCCCGTGATCAAGTGCCAGATAGCAGCAGGTCGAGCCGATCCAGGTAACCACTCCATCCGCGGCAGCCACCACGGGCCATCCCTTGATCCCGCCGGTCATGATGTCGGTTGCGCCGTGAGTGCGTCCTCCCGACCGAGGCTGGTAGAAGTCGTCTATGAAAAAGGTTGGGCCACCAACGACGGGGAAGACGATCTGGCTGGCATCGAAGGGCTGTGAGGGGACAAATGCTTCCTCTGCAGAGACAGGCCCCGCTGCCAGCGCAAACAGGGCAACGACAGCCAGAACCAAACGGCGACTCCTCCACTCCATCCCCGGATTTTCGGCACGAGCCGAGTCTCCCTTGAGCATGTGACCCCCTCCGGGCGACAGGCAACCTGGGGCAGCTAAGCAGTGCCCTAGGAGAGACGCAACCGGGAATGCCGGAGCGGGGCCTACCTAAACTCGAGCCCTTCCCGCCGTCCGGAAAGTCCCATGCATGTTGACATCGATATCGCATACGTAGCCCGACTCGCCCGTCTGGGTTTGTCGGCGGAAGAGCTTTCCTTCTACCGCGATCAGCTCGGAGTGATCCTGGAGCACGCTGCCAAGGTCCAAGAAGTTGATACCGAGGGATTCGAGGCGACGGCTCACCCCTTAGGGATCGTCAACCAGTTCCGTCCTGACGAGATTCGACCCTCCCTCGACCGAGTCGAAGTCTTGGCCGCGGCACCAGCGACCGAAGGGGTCTACTTCGTGGTCCCGCCGGCTCTCGAGGGCTGATGGCAGACTTCACGATTGCGAGTGCCGGGAGCGCTCTGGCGGCCGGAGAGATCTCCGCCACTGAGCTGCTCGACTCGGTCCTGGCCCGGGCTTCTTTGACCGAGGCCGACCTTCACAGTTTTCTCACCATCGACCACGAGGGGGCGCAAGCCGCGGCTGCTGCTTCCAATGAGCGGTTGCGGCGCGGCCAGTCGCGCGGACCCCTTGAGGGCGTGCCGCTGGCCGTGAAGGACAACTTCTGTACTCGCAACTTGGAAACGACCTGCGGAAGCAAGATTCTTTTCGGCTATCGCCCTCCATACGATGCCACCGCGGTGGCCCGGCTCCGAGCTGCTGGTGCGGTTTTGGTGGGCAAGACCAACTGCGACGAGTTCGCCATGGGCTCATCCACCGAGAACTCCGCCTTTGGGCCTACTCGCAATCCCTGGAACCCGGAACGGGTGCCGGGAGGAAGCTCGGGAGGATCGGCGGCGGCGGTAGCGGTGGGGTCGGTGCTGGGAGCCTTTGGTTCGGACACCGGCGGCTCGATACGTCAACCTGCCGCGCTCTGCGGTGTGGTCGGATTCAAACCCACCTACGGCTTGGTCAGCAGATACGGGCTGGTGGCGTTCGCCTCGAGTCTCGATCAGATCGGTCCCTTCGCCCGCACAGTCGGCGACGCCTTGACCCTGTTCGAAGCAGTGGCAGGTCATGACCCCCTCGACGCCACCTCGTACCAGGGTCCCGTACCCGAAATTCGCCCGACGTTGGCCGAGGGAGTCAGCGGTCTCCGGGTGGGAATCGTGCGGGAGCTCGGGGGCGAGGGCTATGACGCCGAGGTGGCAGCCGCCACTTCTGCCATGGTGGACAATCTGGCGGACGAGGGAGCCAAGGTTTCGGAGGTGTCCCTGCCCTCATTCGAGGTGGCCCTCTCGGTCTATTACCTCATCGCTCCCGCCGAGTGTTCGGCAAACCTGGCGCGCTTCGATGGGGTTCGTTACGGGCTCCGGGTTGCAGGCGAGACCGTCGAGGAAATGATGGCGCGTACTCGGGCGGAGGGGTTCGGGCCCGAGGTCACGCGGCGGATTCTGCTCGGCACCTATGCGCTTTCGGCTGGCTATTACGACGCTTTCTATGGAAAAGCCCAGAAGGTGCGGAGCCGGTTGATCGCCGAGATGGCGACCGTCTTCGAACAGGCCGACGTCCTGGTCTCGCCCACGAGCCCGACCACCGCCTTCGAACTCGGAGCCAAGACCCAGGATCCGCTGGCCATGTACCTCTCCGATGTGTGCACGATCCCTGCCAACCTCGCCGGGACCCCGGCGATTTCGGTGCCGATCGGACTCGATTCGGCCGGGCTTCCGATCGGCTTTCAGATCATGGCCCCGGCCCTTGGCGAGAAGGTGATGTTTCAAACGGCGAAGGCGGTGGAGGCCCTAGCCAACTTCGATGCACGGCCGCCGTTGGCGGTGAGCCCATGACCACGGCCTGGGAGCCGGTGATCGGGATCGAGGTGCATGTCGAGCTCAGCACCCAGTCGAAGATGTTCTGCGGGTGCGAGGTCTCCTTCGGCGGGGAGGCCAACACCAAAGTCTGTCCCACCTGCCTCGGACTCCCGGGGGCTTTGCCGGTGGCCAATAGCGTGGCCATGGATTGGATCGTCCGGATCGGCCTCGCCCTTCAATGCGAGGTCAGTGAGAGATCGGTCTTCCATCGCAAGAACTACTTCTATGCCGACCTGCCCAAGAACTACCAGGTCAGCCAGTTTGATCTGCCCGTGTGCCGCGATGGATTCCTCGATGTAACCGTGGGCGAAGAGAGCAGGCGGATCGGCATCGAGCGAGCCCATATGGAAGAGGACACCGGAAAGAGCCTCCATCAGGGAGACGGGGGTCGCATCCACAGCGCCACGTCGACCCTGCTCGACTTCAACCGTTCGGGAGTGCCTCTGGTCGAGATCGTCTCCCGACCCGACCTGCGCTCGGCACCCGAGGCCCGGGCATACGCCCAAGACCTGCGCAATCTGGTGGCAGAACTCGGTGTTTCCGATGCCCGGATGGAGGCCGGCTCGATCCGCTTCGACGCCAACGTGTCGGTGCGCCCGATGGGCACCGACGCCTTGGGCACCAAGGTCGAGATCAAGAACATGAACTCGTTCCGATCGTTGGAGCGGGCAATCGCCTCTGAAATCGATCGTCAGGTGACTCTCCTCGAGAAGGGAGAAAAGGTCCGTCAGGAGACCCGGCACTGGGACGAGGAGGCCGGGGCTACCTACAGCATGCGGAGCAAGGAAGAGAGCTCGGACTATCGGTACTTCGCCGAGCCCGATCTCCTGCCGCTGGTCTTCGCGGCCGACAAGGTCGAGGAGCTCCGGGCCGGGCTTCCCGAGCTACCGGCGGATCGCCGGGCGCGGTTTGAGGGACTGGGAATGGCGCCACACACCGCCCGGGCCTTGGCCCACGCCGGTGCCGAGTTGCGACGGACCTTCGAAGAAGCGGTGGCATTGGGCGCTCCGCCGGCGACCGCCGCCAACTGGGTGGCCGGTGAGCTGACGGCGGCGACTCGGCGGCTAGAAACCCCTGCCACTCTCGACGGCCGGTTGCTCTTCGGCCTGATCGAGATGACCGAGGAGGGAAGACTTTCATCGTCGGCTGCCAAGGAAGTTCTCGTTGAAATGCTGAAAAGTGGCGATGAGGCCGAAGTCGTCGCGGCCCGGCTCGACTTGATTCAGATCTCGGACACATCTGCCCTGGAGGCCGCCGTCTCCGAAGTCGTGAACTCGCAACCGGAGGCGGTGGAGCGCTATCGATCCGGTGAGCAGAAAGTGTTCGGCTTCCTGGTGGGGATGGTCATGAAGGCGACTGCGGGAAAGGCCGATCCCAAGCTCGTCAATCAGATCTTGAGGCAACAACTCGAAACCTAAGGCTGTAAGCGGCGGTTTCCGCGGCCTATAGCATTAGGTTTCGTTTCGGGCCTAGCGGTAGGCCTCTGCCTGCATCGTGTACATCTCGGCGTAGCGGCCGGCGGCAGCGATCAATTCGGCATGGGTACCCGCTTCGACCACTCTTCCCTCTTCCAAGACATAGACCCGGTCGGCAGCTCGTACCGAGGAGAAGCGGTGCGAGATGAGCAACACCGTTCGGCCGACGAGCAGAGTGCGAATGCGGGCAAACAATTCGTGCTCGGCTCTGGCGTCGAGGGAGGCGGTGGGTTCGTCGAGGATGATCAGGGGCGCATCTCGGAAAAACGCTCGGGCTAAGGCGATCCGCTGCCACTGTCCGACCGAGAGGTCTACCCCACCAAGGAACTCGGGACCGAGAAGGGTTTCATAACCCCGCGGCAGCTTGTCGATGAATTCATCGGCCCCCGCCTGGCGGGCGGCATCGAGCAACGTCGGACCTTTCGTCCCGTTGTCGGCATAGCCGATGTTGTCGAAGCCGATATTGCCGAAGGCGATATTGCCAAAGCCGATGTTGCTGGTCACGTCCAAGTGGTAGCGAATGAAATCCTGGAAGATCACGGCCACCTTTTTCGAGAGCTCGGTTTGATCGAGAGAAGAGATGTCGATCCCGTCCCAGGTGATCCGCCCCGAGGCCGGGGCGTAGAGGCCGGCGAGAAGCTTCGCCAGTGTCGACTTGCCGGAGCCGTTCTCACCGACCAGTGCCACGATCTCGCCGGCATCGATGTGAAGCGAGACATCGATCAGGGCCGGTTCCTCACTGCTCGGGTAGGTGAAGGTCACGTCTTCGGCAACGATGGCCCTGAACCCGGATGGTGGCGGACTGGTCGCTGCACCCGGTGGAGTCCCGAGGGCGAGAAAGGTTTTGAAGTCGTCGAGATAGAAACCAGCCTCGGACAGGCTGGCGGCTGAATAGCCAGCACCGGTCAGCCGGGCTCCGATAACGGCGATCCCCGCCACTGCAATTCCCGCCTCGGAAAGTGAAACCCGTCCGCTGGAAGCGAGCCAGGCGACGAGGACAACGGTGGCGCCGAGCACAGTGCCGATAACTGCGGTGGCCAAGAGGGAATAGCGCAGCTGACGGCGAGCCACTTGACGAAGGTCGCTGAGGCGCTCGTCGTAGAGACGGTTCCAGCGTCCCAGGAGATAGCGCCCGAGGCCGAAGGCTCGCACCTCCTTGGCCTCATCGCGGCCAGCTAGTAGATGACCGAGATAGTTCCGCTCGCGATCGCGAGGCGTCATTCGCCAGAAGAAACGCCAGAACTCCGAACCCCGGCGCGAGGCGGCAAGCCAGGCGGGGAGCAATACGACCAACACCATCGGGATCAAGAGCGGTTCGATGGCGATCAGGGCCGCAGCGACGCCAACGACGCCGATCAAGGCCGAGGCGATGCCGCTAAGGCCGTAGACCATGTTGAGGGGCTGGCCAGTGGCCGACTGAACTCGTTGCAGGCGGTTGTGGAAATCAGGGTGCTCGAATGCTGCCAGGTCGACTCTGGTTGCCACCTCGAGCGTGGCCTGTTGCATGTGGCGGCCAACCAACTCACCGAGGATTTGCTGCTGCTCGCGTTGCACCGAGGATGCGAAAAGGCTCGCCCCGGTGACGACGGCGAGGGCGACTGCCCAGGGAACAACGGGATCGAAGCCCGACCCGACGCGGTCGACTTCGAGCAGGGCCTGTAAGGCCCTCTGCCCGATAAGGAGCGAGATCGCCACCGAGACGCCGGAAAAGATTTGAAGCACTGTCGAAAGAATGAACTCCCGCCGGCCGGCGTCGACGATGACCCGCAGGCCGTGACGGATCAGAGGAGGGAGTCGTTTGAGCTCGATCCTGGCGTCCTCCCGGCTTTGGAGGTCGTAGACCGTGACCTGATCGGACACTTAAAGGCCGACGAGCTCTTCGATGTTGGAAGTCAGCGTGTCCTCGGTCAGCACACCATTGACAGTTGCGACCAGTTCTCCTCCGGGATCGAAGAAGTAGGTGCGAGGGACACCGATCCCCCCGAAGCGGACCAGGGCATCGCCGTCGAAGTCGAAGTAGTGGGTGAAGGGGAGATCGAACTCGGCCAGGAACTGCCGGGCTCCGGGCTGATTGTCGTTGTAGGCGATTCCATAGAAATCCACCCTGTCTCCGAATTCGGCGTGGGCCGAGGTGAAGAGCGGCGCCTCGTCCCGACAAGGGAGACACCACGATGCCCAAACGTTCACCACCACCGGTTTCTCCGACGATTCCAGCTGAGCGACGAAGGCCTCCAGGTCCATTTCCGGGAGATCGTTTCCGGGGGCGGCGGCATCACTGGCACACGCGAACAATGCGAAAAAAGCGATCGCGAGGGCGCCGATGGACTTAGTCAACGATCGAGTCCGAGATGTCGAGGTTGGGTCCGATCCCGACCTGAACCGAGGTGTCCTGGCAATCGACTTTCGCATTTTCAACTGCAGCAGCCCGGACCCAGGCTTCCATCGATTCACATAGGGAGGTCGTGCCGGCACCACTGTCGACCAGATTCAAAAGGATGGCGGTGTCGGAGTCGCGAGCCCAGACGGTGGCCGTTCCACCACCCCAGGAACGAACTCTCTCCCGGACGTCGTCGAGGCCGGCGGAGGTGTCGTCGCTGGGGGCCGAAAAAAGGTTGAGGAGATCGACGGCGCCGAACCCGGCCGTCCCCAGCTCCGACCACCCCGCCCCTGGACCACCTGCCGCCGCCGGGGTTTCCGGCTCCCAGCCATCCTGGTAGAGCTCGGGGAACAAAATCTCGGCCGTTGTGTCCGGCGGATTGTCGTAGGCGGCATCTACTGCTTCCCATCCGCCGTCGGCGTAAAGGGCACATGCGAAGCTCATTCCCTCGAGGTATGGAAGCTGCAAGCCATTCGAGAGGATGTAAGGGACTTCGTCCAGATCCGCCTGCGAAGCGGCCAGACGGGGATCGAGGATCATCCCGAACTGGTCCATGAGATCGATCGCTCCCAATGAGAACTGCTGCATGCCCAAGGTGGCATCGCCCTCGATCAGGGCCTGAATCGCCCGGACCCGCTCGGGGTCGGCGCGGGGATCGTCGATGATGTCGGGGAAGTTCAAATTGGAATCGGTCAAGGCATGAATCAACTCGTGGGCAAGGGTGACCTGATCGATCGGATCAAGGGGAGAATCGCTGGCAGTGGTGGCGACGACGAGATCGTTGCTATCGGGGTCGTAGTAGCCGGCGACAGCGGAGTCGAGCAAGTCGAGCTGGGTCTCTACGAGGTCGAAGCCTGGATCCAGCATCCGCAGCCCCACCCATAACCTGGTATCGAACTCGACGACGTCGGCGGGCAACTCTTCGGCCGCGAGATCGCGCACCCGCTCGCCCATCTCCTCGGGGCTGACCAGGATCGGATCGACGTCGCCTGTGAACTCGAGCTCTCGGATGTCGCTGACCGCGAGAGCGATGTCGTCGATCTGGGCCTCGAGGTTGTCGTTTGCGATCTCGATCGAACCCGGTACGGCGGTGAGACACGAGCCGAGATCGGGGTTGGCTCCGCCCAACAGGCTTCCCAGGCCGTCTTCGCCGAAGAGGTCTCCCAGATCGCCGCCCGCTCCGGCGAAGAGGTCGCCGAGGAGATCATCCAGGTCCCCTGATCCTTCGCCGCGAAGAAGGCCACCAAGGAGATCCTCGAGTCCCGACGCCCCGTTGTCGGGCGCGGAAGCCAGCTCGTCTTCCAAATCGGCGATCCGGGACTCGGCGGAAGCAAGCTGGTTCGAAAGGTCCAAGACATCGTCGTTGAGCCGGCCAATCGTCGTCATAGCCACCACTCCGAGGACTCCGAGGAGAAGCACCAGCAAGGCCAGGATCGAGCTGACGACGACGGCCGCAAGCGGCCATCTATTCATTCTTGCGTAAAACCCCTGGGACTTAGGGCGCGAATTCTATTCAAGAACGAGTTTCAAGAAGAGGCGGCCTGTGACGACTGCCAGCGCTTGATCGCCGCTATGAGATGAATCCACTCGACCTGACGCGCCTTGGAATCGGCTCGGAGGGCGGCCAGGGCCGATTCCCGCAGTACGCCGGCGAGGTCGGCCATAGACATCCCCTCTGTCACCTCGGCCAGCTTGGCCTTATCGACATCGTCGGCAAAGGGAACGTCGGAGAGATCGATGAGGGCGCGGCGGGCGGCGGCATCGGGCAGTCCAATCTCGATCTGGGTCTCGAAACGGCCCGCCCGTAGCAAGGCGGGGTCGATCAGATCTGCTCGGTTGGTGGCGCCGATGACGGCCACATTGCCTCGCTCGGTGATTCCATCCATCTCGGTGAGGAGGGCGGCCACGACCGAGTCCGTGACCGTGGTGGTCGAGCGCCCTCGGACGGGGGCCAGAGCGTCGATCTCATCGAAGAAGATGATGGCCGGCGCTGCCGCCCGGGCTCGGCTGAAGAGCTCACGTACGGCTCGCTCGGATTCACCAACGTATTTGTCCAAGAGCTCGGCACCTTTCACGGGGAAAAAGGCGCTCCCCGCTTCATGGGCGAGGGCACGGACGACAAAGGTCTTGCCGGTCCCCGGGGGACCATAGAGAAGGATGCCGCGGGGGGGATCGATGCCCATGCTCTGGAAGCGGCCGGGATCGGTAATCGGCCAAACCACGGCCTCGACCAGCCGCTGCTTGACATCGTCGAGATCGGCTACCTTGTCGAACCCGTAGTTGGGCATTTCCCCCAGCGAGAGCGACCCCAGGGAAGGATTCGTGTCGCGGATTGCCTCGATGAGATCGTCGTTGGTGAGCTTGGCACCGGGCGTGCGAGCGAGTCGGGTCGAGGCCTGAATCACCGCCGCCACCACGTCGGTGCCGCTGAACCCGGCCGAGCGTCCGGCAAGCAACGCGTAGTCGATATCCGCCGCCGGAACCCGTGCCAGAGCCGCCTCGAAGAGAAGCTGTCGCCGGTGGAGATCAGGCGGGGGAATCGTCAACGATCGGGGAAGCAAGGGACTCGAGGCGATTGCCGGATCGAGGGCCGCTCGAGAGGAGCAGCCAATTACACACGCCCGACCGGGCTGAGACGTCAAGGAGTCGAGAAACCAACGAAGGACTGCTGTCATCTGGGTACGGAAAGGAGCCATGCCTTCGTCCCCGGAGACCAACTCGAGACGGTCGACGAAGATCACGGCCGGAGCCGACGTGGTCCGGATTGCCGCCTCGAGCACGTCGAGCAGCTTCTCCGGTTTGAAGACCTGGTCGAGTGGGACCTCGTGGACTCTGGCTTCGGACTCGGCTGCGGCCGCGGCGACCAACTCGGACTTCCCACAGCCTTGGGGGCCTTCGAGGAGGATGCCGGCCACGCGCGGCAATCCCCAGGCGGTAGGAAGGTCGGAGCTGGACGTGAGCAGCGAGAGCCATCCGGTGAGGAGATCTCTTTGATCGTCGAGTCCCGCCAAGAGGGCCTCCGATCGACTCGGCCCCGGCGCAGGAGCAGGCGCGGTCGGCTCGCGGCTGTCGGGAGGCCGGGGCATCACCGGGCTCGGTTCCTCATCGTCGCCGAACAGGAACCGTGTGCCGGGACCGACCAGGCCGGCATCGCCAGGTTCGACCTGAACGACTCTGACCGCGACCACGTCGGTGGTGCCCGTTTCCGCCCCCGGTATCGAGCCCTGGTCGCCGTCGGACAGAGGGCGACCTTGCCAATAACGCTGCAGTACCTTGGCATCGACCGGCCGGTCGCCGCTCAGCCGGACGACGGCGGCATGACCGAGGACGGCTCGGACCGCATCGACCGATTGGCCCTCGGCGACACCGGCATTCGACATCGCCTGCGGGCCAAGGTGGAGGGCAGTGCTGTCTTTCGTGTCGCCCGCTTTGACCAAAACGTGGGTCTTCCCGATCTTCAAGACCCCTCCATAGGGAAGGCCTAATGCCTTCAAAAGCGTGGCATCGGCACGAGCGATGGGGTCGACGCCCTGGCGAACGATGAATCGCATCTGGGGCGATGGTAGGAAGAGGTCAGGCGGCGCTCAGATGAGGAATCGCCGCCGCCGGGAGAACCAGCGGTCCGCTCGATTCGATGACCCGCACCCTGCCACCGGTCATCCATTGCCAGATCAGATGGGCCTCTTCGGCGGCGTCCATGGTGGGTGGCACCGGATAGCTGGCGGCTGAGGGACCGTCGTCGGGCTCGATCGGCGTGGCTAGCAAAGGCGCGGCCTGCCCAGATCTCCACGCCGCCACAAGCCGTCCCTGATCGACCACCACCCGCTCGCCCAGGTTGCTCTCCAATTCGATCCGGCCGGCGGCGGACAGTGCCTGCCAGGCCCGGGCCCGCTCCAAGGCCCGGGCGAGGGCCCGATGGCGATCGCGCATCTGGGCGGCCTCCTCAAACCTGCGCTCGCTGGCCAGGCGCCGCATCTTGTGAGCGATGGGGTCGAGGACCAATCCGGGTTCCTGATCGAGGGCGCCGACGATGGTGTCTATCACCTTTGCGTAGCGATCGGCGCTGAGCCCGCCTGCACAGGGACAAAGCGCCACCCCCATCTGCCCCGGAGCGCAGAGGCCGTCACGACTTCCTGCTCGGCCCGTGCAGCGGCGGAGTTGGGTCGACGCCCAAAACGCTTCCACGACCAGGTCGGCGGCCCTTTTGGAGCGAAAAGGGCCGAGCCACATCCGCCCCCGGCTGGCCAATTTGTGGGCGACGCTGAGACGCGGGAACTGCTCCTCGGTTAGGCGGACAAAAAGCGTGCGTCGGGGTGGGCGGGAACGCTGATTGAAACGAGGTCGATGGGCGTGGATCAGACGCAGCTCGGTGATCTCGGACTCGAGGCTGTGAGCGCAAACCCGATACTCGACTCGATGCAGTTGTCGAAGCAGATCGCCGATCCGACGCCTCTCATCGCCGTAGAAGTAGCTGCGGACCCGGGTACGAAGGTTGTCGGCCTTTCCTACGTAGATGAGCTGGGAGTTCCGATCGAAGAACATGTAAACACCGGGAGAGCGGGGAAGTCCTTCGGTGAGATGGAGCTTTTGGTAGTAGCTCGATCCGCGGGCAGTGGGAAGCATCAGTAGCTCGTCAAGACCGGTGACCCCGAGCGTTCCGGCTCGTTCGAGCAAGGAGTGGAAGACATGGGCGGTGGCCCGGGCATCTTCCAACGCCCGGTGGATGGGGGGAAAGGGGGAGCGGAAGTGACGGGCGAGGGTCGCCAGGGTGAGGTCACGAACCTCGGGGCGGATCAGCCTTCGAGCCAGGCCAACGGTGTCGACGTGTCTTCTCCCGGCGGGTTCTGAGCCGACGAGGGGATAGTCGAGTCGTCTGCAGACAGAGTCGAGAAATGACAGGTCGAAACGGACGTTGTGACCGACGATGATCGTGCCTCGACAGAACTCGAGGAAGGGGGGGAGGGCGGCCTCGATCGGAGGAGCGGCAACCACCATTTGTTGGGTGATCCCGGTGAGGATGGTGATCAAGGGGGGGATGCCGACGCCAGGGTTGACGAGGGTGGCAAATGATCCCACCAGTTCCCCGCCGCGGTACTTCACCGCTCCGATCTCGGTGATCGAGCACGTCCGCGGGGATCCACCCGTGGTTTCGAGATCGAGGACACAGAAGGTGACGTCGTAAAGCGGGGCTCCCAGATCGTCGAGGGTGAGTTGGCGCACCCTCGCACCATAAATCGAACAACTGTTCGAAGGCAAGGACCTCGTCTAGGGGCGGGGCTGGTGCCGGTCGACCTCGTCTCGTTGGTAGATCTCTTCAAGTCGTCGGCGGGCCCGATGGATCGCCACCCGCACGGTGCCGATGGCAGTGCCCAAGCGGCCGCCGATCTCCTCGTACTCGAGTCCCTCAACCTCTCTTAGCCACAGGAGCTCGCGGTCCCGCGGTGAGAGCTGAGCCAGAGCGGCCAGGATGCGACGGTGCTCCTCTCTTTCGATAGAGAGCTCTTCGGGAGTCGCCGGGGAAATCATGGCGTCCGTAGGCCGGGCGCTGCGGCGTCGCCGATAGAAGTTGCGCAAGCGGTTGCGGGCGATCGACCAGAACCAGGCTTCGAAAGCCTGCGGTTCCCGCAGACGGGAGATCCCTTTGACAATTGCTTCCGCAGTCTCGGCGGCAAGATCGTCGGCGCTGTGCAAATCGAGCCCGAGCCCGAGGAAGAAGGCGACTATCCGCGGGTGGCCGAGGGTGAGGAGTTCAGTCAGTGCCCTCGAGTCGCCGGCGATCGCCTGTCGGACGGTGTCGGCGTAAGGGGGCCACACCTAAATCTGGAGGGCCGGGTCCACCGCGCCCAGATCCCTAGCCATCCTCACAGACTATTGCCTGCGAGTTGCTCCTCCCTTATGGATTGGAACTGCCCTGCCCCCGGCCGCCGCCCTGGCTGCCCGCACGATCCCCTCCGGGGGCGGTCTCCGAAGGGTTGCCTGACTGACCAGGAGCGGTCACTCCGGGATTCTCACCGCCAGCGACCCCTTGGCTGGCCGTCTCGGCCACGTCTCGGGCTGCCGCCTTGACATTGCTGATGGCATCCTCCAGGGCCTCAGGGTCACCGCTTTGAGCAGCTTCATGCACCGAGGAAGCAGCTCCCACCAGGTCTTTCACTTCGTCGCGGACGGCCAGCGAGCTGCCGCTTCCGGAAAGCACTCCGATCTCGGCTTGGAGGCTCTCATCGTTTCCCAGGATCTCGGTGACGACGAGAAGTGCCCGGTCGGTGTGACCACCCTCGGCCAGTTCCAGCGCCTCCGACACGCGCTCGGGAACATGGTCCTGGGATGCGAATCGGTCGGATACCCATTCGTAAGCCCGATCCAGCGGATATAAGAATTCACCGGGAACTGCAGGATCGGCAGCCTGGGCCAGGGCGACGTTGGCGAGGGCAAATAGAGCCGTGCTGACGACGACTGCAATCCAGGCCCGGGACCTTTGTGGGCGACGTCGTCCCACGGCGGTGGCTGCCACCCGACGGGAATCGTCGGCGGCCACCCGCTGGCGGAGGAACTCCCCAAGTGACCGGAGCTCCTCGTAAGGACGGTTTCTAGACATCACCTCGACTCGCAGGTAGCTCATCCTCGGTTTTCGTTACAGGATTGCTATGGGCCTCCGGGCCGTAACTAGCCCCTTCCTGAGGCCTCCAGCGCTCGTAATGCACAACCTGTTCGTCGGTTTTCCAACCGCGCTCGAGAGACCGCGAGCGCCGATCCGGGAGAGGAAAGCCCAGGGTCACGATCCCCAACGGGCTGACCTCCTCGGGGATCTCAAGGAGTTCACAGAGGCCGGGGAGGGAGTGAACCCCTATGAAACCGGCTGCCAGCCCCTCGTCTACTGCTCCCAGCAGCACAAGCATCAATGCGGCTCCGGCGTCCACCCACCAATACGGGATCGGCCATTCGATCTCCGATCCATCCGCTTCGAGCTTGTCGGGTTCTTGGTAGCGCTGGTGGTAAACCTGCTCGGAGACGGCCACCACGAGGTGAACCGGAGCTTTCGAAATCCAGGGGTCGAAGCCGGCGGCAACGTAGGTCGATTCCTCGGCCAGTTGGGCGATGGCTTGTCGGGTTGACTCCGCCGTGACGACGATGAAGCTCACGCCCTGGCTAAAGCCGGCCGAAGGGGCTTTGCGTGCGGCGCTGACAATCCGCTCGATGGATTCGGCCGGTACCGGGTCGGGTCGAAAGTTGCGGACCATTCGTCGCTTCCGGAGGACGTCGACGAAATCCATGGCTGATCAGCCGCCGGCCACCAGTTCCCGGATGCGGGGGTGCCTGACCTCGCCGCCATAGGTCACGGTGACTTGGTTCAAGACGTCATCAGAGAGATCGAGAAACCCATCTGGGCCGATGATCTCGATGAGAGCGGCGACGTTGCGGGAATACATCTGGCTGGCGTCGTAGGGTTTGCGGGAGGGGAGATCGGTATAGCCAATCACGTGCACCCCTCCATGCTCGAATGCTTCTCCAGGCCTCGTGAGCGCGCAATTGCCTCCGGTGGTGGCGGCGACGTCGACGACTACCGATCCCGGTCGCATCGACTCCACCATGGCAGTCGTGATTAGGAGCGGCGCCTCCTTGCCTGGGATGGCGGCCGTGGCGATAACCACATCAGCCGTCGCCACCGGGCCAGCCAGGCTGGCGCGGACTCTCTCCTCGGCGTCGGTTTCGAGCGGACGGGCGTAGCCGCCATTGCTGGCGGCATCCTGGGGCTCCAGCTCGGACTCGATAAAGCTCGCACCGAGGCTGCGGATCTGCTCGGCGGCCGCGGCTCGCACGTCGAAGGCCGACACCACCGCCCCCAGTCGGCGGCAGGTGGCGATCGCCTGCAGACCGGCCACCCCGGCTCCGAGGACGAGCGCCCGGGCGGGTGGGATTGTGCCTGCGGCGGTGGTCAGCATCGGAAAGAATCGATCACATGCCTTGGCTCCTTCCAGGGCCGCCTGGTAGCCCGAAACCGTGGCTTGCGAGGAAAGGGCGTCCATCGCCTGTGCCCGCGTGGTGCGGGGCACGAGCTCGAATGCCAGCCCCGCGATCCCCCGGCTGGCATAGGACGACATCTGCGCAGGGTCGTCGAGGGGGCGTAGCAAGCCGAGAACCATGGTGTCTCGAAGGTTGGAGTCTCGGGGTGCATTGACCGTCGCCACCAGATCCGACTCGAACACATCCGCCCGGCCAACCACCGTCGCCCCCTCGGCTCGGTAGGCGTCATCGGAAAGTCCAGCCCCGGCCCCTGCTCGCTCCTCAACCACCACCGAGTGACCCCTTTGGGTGAGCCGTTTCACGATGTGGGGCGTGATCGCCACCCGTCGTTCTGCGGTCTCGGTCTCTCGGAGGACACCGATCTTCATGGAAAAAGACTAAAGAGGGAACGGAAAAGACCAAAGACGAGCAGACTTCAGACTCCAGATATCAGATAAAGCTCCGGATTTTCCGAAATCTGACATCTGATATCTGATGTCTGGCACACTGACCGCCCATGACGGGGTGCCCTGATCTGGCCGGTTGACCCGCAGGCCCCGATCGCGGGTCTCGGCAGCCGAGACCCGCGGGTCTGTTACACCCGAGGCAAAGGTTGTTCAGAGCTGGCGGAGCTCCTCGCTCCGGGGTCAAGCCGGGTCACGGGCGACCTCGACGAAGCCTGCATCCGTGCCCGTGCCGATTTGCTCGTTACCCGCAGGCCTCCTGGTGGTTTTTCTCTAGTGAGTGTCGTTTCCCCTCTTGACTTTGATCCCACCGAGGTCACCGCGGTCGTCGCCGCCATCGCCGGCGGCCCCCACTCCGAGCTCAACGTCCAGGTGTCCGACCATCTTGCCCGGCGGCTCAACGTCGATGTCCACATCGCCACCGCCTATAGCGACAGTGACGCGTCCGACGAGGCTGAATCCCTCGTCGCGCGTCTGGGCGAGTTGGTCCCCCATGCCAAGCAGCTATCGATCCAGGCCATCGATCTCACCGACTTCGTCAAGGCGCTTCCAACGGGAGCCTTGCTTGTCCTCGGCGAGGCCGGCGGTTCGCTCCTCTCTCGGCTGGTATTCGGACCTGGAGCGCGGCTGCGGGCCCGCGCTCAGGCCGGGGCGGTCATCGTCCGGGCCGCTCCTCCGCGGGTATTTCAGGTGATGGATGACCCGGTCTTCGTGGGGCCGCTCCACCTCGCCGGCGACGGGCGACGCCTATATGACGATGAGCGGGTGGCGGTGGTAGAAGGAGGCAAGTTGGTCGGCGTCGTCGAACGGACCCGGCTAGTAGTGGCGGCCGCCGACGTTCCCATCGCCAACCTCATGGGTGATCCGATCGCGGTCTCGGCGACGATGTCGTTGGTCGAAGCCGCCAGCTCGATCTCGGGAGCCCGTCAAGAATCGGGTGAGCCAAACAGGTTGTCCGGCCCGTGGCCGGTCGTCGATGGGAACGGGAATCTCATCGGAACCTACAGGCAGTAGCGATTGCCAGTCATGAGAAGGGCCGTCATCGTCGTGATCGGCGTGCTCGCCATCTTCCATTTGGCGGGGGGTTGGTATTTCGCAGATCAAATCCGCCGCGACGCGCTGGCTCCGGATCACAAGCCCCCGACCGACGATGTCACGATTCTGGAGGCAGGGGAGGGAACGGTGCGTCTCGCCGCCGTGCCCGGCTTTGAGCCGGACCTCACCACGAGCGGCATCGTCGGCCTGGATTGGGGGACCGGTTACGGGCAACTCGGCCCCACCTTCGCCGCCGCCGATGATGGCTCGGTCACCAGAAACATCCAGCGTCTGAGCGGCGAAGCCCCACAGCCCGGAGACGTTGGCTTTCTTGACGGGAATGCTTTTCCCGGAGATCCTTCCCAGGCATTCGGCATCGACTTCACCGAGGTCGATTACCCCACTGCACTGGGCACGATGAAGGCGTGGCGAGTCTTGGCGCCTGGCGATGTCTGGGTGATTCACGTCCATGGTCTCGGAGCGAGCAAGCGCGAGGCGCTGCGTCTCATCAAGCCACTGGCGGCGGCGGGATTTCCCCAGTTGGTCATCGACTACCGCAACGATGAGGGTGCCCCGCTCGACGACTCTGGCTTCTATCAGTTCGGAGCCACGGAGTGGGAAGACATCGCCGCTGCCGTGCACCAGGCGGCCAACGAGGGTGCCACCGGAATTGTGCTGGTGGGCTATTCGACCGGGGCGGCTCACATCCTTTCCTATCTCCAGAGGACACCCGACAATCCGGTACGGGCGTTGATCCTCGACAGCCCCAACGTCGATTTGGAGCAGTCGATTGATCTGGGAGCTTCCCAGCGCCGCCTGCCCCTAATCCCCCTGCCTTTGCCCGGGACCCTGGTTTGGACGGCCAAGCGCCTGGCCACACTCCGTTTCGGCCTCGATTGGGAGGCCACCGACTACCTCCCGGAGGCCTATCTGCTCTCGGTCCCAATGCTCGTCATCCATGGCACCGCCGACGAGACGGTCCCCTTCCAGGTCTCTGAGGACCTTGCCGCCGCCCGCCCCGACCTGGTCAGGCTCTTCATCGTTCCCGGCGCCGGCCACGTGCGCGGTTGGAATGTCGGTCCCCAGCCCTACGAACGAGCGGTCACAGACTTTCTCTCCGAGGTCTTGCCCACTTGACTACGACATCCGCATGATTGGCTATTACCGCCATCCGACCATTTTCCGCGATCGGGTTGTCTTCGTCGCCGAGGATGACCTCTGGATGGTCTCCGCCGAGGGCGGTGACGCCTTTCGATTGACGGCCAATCCCGGAACCGAGACTTTCCCTCGATTCTCACCGGATGGAAGTCAGATCGCCTTCGTTGGTCGAGACGAAGGTCGCCTCGACGTATATGTCATGCCGGCAGCCGGTGGCAGCTCCCGGAGGATTTCGTATCTCGGGGCCAACACGCAGGTTCTCACGTGGTCCCTGGATGGGGAATCGGTCATCGTCTCGAGCGACTATCAGCAGCCCTTCGAAGGCTGGGGCCACCTCTGGCGGATTCCCATCGACGGTCCCGCCCCCGAGGCGTTGGCCTGGGGTCCGGCCCGCGCTATCTCCTACGAGAGGGGCGGTCCGGGAGTGGTAATAGGTCGCAACAGTTTCGATCCGGCTCGGTGGAAGCGATATCGAGGCGGCCGGGCAGGAAGTCTCTGGGTCGATCGGGAAGGCGAAGGCGAGTTCACGATCCTCGTGGATCCGGGTGGCAACCTCGCCGACCCGATGTGGATCGGACGCCGGATTTACTTTTTGTCCGACCACGAGGGAGTGGGAAACATCTACTCGGTGTCCCCAACTGGAACCGGGCTGCGGCGACACACCCACCACGACGATTTCTATGCCCGCTTTTCATCTTCCGACGGGCGTCGCATTGTCTATCACTGCGGAGCCGACCTCTGGATCTTCGACCCCCGTCGAGATGAGAGCCGGCGCCTCGACGTCAATTTGCCGTCGGCCCGACCGCAACGCAACCGTCGGTTCATCCCGGTCACGCCCCGGAATCTGGAATCGGTTTCGCTTCACCCCGAGGGGCACACGGTGGCCGCGGTCGTGAGAGGAGGCGTCTTCTCGATGCCCCTGTGGGAGGGATCCCCGATCCGACATGGGCTGGTCTCAGAGGCCCGCCAGCGGCTGCCCGAATGGCTGGCCGACGGCGCCTCCCTGGTCATGGTGTCCGATGAGAGCGGGGAGGACGAGCTGGTGGTGACCAACGATTCCACCAGCTCGGAGAGGCGACGCCGAACCCGCCGACGGACCGACCTCGGTCGGGTGCGCACACTCCATCCCTCACCAACCAATCGCGACGCGGTGGCCATCACCAACCACCGCCATGAGCTGTTGTTGGTCAATCCCAGCAACGGCCGCATCCAGCTCCTCCACCACAGCCCGTACGGCTGGACCGCGGGAGTGAGCTGGTCGCCTGATGGGGCCTATCTGGCGTTCGGGGCCGTCACCAGTCGCACTACCTCCAACATCTGTATCTACGAGGTGGGAAGCGGTCGGACTCGGGTGCTCGGGGGCCCGGAGTTCGAGGATTGGAATCCCAGCTTTGACCCGGAGGGCAAGCACCTGGCGTTTCTCTCGGTTCGCGCCTTCGAGCCCATCCCCGACTCCCACTTCCACGATTACGGATTTCCCCGAGGGAGCATGCTCATGCTGCTCCCTCTGGCAGCGGAAACACCCTCTCCCTTCACGCCGAGCCAGCGCAAACCCCGGCCCCCTGGCGCACCGCCAGAAGGCGGGCCGCCCAAGCCCCTGGAGCCGGCGGCCGAGCGTTCCGAGGGCGAGCCGGCCCCGCCGCCTCCACCGCCGCCCGCCACTACCAAGATCGACTTCGAAGGTCTCGCGGAGAGGATCGTCGCCTTCCCCACTCCCCCCGGGGTCTACAGCCGGATCCTTATGGCCCGCGGGCGGGCTATCTACCTCGTCCATCCCCTCGAACGAGAGGCCAACTTCGGGGAGGAGACGAGTGGGGGAGCTCGACTCGACGCCTGGGATTTCGGCAACGACAAATCGGAAACGATCGCGGAGGGAGTGACGGGCTTTACCGTCTCCCGGGACGGGAAGGTCATCGCCTACCGGACGAAGAAGGCCTTGCGCGTGGTGCCGGTTGGCTTTAAAGACGACAAGTCGGGCAACGAGCGGGCAGGGCGGGAAACCGGATTTGTGGACCTCGATCGGCTTCGGGTTGAAGTCATCCCGGGTGCGGAATGGAAGCAGATGTTCTCGGAGGCCTGGCGCCTGCAGCGAGACCACTACTGGTGGGAAACCATGGGCGGGGTCGACTGGCCGTCGATCCACGATCGCTACCGCGACCTGGTCGATCGAGTCGCCAGTCGGGCGGAGTTCTCCGATCTGCTCTGGGAGATGCAGGGCGAATTGGGAACATCACATGCATACGAGTTGGGCGGGGATTATCGGCCGGCCCCGGTTTGGACTCAGGGCCATTTGGGTGCGCGGGTGGCATATGAGCGCGGCAGCTGGAGAATCGTCGACATTCCAAGGGGGGACTCGTGGGATCAGCAATCATCTTCCCCACTGGCTGCCCCTGGGATCGATGTGGCCGTGGGAGATCGCATCTTGGAGATCGACGACCGGCCGGTCGATGCCAAGGTTTCGCCCGCTTCGCGGTTGGTAGAGCGGGGCGGGAGAACCATCACTCTGACCGTGCGACGCGGCCGGGGCAAAGCGCGCCGAGTAGTGATTAACCCCCTTAACGATGCGACACGGCTGTGGTATCGAGCGTGGGTGCGGGGGAACCGCGAGTACCTGGCCGAGCACTCGCAGGGACGGGTCGGGTACGTCCATATTCCCGATATGGGACCGTCCGGGTTCTCGGAGTTCCACCGATCATGGAAGTCCGAAGTAGATCGCCCGGGATTGGTGATCGACGTCCGCTTTAACCGTGGTGGCAACGTCAGCCAGCTCCTCCTCGAGCGGCTGTTGCGAGAGCGGGTGGGCTACCAGATCACCCGCTGGCGAGCTCCTTCGGCAATGCCCTCCGACGCTCCGATGGGGCCGATGGTTTGCCTCACCAACGAGAACGCCGGCTCTGACGGCGACATCTTCTCCCACGTCTTCAAGATGAAGGGACTGGGACCCCTGATCGGCACTCGCACCTGGGGCGGCGTGGTTGGGATATGGCCCCAGCAATCACTGGTGGATGGCACGGTCACAACCCAGCCCGAGTTCCACACCTGGTTCACGGACGTGGGCTATGCAGTCGAGAACTTCGGAGCGACTCCTGATCTCGAGGTGATCAACAGCCCCCAGGATTACGCCCGCGGCTTCGACCGCCAGCTCGAGGTGGGTCTCGAGGAGTTGCTCAAGCTGATCGAGGCCGCCCCGGGAGCGCCGGAATTCGGGGACCGCCCGCTCACCCGGCCCCCCGCCTTCCCCCGGCTCTCCTAGCCGGCGATCCGGGAGGCGATGGCGGCCCCGATCTCGGAAGTCGTCATCCCCATCTCCGGTCCCGCCATTGCTTTGAGATCGGCCAGCACAGAGACGGCCGCTTCCTCCACTGCTTTGGCGGCGTCGGACTCGCCGAGCTGGTCCAGGCACAGAGCCAGCGAGAGAATCGCCGCAACTGGATTTGCCCAGCCCTTCCCGGCGATGTCGGGAGCCGAACCGTGGACCGGCTCGAACACCGAGGGGTACCGACGGCTGGGATTGAGATTCGCCGAGGCGGCCAGCCCCACGCCTCCCTGGATGGCGGCGCCGAGGTCGGTGATGATGTCTCCGAACAAGTTGTCGGTGACGATCACGTCAAACCTTTGCGGATTCGAGACCAGGTAGAGACAGGCGGCGTCCACATGCACGTAATCGGAAGCGACGGCGGGGTACTCGGGGGCGAGCTCATCGCAGGTCCGCTGCCAGAGACTGCCGGCATAAGTGAGGACGTTGGTCTTGTGGCAGAGGGTGAGGCGGCCCGAGCGAGTGCTGGCCAGCTCATAAGCGAAGCGGATAACTCGTTCGACTCCGAGACGGGTATTGATCGACTCTTGAGTGGCCACCTCGTCAGGCCCGCCCCGTCGCAACGCTCCGCCCGCTCCGGCATAAAGGCCCTCGGTGTTCTCGCGCACGACCACCAGGTCGCACTGTTCCGGCTCGAGCCCGGCAATCGGACTCGGGACCCCCGGATAGAGCCGGATAGGTCGCAGGTTGACGTATAGATCGAAGTCGAAACGCAGCTTGAGCAGGAGGCCCCGCTCGAGCACTCCCGGCGGAACCTCGGGTGTGCCCACCGCTCCGAGGAGGATGGCATCGTGAGCGGCCAGCTCGTCCTCCACTGAGGGGGGGAGAACCTCGCCCGTGGCCAGAAATCGTCTGCCACCGAGGTCGTAGTCGCTGGTCTCGAAGGCAATCTCAAAGCGTTCGGCTGCGGCCTCGAGGGCGCGCAACGCTTGCTCGGTCACTTCCGGGCCCACTCCGTCGCCGCCAATGACGGCAAATCGATACACCATCCGAGCAAGTTACCGTGGCCCGCCGTGACCGCTACGCATCGAGGGCGACCCACCGCCATGGGAGGCGTGGCGGGTCTCACCCTGGCCGCGCTTGGCATCGTCTACGGCGATATCGGAACCAGCCCGCTCTACTCCTTGCGCGAGACCTTTGCCGCCAGGTACGGAATCAGCGTTTCCGAGGTATCGGTGCTCGGCTCCCTGTCACTGATCTTCTGGGCACTGATTCTGGTTATCACCATCAAGTACGTGGTGGTGGTGATGCGTGCGGACAACGACGGCGAGGGCGGGATTCTTTCGCTCACCGCTCTGGTTGCCCCGAGTGATCGCGAGCGGCGGAGAAGAAGTGGTCTGGTAATGGCGGGGATGTTCGGGGCGGCTCTTCTGACTGGCGAGGGGGCGATCACTCCGTCGATATCTGTGCTGGCAGCAGTCGAGGGCTTGCAGCTGGTGACGCCCGAGCTGACAACCTTTGTGATCCCGATCTCGATTGCGATCCTCATCGGGCTCTTCGCAATCCAGCAGCGAGGAACCGAGGTGGTGGGACGGCTTTTCGGACCGTTGATGCTCGTCTGGTTCGCCGTATTGGCGGTACTTGGCGCCGTCCAGATCGCCGCCAATCCGACGGTGCTGGCCGCCCTCAATCCGGTCCATGCGATCCGGTTCTTCGCTGAGTATCAGGGTAGGGCATTCGTAGCGCTGGGCTCGATCGTGTTGGTGGTGACCGGAGGCGAAGCCCTCTACGCGGACCTGGGACATTTCGGGACCCGCCCCATTCGCTTGGGTTGGCTCGGGGTGGTGCTTCCGGCGCTGGTCATCAATTACCTGGGTCAAGGCGCGCTCTTGCTGGCCGAGCCGACCGCAGTCGAGAGCCCCTTCTTCTTGCTGGCACCGTCATGGGCGCTGGTGCCGTTGGTAGCACTGGCGACGCTGGCAACCATCGTTGCCAGCCAGGCCTTGATCTCGGGCGTCTTCTCGCTGGTCACGCAGGCCATGCAGCTCGGGTTCGTCCCCCGTCTTTTGGTCAAGCACACCTCAGAGGATGTCCACGGTCAGGTTTACCTGCCGGCGGTGAATTGGTCGCTTCTCATCGTCTGCATCGGCCTGGTTCTCGGTTTTCGGAGCTCGACCAACCTGGCGGCGGCATATGGGGTTGCCGTCACAGCCACGATGCTCATTACGAGCATCCTCGTCTCTGTGTACGCCCGTGAGCGATGGGACTGGGGATGGGGACGGGTGGTGTCGATCATCGGTCTCTTCGCCCTCATCGACCTGGCCTTCCTCTCCTCCAACCTACTCAAGATCCCGGAGGGGGGTTGGTTCGCCCTTTTGGCCGCCGGCAGCGTGTTCTTCTTGATGACGACATGGGTCAAGGGTCGCCGTCTGGTGGCACTCAGATCCGGTCTCGGTCGCCAGCCCCTCGACAAGTTCATCGCCTCACTTGCCAAGTCGCCAATCCAGCGGACCAAAGGAACCGCCGTCTACTTCTTCCCAGTTCCGGGCGTGGTGCCTCCTGCCTTCATCGCCAACCTGCGCCACAACGACGCCGTTCACGAGTCGGTCGTTTTTCTGTCGGTGGTGGTCTCGAAAAAGCCGCGGGTGCCGGCGGCCCGGCGCGACTCGGTCCGCCATCTCGGATCCCGCTTCTTTCAAGTGATCCTCGAATACGGGTTCATGGAGGAGCCCGAAATTCCCTCCGCTCTCAACCATCTGATCGCCGAGGTGGCCTTCGATCCGCTCCACACCACCTACTTCCTCGGCAAGGAGCGGGTGGTATCGAAGGAAGGAGTGGGGTTGTGGGGTCTGAGAGAACGGCTCTTCTATTTCCTCCACCGCAACGCTCGCAGCGCGGCCGAGTACTTCCGCCTCCCCTTCGACCGGGTGGTCGACATCGGGGTGGTGGTCGAGATCTGATCGCCTGTTTCTTGGGTATTCGGTCCAGGGTTGTGCACGTACGCAAGAAAGGATTCAGCGCTTGAGGAGCTCGACCTCGGTGACCCTGCGCCCGTCCATTCGCCGCACCCTCATCACCCAGCCCGATTCCTCAACTCGGTCCCCACGGCGAGGGATTCGGCCGAGTCGGTTCATGAGAAAGCCGCCGAGAGTTTCGTACTCACCCGCCGGGATGGCGATCCCCGACAAAGAGCGCAGTTCATCGGGCCTGATCGCCCCGGGGACATAGAACCAGTCGCTTTCTCCGATCCGCCGGCTTGCGAGGTCACCCTCGTCGTATTCGTCACGGATATCGCCTACCAGTTCCTCGGCGATGTCTTCGAGGGTCAGCAAGCCGGCGGTGCCGCCATGCTCGTCGACGATCAGCGCCAGGTGACGGCCGCTCCGCTGCATCTCGCCCAAGAGTGGACGGATCGATGCTGTTTCCGGCACCGCCAGAACCGGTCGAATCAGCGCCGGGTCGATGGGAAGATCATGCTGATTGTCGGGGATGGCCAGGAGGTCCTTGGCATGCACGAAGCCGATGAGATCGTCGACATTGTTCCCGAAGATGGGGATCCGCGAGAAGCCTTCATCGATTATCACCTGCTCCAGTTCGGCCGGGGTCGCTTCCCGGGAGCGGCCGACGATGTCGGGGCGAGGAACCATCACTTCGGATGCATCGCGCTCCGAAAAGCGGATCGCTCCCGACAGGAGCTTGCTGGCAAACTCCTCGATCACGCCTTCCTGGCGACCGGCGGCTATCACCGAGGCCAGGTCCTCGGCGGTGTGAGCAGTTTCGAGCTTGTCGCGGGGCTCTACCCCGAAGATCCGCAGGAACCCGTTGGCCACCCAGTTGAGGGCTGCGATCAAGGGACGGAAGAGGGTCATGAACCAGCGGAATGGGACACCGAGCCAAACCGCCAACCGCTCCGGAGTGGCGATGGCGACGTTTTTGGGCGCCATCTCGCCAACCACCATGTGCAAGAAGACCACAATCAGTAGGGCGATGATGAAAGCAATGGTGTGGGTGAGGCCGGAGGGGACCGAGAACCAGCCGAGTGCCGTTTCAAAGATTCCGGCTACGGCCGGCTCGGCAACAAAACCGAGGAGGAGGGTGGCGAGAGTGATTCCCACCTGAGCCCCGGCCAGGGCATCGGAGAGATCGCTCATCGTCGCCGCAGCTGCCCGCGCCCCCCGACCCGGCAGGTGTTCGATCACCTCACGTCGGGCGGCAGTAAAAGCGAATTCGGCGGCCACGAAGAAGCCATTGGCGAGAAGGAGCACAATCATCCAGCCGAGCGCCCCGACGTTCATGGGCGATCGCCGCTCCGGGTGACTGCCACGCGATCGATGCGGCGGCCATCCATCGAGATCACCTCGAACAGAAACTGTCCGTAGGCGATTTTCTCCCCGACTTCGGGAAAACGGCCCAGCTGGGAGACCAGAAATCCGCCCAGAGTCTCGAAATGCCCATCAGGCAGCTCGAGGCCAAGTCCGTCCTCTACGTCGTGGCGGTTGGCCAAGCCCCGAAACTCGATCTGTTCGGAGACTCCGTCAACGGATTCGAAGGCGGGGAGAGGCACATCGTGTTCGTCGCTGATTTCTCCGAGGATTTCCTCGAGAAGATCTTCGATCGTGACGATTCCCGCCAGGCCTCCGTACTCGTCTACGACCAATGCCATCGCCCGACTCTGGCCTTGCATGTCAACCAGGAGGTCGTCGAGATGACGGGAGTCGGGAACGATCAGTGGCGGTTTGGCAATGTGACTCACAGGAGTGATCGATCGACGCTCCGGAGGGACCCGAAATGTGTCCTTGACGTGAACGACGCCGATGATCTCGTCTCGATCCTCGCCGAAAATCGGGAAGCGTGAGTGACCCGATTCGAGGGACGCCCGGCGTAGATCTGCCACCGAATCGAAACGAGAAAGCCCCTCCACATCAACCCGGGGGACCATGACGTCGGCCGCAACCTTCTCTGTGAACGAGATCGCCCTCGTGAGGAGCGAGAGCTCTGCGTCGTCGAGCTCGCCCTCCTCGCCGGACGAACGGATGATCAGCTCGAGTTCCTCGAGCGATCGCACTCCGGCCAATTCCTCGCGGGGTTCGATCCCCAGCTTGGTGACCGTCCAGTTGGCGGCTCGATTGAGGAGGAGGATCACCGGGCGCAGAAGTCGGTTGACCCAGGACATCGGGATTGCCACTGCCTTGGCGGTGCCGAAGGGTTTGGCGAGGGCGAAGTTCTTCGGCACCAGCTCGCCGATGAGCATCGAGGCGATATTGGCGACCAGGAGAGCCGCTCCGACGGCGAACGCTCGGCGGTCGGTGACCCCGGTCCAGCCGATTCTGCGCAGCAAGGGCGCGAACAAGTCGGCTAGAGCGGGCTCGGCGATTGCACCTGTCAAGAGCGACGTGATGGTTATGCCGAGCTGAGCTCCGGAGAGCTCAAAAGACAGCCGCGAAAGTGAGCCATTGATCTGATTGGCGGCCCGGTCTCCTTCGGCTGCCAACCGCCTCACCCGGCTCCGATCGACCGCAACTAGTGCGAACTCTCCGGCGACGAAAAAGGCAGTGAGAAGGACAAGGACCGCAACCAGGCCCAGGCCTAAGCCGGTACTAATTAATCAGCTCCCGTCGGATCTCAAGCTCAGCCGCTGATCCACGCCTGGATCTCTTCGTCTTGAGACCATTCCTGAAATCGCTCGTCCGAGCAGTTGGCACCGATCGAGCTCATCAAAGTCGAGGCCTCGGCCACTTCGGTTGCGGTCAGATCGGCCATCGATCCGCCCCGGTCAACGAACTCCTGGAAGGCCGCGATGTCGCTCTCGCAGTCGCCCGAGGCGTTGCCTCCGCTTTCCAAGGCCCTCACGAAATCCTCGATGAACGTGAAATACGCCACCGTGCCCGGGGCTTCCTCTTCAGCGAACTCGCGGATGATCGAGAAGCTCTCGGTGGTGCTGACATCGAGATCGGGGCAGGACTCGGTTCTCTCCTCAAATCCTTCGGTGGCGGTAGCGAGCTCTTCGCTCAAGGCCTCGAAGTCGGTCTGCGTCAGGGATTGAAAGTCGATGCCCTCGACGACAGGCTCGATTGCCTGCAGGTATTCCCGCAACGCGTCGACGCACTCGGCGGGCATGTCGTCCACGCTTCCTACCGACCCCGGATCGGCGGGGGCTTCGGTGGTAACAACCTCGCTGTTGTCGGTCGGCGGCGGGCTGGTCTCAGCGGTGCCGCTCTGACACGCGACGGCCGCGACTACCACCATCCCCAGCAACCGAAGTCGACGAAAGTTCACCCTGGCACTTCTCCTTCGCATCTCAGCTTACGCAAACCCGGTGTGGTGGACGCGGCCCAGCAGCGAGACCGCGAACAGAATCGCGTGGCTGAGTGCGTTCAACCAGCCTTGTTCAAGGCGCTGGCAAAGGCCTCGGCCGACCCCTCGACCACGTCGGTGTTTACCGAGTGTCCCGCGTAAGTTCGATCGTCTATCTGGACGACGACATTCACCTCAGCCATGGCGTCGGCTCCAGAAGTAACCGGCACGACTCGATAATCGATCAGCTTGGCCTCGGTGCCGAAGGCGAGTCGGAGGGCGGCAAAGGTGGCATGGATCATCCCGTCGCCCTGTCCCGAGAAAATTTGCTCGGTACCGTCCTTTTCGACTCGTACGGTGGCAATAGGGGTGAGGTCGCTTCCTCCGGCGACGTGGATGCCCACCAGCCGGACCTTCTCTTTCGTTTCTCCGATCTGGTCTTCGACGATCGCCCTGATTTCGTCTTCGCCGATTTGAACCTTGCGGTCGGCGAGTTGCTTGAACCTCTCGAAGGCGCGGGCATATGACTCGTCCTCGAGGACGATCCCCATCTTGTTCAAGGCGTCGGTGAACCCTGCCCGACCAGAGTGCTTGCCGAGGACGATCTGAGCGGCCTGTTGTCCCACCGCGGCTGCGTCCATGATCTCGTACGTCTCCTTGTCTCGCAGCACGCCGTGCTGATGGATGCCCGATTCGTGGGCGAAGGCATTGCGCCCCACCACGGCTTTGTTGTACTGCACGGGATATCCCGTGAGCCGCGAGACAAGACGCGAGGTTTCGTAGAGCTGAGTGGTATCGACTCCCAAGTCGACCCCGAAGGCATCCTGGCGGGTCTTGACTGCCATCACCACTTCCTCGATCGATGTATTTCCCGCCCGTTCGCCAATGCCGTTGATGGCGCCCTCGATCTGACGAGCGCCGGCGGAGATCGAAGAGAGCGAATTGGCCACCGCCAGGCCGAGATCGTTATGGCAGTGGACTGACATCGTTACGTCATCGCGGTCGCCTTTGACCTCCTTGAAGACTCGCTGCAGCAACGCCACGAAATCGGCCGGAGTCGCGAACCCGACGGTGTCGGGAATATTGATCGTGGTAGCTCCCGCCTCCACGGCGGCTCGACACACGGAGATCATGAAGTCCGGATCGGAGCGCGTGGCGTCCTGAGGAGAGAACTCAACATCGTCGGTGTATTGGCGTGCCCTGCGAACGCCTTCAACTGACGCTCGAAAAACCTCGTCGGGAGTCAGTCGCAGCATCTTCTCCATGTGAATCGGCGACGTCGACATGAAGACGTGAATGCGGAAGTTGTCCGCTCCCTTCAGGGCTTCATAGGCCTTGTCGATGTCATCGGGGTGGGCTCGGGCGAGGGAGGCGATCACCGGTCCCCGAACCTCGTTGGCGATGCGAGTGACGGCTTCGAAATCTCCCGGGGATGAGGCGGCAAAGCCGGCTTCGAGGATGTCCACCCGCAGCTTTGCGAGCTGGTGAGCGATGGTGACTTTCTCCTCGGGGGTGAGGGCGATTCCGGGCGCTTGTTCGCCATCGCGCAGCGTCGTGTCGAAGATGACCAGTCGATCGGGGGGGTTCACGGTGCCTCCTTCGGAGTTAGGAAGGGCATGAGGCCCCGGAGTTGTTGTCCAACTTTTTCTATGGGGTGGTTGCGGTTCGCCGCCCGTTGCTCCAAGAGGTAGGGCGCCCCTTCCCGGGCCTGGGCGAGCCACTCTTGGGCGAAGGCCCCCGACTGAATCTCGTCGAGCACCTTCCGCATCTCGGCCTTGGTCTCGTCGGTGACTATCCGCGGGCCGCGGGTGTAGTCACCGTATTCGGCGGTGTCGGAGATCGAATAGCGCATCCAGGAGAGTCCCCCTTCATAAAGCAGATCCACGATCAACTTCAATTCGTGCAGGGTCTCGAAGTAGGCCGACTCGGGCTGGTAACCGGCTTCGACCAGTGTCTCGTAAGCGCCCTTGATTAGGGCGGAGACGCCGCCGCAGAGAATCACCTGTTCGCCGAAGAGATCGGTCTCGGTCTCCTCCTTGAACGTCGTCTCCAGCACCCCGGCCCGAGCCCCGCCGATACCCCAGGCATAAGAGAGGCCGAGGGCTCGGGCATTGCCGGTGGCATCCTGGTGGATGGCGAGGAGGCAGGGAACGCCGGAGCCTTCGGTGAAGGTGCGGCGGACGAGGTGGCCGGGACCTTTGGGCGCCACCATCAAGACGTCGGTGTCCTCTGGGGCGACGATTGCGCCGTAGTGGATGTTGAAACCATGGGCGAACATGAGGGCGTCGCCCGGGTCGAGTCGGGGACCGATCTCCTCTCGATAGAGGTCGGCCATATGCTGGTCGGGGACCAGCATCATGACTGTGTCAGCCCAGCCGGCCGCCTCGGCTGGGGACATCACCTTGAGTCCGAGTTCGGTGGCCTTAGCCTCCGAACTCGATCCCGGGCGTAGGCCCACGACTACGTCGGCTCCCGATTCGGAGAGGTTGAGCGAATGGGCATGGCCCTGGCTGCCATAGCCGATGACGGCGATGCGACGGGTTTTGATCAGCGTGGGATCGGCATCGTGCTCGTAGTAGATCTTGCCCATTCCTCCTCCTCAGTTGACGGCCCGCAGCCGTGGCGCTGGTTTGCCTTTGGGCTCCCGCGAGAGGGCTACCCGGCCGGACTTGACCAACTCGACCAAACCGTAGGGGCGAACCAACTCGAGGAAATCGTTCACCTTGCGGGGCTCGCCCGCGATCTGAAAGGTGATCGCGCTATGTCCCACATCGACGGGAATGGCGGAGAAGATGGTGGCTATCTCGAGGATCTCGCCCCGTTTGCCGGCGCCACCGGTGACTCGCACCAGCATGATCTCGCGTTCGATCGAGGTCTCGGGATCGAACTCGGAGATCTTGACGACGTTGATCAGCTTGTGAAGCTGTTTCTTCACCTGTTCGATGTCCTCGGCCTCCACCACGACAGTCATCCTTGACATGCCATCTTCGTGAGAGGGTCCAACCGCGAGGGAGTGGATGTTGAATCCTCGCCGGGCCAGCAGGGAGGAAACCCGCGCCAGCACCCCGGGCTTGTCCTCGACCACAACCGACAAGGTGTGATTCATGAGCAGACCTCAGAGTTGAAGATCGCTCGCTGCGCTCGCTTGGAGACCAAAGACTGAAGATCGCTCGCTGCGCTCGCTTGTAGATCTGATGTCTGATGTCTGATGTCTGATGTCTCAATCACGGCAGGTCGCTCGCCGGTGATATCACCTTTTCGGTCGGTCCGAGAATGACCTCGTCGTTGGAGCCGCCGGCCGGCACCATCGGGAACACCATCTCCTCGCGATCGATCACGACGTCGACCACCACTGGCTTGTCGTCGATGGAGAGGGCCTTCTCGAATGTCGGTCCAAGTTCGTCGGGGCTCTCGGCCCGCAAGCCGACGCATCCCATCGCCTCCGCCAACTTGGCATAGTCCACTCCGTCTCCCAGGAAGGTCTGCGAAAAGCGTCCGTTGTAGAAGAGCCGCTGCCATTGGGTGACCATGCCGTGGACCCCGTTGTTGAAGACGGCGACCTTGATCGGGATCTTCTCCGTGGATGCCGTGATCAGCTCGTTGCAAGTCATCTGGAAGCAACCATCGCCGTCGACGGCAAACACCAGGTCCTGGGGAGCGCCCGCCTTGGCCCCAATCGCGGCGGGAACGGCAAAGCCCATGGTTCCCAGACCCCCCGAGTTGATCCAGCGACGGGGGCGCTCGAAATGCCAGAACTGACTCGCCCACATTTGGTGCTGGCCGACTCCGGAGACGATGGTGGCGTCTCCTCCCGTCAGCCGATAGAGCTCCTCGATGGCGAATTGAGGCTTGATGGGCCCGTCGGGGCTTTGCTGGTACTGGAGGGGATGTTCTTTTTGCCAGCGGGCGAGGACCTCGAGCCAGGCAGAACGATCGGGCGTCTCCCGCTCACCCCAGGCGGTGACCAGCTGCGAGAGGACTCGCCGGCAGTCGCCCACGATCGGAACCTCGGCGGCGCGGACCTTGCCGATCTCCGCCGGGTCGACGTCGACATGAATCACCTGGGCGTGGGGGGCAAAGGACTTCGGGTTCCCGGTCACGCGGTCGTCGAAGCGCACCCCGATAGCGATCAAGAGGTCCGCCTTTTGGATGGCGGTGATGGCGGTATAGGTGCCGTGCATCCCTGGCATCCCCAGGGCGAGCGGGTGGGAGTCGGGGAAAGCTCCCCGCCCCATCAAGGTGGTGACGACGGGAACCCCGGCAAGCTCGGCGAACTGGCGCAACTCGACCGAGCCGTTGGCCTTGATCACACCTCCGCCGACATAAAGGACCGGCCGCTTGGCCCGATTGATCAATTCGACTGCTTCTTTGATGCGGCGGGGATGCCCCTCCACCGTGGGCCGGTACCCGGGGAGCGACAACTCTCCGGGTTCGGTCCAGTTGGTGGTGTGGTTGAGGACGTCCTTGGGAATGTCAACCAGCACCGGGCCAGGCCGGCCAGTAGAGGCAATGTGGAAGGCTTCGTGGATCACCGAGGCGATCTCGCCCGGATCGGTGACGAAGTAGTTGTGCTTCGTCGCCGGCATGGTGATGCCGGTGGTGTACGCCTCCTGGAAGGCGTCGTTGCCGACGGCGGTGGTCGGTACCTGACCGGTGATGGCTACGAGGGGCACCGAGTCCATTAAGGCATCGGCGAGCGGGGTGACCAGGTTGGTGGCGCCAGGGCCCGAGGTGGCGATGCACACCCCGACCTTTCCGGTCGCCCATGCATAGCCCTCGGCCATGTGGCCTGCGCCCTGCTCGTGACGGGCGAGGACATGGCGAATCGAGGAATCGAGAAGCGGGTCATAAGCGGGGAGGATCGCTCCTCCGGGGACCCCAAAAGCGACGTCGACCCCTTCCCGCTCGAGCGAGGCGATCAGGGCTTGGGCCCCGGTCATTTTCGATGAAGTTTTTTGCGGGCTCTTGGTCATGGGGTCCTCTTGGTCGGGCTTCTGGAGGGGAAACAAAAACCCTCCCGGTGGGGAGGGTCGTGGGGGCGCACACGCCTGAGTTAAGGCGTATGCGCTACGGAAGTACGAGGATCTGGTAGGTCATCTCTGGCCACCATTATATCGAGACAGTGTCGGCCGCCAACTCATTCAGTCCCGCTCTGCTCGGAGGCGCCGTGGTGGCGACCAGAAGGGCCTTGAGAAGACTTGAGGAGGAGGAGATTCCGGCCCGGGTCCGGGTGGTGGCGAAGAGATCGGGCAAGCTCCCCGCCCCACTGGCATCGAGTCTCATCTCCGAGCTCGACCGCAACGAGTGGCTGCGGAAGCTCGCTCTCGAAGAGTTGGGCGACGCCGATGGCGTCGGGTCAGAAATGGCGTCAATCGAGTTCCTGCGAAGGGAACCGGGTTGGGAGGATCGCCTCACCGCTTTGGCCAAGGAAGCCGAGACCGCTATTGCCGAAGAGTCTCATCGCCTGATCTCCGACAAGCTTGCCGCGGCCAAGGAGGAGATCCAATCTCTGCGGCGGCAACTGCGCAAGACAGGCCGCCAGACAGGACAGGCGCCGACCAAGAAAGCGGAGTCGGCCGACAGGGAGCTCGAGATCAGGAAGCTGCGAACGACTTTGCGCTCTACCCAGAAGGAGCTGGCTGCCTCCGAGGCAGCTCGCGAAGGGCTGATGTCTGAAGTGGCCCAATTGCAGGAGCGCCTGGACACTCTCCTCCGACGCCGGAGCGGTCGGTCGGCGCCTCCAACGACGTCCGCCGCCGGGATGCGGCGAGGGCCGCTCGACCTGGCCCGCGATCTCGACGCCCGACTGCACGCTTGGTCGCTGGCTCCGGCCGGGGGCCCACCACCACCACCCGCTCCGGAAAAGGATCCCAGTCGGCCGCCATCGATTCCCATCGGAGTCCGTCCCGACACCGCCGGCGCCATCGAGTGGCTCCTCTCTTATCCGAGACCGCTCACGGTGGCGGTCGATGGCTGGAATCTCGCTTTCCAGCTCAAGAACCCACCCGGTCGGAAGGAGCGCAGCCAGGTCGAAGCCGCCGTCGGGCGGCTCTCTCATCGTTCGGTGGGAAAGAGAAAGCTCTTGGTTCTCTTCGACTCCCGTTTTGATGTAGCCGGGCCCTATCGGGGAACCCATCCTCATGTCGAGGTGCGGTTCCCCGGCTCCGCCGATGAGGCTTTGATCGAGTTGGCGGAAACGGAGTCGTCGCTGGTGGTCATAACCTCGGATCGGCGGGTTCGTGAGGAGGCGGGTCGCCTCGGCGCGATCGGGCTCTGGGGAGAAGCACTGGTCGACTGGCTCAAATGAGGGTCTTGATCGCCGGAAGCGGCTTTTCGGGGTCGATGGTGGCCCGGGGCCTGGCCCGAAAAGCAGGGGTCGAGGTCGTAATTGTCAACGCCGACAACTTTCTCCTCTTTACTCCCATGCTGGCCGAGGCGGCGGTGGGCGACGTCGATCCCCGTCACATCATCGCCCCGATTCGCCAGCTCGCCCCTGGGGCCGAATTAGTTCAAGGGATTATCGAGTCCATCGACGCCGAGCGACGCACGGTCGTCGTCAATCGTCTCTTTGGGGAAGTTACGGAGTCCATTAGTGCCGATGCGCTGGTTCTGGCGTTGGGTTCGGTAAGCAATACCTACGGAGTCGCGGGAGCCGACCAGCACGCTCTTCCCTTCAAGACCATCGTCGATGCACTGCGGATTCGAAATCGCATCCTCGCCAAGATGGAAGCCGAGGGGAGCGTATCGGTGGCTGTCGTCGGAGCCGGATTCTCCGGAGCGGAGTTGACGGCGGCGCTGGCAGACTTCCTCCGCGAAGTTCGTCAACGCTTTTACCGCGACGGACCTCCTCCCCGGGTCACGCTGGTGGATGCCGTCGAGCGGGTGACGCCCGCCCTCACCTCTTCGCTCTCGAAGTCGGCGGCCAGGGCACTCGCCAAGCGCGATGTTCGGCTGGTCTTGGGATCGGCGGTCACCGAGGTGAGCCCCGCGGGCATCCATCTCCAAAACGGCGAGTTTGTGGAGGCGGGAACCGTGATATGGGCGGCGGGGATCAAACCGCATCCGCTCTTGGCAAGAACCGGGATCGAGACCGATGGGGGCAAGATTCCAGTCGACGGCCATTTCCGCTCGGCGCCAGAGGGCGTCTATGCGGTGGGCGACGCCGCTCTTTCGCCGACCGGTGACGGCGGA
This sequence comes from Acidimicrobiia bacterium, assembly GCA_035253825.1. Taxonomy (GTDB): domain Bacteria; phylum Actinomycetota; class Acidimicrobiia; order Spongiisociales; family ZC4RG35; genus JACCTH01. Next base: position 86,748 of record DATFBM010000010.1, on the reverse strand, counting down.
TTCTCACCCCCTACCGCTCAGTTCGCCCTCCGCCAGGGGAGGTATCTGGGGAGGAATCTCGATGTCATTCATGCCGGTCGGACCGTGGAGGCGTTCTCCTACCAGACCAAGGGAGAGCTGGTCTCGCTCGGTCATCGCAATGCCGTTGGGAGAGTGATGGGGATCCCGGTCTCAGGACTGATTGGCTGGTTCTTGTGGCGCAGCTATTACCTACTGCAGTTGCCGACCACTTTGCGCAAGGCCCGAGTGGCGGCGGACTGGACCCTCGACTTGTTTTTCCCCCCCGACATCGCCTGGCTTCCCAGCTCCGACTTGGGCCCCCTTTAGGAAACCTAAGGCTTCAGCATGCGGAATCCGCATGTTTCTGCACTAGGAATGACGTCTGCCACCGATTTCTTGTCCCACCCCTCCCGTATGTTGGGGCGATGCATATCGACTGTGACATCTGCGTAGCAAGGGACACCGACGCGTGCGACGACTGCGTCGTCACGTTCCTGCTCAACACCCCCCGACCCTTCGACCTGGAAGACGAGGAGATCGAAGCCCTCGAGATTCTCGCCGAGCAGGGGCTCGTGCCACGCTTGCGACTGCGAGTGGCTCCCTCCGATTCACTATCGGAAACGGGCTAGCAAGAATGGTCCGCCATGGTCCTTCGGGAGCGGTTGCTCGAGGTCGGGAGCCAAGCCGGATTGGCCCGGATTGGGTTCAGCTCGGCCGAACCATTTCCGGAGGTGGGCGAGGAACTGAAGTCCCGACGGGCAAGCGGCGCCTCCGGACGCCTCGGTTTCACCTTTAACGATCCCGAGCTCGCCACCACGCCCCGGCTCTCGTTTCCATGGGCGGAGACGATCGTGGTCGGGGCCTATCCATACGCCCCCGCTCGATCATCACAGCCGGTTCCGGGAACGACCCGGGTCTCGGCCGCGGCCCGCCCTCCTGGATACGCGCCGATTCGAGAGGCGCTCATGAGGGTGGCGGCGACCCTGACGAGCGAGGGCTATCGGGCCGAAGTGCTGGTGGACGACAATCGTCTCGTCGACCGGGCGGTGGCGGTTCGAGCCGGGCTCGGCTGGTGGGGGAAGAACACGATGGTGCTGGCGCCGGGCCTGGGTCCGTGGTTTCTCCTCGGTTCCGTCGTCACCGACGCCCCCATTGCCCCCGACCAGGCTATGAGTCGAGATTGCGGGAGCTGCTCGGCGTGCATTCCCGCCTGCCCTACCGGAGCGCTGGTGGCACCCGGCGTTCTCGACGCCCGCCGTTGCCTGGCCGCTTGGGCCCAGACTCCCGGCGTCGTGCCGACGGAGTTCCGAGAAGCGATGGGGGATCGCATTTACGGATGCGATGACTGCCTCGAGGCTTGCCCGCCGGGTCATCGAACGGCAGCAACGTCGGAGGGGAATCGTTTCCCGATCGATGAGGTTCTGTCCGTTTCCGACCAGAGGTTGCTCGACCTGTTCGGGCACTGGTTCATACCCGAGCGCGATCCCCGGATCGTCAGGCGGAACGCATTGATTGCGGCTGGCAACTCGGGTTTGGAGTCCCTCGCCCGGGTCGTCGCCCCCTACGCCGGCCATCCCGATTGGCTGCTCCGCGTTCACGCCGTATGGGCCCTGGCTCGTCTAGGAGGCCCGATGGCAGAAGCCGTGATCGCTGATCGAGTGCTGGCTGAGTCAGACCACCGAGTTCGGCCCGAGCTGGAGACAGCCGCGATGACCGCTCATGCGTCGGCAGGCTGAGTAATTGCACCCATCGGGAAATAGGCCAGCTGTGAGTATTCGGCGACCATGCGGTGGCTCGAGAACGCCACCAGCGTCGACATGACCGCCTCTCGCATCATCTCCACCCACCCCACCGGCATTCCCTCCTCGTCTCGCTCGTAGAAGAGGGGGGTCACTTGCTCCTCCAAAAGCCGGTACATGGCCTCGGCGTCGTCGCGGTCCTCGCGGCCGTGGTCATCATCGCCGCCCGGTGATCCGAACGCCCAGCCATTGCGGCCGTTGAAACCTTCCACCCACCATCCATCGAGGACGGAGAGATTGAGGGTGCCGTTGATGGCCGCCTTCATCCCCGAGGTTCCCGACGCCTCCATCGGCGGGCGAGGATTGTTGACCCAGACGTCGCACCCCTGAACCATGAAACGAGCCATCCGGGCGTCGTAGTCCTCCAAGACGAATACATGTCCCCGCAGCTCTGGCAGCTTCGAGAGCTCCACGATTCGCTTGATGAAATCCTGTCCCTGGCGATCGGCGGGATGGGCTTTGCCGGCGAACACCACCTGTACTGGCCGCTCGGGGTTGGTGACCAGAGCCTGAAATCGATCCAGGTCATCGAACATCAGTGTGGCTCGTTTGTAGGTGGCAAAGCGCCGGGCGAAGCCGAGGGTGAGGCATTCGTTGGGCAGCATGGTCTCCACCTCGCGGAGCTCCTCGGGAGAGGCGCCGTGGCGGGCGAACTGCCGACGCAGCCGGCCACGGGCGAAGGTGGTGAAGATCTCCTTTCGCTGCTGATGATTGGCCCAGATGTCAGCGAGGGTGAGAGCGGCTAGGTGCTGGGGCCCCTCGGGATCGAGGAGAAGATCCGATGGCCAGTTGGTCCCGAAAGTCTCCGACAGGATGCGGCCCGCATCGCGTCCGATCCATGAGGGAGTGTGGACCCCATTGGTGACGGCGGCAGCGGGTCCGCCGATGAGGTACTCCCAGTCGCGGGTTGCAACCTCGGCATGTCGTTTGCTGACGCCGTTGACAATTGAAGACATCTGGATTGCGAAGGCACCCAGATCGAAGCTGGCGTGGTCGCGCGCCACGCCGAGCTCGGAAAGGTCGCTGGTTCCATTCTCCATTTCCGAGATGAAAGGACGCAGATAGTGGTCCGCTATACCCCGTTCGAAAACCTCGTTGCCGGCGGGCACCGGGGTGTGGAGGGTGAACACAGTCTGCTGTTTGATTGATTTCATCGCCGTCGCCAAGTCGGCGCCGCCGGCGATTCGCTCTCGAGCCAACTCGAGCAGAGCGAGAGCGGCATGACCCTCGTTGATATGCCAGACGGCCGGTTTGATGCCAAGCGCCTCAAGGGCGCGTACTCCTCCGATCCCGAGGACCATCTCTTGGCAGAACCGCATGGCCCGGCCGCGGACATACAAAGTGTGAGTAATCGGACGGTCGCTGACGTCGTTCTCGTCGATGTCGGTATCGAGGAGGAGAAGTGGTACCCGGCCCACATCTAGCTTCCAGACCGCCACTTTCACCGGGCCGTGGGGGAACTCCACCTCCACCTTGAGTTGTCCTCCGGTGGCGGAGGCGACCGGTCGCACCGGCAGCCGCCGCACGTCGAGGGAGGGATAGATGTGTTGCTGTTCTCCTTCGGCCTCGATCTCCTGGCGAAAATAGCCCCGGCGAAACAAGAGGCCCACCGCTACCAGCGGGAGGCCGAGGTCGGAGGCGGATTTGAGGTGGTCTCCAGCGAGGATGCCGAGCCCGCCGGAGTAGAAGGGGACCGAGGCGTGGATGCCAAATTCGGTGCAGAGATAGGCGATCGGACCCGACAGTTTCTGCTCCTGCCGCTGATACCAGCTGTCCTCCGCCGTCAGATATTGATCGAAGTCGGAGAGAGCTGCCTGGTATCGCTCCTGTACGGCCTCAACCTGATTGATCACCTGCCAGTGTCCGGGGGCGATGGACTCCAAGAGATCGATCGGATTGTGGGTGTTGTCCCAGGCCACGGGGTCGAGGTTCGACCAGAGGCTGGTGCCGGTGTAGTTCCACGACCACCAGAGGTTGTAGGCCAATTCCACCGTTCGGGCATAGGCCGGAGGAATGGCGAACTCGACCTGCGGCAGAGTGGGGATGTTCACGCAGAAAAGATACCCGGCGGTGGTTGCCGGGAAGGAAACCGCATTGGCGCCGGGGCGTAGGATCGAAGGAATGAGCCCCAAGATCCACTCTCAGGACGTAACCGAGGGCCCTGCCAAGGCGGGCGCCCGGGCCATGCTTCGCGCCGTTGGATTGACGGACGACGACTTCGACAAGCCGCAGATCGGTCTCGTCTCGGCCGGCAATGAGGTGACCCCCTGCAACCTCTCGGGGCCGAGACTGTGCGAGGAGGCGAAAGTAGGGGTGAAGCAAGCCGGGGGAGTGGGCTTGATCTTCACCACCATCGCCGTCTCCGACGGAATCTCGATGGGTCACGAAGGGATGCGGTCATCGTTGGTCAGCCGGGAGGTCATCGCCGATTCGGTGGAGCTTGTCATGCATGGGGAGCGGTTCGATGGCATGGTCTCCATCGCCGGCTGCGACAAGTCCTTGCCGGGGATGCTCATGGCCGCCGCTCGCACGAACCTTCCCTCTGTCTTTCTCTACGGTGGATCTTCTCGCCCGGGTAGGCACCGCGACCGTGACATCTCGATCGTCGATGTCTTCCAGGCAATAGGAGCCCACTCGATCGGCGAGATTGATCTCGAAGAGCTGGGCGAGATCGAGCGTCACGCCTGCCCTGGGATCGGATCGTGCGCAGGGATGTTCACCGCCAACACCATGGCTTCGGTGGGGGAGGCGATCGGGATGTCGCTCCCTGGCTCGGCCGCGGTTCCCGCCGACGACGTCCGGCTCGACGACTATGCCCGTCGATCAGGGGAGGCGGTGATGTCGCTCCTCGAAGCCAATGTTCGCCCCCGCCAAATCATGACCCGGCCGGCGTTCGAAAACGCCATCACCGCGGTAATGGCGCTGGGAGGGAGCACCAACGCAGTGCTCCACCTGCTCGCCATCGCCCATGAAGCCGGAGTTGACCTCGACCTCGAGGACTTCGACCGCATCTCTCGCCACACCCCCCACATCGGCGATCTCAAGCCGTTCGGGCTCTTCCACATGGTCGACCTCGACCGGATCGGGGGGGTGCCGGTGGTGCTCAAAGCATTGCTCGACGAGGGGTTGATCAACGGCGAGGCCTTGACCGTTACCGGAAAGACGATGGCCGAGAATTTGACCGGGATCACATTTCCCGAAGATCAGATGGTGATACGGCCGCTTACCTCTCCTATCGCCGCCGAAGGCGGCATCGCCATTCTCCGCGGGAACCTTGCCCCGGGCGGGGCGGTAGTGAAAACGGCAGGCATATCCCTCGACGTCTTCGAAGGCCCAGCCCGGGTATTCGATGGCGAACAGCTCGCACTAGATGCTTTGTTTGAACACCGGTTGCGCAAAGGCGACGTGGTCGTCATTCGCACCGAGGGACCACGGGGTGGGCCGGGGATGAGAGAAATGCTCCAGATCACGGGAGCGATCAAGGGTGCCGGCCTCGGGCAGGACGTTCTACTGGTGACAGACGGCCGATTTTCAGGCGGAACCACCGGGCTGTGCATCGGCCATGTCGCCCCCGAATCCGAAGTTGGTGGACCGCTCGGGCTGGTGGCCGAGGGGGATCGCATCAGGGTGGATATCAGCCGGCGACGCTTGGACCTCCTGGTCGACGAGAACACCTTGGATGAACGGCGGGCCGGTTGGAAGCCCCATCCTCCTCGCTACCCGACCGGGGTCCTCGCCAAATATGCCCGTCTGGTCGGCTCCGCCGAAACCGGCGCTGTCACTGGTGAGACCTGATCTTCTTGCGTAAATCCGGCGCACTTTTCTGCGCCGGATTTACGCAAGAATGAATGGCATATGGTCAAGGTCTATGCCATTGCGCTCTCCGTCGGTGTGGTCCTTCTCATCGGCTGGATCTTTTCGGTCTACCTGGCCGGAAACGTGGAGGCCTGGAGCCGTATCAGTCCCGAAGAGCGGTTTGGCAAGCGGGGGCGACAGGTGGTCGCCGGCCTGGTCGGATTCGGCATGGCGGGGATGTCCGCCGAGTTCTCCCCTCGCGACCTTTCCTGGCCGGTCTGCCTGGTGCTGGCGGTCCTCGGTGCCGGCGCCGCCGCTTGGTACTCGACCTGGATCGATCGTCCCCGCACCGAACCCTCCTAGCGATGTTGCTGGTATCCGATGTCCATGGGGCATTCGATGCGCTGAAAGCCGTGGTTGCTCGCGGCCAGACGCTTTTGATTTTGGGAGATCTGATCAACCTCCTCGATTACCGGACCCGCGAGGGAATCATCGCCGACGTCCTCGGCGAGCAATTCGGCGCCCGGGTGGCGGGTCATCGCGCCAGCGGCGACTACCAGGCGATGCGTGATGCCTGGGGCGAGGCCGCCGGCGATCGTCGCGATGAGGTAAGAGCTGCGATCAGCCGGGGCATCGAGGAGCAGTATGCCGGTTGCCGGATGGCGTTGGCCGGAGCAGTCGGGTTCTGCACCTACGGAAATGTCGACAACCCCGAGCTGTTGGCAGCGGTCCTGCCCGAGACGATGCGATTCGTCGACGGCGAAGTCCACGAGGTCGAAGGTGTGACCGTCGGCTTTGTCGGGGGAGGCATCTCCACTCCCTTGGGAGCGGCCGGGGAGGTAACGGATGAGGAGATGAGCCGAAAGCTCGAGAAGCTCGGTCCGGTCGACGTGCTCTGCTCGCACCTACCACCCCAAATCGACCCGCTTTGCACGGACGTCATCACGGGTCGGCGCGAGAGAAGCTCCGAACCCATCCTCGAGTACGTGCGACGTTTTCAGCCCCAATACCACTTCTTCGGCGACGTCCATCAACCTCGGGCCGTGACCTGGCGGGTGGGGAAAACCGAGTGTCGCAACGTTGGTTACTTCCGGGCCACCAAGCGTCCCGTGATTTTCGAACGATGAGGCGGGGCCTGGCGGTCTGGACCGCGGTCCTTTGTGCCTGCTCGGTGCAGGCGAGCCCCACCACCGAGCTCACATCGCCGGCGACACACCCTCCCACCTCGGCTCCGATCACGACTGCGGTCGCAACCACGGTCGCTCCGACCGCCACCGCCGTCGTGACCACCACTGCCGCTCCCGAGCCCGGCACGGTTCGGCCCGACTGGCTGGGGACCAGGGTCCTCCCCGAGCGTCCCGACGGGCTCGGTGTTGCTCAACCGACTCCTCCTGAGATGCTCAACCGTCGGTATCCCTCACCCGACTTGCTGCCTCCACCAGCCGGAGCTGAGTTCGAGTTCACTCTGGGGCCGGTCCCGGCCGAGGTCGCCACCCGTTCCTCCTGGCAAGAGAGTTGTCCGGTCACCCTCGAGGAGCTGTCCTACGCGACGGTGAGCTTCATCGGCTTCGACGGTGCCAGCCATACGGGAGAACTGCTGGTCAACGCCGATCACGCCGAAGGGATAGTGCAGGTGATGAGGCTGCTCTACGAGACCAGGTTTCCGATCGAGGAGATGCGGGTCATCACCGCCGCCGAAATCGAAGCACCGCCCACCGGTGACTGGAACTCCACGACCAGCTTCGTTTGCCGTCCGGCGGTGGGGCGCGACAGCGGCTGGTCGATGCACGCGTTCGGTCTGGCAGTCGACATCAACCCCTTCCACAACCCCTACCTGCGAGGCGAGGTGGTGGTTCCGGAGCTGGCTAGCGCCTACACCGACCGTGCTGCCCTTCGCCCGGGAATGATCGTTTCCGAGAGCCCGGTGGTGACAGGCTTTGCCGAAATCGGCTGGGAGTGGGGTGGCAACTGGCAGAGCGCCAAGGACTGGATGCACTTTTCGGAGAACGGTCGCTGAGCACGTGCCTAACTAACCTGCTGGGAAGAAATGGTTGAAGGCACCGTTGAGTCGATCGAGATACGCGCCGACCCCGCCCAGGTTTTCGCCGTCGCATCCGACCTCGACTCATACACCGAATGGGCCACCGGGGTGAAGGAGATTGAGGTCCTCGAAAAGGATAAGAAGGGTCGCCCCGCCCGGGCTCGTTTCGTGGTGGACGGGATGATCAAAGAGATCACCTACGTCCTCAAGTACAGCTACGACGAGCCCCATTCGATGACGTGGATCGCCGAGCCTGGGCCCGACCTCAAAGAACTCGAGGGCTCCTACGTCTTCAATGAGATCAGCGACGGACGGACCGAAGTCGTATACGGCCTGCGCGTCGAGCCCTCCTTCACGATTCCCGGGTTCTTGCGCCGACAAGCCGAAAAGCAACTCGTGGGTACCGCTTTGCGCGGCCTGCGCAAGCGGGTCGAACAGCTCGATCGCTAGTCCGTAATCCGGCGATCGTCTAGCCGGGCAACCTCATATCCTGCGCCGATGCGGGTCATCCTGGTAACCGGCAAGGGAGGAGTAGGCAAAACCACAGTTGCTGCGGCCACGGCGGTCCTCGCCGCCGATCGCGGCCACCGAGTCCTGGTCTCTTCCACCGACCCCGCCCACTCGCTGGCCGACGCCCTCGATCAAAAGCTGGGCGATGTCGAAAGCGAGATCTTGCCTCGTCTCTGGGGTCAACAGATCGACACGCAGAGCCAGCTAGACCGCCACTGGGGCTCGATTCGTGACCAGATCATGCAAGTCTTCGACTGGGGCGGGGTGAGCGGGATCGAGGCCGAGGAGTTCCTGGTCTTCCCGGGGATGGATGAGTTGTTCGCTCTCCTCGAAGTGGAACGCCACGCCACCTCGGGCCGCTACGACGTGATCATCGTCGACTGCGCGCCCACCGCCGAAACCCTGCGCCTGCTCTCGCTCCCGGAGGTGTTGAGCTGGTACTTCGAGCGGGTGATGCCGGCCGAGCGCCGAATCATGCGGGCGGCCCGCCCGCTGCTGACTCGCCTCACCGATCTGCCGGTGCCTGAGGACAACGTGTTCCAAGCAGCCCAGTCGGTGTTCGAAGGTGTGGAGAAAGTGAAGGCCCTGCTGGCGAATCCCCAGGTGACTTCGGCCCGATTGGTGGTCAATCCCGAGAAGATGGTGATCGACGAGGCCCGGCGAACCTTCACTTACCTCGGGCTCTTTGGTTATGGCGTGGACGGGGTAATAGTCAATCGCGTGCTCCCCGACATCGTCTCCGACCCCTACTTCGACCGATGGCGGTCGATCCAGAAGGGCCACCTGGAAGCGATTGACTCCGGATTTGCCGATGTGCCTCGCCTGCGACTGCGTCTCTTCGACGACGAGATGGTGGGGATCGATCGGCTCCGGACCATGTCCGAGGAGCTTTATGGAGCGCAGGACCCGGTGCGGGACTTCGCCGGCCACAGCCCCTTCCGGGTGACGGAGAAGGGAGGTGAGGTGACGATGGAGATGAAAGTGCCGTTCGTCGACAAAGGTGACCTCGACGTTTTTCGCCACGGCTCCGAGCTCTATCTCCAGGTTGGTCCCTACAGGCGCTCGTTCCTGCTACCCGACACACTGCGCCGCCGGCAGGTCACCCGCGCCAAGCTCGAAAAGGGAACCCTGCGCGTCAACTTCGGCCCGGTGCCCACCCGAAAGAAGAAGTGACCGAGTCCGAAACCCTCGAAGCGCTGCGGCGCGCCGGAAAGCGTTTTGCCTACCACCTGGCCATGGCCGGGGTGGAAGGCCTTCGTGCTGTTTCGGCCGTCCTTGATGAACTGGCCAAGGTAGGACGGTCCGAGGAGCCGGACAATGCCGATCGACCGCAGCGAATTGATGTCGAATAACGACCGGCGAGGCGCCTCAAAGTAAATGCCAAATGATCGGTGTTGATATCGGGGGTTCCCATATCAAAGTGGTTCGGTTGGAGGAGGGGGCGGTCACTGAGAGGCGGCGCGTCGAGCGCCTCGAGGACATTTGGCTCCAACAAACCGCTGACCTCGTGAACTCCTTTCAGCCCATCGGTGCGATCGGCGTTGGCCTCGCCGGGCTGGTCGATCATCGGGCAGGGCGTCTGATCTGGGCACCGCACATATCCGCCGTCGATGTCGAGGTGGCTTCGGAGTTGAGACGCATGCTCGGTCGGCCGGTCGTAGTTGACAACGATGCCAACTGCGCAGCCCTGTGCGAGAGTCGGCTCGGTCCCGGCGACGGCGTCAACTCCGTGTTGGTGGTGATGGTCGGCACCGGGATCGGAATGGGTCTCGTGCTCGGAGGCCAGATCTATCGGGGGAGAGCGCTGGCCGGTGAAGCGGGCCACATGACGATGGATCCCGGAGGCATCGAGTGTGCCTGCGGTCGGAAGGGGTGCTGGGAAACCTTGGTTTCGGGGTGGCGGCTTGAGCAACAGTGGGATTTCGGCACGCCGAGCGCATCGGCCATCTCCGCTGCAGCCCGATCCGGTGACCGCAGAGCCCACACCTTGCTCGCCGAGGCCGGCCGCTGGCTTGGCCGGGGGCTCGCCAACCTGATCGCACTACTCGATCCCGACTTGGTAGTTGTCAGTGGAGGGGTGATCGAAGGCGCTGGCGAAGACATCCTGGCGCCGGCGCGTTCGGAGATCGGGTACGCGCTTGAGGGCTCTGATCACCGGGAGACGACCCCGGTGGTCCCAGGACGGTTTGGGATGTGGTCGGGAGCCGTCGGTGGGGCGTTGCTTCCAACGGCTACGAATGGAGCCGATTTATCCTGATCCGATGGATGGGGATCAGCGATCGGGTGGCTCGGTGCGCCCTGACGAAGTGATACCTCCCCAGGCGGGGGGTTCGATCCAGGCCAGGCAATTGGCCAAGGACGCGGTGCTGATGCTGCCCAACCTGGTCAAGCTTCTGGGTCGGTTGGTGAAAGACCCTCGGGTGCCTCGGCGATCGAAGCTCGTCCTCCTGGTGGCGGTGGGTTATGTGCTGTCGCCGATCGACATTCTCCCCGAGATGATCCCGGTGGCGGGTGTCCTCGATGACCTGTTTCTGGTCGCCTTCGCCCTCAACCATCTCATCGAGCGGGCGGGGGAGGAGATCGTCGTCGAGCACTGGGACGGCCCCCAGGACATACTGGCGATGGTTCGCTCGGCGCTGGGCACGATCAACGACTTCGTGCCGCAAAAAATTCGCAAGCTGCTGGGACGCCTGGCCGGCGGCTGATGGAACCTGTTTCTCCCCCCTCAGGGGGGAGGGCCGGCGGAGCCGGGAAGGGGGTGGTCCCCATCTCGCTGACCATTCCCCAGTTTTCCGACGATCCCCAGCACCTTCTCACCCTGGCGGCAAGGGCCTCGGGATACGGAATCAACGGGCTTTTCGCCTTCGACCACCTGGTTCCGTTGGGAGATCCCCATCGCCCGGTTTTCGAATTGACCGCCATCCTCGGTGCTCTCGGTGCCTCCTCGGACGTGAGGGTTGGCTCGTTGGTGATGAGAGTGACCCTGCGGTCGCCAGAGGTCAGCGCGGCGGCGGCGGCGACGCTCGACGCCCTCGTGCCCGGGCGGGCAATCATCGGTCTTGGCATCGGCGACTCGATGTCGGCTGACGAAGCCCATCGCTTCGGGCAGGCGCTGCCGTCACTGGACGATCGCTTGCGCCTCCTCGAAGAAACCATCTCCGCGGTCAAGTCGGTGACGCCGACCTTGCCGGTGTGGGTCGGTGGCCGCCATCCTCTCCTGCGCGAGCTGGCGGCGGGCCAGGCTGACGGCTGGAACGCTTGGGGTGCGGACATCTCTGATCTGACCAAAGAGGCCGCTGAGGTCCGAGCGATGGTCGGCGAGAGGCCCTTCGTGACTTCCTGGGGCGGCACCCTGGTACTCGCTCCGGACGAGGCAACTCTGGCAACGAGGCTGGCGGAACGAGGGGGGTCGCAGGGAGCGGTGGCCGGAACCCCACCAACCATCAAAGGGCACCTCGAGGAGCTCAGCGAAGTGGTGGATCAGATCGTCGTCTCGGTGGTCCCCAACCGCCCCTCCAACTGGGAGCTCTTCTCGCAATCGGTCCTCGGCGCCGCCTAAAACTGGTTTTTATCAGTCAGACCACTCGCGAATAACGGCATCGCGCGCGGAGAACGGGGGATCGGCCAGAATTCAGAGGTGGACTTCCGGCGCATCGACGATCTCCCGCCTTACGTCTTTGGGACCGTCAACCAGCGCAAGCTCGAGGCCCGCCGCGAGGGGGAGGACATCATCGACCTCGGTTTCGGCAATCCCGATATTCCGAGCGCGGTCAACGTGGTCGACAAGCTGATCGAAGCGGCCCAGAACCCCCGCAACCACCGTTATTCGGTCAGCCGGGGGTTGCCGAATCTGCGCAAGGCGGTGGCCGATCGCTACCGGCGGCGGTTCGGCGTGGATCTCGACCCCGAGGCAGAGGTCATTGCCACCATTGGAGCCAAAGAGGGGCTGTCGCACCTGCTGTGGGTGCTGGTCGAGCCCGGGGACGTGGCGGTGGTGCCCGAGCCTTCTTATCCGATCCACATTTACGCTCCCGGCCTGGCCGGAGCCGAGGTTCGCCGCGTTCCCGTCGCAGCAGAAGAGTCCTATTTCGAGCGGCTCGAGGAGGAAGTCGCTCGCCCCCCGAGACCGAGGGTCGTCATCTGCGCCTTCCCCCACAACCCCACCACGATCTGTGTCGAGCTCCGATTTTTCGAGCGCCTGGTGGAGATGGCCCATCAGCACGGGTTCTTCGTGGTCCACGACTTCGCGTATGCCGACGTTCATTTCGACGGCTACCTGCCGCCATCGATCCTCGAGGTGGAAGGGGCGAAGGAAGTGGCGGTCGAGCTTTACACGTTGACCAAGGGCCATTCGATGGCCGGCTGGCGGATGGGGTTTTGCGTCGGCAACCGGGAGGCGATCGGTGCCCTGGCCAAGCTCAAGAGCTATCTCGACTATGGCACCTTCCAGCCCATTCAGATTGCCTCGATCATCGCCCTGAATGAGGGAGACGAATATGTTGCCGAGGTCCGCGAAATATACGAGAGACGCCGCAATGTCCTCGTCGAGGGCCTCAGCCGCAATGGGTGGAAGGTGGAACGGCCATCGGGGACGATGTTCCTATGGGCGCCGATACCTGATCCTTACCAGGAGCAGGGCTCGATGTCCTTCACCCTCGACCTGCTCGACCGTGCCAAGGTGGCAGTCAGTCCCGGGATCGGCTTCGGGCCCAGCGGCGACGGTCATGTTCGTTTCGCCCTGGTCGAGAACGAGCACCGAATCTCGCAAGCGGTGCGGGGTATTCGCAAGGCCCTCGATCGGCTTTAATCCTGCGCGGCTCTGCGCGGATTTTTCCGCCCCTTGGACGAACAAATCCACACAGATTGGACCCGGCTCTCCTCTTGTGCAGGAAAATTCGTTTCCCGGACGAGAAGATCCGCGCAGCTGTTCACAAAGGGGAAAGGCGTCCCCGACAGACCCCTTGCTCTCCCCTTGAATTCCTGACACCTTCTTTAGATGGACCTCACTCCGATACATGCTTTCGCGGCGGTCAATCACGGTCTGGTGGATCGGCCGACCATTCAGCAGTACGGATGTTCCGACGAGGCCGTCGCAGCCTTGGTCGGAGCGGGACATTGGACCCCGATCCACGCCGGCGTCTATCAGATCGGAGTCACGCCTCTTACATGGCGGGGGCGGCTCCGAGCGGCGACGCTGGCTGCCGGACCCCTGGCGGCGATCTCTCATCGCACGGCTGCCCAGCTATGGGGACTGCAGGGACTCAGCTTTGCGCCGATCGAATTGACAGTCCCAGTCGGCCACCTTCCGACTCCCGAGGGCGTGATTGTCCATCGAACGCGCCGTCCCATCGAGCAAGGCATTGTTGACGCCATTCCGGTGGTGCCCGTCGAGAGGGCAATTCTCGACTCTGCTGCCTACGTACCCACTGCCACCGTCGAGCAGCTTTACGACAGCGGCATCCGCCTGAGATTGACCTGTCCGGAGAAGATGGCGGAGTGTTTGTATGTCCATGGCAAGAGGGGGGTCAAGGGACGTTCAAAGGTGCTCGCCATCCTCGATGGCCGACGAACCGGGCCAGCCCTCGGCAGTCCTGTCGAGACCTTCATCCTGCGCAGAATGCGTTTGGCCGGGATCGAGGAGCCGGAGCGTCAATTCATCCTTGCGTTGGCGGATGGCACCGTCGCGGTTGTTGACTTCGCCTGGCCTCGGCGGGTCAAGGCGATCGAGATCGACGGATTGGAGGCTCACTCCGGTGCGCGTCAGCTCGAGCTGGACCTGGTGCGTCAAAACCTGATCCTCGAGTCCGGGTGGCAGTTGCGCCGGTTCTCCGGTCGATTCGTGATGCGAAACCCAGGCTTGGTTATCCAAGAGATTGCCCAGTTCCTCGCCGCCTGATCTCTGCGCGGATAAATCCGTGTCCGGCACGGAAAAACCTGCACAGCAGCCACTCCAGGTGAGTTCTGTGTGGAAAAGTTCGTGACTGGCACGGAAAAATCCGCGCAGAGGGTTGAACTACCCTCGGGCCATGGCATTTTCAGACGGGAGCGCCGACTTCCGCTCCGACACCGTTACCCGACCGACCGAGGAGATGCGCCGAGCAATGGCGGCGGCCGAGGTGGGAGACGATGTCTACCACGACGACCCCACGATCAACGCCCTCGAGGAGGAAGCAGCGGCCGTAGTCGGGAAGGAAGCGGCGGTGTTCATGCCGACGGGGACCATGGGAAACCAGATCGCGGTCATGCTCCAGACCAAGCCCGGTGACGACGTCTTGGCCGATCCCGGGGTACATGTGCGCAACGTCGAGGCCGGGGGGCCGGCCGCGCTTTCCGGGGTGGCGTTTCGCACCGTCGATTCCACTGCTGGACGAGTGACCCCAGCCCAGGTCGAGGGGGCCATCGCTCAGGCCGGGTTCTTTCCTCGCATCAGGCTCATGATTTGGGAGAACACCCACAATCTCTCCGGCGGCAGGGTTGTGCCTCACGAATTGATGGCCGAGACCAGCGCCTTCGCTCGCCGCCACGGCCTGGCGATTCATCTCGACGGCGCTCGACTCTTCAATGCCGTGGTCGCCTCGGGCGTTTCCGCCGACTCTTTTGGCGCCACGGCCGACACCGTGCAGTTCTGCTTTTCCAAGGGCTTGGGGGCTCCAGTCGGCTCGGTGCTCTGTGGGACCGAGGAGATGATGGGAGAGGCTCGCTATCTCCGCAAGCGCATGGGCGGGGGCATGCGCCAGGCAGGCGTGGTCGCCGCCGCCGCTCGAATCGCTCTTCGTGATCGGGATCGGCTCAAAGAGGACCATGAGCTCGCCCACTATCTGGCGGAGAGCCTCGACCGCGCCCATCCGGGTCTGGTCGATATCGCCCAGGTTGAAACCAACATGGTCCAGATCCAACCCGAGCGACTTCCCCGGCCCCTCCCCGAGTGGAGAGATGCCCTGGCGACCGAAGGGATCAAGATCAACCCGGCGTTTGGCGGCATCCTCCGTCTGGTGACCCACCGCGACGTCAACCGCGAAGACGTCGACCGCCTGGTTTGCAGCCTCGGCTGATCTCGGGTGGCGCTGGCTGTCCTTTTCCCCGGTCAGGGAAGCCAGTTCCGGGGAATGGGTGGCGATCTCTTTGATCGTCGGCCCGATCTTCTCGGATCGGTAGCCGACGAGATCCTCGGGTGGTCCCTCCGCCGGATGTGCCTGGAGGCCGAGGATGTGGAGTTGACCCGAACCGAGAACGCCCAGCCTGCGCTGTACGCCGTCAGCTACGCCCTCTGGGCGGAGTTGACGGAAAGGCTGTCCGAGGCCCCGGTGGCCGCCGCCGGCCATTCGCTCGGTGAATACACCGCGCTCGCCGCCGCCGGTGCTCTCGACTACGAGCAGGGATTGGCAGTGGTGGCGGAGCGGGGCCGGGCGATGGCCGGGGCCGCTGACCAGGAAGCATCGGGGATGTCCGCCGTGATCGGTAGCGACCTCGCCACGGCCGAAAGCGCCGCTCTGGCCAGACGGCAGATGGGAGGACGCCTCTTTGTGGCCAACATCAACGCCCCCGGCCAGATCGTGGTCGCCGGCGGTGCCGAAGACCTCGACTGGCTCGAGGCTGAGATTCCCCGCCTGGGGATCAAGAGGGTGATCCGTCTGAAGGTGGCGGGTGCTTTCCACTCGCCGTTCATGGAAGCTGCTGCCGACCGCCTGGAGGCAGCCCTGGCGGGGGTGGAAATAAGGGAAGGCCGATTTCCAACCTGGAGCAACGTCACGGCCCAACCCCATCAGCGAGATCACATCAAAGATCAGTTGGTCCGCCAGGTGATATCACCAGTCCGGTTCGCCGATACGTTGCAGGCCATCGCCGCCGCCGGGGCCGACACGTACCTTCACGTCGGACCGGGCGATGTCACCTCCGGACTGGCCAAGCGGTCGGTCCCTGATCTGCGCTACCTGGCGGTGTCGGATTACGCCGGGATCCCGCCGGCGATTGAGGCTCTCGGTACCATCGACTGAGATAGGAGGGACGATGGCCAACGCGATGATCACCGGGTGGGGAAAGTGCATGCCGGAGGCGGTGCTTTCCAATCACGATCTCGAGCAGATCGTCGATACCAGCGACGAGTGGATCACGACCCGAACCGGGATCAAGGAGCGGAGGATCTCGCACGCCGAGGTGTCCGACATGTCCGCCGTCGCCGCCGCTCACGCCCTCGCCGCCGCCGGAAAGACCGCGGCCGACTTGGATTTGATCATCGTCGGCACCTGCACGGGCGACTCCCTGATTCCCTCTACGGCCTCCCTGGTGCAGGCGAAGTTGGAGGCCTGGCAAGCGGGCGCTTTCGACGTGAACGCTGCCTGTTCGGGCTTCATCTATTCACTCGTGATCGGCTCGAACATGATTGCGGCCGGGACCCATCGCACGGTGCTCGTGATTGGAGCGGAAAAGCTTCACTACCACCTGGATTTCACCAACCGGGCGACCGCGGTCCTCTTCGGTGACGGCGCCGGAGCCGTCGTTTTGGAGGCGACCGACGAGGATGTCGGCTTGCTGGCCTCCGAGCTGGGCATGGACGGTTCCGCCGCCTCGATTCTCTGCATTCCCGAGCACGGGACCGCCGGGGATCGCAGGAATCCCGATCCCCGCCAATCTGGAATCAACATGGACGGCCCCGAGGTCTTCCGCCGGGCGGTGACCACCATGGGTGACGCCTCCATCCGCGTCCTCGATAAGGCCGGGATCAGCCTCGATGACATCGGCCTTTTGATTCCCCACCAGGCCAATGTGCGGATTATCGACGCCACCGCCCGTCGGCTCAAGCTCGACCCGGCCAAAGTCATGATCAACATCGAGTCGTACGGCAACACCTCAGCGGCCACTATTCCCGTGGCCTTGACCGAGGCTCTCGAATCTCATCGCATCCAGCCGGGGGCGATCATCGTCCTTGCCGCCTTTGGTGCCGGCCTCTCATGGGGAGCGGCAGTGATCCGATGGGGCCAGCGGGTCGAGCCTTTGGGGACGAGCGATGCGGCTCTGCCGCCGAACCATCGCAGCACCATGGATTTGTTGGCTCCCAACCTCGAATTTTTCGGTCACCTGGCTAGTTCGTGACCCGCACCGCCCTCGTCACCGGGGCCTCCCGGGGGATCGGTCGTGCGATCGCCCTCGCTCTGGCGGAGGCGGGCCATGTGGTGGCGGTCAATTTCAGTGCATCTGAGGCCGCCGCCCTGGGAGTGGTCACGGAAATCGAAAGCCGGGGCGGCAAGGCGGCCGCCTTCGGCGCTGACGTCTCTGATGCCCCGGCGGTTGACGAGCTCTTCGCATCGGTGAGCGGGGAGCTGGGACCGGTCGAGATCCTGGTCAACAATGCCGGCATCACCGCCGACAACCTGCTCCTCCGGATGAGCCCGGAGGAGTTCGATCGAGTGCTGGCGATCAATCTCCGGTCGGCCTTCCTCTGTACGAAGGCAGCTCTGAAGGCGATGCTGCGGGCCCGTTTCGGCAGGATCATCTCGATCTCGTCTGTGGCCGGCATT
Source organism: Acidimicrobiia bacterium (assembly GCA_035253825.1). GTDB lineage: Bacteria > Actinomycetota > Acidimicrobiia > Spongiisociales > ZC4RG35 > JACCTH01. Next base: position 69,088 of record DATFBM010000010.1, on the reverse strand, counting down.
GCCGGCAATCCCGGGCAGGCCAACTACGCCGCTTCCAAGGCCGGTCTCATCGGGCTCATGAAGTCGGTGGCCAAGGAAGTCGGCAGCCGGGGAATCACTGCCAACGTGGTGGCCCCCGGCTTCATCACCACGGATATGACCGCGGCCCTTTCCGAAGAGGTCAAGCAGGGAGTTTTGTCCACCCTCAGCCTGGGAAGGTTTGGAGAGCCAGGTGAAGTGGCCGATGTAGTGGCCTTCCTCGCCTCTGAGGCGGCCTCCTACGTCACCGGGCAAGTTTTAGCGGTAGACGGTGGTCTGGCGCTTTAATGCCAGGGAGAAGAACAGGAGAGAACCAGTCCGATGGAAAAAACTGATATCGAAACGCGATTGCGGGACGTGCTCGTCACCGAACTCGGCCTCGACGCCGAAAAGATCAACCCGGCGGCCAATTTCGAGACCGACCTCGACGTGGACTCCTTGGGCGTTGTCGAGTTGCTGATGGCGATGGAGGATGAGTTCGGGGTGAAGATCCCCGACGATGAGGCCGAGCACATCCACACAGTCGGCGAAGCCATCGACCTGGTACATCAGAAGCTCAACTCCTAACCTGATTGGACAGCTAATGGGGCGACGACGAGTAGTCGTCACCGGGATGGGGGTGATCACCCCGGTTGGCAACGACCTCGATACCTTCTGGCAGTCTCTGATCAACGGCCATTCCGGTGTCGGTCCCATCACTCATTTCGACACCACCGGGTACCGCACAAAAATCGCCGGTGAGGTCAAGGATTTCGATCCCGCCGACCATTTCGATAAACGCGAGATCCGCCGCATCGATCCTTTTTCGCAGTTCTTCTTGGTGGCCGGGCGTCAGGCTCTGGGACAGGCCAAGATCGCCTTTGCGCCGGAGGACGCTGACAACGAACGGGCCGGGGTGATGGTGGGAGCGGGCTTCGGAGGCATGGGTGCCTTCATCGATGAAGTGGCGCTGATGCTGGACCGAGGGCCGGATCGGGTCAGCCCCACCGGCATCCCGAAGATCATCGCCAACATGGCCGCCGGCCTGGCGTCGATCGAGAACAACCTGTTGGGACCGGTGAGTTGCGTCGTGACCGCTTGCTCGGCCTCGGCCAACGCCATTGGTGACGCCGCCGAGCTGATCCGGAGAGGAGCGGCCGATGTCATGCTCGCTGGTGGCTCGGAGGCGGCCATCACCACGTACGGAGTAGCCGGGTTCAACCAATCGCGAGCGCTGTCGGTTCGCAACGACCAGCCCAGTCGAGCCTCACGTCCCTTCGACGCCGATCGCGATGGATTCGTGATGGGCGAGGGCGGCGGTGCCCTGGTGCTGGAGGATCGAGACCGGGCGCTAGGCCGGGGCGCAGAGATAATCGGCGAGATCGTTGGCTACGGAATGTCGGCGGACGCCTACCACATCACTCTGCCCCGACCGGGTGGGACCGGGGCCGCTCGGGCGATGAAGGCGGCCATGGCCGATGCCGCCCTAGAACCCGGCGACATCTCCTACATCAACGCCCACGGCACCTCAACTGAGGCCAACGATGCCACCGAGACTGCCGCCATCAAGATCGCCTTCGGCGATGAGGCATATCGGGTGCCGGTGTCTTCCACCAAGTCGATGACGGGTCACATTCTCGGTGGGGCAGGGGCGGTGGAGGCGATAGTTTCCTTGCTGGCACTGAACCAGGGCCTCCTGCCTCCCACCATCAACCAGGAATCCCCAGATCCGGAATGCGACCTCGATTACGTCCCCAATGAGGCCCGTCGGTTTTCGGGGGATTATGCAATGTCGAACTCCTTCGGCTTTGGTGGTCACAACGTGGCCCTGGTCCTGGGCTCGGCCCGAGTGGCGAGCACTGAGGCCACCTAGTCCTGCTGCCGGTCTCGCTCCTGGCGGTATTCGGCGATCGAACGAGCGGTCAGTGCCAGGACGACAAGCAGGCCGGCACTGGCAACGATGAAGGCTCCGATCCCGATCAAGCTCGCGGTCAGGGGACAACCGGGAGCCGGGGCGGGTTGGTCGGCCCGACACGAGACATTGGTGATGACAAATCCCATCCAGCCGACCAGCCCTCCGAGGACGATGGAAGGAACCACCAGATAGGGATTTGGTCTCCTCAATCTTTCCCCAGCACCCGCCGGATGTGCTCGGGTGCGAGCTCGGGGGGAACCATCAGGCGGGAGCCGGTTTCGATCAGGGGCCGGACCGCCAGGCGGACGTCGGAGGAGGCAGCCGAATAGGTGGCGGCGATCATCAAAGCCAGCCACAACCAACGCCCGGGTGATGGGAGCCACAGGCTTCCCAGGGCCAACAGAGGGGGGGCGGCCCGGGCGGCTAGGAGCGCTCCCGGCAGGCGTCGGGAGTAAACGAGGAGAGCGAGCCACGACAGTCCCGCCAGCCAGGCGAGAGGGCCGGGGTCATCACCAAAAGTGACCAGAGCGGCCAAGCCTGGCGCACCGAGGAGTGTCATAGCCAGAACCACTGCCTTCATTGGAATAGGGGCAGCGGAGGTTCGTCCTCGGATCCATCCCCCCAGCCGGGGATCGGCGAGGAGAAAGCTGCTGAGGGCAATGAGCAGCACTCCGAAGTACCAGGGAGTGGTGCGTTCGTGAAGGACGGCAATTGTTGCCTCGACAACGACGGTGGCCACTCCCAGCCGATAACCGAGCCGACTGCTCTCTATCAGGATCGCGACCACTGCCAGTGCGGAAGCGATCAGTAAGGAGGCGACCAGGACGAACGAGGTATCGCGGTGCCACGGACGTGGCTCATCCACCAACACCCATGCCCATGTCAGGCAACATGCCAGGGTGGACAGAGTCGCCCACCAATGACGGCCGGGCATCTACATTCTGTGGGCCCACAGATAGGCAGCGCCTATCTCTGAACCCTGGGTTCGCATGAACGTGAGCTTCGCAGAAAAAATCCTCCACGCCGACATGGACGCGTTCTTCGTTGAAGTCGAGCGAAGGCGCCGGCCCGATCTGCGTGGTCAACCGGTGGTCGTTGGTGGTGCCGGGCGACGGGGAGTGGTGGCGGCGGCAAGCTATGAGGCCCGTGTTTTCGGGATCCACTCGGCGATGCCGATGACCCGGGCTCGATCGGCATGTCCCCACCTGGTGATCGTCCCTCCCGACCACGCTCACTACGCCGACGTGTCAGCCGACGTATTCGAAATTTTCTCGAGCTTCACCCCGGTCGTCGAGGGACTCTCTCTCGACGAGGCCTATCTCGACATATCGGGCCTGCGCTTGCATTACACGGCTCCCGATGAAGTGGGTGCCGCCCTCCGAGAAAAGATCCGCCAAGAGCTCGATCTCCCGGTTTCGGTGGGAATCGCCGCCAACAAGCTGGTCGCCAAACTGGCTTCGGAGGCCGCCAAGCCGGATGGTCTCCGTCATGTGCCCGCCTCTCAAACTTTGAGCTTTCTCCACCCGCTTCCGGTGCGGGCGATTTCGGGCGTGGGCGAGGCCACACACGCCGCTTTGGAGGCGTTGGGGGTGGCAACGGTGGGAGAATTGGCCGAAATCGACCCCGACTTGCTGCAACGGCGGTTGGGGCGGGGGGCGGGAAGGCAGCTGGCCGCCCTCGCTCACGGCCAGGACGAGCGAGAGGTCGTCTCCGACCGCCAGACGAAATCAGTCTCGGTTTCAGAGACCTACGAGTTCGACCTCCGGACCCCGGCCCAGATCGACACCGAGCTTTTGCGACTTTGCGACCGGCTCGGTGCCCGCCTCCGCCGGGCAGGTCTCGGCGGCCACACCGTGGCGGTCACGGTTCGTTATTCGAACTTCGAAACCGTCGTTCGCCAGACCACCAGACCCACAATGGTGGCCAGCTCGCACGGCCTCTTTGCCGCCGCCCGCGAGCTTCGGCCCCAATTCGACTGGAGCCGTCCGGTTCGGCTGCTCGGAGTCGCAGTCCGAGCTCTCTCGCAAGCAGGAGATTCCGGGCAAATGAGCACCGATTCCGATCCGCGCTGGGACGTCGTGAGGGGGACGATCGCCAACGTCCGGGAGCGGTTTGGTGAAGACTCAGTAGGTCCGGCGCGAGTAGTGATTCGTAAAGGAAGTTGATCGTGAAAAGCGAGCTATCAACGCGGGTCGAATTGAATTCCCAGTTCGTATACTGAACCCAGTCGCCTCGGATGAAAGAAACAGGAGTCAGAGGTCATGCCGCTGAGTGACCGGGAGCAAAAAATCCTGGCGGAGATCGAGCGTCACTTCCACGCGGAAGATCCAAATCTGGTGCGCGCTGTTCGCCGCATCGATCGCATCGGCAACAACGGCAGCCGCTGGGCGACGATTGGTGTGGTCCTGGGGCTGGTCCTCGTCGCCGCCGCGTTCAGTCGCAACACGATCGTCGCGGTACTTGGTTTCGTGCTCGTCGTGTGGAGCGCCAACTACCTCGTGCAGAAATTTCTATCGCGTCAAACGGGTCGCGAAACGGAGTCCGAAGACACCGACAACACAATTCGCAATAAAGGTCGCCGCCGCTTCAGACGCGACTGATCGGCGCCGCTACAGTGGCGCACCCGCCGATCACACATCATCCAACGAGGGGTAGTCGGCGGACAAGAATTTTGGAGGGATACCGATGGCGATGCCGCTTCCGATTGACTCGAAACGCGAACGCGTCGGTTCGTTTGTGGCCGCTGGCCAGTTGGGAGGAGAGGATCGTTGCAGCAGGCTTTTACGGCGGAGCAGACGTGCAGGCTGACCAACTGCACACCACATCAGTTGCGTTATTGGGACCGGATGTCGCTCGTGAAGCCGAGCGTCCAACAGACAGGGGGCAGGCCGGGCGTCCGGCGTCTCTATTCATTTCGTGACCTCGTCGCTCTGCGCGTAGTCCACTCCCTGATCGTCAACGGGATGTCGCTCCAGCGGGTGCGACGGGCCTGGGACTACCTGCGCCGTCATGGCGACATGGAGATGCACATGAGCCAGATGAAGTTGATCTCGGAGGGCAAATCGCTTTACGAGATCAGCGCCCAGGACGGTCTGGTGCTAGATGCCCTGCGCCAGGGGCAACTGGCTTTCTTTGCCGGATTGGATCAGATCACGCGGGAAGTGACCGAAGACGTCACCCGTTTCGAACTCGACCGCGACCAGTTCTTGCAGATGCTGCGCCGGGTGGAGGACGACGTCAACGAGGAGCGACGGGTCGCAGCCGAGGGCTGAGCCGGATCCGGGGCCGCCTATTGATGCCTCGGAACAGGCTGGCCGGTTGCAGCCAGACGAGTCCCCGCCGCCACGCTGGATAGCGCCTCTGAATCGATCGTTCGGCGATCTCCAGTGCTGACCGTCCGTCGGTGACGGTGCGGTTCCCGAATAAATGGACGGTGAGGCGATCGGCCAACGGGCGCAGCCCGGTTTCGCCTCCAAAGGAGGAGGCGATTTCTGCCGGTGTCTGAGAGGGAGAGGGACGATGACCCAGGTCCGCCAGGCGATCGATGAGCTCTGCCCAACCGGCCCCGATGTCTCCTCGCCCGAGACGCCGCAGCCGGCTGCTCCGGCGCACGAGCCTGGCGATCGGAATCAAACTCACTGCTCCCGCCGGCACCAGCCACCATGTCCAGTCAAAACCCGTCGCCCGCGCACCCAACGTTTGCCCGTCGGTGGGGTCGAGCTGCTCGTCAAGAAAGCGACGGTCGATTCCGGCGAGTGATCCGGGCAGGTTGAGGGGAGCCTGTGCGGGATCGGCCGGGGCCGGCAGATATTCGGAAGGGCTGAACCCGACCGACGCCGCGGTGGGGGGATTGGTGCCGTCCGAGCGTGGCGTGGGATCGAAGCGCACCCAACCCTGGCTGTCCATGAAGAGCTCCACCCAAACGTGGCCGTTGCGGGCCCGAACCACGATGACCTCGCTGCCATCGGCCTGGGTTTCGATCTCCCCCGGCGAGAAGCCAAAGACGAGCCGGGCGGGAATTCCCAGGGAGCGGGCCATCACCGCCATGGCGGCAGCAAACTGCTGGCAGTAACCGCGGCGATAGTTGGTGCTCTCCGGGTCGAGAATCCATTCCTCCAGATTGAGGGTGGTGTGACCGGTCGAGACGGTGGCGTCGTGGACAAATCCGCCGGTGTTGCGGAAGAACTCTTCGAGGACCAGGCCCTGCTCGAAGGGGGTGCTGGCCTGGGCGGTGATCTGGCGGGCGAGGGCGCGGAGAACGTCGGAGAAGTCTTCGGGCAGATCTGTGTAGAGACTGGTCACACGCGAGGAGGGAGGGTCGGTGGCCTCCTCGATCGGAGAAAGATTGAAGAGACCCTGATCCTGGGCGTTCTGGAACATCGGGGAGAGAGTGTCGTCTTCGGTGGCCAGAACCGCCAGGTTGGGAACCGGGATCTCCGATATCACTCGATACTCGAGTCCCTCCTTGGTCAGGGCGTCGAATTTGATCGATCCGTCCTCGCGACTCCGTTGGCTGGCAAAGAGCAGGGGGTCGTCGGTTTGCAGGCTCCGCGGTGAGTAAAGGATCGGTATATACGGCTGGCGGAGGGCGGCGATGCGAACGATGCTCTCAACCAGAACGGTCTCCCCGCGAAAGGCGAAATCATCGGCCTCCCAGTCCGATTGATCGTTAGCTCGGGAGATACCGAGGTTGGCTGGGCGGAATTCGGTGCCGTCGAAGGTGTCGAGCGTGATCAACTTCCAGTAGAGCTGGGAATTCGGCGGCGCCGAGGCCGAGACCCGGGCGATGAAGACCACCTCGGGATTGTCAGCAATCAGGTCCTGCTGGAGGGAGGCGAACTGGTTGTAGGTGATCCCGCCGAAAAGACCGCCCCCGAAGCCGGTGGGATTGCGCCATGCCACCAGGCCCGACTCCGGGACCGAGGCGGCGAAACGGAAGGTAGATAGCGTGCCGGCCAACGCCACCACGGCAACCATCAGGATCGGCATGCCGTACGTGTGCGAGGGCAACGGCTGGCCCGAAGGGCGCAAACGCGCCCGGCCGCCGCTGCGATCGCTGGCCGCCGCCCAAAACGCGAGAGCGCCGCAGGCGATCAAGACGCCGGGCGCCCACCAGTCGGGCAATCGCCGATCGAAGGTTGCAGCCAGGAGATAGAAGGCAAGGATCGGGATCGTCGCCCGGAGGGGTCGGCGTGCGAAGAGGCCGGAGATGGCGAAGGCACCCAGTGCCCAAAAGACCACTGCCAAAACCGCCACCAGGCCGGGGGAAGCCGTGACCGGAGCCGAACCGTACCTGATCAACTCGATGGCCACGGCCATCTCAGCTCCAACCGCAGCCGGGGTTGCGGCCGTGGGAAGGAGCCCGCCGGCCAGGGTATTGGCGGCGCTGAGACGGGAGAAGACCAGCGAGGCACCCCCCAGCCCGAGAAGAAATGTGAGGACCGGGCCCAGCCGGGCGAGACGGGAGGCGGCGGTGACCGCGGCTCCGATCAGGGCGGAGACGATCAGGACCGAGACAAGGTTGGGATCGGTGGGGCCGGGCTCAACCAACCTACCAACCCGGTGCAGGGCGAGGAGAAAGGCGCCGAGAGTCGCTATGAGGCCGAGGCGGGTGCCCACGTCCTCGCTCCGATCTGGCCAAAGGCCTGGGTCCACAAAGGCGCCCATTTGGCCCCCGACCCCGCCACCAGGGTCTTGACCGCCATACGCTGGAAGCTCGAGAGCAGCGGGCCCGGAGCATTGGTGGCGGCCAACAGCACCCCGGCCCGGAACTGGCCCTCGAGGAGTCGTAGTACCGCCAGCAAATCTTCATCCGGCGTCCCGGTGACGAGTATCAAGGCGCCGCCCTTGCCGCTCCGGCGCAGGCGGGATGCCACCGCCCGTAAGTCGATGGCGGGATGGGGCTGGATCATGGCTAGCTCTTCGAAGGCGGTCTGTGCCTGGGCGAGATCGATCAGCCCCCCTCCCATCCACAGATCGGCCGCAAAAGTGGAGGCCAGGTGAACCGAGACCGAAGCGACACCCCGTACCGCCCGTTCGAAGTCATCGGGAGTGGCATAGCTCCGTTTGCGAACGTCGAAGAAGACCAAAGCTCGCGACTGCCACGGAGTCTCCATTTGGCGGATCATCAGCTCATCGAGGCGGGCGGTCGAGGGCCAGTGCACCCTCCTCAGGTCGTCGCCCTCCTGGTAGCTGCGCAGTGTGTAGAAGTCCTCGCCTCCCCGACCGCTGTGCTCGGGTCGGCTGGCGCTGGTGGCGGGGTCACGACCGCGGACGTTGGGATAGCCGGAGAGAGCCTCGACAGACGGGTAGACGATCAGCCGGTCGTCAACTCCGTGAGAAGTCTTCACACTGGCGAGGCCGAAAGGGTCGCGGACCTCGACCTCGGCAGGCCCCACGGTGTAGATGCCGCGGGGTCGGCAGACGATTTGATAAGACGCCGAGGCGATGGCCTCTCCCGGAAGGGATCCGATCTGGAAGTGGGCGGTGCCGAGGCCGCCGACGCCGTCCTCCACCGTCAAAGCCGGAGCGGGCAAGCGTCGCTGGTTTTCGATCCCCAACGCCACCGCCGCTCTTTCCCCCTCGTGAACCATGCTCGGATCGAGCTGACGAGAGACCCGGATCTGGGGGCGAAGAACACGGGTGACGAGCAGGGCACCGACCACGCCAGTGAGCAGAGCGGCCCCGGCGGCGAGCAGCTCGATCTCACCCAAGGCCACCCAGGCAAGAAGCAGGGCGAGGCCGGACCCGAAGACCGAGGCTCCTCGCGGGGTCATTGCTAACTCGACCGGTGGATTGGAATCTTGATTCCCTCCAGCACCGCCGCCAACAGCTCCGGAGCGGTGACGCCGCGCATCTGTGCTTCCGGTCGGAAGGTCAATCGATGCTCGAGAACCGTTCCCGCCAACTCCTTGACGTCATCGGGAGTGACGTAATCCCTCCCCCGAGACGCAGCCAAGGCCCGCGTCGCTCGTTGGAGATAGAGCGCCGATCGGGGGCTCGCCCCCAAAAGCACCTCGGGGTGACGGCGGGTCCCCTCGACCAGATCGATGATGTAACCCCTTACCGACCCCACCACCTGGACTTGGCGGGCGACGTCGATCATCTTGGCTACGTCGATGTCGGTGACCACCGGCTTGAGATCGTCAAAGGTGGAACGAAGGCTGTGGGTCTCCATCATTTCCAGCTCTTTGTCCCGGCTGGGATAGCCCACCGCCACTCGCATCATGAAACGGTCGAGCTGCGCTTCAGGGAGGGGATAGGTGCCCTCGTGTTCAATTGGGTTTTGGGTGGCCACCACCATGAAGGGCTCGGGAAGGGGACGAGTCACGCCGTCGGTGGTGACCTGCCGCTCCTCCATGGCTTCGAGCAGAGCCGCCTGGGTCTTGGGACTGGCGCGGTTGATCTCGTCTCCCACCACGATGTTGGCGAAGATGGCTCCCGGCTTGAAGACGAAGGAGGACTCGTGGCGGTCCCAGATCGATACCCCGGTGACGTCAGAAGGAAGCAGATCGGGGGTGAATTGGATCCGGTTGAACTCGCAATCGATCGATCTCGCCAACGACTTTGCCAGCAGCGTCTTTCCCACCCCGGGGACATCCTCGATCAGAACGTGCCCTTCGGCGATGAGGCAGACGAGAACCTGTTCGATCGGAAGGCGTTTGCCCTGGATCACGCGCTCGATGTTGTCGGCCACGGCGGCGAATCGATCGGCGAAGCGATCGACTTCGGATTGGCTTAGCGCAGTCATCGCCGCGCGTGATCTCGAATCGATGAGAGGCTCCATTGCGGCCGCGCGGGAGTGGTTCCGACCACGCCCTGGCTCATGTCTGGTCCCTTCCGTGCATGTCGCAATAGTCCCTGGAGGCGTATAGGTGCCCGGGTAGGCTGCACCCTATTCAGGGGTGAATCTAAAGGAGGCTCCGGTGGGCCGCGGACAGGCGTCGCCTGAGGGCGGGAACTCAGGGGGATCGGACTTCGACACGGAGGAAAGGGCGGTGGCACGCGCGGTCTGGGCCACCGGCAACGCCATATTTGGGCGAACCCACCTCTTCCCCAGCATCATCACCACTGCCTACGCCTTGCGGCCGCGCAGGTGGTGGACGCAGCGCCCCTTCCTTCCGGTGCCTGAGCGCGCGTACACCCGTTGGCGCATTTACACCGCGTATGGGAACCGCCGTCGTCCCACCTTCTCGGACATCAACTCCTTCGCTGTTTGGCAGCAACGGGTTCGCCGGCTGGTCGATATGGGGAGCCAGTGACAATTGCCGGCCTCCGCCAGCGACTCGAGAATCTCGAGGGGGTGGCTTCGATCCAGCTCGAGCTGGCCGATACCGGATTGTCGGGAATCCGGGTAACGCTTTCGGAAGGAGCCGACGAGGCAATGGTTCTGGAAAGGATTCGGGCCATGCTCGTAACTTATGGGTTGCGGGCTCCGGAGCAGGTGACCGGCAGTCGGGGCGATGCGGAAGACCATTCCGACCTGGTGGCAGTCCTCAGCCAGGAGGGTGAACGACTGCGGGTCGAGGTCAGAGGCCAGGGCGAGACGGTCAGCGCCATCGTCGATCCGAGCCCGCTCAGTGCCGCCCGGGCGGTGGCTGCAGCCCGAGCCCAACTCCGCGGCGAGCCTGCGCCGGAAGTGATCTGGATCGGTCTCGATCAAATCGGTGCCTTCTCTGTTCTCACCATCCTCACCGCCGCCTCAGACGAGAAGGTCTCGGTGGGCTCGGCGGTGGTGGAAGGTGATTGGGCTCAGGCTCTCAATCGCGCCTTGGCCGCCGCCTCCGCCTGACCCAGATCCTTTCTTGCGTAAATCTCGTCACGTTTACGTGACGAGATTTACGCAAGAATGGAGGTTCAGGCGCTGAGTAGGTAGGGCTGCCAGCTGGGGTCGAGGACGAATCCGGCGGTGGCATAGATCCAGCTGTAACGGTGAGGGGGAGTGGGGCGCCGCATCAGGTTGAGGCCCACCTCGCCAGGGAGACGGTCGCCCTTGCGAAGGTTGCAGCGTCGGCAGCAGGCGACGACGTTGTCCCAGGTGTGAAGCCCTCCCCGCGAGCGCGGGGTTACGTGGTCGAGACTCTCGGCCGGGCCACCGCAGTACTGGCAGGTTTGCCCGTCGCGTCCGAAGACCGCTCGTCTCGAGACCGGGACCGTTCTCTCGAAAGGGACCCGGACGAAGGTGTTGAGCTTGGCCACCGACGGCACCGCGATCGCCATTCGCTCTGAGTGCCACACCTCGTCGCGCTCGGCCACCACTGAGGCCCGGCCGCGGGCAACCAGGACCACCGCTCTTCGCGCTGGCACCACCGAGAGCGGTTCGAACGTTGCGTTGAGAATCAGGGAGGCCGCCATCCCGACGTGAGATTAATGGGAGAGTCGGCCGGGTCCCGAGAACTTCGGAGTGGGTCGATCAGGCTGCTTCGAGATTCCCGGTGGGGGAAAGTGTTGACAAGTGGGGGAAAGTGGGGCATGATGTGCCGGCACTGGAGGAGAGTGCAGCAATGAGGGAAGCACAGCCATGTTCACGGGCCGGCATATTCACACGATCGACGAGAAGGGTCGCGTCGTTTTGCCGGCCAGGATCCGCAAGGGGTTCGAGGGGCACGACTCCTGCATGCTGGCTCCCGGGGTCGACGGGCAGATCACTTTGAATCTTCCAGATGAATTCGAGGCCTTCACCCGGGCAATGCTGGCCGAGGCCAAGAGCACCGGGGAGCGCAGTGCCGCCCGGGTCGTCCTCCAAAGCGCCATCGAGCAGCCTTTCGACAAGGCCGGCCGGATCCTCATCCCCGAGGCTCTCCGCCAGCACGCTGGGATCTCGGTCCCCTCCGAGGTGGTGGTCGCCGGCGCTGGTCTCCACGCCGAGATCTGGAACCTCGATCTCAACCGACGGGACAACGCCCTGGGGACGTCTGTACTCATCAAGTCCGAGCTGGCGAAGGAGGCAAGAGGCTCTTAGCCCTGGATCATCGCCAGCCCCCCGGATACCAATCGGAAGGCCCCTGACTCCGCCCGCTTCCTTTTGGTGCCAGCGCCCGGGGGGCTGGCCATGACCCAGGACCGGGAGTCGGAGCGGGAGTACCACCGTCCGGTGATGGCGACGGCGGTTTCCGAGCTCATGCGACCGGTTCCGTCGGGAGTGGTGGTCGATGCCACTTTCGGCGGAGGTGGTCATGCGAGGGAATTGTTGAAGGTGCTCGGAGGTGGCCATCGGCTTCTCGGGATCGACCGGGACCCGGCGGCCATCGCCCGAGCAGAGGTTCTGAGGAGGACCGTGGACGACGCGCAGTTTGGAACCGACCGGTTCACGGTCCAAGAGGGGAACTTCGCCCAGCTCGCCGACATCCTGACTGAAGCCGGAATCGAGGCGCCCGTGGGAGTGCTCTTTGACTTCGGAGTTTCATCTCATCACTTCGACGAGGCAGAGCGCGGCTTCTCTTACCGACTCGAGGGACCGCTCGACATGCGCATGGATCCGACCGGATCGGTCACAGCGGCCGATCTCGTAAATGATCTCGAAGAGTCAGAGCTGGCCGCCTTGATCCACCGACTGGGCGAGGAACCTGCTGCCCGGCGAATCGCCCGGGCGATAGTCAATGCCCGGCCACTATCGACCACGACCGATCTCGCCGCCGTAATCGAGAGGGCGGTGCCGGGTGGTCGCCGACGCCTCCATCCGGCCCGGCGGACCTTTCAAGCCCTCCGAATGGCGGTGAACGGGGAACTCGAAGCCATTGACGCGGGCGTGCGGACGGCGCTTGATCTGCTGGCCCCCGAGGGTCGCTGCATCACGATCGCTTATCACTCCTTGGAAGACCGCCTGGTCAAAGGCCTCTTCGCTGAAGCCACCAGGGGGTGTGTGTGTCCGCCCGAAATCCCGGTTTGCGTCTGCGGAGCATCACCCGCGTACCGTTCGCTCATCCGCGGCGTTCGCAAGCCTTCGGAAGAGGAGATCGCTGCCAACCCGCGGGCTCGTTCCGCGCGCCTGCGGGCGGTCGAGAGGGTGGCGGCATGACCGCACCGGCACTGCGAACGAGGGCCAGGCCTGGTCTGCAGGTGGTGGCCGGACGGGGTGGAAAGCCCCGGCTGTCCGGATGGATCTTCTTCTCGCTGGTGGCCGTGCTGGCGTTCCTGGGAATGGTCTTTGTCCGCACCTCTCTTGATCGTTCCACCATCGATTTGGCGTCCCTCGAAAGAAACTTGGCCGAGGCGCGATCGCTCAACCAGCGCCTCCGTCTCGAGATCGCCCGGCTGGAGTCGCCGGCCCGGATCGCCCCACTGGCCCGCGACCTCGGCATGGTCTACCCCCAGACCAGCCAGCGCCTGATCGTCGATGGGGTCCACCAGCAGACGCTCTCGGACCCGCGCTGGTCGGACCTCAATCGATTCGCTGCCGGGCAGCTGGCGGTAACCGACCACGAGAACCAACCATGAGCGGCTTCTGCGCTGGAGCTTTCTCCCACCGAGTTCTTCTCGGAGGTGACCGACTCCGGCCGGAGGGATAGCCGTGTCCGCCCGGGTGGCGAAGGCGCGCTGGAGCGAGGGCCGAATCCGCTTGGGACTGCTCGGGCTGTGCCTGGCGGTGGCCTGGCTCGGGATGGGAATCCGCCTGTATCAGGTCCAGGTCCTCAATGCCTCCCAACTCGCCGAGGCTGGTGTGGGGCAACGGCAAACAGAAAAGGTGCTGCTTCCGCAGCGAGGCAACATCTTCGATCGCAACGGCGACCCGATGGCGATGACGGTCGACTCCCGCAGCATCTACTTGCGCCCCGCCGAGATCACCCAACCTCTCTACGTCGCCCAGCAAGTCGGGGGATTGCTGGGGGTGCCCGCCGAGGGCTTGCTCGAATCGATCGAGTCCGGCGAGCAGTTCGTATACGTGAAAAGACAGGTGGAATTGGACCGGGCCGAAGAGGTGCTCGCTCTCAACCTGGCCGGAGTGCATGCTCACGAGGAGCCGAAGCGGGTATATCCAACCGGCTCGGTGGCCTCGCATGTGCTCGGTTTCGTGAACATCGATGGAGTCGGAAGCGAAGGGATCGAGTACGAGTTCGAGTCCGACCTGCGCGGGACCCCCGGTGTCTTCAGCTTCGAATCCGCCCCAGGAGGGGTCCCGATTCCCTGGGCGCCGTCACACGCCACTCCGGCGGTGCCTGGTGAGGACCTGGTGTCGACAGTTGATTTGCCGGTTCAGTACTCGGCAGAGGCGGCCTGCGAAGAGACGCTTCGGGTGACAGGTGGGACTGGTTGTTGGATCGTGGCCATCGAGGTCGAGACGGGCGCGGTTCTCGCGATCGCCGGAGCCCCCGCCTTTGATCCCGCCCGCCGCGTGTCAGCCGACGGCTCAGGTTTTTCGAACTTCGCCGTTCGGGGGATGTACGAGCCGGGATCGACGATGAAGCTCATCAGCGTTGCCGGGGCCATCGAGGACGGGGTGGTGGGGCCGAGCACCGTTATCGGAGCAGTGGCCGATCAGATCGAGCTTCGACCAGGGGCCTGTAAGAGCGACACCGACGAGGTCTTTGGCTGTTATTCGGACTTTGAACGTCACGAGACTCACGACATGGCGGTAGCCGACGTTTTCCGACAATCGTCAAATGTAGGCACCATCAAAATCGCCCAAATGATGAGTCGCGACCAGCTGTTCTTCTACCTGAAAGCCTTCGGGCTGGGTGAACTCACCGGTCTCGACTATCCCGGGGAAGCTAGGGGTCTCATCAATCTCGACGAGAGTTGTCAAACCTGCCCGGCCTCATCCGCGATTGGCTACGGGGTGGCCGTCACCGCCGTGCAGATGGCGGCCGCCTATGGGGCAGTCGGAAACGATGGGGTCTGGCTGCAGCCCCACCTTCTCAGCACGACCCACGGCCTGGATGGGCGCACTGCCACCACCCCGGTGGCCAGTCATCGAGCAGTGAGCGTCGAGACCGCGGCCGTGATGAGGAGCCTCCTCTCGGAGGTGGTCGAAGCCGGCACTGGAATCTCGGCTCAAGTGCCCGGTTACCTGGTCGGGGGGAAAACCGGAACGGCCAACAAACTCGGCGAGGACGGCCGGTACACGGACATCACCATGGCCAGCTTTGTCGGGCTCGCTCCGATCGACGACCCCAAGGTGGTCGTGGCAGTGGTGGTCGACAGCCCCGCCTGGGAGTACCGGACCGGTGGCTTGGCAGCTGCTCCGGCTTTTTCGACTGTGATGGAGCAGGCCTTGCACCGGTTGGGAGTCACACCCGATGCCGCCTCCAGCTAGCGCCCCGGCCACGATGGGCACTCTGGCCACGATGGTCGCCGGCCGTCTCAGCGGGGACGCCTCTACGGCGGTGGTGGATGCCTCGGCCGACAGTCGCCAAATCGGACCCGGCTGGCTTTTCATTGCCGTTCCCGGGGCGAGCTTCGACGGGCACGAGTTCGTCGCCGCGGCGGCGGGAAACGGCGCTGCCGGGTTGTGCGTCTCGCGGGGAGTGGGGTCCCCGCTGCCAACCATCCAAGTCCCCAGCACACGGGCAGTGATGGCGAAACTGGCCGCTTCCATCCACCGTTTCCCCTCCCGGATGACTTCGGTGGTCGGCGTCACCGGGACCAATGGCAAGACCACGGTGACCTTTCTCCTCGAATCGATCGCCCGCTACGCCGGTCGGCCCTGCGGGCTGGTGGGGACCGTTGTCACCCGCTTGGGCGATATCTACCTCGAAAACCCGCACACCACTCCGGAGGCGACCGATCTTCAGCGCCTGTTCCGGCGCATGGTCGATGGGGGAGCAGAGATCATCGCCTGCGAGGTCTCGAGCCATGCTCTGGCGCAGGGCAGGGTCGAGGAGACTTCATTTGCCGTCGGCGCTTTCACGAATCTCTCCCGGGACCATCTCGACTTCCACGGCGGGATGGAGGAGTACTTCGCCGCCAAAGCCTCCCTGATGGAAATGGCGGAGCGCAAGGTGATCTGGGTGGAGGATCCGTATGGGCTACGTTTGGCTGACCTGCACCCTGACGCCCTCCGGGTGGGCTGGCAGCACGAGGTTTCGGCCCGCGGGATTGTTGCCGACCGACGCGGCACCACCTTCGATCTGGTGCTACCGGGTGGCACCCTTCCCACCCGGCTGCGCCTACCGGGGCGGTTCAACCTGGCCAACGCCCTCATCGCGGCCGGCTGCGCTCATCTACTGGGTTTCGACCCCCACCAAATCGCTGGCGGGTTGGGGGCCCTCAGTTCGGTCCCCGGCCGGTTCGAAGTGATCGCCGACGAGCCGGTGACGGTGGTAGTCGACTATGCCCACACCCCGGAAGGGATCGAAACCGTCATCGAGACCGCCCGCACTCTGTCGAACGGGCGGGTGATCGTCGTTTTCGGGGCGGGGGGCGATCGCGATCAGGGCAAGCGCCCTCGCATGGGCCAAGCGGCCTCTGCCGCCGATCTCGTTATCGTCACCACCGACAATCCCCGCAGCGAAGATCCTTCGACGATCGCAGCCGAGGTGTTGGCGGGCGTCGACCACCCGGCGGCGATGTCGATCATCGATCGGCGCCAGGCCATTGCCACCGCCCTCGACTCAGCCCGGCCAGGCGACGTCGTCTTGATATTGGGGAAGGGCCACGAGTCCACCCAGGAGATCAAAGGGGTCTTCCATCCTTTCTCCGATCAGAAGATCGCCTACGCCTGGTTGGCGGCCCGGTCCGGAGGAAGGGCGGTCGGGGAGTGATCAGTCTCTTGATCGCCGCCGCGGTCAGCCTCGCAGTTTCCATATTCGGGACTCCAATCGCCATCCGCCTGCTGCGCGAGCGATCAGTCGGCCAATTCATCCAGGAGGAGATCACAGGTCACGCCCACAAGCACGGCACCCCGACGATGGGCGGGGTGGTCTTTGTCGGCGCCGCCCTCATCGGCTACCTCGCCTCTCATCTCCGGCTCTGGACCTTCGCCGACGGATTCACCATTCAGGTGAACTCGTTCGCGGCCGGCGGCCTCCTGGCGGTCCTGGCGATGCTGGGGATGGGAGCGGTCGGCTTCCTCGACGATTTCATCAAGTTCGTCCGCAAGCACAGTGAGGGGCTCAATAAACGACACAAGTTCGGGCTCCAGCTTGTGATCGCCATCATCTTTGCCCTCGCTGCCATGCAAAGCGGGCCCAGCGAGGGAATCAGCACCGAGATCTCCTTCGTCCGTCCGCTGGGCTTGAACCTCGGCGTCTTCTTCGTGTTGTGGGCATTGTTCATGCTGACGGGAGCCGCCAATGGGGTGAACCTGGCCGACGGAATGGACGGTCTGGCGGGGGGTAGCGCGGCGTTGGTGACCGGGGCCTACACCATCATCGCCTTCTGGCAATTCCGCAACCCCACCGAGTATCAGGCGCTCGACCCTCTTGAACTGGCAATCGTTGCCGCCGCCATGTTCGGAGCCCTGCTCGGGTTTCTCTGGTGGAACGCCCCTCCGGCGCAGATCTTCATGGGTGACGTCGGCTCGCAGGCGATCGGGGGGTTGCTGGCGGCGTTGGCGCTGCTTTCCAACACCCATCTCCTGCTGGTGGTCCTCGGTGCGATCTACGTGGCCGAAACCCTCTCGGTCATCATTCAGGTGGCGAGCTTCCGCTCCCTTGGCAAGCGGGTATTCCGGATGACGCCAATCCACTTCCACTTCGACCTCGGCGGTTGGCCCGAGACCACCACCGTGATCAGGTTCTGGATCCTCACCGCCATGGGAGTCGCTCTCGGCCTCGGCCTCTTCTACGCCGACTTCCTCGTGATGACTGATGGGGTGCTCGGTTGAGAATGCTCGTGCTCGGCGCCGCCGTCTCCGGGGCAGCCGCGGCTCGCCTTGCCAAGCGGAAGGGGCATGCCGTCACCGTCTTCGACCAGCGGCCCGATGCGGGGAGGAGTCTCCTCGGTGAGGGCATCGGTTTGGTCAGTGGTCGTTGGGATCCTGAGCTTCTGACCGGGATCGAGCTGGTAGTAGCAAGTCCCGGGGTGCCGCTGCGGGCGGCGCCGATCACCGATGCCCGAGAGGCCGGGGTTCCGGTGTGGAGCGAGATCGAATTCGCCTGGCGTCAGCTCGACATTCCGGTGTTGGCGGTCACCGGTACCAACGGGAAGACCACCGTCACCGAAGCCGCCACCGCCATGCTTGCCTCCTCCGGTCTGGCGGTGGCGGCGGTGGGCAACATCGGCACCGCCCTCTCCTCGGTGGTCGATGAGCCCTACGACCTGCTGGTAGCGGAGGTCTCGAGCTTTCAACTCGAGTTGACCGAAAAGTTCCATCCCCAGACGGCAGTCCTCACCAACCTCGCCCCCGACCATCTCGACTGGCACCCCAGCTACGCCGCCTATGTCGCTTCCAAAGCCAAGGTCTTTGCCAATCAGGACCAAGGGGACCTGTTGGTCTTCGACTCCGATGATGCCGGGGCGCGGGAGATCGTGGCCGGGGCCCCGAGCCGTAAGCACCCGGTCTCAGGGTGGCAGCGCCCGGAGGGAGGAAGCGGTCCCGAAGGCGAGTGGCTGTACCTGCCCGGTACCGAAATCGAGCTGTCAAGTCTCCCTTCGACCGACCCCATCATTCTCGTCGACCTCGCCGCCGCCGGGGTGGCGGCCCTCGACCGGGGGGCTAGTCCGCAGGCGGTGAGCGAGATCTGCCAAAGCTTTCGTCCCGGCGCCAACCGACGTCAGTTGGTCGGGGAGGTCGACCGCATCGCATTCGTCAACGACTCCAAGGCCACCAATCCACATGCCGCTCTGGCCAGCATCCGGTCCTTTCCGAGGGTCGTGCTCATTGCCGGAGGGCTGGCGAAGGGCCTCGATGTGTCTCCCCTGGCCACGGCCGAAAACGTGCGCATGGTGGTTGCCATCGGCGAAGCGGCGCCGACGCTTGTTCGAGCCGCCCCCGAAGGCCGGGCCACGATGGCCTCCACCATGGTCGAAGCCGTGGAGGCGGCGTTCGCCGCCGCCCGCCCGGGCGACACCGTGTTGCTGGCTCCGGGCTGTGCCAGCTTCGACATGTTCGAGAACTACGGCGATCGGGGAGCGGCCTTCGTCGCCGCAGTCCACAACGTCCTCCAGAGGGAGATGAGTCGATGACCGCCAAGGTGACTTCCATCGCCCGGGTTCGAAACGCAGCCCGCAAACGTGATGAGACGGCCACCGTCAACGGCCGCCTGATTGTCGTTCTCGCTTCCGTCGTGCTGGTGCTACTCGTGATCGGGCTCGGCGAACTCATGTCGGCTTCGTCGATTCGCGGCATCGCCGACGCCTCGGATCGATTCTTCTATCTCAAGCGCCAGCTGGTCGGGCTGGGGATCGGGCTGGTGGCGCTGCTGATCGTGGTCCGGATTCCATACCAGGCCTACCGTCGCATCGCCTATCCGACTTTCTTCATCAGCCTGGTGGGGCTGATGGCGGTTTTTTTGACCGGCGTTTCCCGCAACGGCTCCCGACGCTGGCTCGATTTGGGCATCGTCACGTTTCAGCCCTCCGAGATCTCAAAGCTGGCAGTGATAATTGCCCTCGCCACCATCTTCGAGAAGAAGGGGAGCCTGCTCCTCGACCGCGGGCATTTCTTTGCCCCGATCGGATTGATCGTTGGCTCGACGGCGCTTTTGATCATGTTGCAACCGGACTTGGGAACCACCTTGGTGGTGGCGGCGGCGGCGCTGTCGGTGATCTTGGTCTCGCGGGCGCCACTTCGATACGTCGCCGTTCTGGGGGCGTCTTCGGTAGCGGCGGCCTTGATCCTGGCCGTGAGCGAGAGCTACCGGGCTGACCGGATCACCTCGTTCCTCGACCCCTGGTCCGACCCCAACGGGACCGGATACCAGGTCATTCAGGGGTTCTACGCCCTCGGCACCGGGGGACTGTTCGGGGTCGGGCTCGGGGCGAGCCGCTCGCGCTGGTCGATTCTCCCCAACGCTCATACCGACTTCATTTTCGCCATCATCGGAGAGGAGACGGGGCTGGTGGGCGCCCTCGGTGTCATTGCCTTGTGTCTCTTCATCGCTCTTTGTGGGTGGTCGATCGCCGCCCGGGCTCCCGACCGGTTCGGACGGATGCTGGCGGCAGGCATCTGTGGATGGCTTTCCTTTCAGGCTCTGGCCAACATCGGTGGCGTCCTCGGCGTGCTCCCGATCACGGGCATCGTTCTCCCGTTCGTCAGCTACGGCGCCACCGCTCTCATCACCTCGCTGGCCGCGGTCGGGATCTTGATCAACATCGCCCGGCAAGGCCGTGCCAGCCCGAGTCGCTAGAGCCGAACCGGATGTCCTATCTCATCGCTGCCGCCGGCACGGGCGGGCACGTCTTTCCCGGATTGGCCGTGGGCGAGGCGCTGGTCGAGCTCGGCATCGATCGCGATCAGGTGTTCTTCGTGGGCGGTGACCGTTTGGAGAAAGAGGTCTATCCGGAGGCGGGATTCCCTTTCTTGCGGGCCGAGCTGGCCGGTTTGAAGCGAGAGCTGACAGTGGAAAATCTGAGGTTGCCAGAGAGGATCTGGCGGGCGTCGGTGCGGATCGGGAGGGCGATCGCCGAGCGAGGGGTCAGTATCGCGCTGGGGATGGGCGGCTATGTCACCGTTCCCGTGGCAATTGCCGCCCGGCGCCGGGGAGTACCACTCTTTATCGCCGAGCAGAACGCGTCCGCCGGTCTCGCCAACCGATTCGCTTCCCGCTGGGCAGAAAGGGTCTTTGGCTCCTTTCCAGTGACCGAGGGACTGCCGGGGGCAGAGTGGATCGGTAACCCCATCCGAACTCCACTCCGGCTCTTCGACCGTTCCCGCTTGCGAGAAGAAGCCCGCCGGCATTTCCAGCTCGGTGAAGACGGGGTTGTGGTCGGAGTCATCGGCGGGAGTCTCGGAGCTGGGGCCCTCAACCGAGTAGCGGCGATACTGGCCGCCTCCTCTCCCGAGTACTCCATCCTCAATCTTTGTGGGGCCGGCAATTTGGCGGAGCAACAGCAGCGGGCCGAGGCCAGTCCGGCCAATTGGATCGTGCGGGGCTTCGAGCCCCGCATCGAGCTCTTCTACGCTGCGGTCGACGCGGTGGTGGCTCGAGCCGGGGGAGCGGTGGCGGAAATCACCGCCACTGCTACACCGGCGGTTCTGATCCCGGGTGGCTTTGGGTCGGGCGGCCACCAGGAGGCCAACGCCGCTTTCCTGGCCGCGACCGGGGCGGCAGTGATTCTTTCGGAAGAGCGCATCGAAGAAAGCCCCAGAGCGGTGACCGAGTTGCTTTCTCCGTCATCGCTCTCCCGGATGATGGAGGCCGCCAAGACGTTGGCTCGGCCCAATGCGGCTCTCGACATCGCCTCCGCTCTGCGTGCGGCCCACGAAGCGTCATGATCATCGGGTCCGAACTCGTCGGTCGGAGGCGAATTCATCTGGTCGGAGTGGCGGGAGCGGGGATGAGCGCCCTGGCCAAGCTTCTCCATCAGGCACGTAGGCAGCCGGAATCGACCTGGATCATCACCGGCTCCGATCTCAGGGCCGGAGTGGAGCTCGGGGGACTCGCTGCCCTCGGCATCGAAACCTGGTCGGGTCATCATCCCTCTCGGGTCGATGGTGCCGAACTGCTGGTCGCCTCTTCAGCGGTGCCGGATTCCGATCCCGAGTTGGCCCGGGCTCGCCAACTGGGGATTCCCATCTGGCGGCGGCCCGAACTGCTCTCAGCTTTGACCCGGGCGGTGCCGACGGTCGGTGCCACCGGCACTCATGGAAAGACCACGACCACGGCTCTCCTCGTCCTCGGTGTCCGCGAGCTCGGCCTCGATCCCAGCTTCGTAGTCGGTGGTGACCTGATCGACCTGGCGACCAACGCCCATTACGGAGAGAGCCCCCTCTTCGTTCTAGAGGTCGATGAGGCTTTCGGCACCTTCGAGTCGGTGAGCCTGTCGGGTCTGATCGTCACCAGCGTCGAACCCGAGCATCTCGACTTCTTCGGAACCGCCCGGGAGATGGAAGCAGCCTTCTCGAGGGTGGCTTCCTCCGTCTCCGGGCCCGTCCTCTGCTGTGCCGATGACGAGGGAGCCTTGCGTCTCAGCCGTCAGATAGGGGCCCGAACCTATGGGTTCGAAGATCAAGCCGATTGGTCGATCACCGCCTTGCAGCTCTCGGGAGATACCACCGAGTTCGAGTTGACGTCGGCCCACGTCCCAGATTCCGTGCCGGTTCGGGTCCGTCGCCCCGGTCGGCACGTCGCTCAGAACGCGGCGGGAGTGCTGGCTTTGCTGGCAGAGCTCGGCTACGACCCCCACATGGCGGCGCCGGGCCTGGCCCGATTCGGGGGAGTGAAGAGGCGGTTCGAGCATCGAGGAATAGTTAAAGGGGTGAAGTTCATCGATGACTACGCTCATCACCCCACCGAGGTCGTCGCCACCATCGCCGCCACCCGACTGCAAAAGCCACGCCGGTTGTGGGCGGTGTTCCAGCCCCACCTCTACACGCGAACCGAGGCGCTTTACAACGAATTCGGGCGTGCGCTGACCGGGGGCGATCGAGTGGTGGTTACGGATGTCTACGCAGCTCGCGAGCTCCCGGTGGCCGGAGTTAGCGGCGAGCTCGTGGCTCAGGCCGCCCGCGACGCCGGAGCCAATGTTCTCTATGTGCCTCACCGGGCCGAGATCGCTTCCACCCTGGCACCCCTTCTCACCGACGGCGACCTGGTTCTGACGATGGGCGCCGGAGACATCACCCACCTTCCCAGCGAGCTCCAGAGCCTTCTGGTTGAAGCGTCGTGAGCGAGCCCTGGCGGAAGTTGGTTGCGGTCGGGAAAGCGCGAGCGGGGGTCGAACTGGCAGGCTTGACCACCTACAAGCTCGGGGGCCCGGCGGCCTACTTCGTCGAGGTCAACGAAGTCTCGACCCTGGCTGCCATCGCCGAGGCTCTGGCTGAGTCACCCCTGGCGGTGCTGGTCCTTGGCAGGGGCAGCAACCTGGTCATCTCCGATGAAGGCTTTCCCGGCGTCGTGATCCGACTGGGACGGCGTTTTGCCGGAATCGACACCGGGGAGGTGATTGTCGCCGGCGGAGCGGCGGGGCTGCCCCAAGTCGCCCGCACCGCCACCGCGGCCGGTCGCCGGGGAGTTGAATTCATGATCGGGATTCCGGGCACCGTCGGCGGAGGGGTCCGTCAGAACGCCGGCTGCTTCGGAAGGGAAATGGTCGATGTGCTCGAGACTGCCGATCTCTTCGATCTCGGCGGCGGACAGACCACGCGCGTGCAGGCCGGCGACCTGGCGATGGCCTACCGGCAGACGAGCGTGGCCCCTACCCAGATCGTGCTCGAAGCCCGCTTTCGAACCGAAGCCGGAGATCCGGAAGCAGGCTCAGCCCTGATTCGCGAGATCACCCGTTGGCGCCGACTTCATCAACCGGGTGGAACTCTCAACGCCGGTTCGGTTTTCAAGAACCCGCCAGGCGACTCGGCCGGTCGCATCATCGACAGCCTCGGACTGAAAGGGACTGCCGTCGGGGGAGCTTCGGTTTCCGAGAAGCACGCCAACTTCTTCGTGGCAATGCCGGGCACCAAGGCGTCCGAGGTTTACCTTCTAGTGGAGAAAGTACGCGAGGCGGTGAAAGCGCGAACCGGCATCGATCTCGAACCAGAGATCTGCTTCGCCGGCCGCTTCGCAGAGAGGGATAGCTGAGCGGTGGATCGGCGATTGGAGCAGCGGCGGCGGGAAGTAGCCGAAGGCCAGGCGCGATCGGGGCTGTCCAAGCTCCTGGTGGTCCTGATCCTGGCCTCGATCGCCGGGCTGGCGACTTGGCTATTTCGTTCGCCGCTGCTCGCAGTCCACCGGATCGTCGTGGCGGGGGCGCCGCCCCATCTCACAGAGGAGGTCCGAAGCTCATCTGGCATCGCCCCCGGAGAACCACTGGTCTCGGTGCGGCCGGCGGAGGTAGAGGCGACCCTGGGAGCCAACCCCTGGATCTCAGCGGCGGAGGTGACTTTGCAGTGGCCCCAAGAGGTGCTGATCGAGATCACTCCCCGCCTCCCGGTCGCTTGGCTCGCGGAAGGGGAGAATTGGAGCCTGGTGGGGGCGGACGCCGTGGTCCTGGAAACCGCCCGGGAGGCGGGAACCGAACTCCCCACCCTGCGCGCCGAGGCGGAGGTAGCCAAGCTGGCCGGGCTCGCCTTTCTGGCCGAGTTGGGCCCGCTTCGATTTCCGGGAGCACTGGTCGAGCAACGCCAGGGGGAGTTGTGGGCGGAGATCGGCGGTCATCTGATCCGCCTGGGAAGGCCGGTCGACATGGAGGCCAAGGCGAGGGCACTTGACGCTCTCCTCGGTCGGGGGATCGCCGACGGTGCCGCCATCAGCCTCGTCGCCCCCACCCGACCCGCCGTCTACCTCGTCAACGCTCAGCCTCAGGTTGAGCCTTAGAGGTAGTGGGTTTACATTCCCAAAACGCCAGACTAAACCTCTACCTCACCTTTCATCAGGTTCACTTTCTTTTCGCGATCTCAGCTAGGGGTTACACACCATGAATGCACGCACCGCCGCCCAACCCGCGGGTTATCTGGCCGTCATCAAAGTCGTCGGAGTCGGAGGAGGCGGGGTCAACGCCGTCAACCGGATGATCGAGGCGGGCGTGCGGGGGGTGGAGTTCATCGCCCTCAACACCGATGCCCAGGCGCTCTTGATGTCCGATGCCGACGTCAAGTTGGACATCGGCCGCGAGGTGACCCGGGGTCTCGGAGCGGGAGCCAATCCGGAAGTGGGACGGGCCGCCGCCGAGGGCCATCGTTCCGAATTGGAGGAAGTTCTGAAGGGTGCCGACATGGTGTTCATCACCGCCGGCGAGGGGGGCGGTACCGGCACCGGTGGGGCGCCGGTAGTCGCCGAAGTTGCTCGCAGCCTGGGGGCGCTCACGGTTGGCGTCGTCACCCGTCCTTTCGGCTTCGAGGGCCGGCGCCGGGCGCTTCATGCCGAACAGGGCATTCAGGGTTTGCGCGATGCGGTGGACACCTTGATCGTGATCCCGAACGACCGGCTGCTCGATGTGGCCGACCCGAAGGCCCCGATGACTGAGACCTTCCGCCTGGCCGACGACGTGTTGATGAACGGCGTCAAGGGCATCACCGACCTCATCACCACCCCCGGCCTGATCAATGTCGACTTCGCCGACGTGAAGACCGTGATGTCCGATGCCGGAACCGCGGTCATGGGAATCGGCCGTGGCACCGGGGACGAAAGGGCGCCGCAGGCGGCGCAACGGGCCATCTCCTCGCCGCTGTTGGAAACCTCCATGGAGGGGGCTCGGGGAGTCCTGCTGTGCGTGGCCGGTCCCTCGTCGATGACCCTTCACGAGGCAACGAAGGCTGCCCAAACCGTTTCCGGTCACGCTGACGAAGACGCCGAGATCATCTTCGGAGCCATCATCGACGACAATCTCGGCGAGGAGATGAGAGTGACTGTGATCGCCGCCGGTTTCGATCGCAAGGCCCGGACCCGCACCCTCGGCCAGACCCACCACGACTCCGTCGAGATCCCTTCCTTCGTCCAGGGATGACCCCTGCTCCGGCGCCCTTGCAAGCGCCGGTGCGATTCGCCTTCAGCACCTCCGCCGACGGCGATCTGAGAGCAAGCCAACCAAACCGCGAGCGCTTCGCCGCCAAAGCCGGCGCTCCTCATCCTTGGGCCGAGGTGCGCCAAGTACACGGCACCGAAGTCGTGGAGGTAACTGGGCCCGGTCAGTGGGGTGAGGCCGATGCGCTGTTCACTCGCTCTTCGGGCGTTGCACTGGCAGTTTTCGTCGCCGATTGCGCCGGAGTAGTTGTCACCGCCGACGGCGGGGTCGGGGTTGCTCATGCCGGTTGGCGGGGCGCGTCGGCCGGCGTCGTTGCCCAATTGGTAGAGAGGATGAAAGGAGCCGGACTGAGGCCGGTGAGCGCTCATCTCAGCCCCTCCATCGGACCTTGCTGTTATGAGGTTGGTCCGGAGGTGGCCGCTCGATTCCCGTCGTCGGTGGCCATCACCACGGAAGGGAAAGTTTCGGTTGACCTTCGTCGGGCTATCGCCAGTCAGCTGCCCGTCCCGGTTGGCGAAGATATCGGCTGCACCTTTCACGACGACTCATTCCTCAGCCACCGTCGTCTCGGGAAAAAGGTTGGCGCCGAGAACGTGGGACGAATGGTGACCCTGGCCTGGATGGAAGAACAGTGAGTCTCGAGGCGGTGCGCACGCGAATCGCCGAAGCGGCCATGCGGGCGGGACGCCAACCGGAGTCAATTCGGCTCGTCGTAGTAAGCAAGGGCCAGAGCCCTGAGGCGATCCATGAGCTCTACGGACAGGGTCATCGGGATTTCGGGGAGAATCGGGCGCAGGAACTTTCCGCCAAGGTCAGCCAACTCCCGTCCGATATCCGTTGGCATTTCGTTGGGCCCTTACAAACCAACAAGGTGCGAATGGTTCGCCCGGCCGTCGATCTTCTCCATTCCCTTGACCGCATCGACCTGCTCGAGCCTTGGGTCAAAGGTCCGGGCTCACCACCACCGGCGTTGATCCAGGTCAAGATCGGTGGCGAGGCTCAGAAGCACGGAGTCGAACCGGCCGGGGCAGGGCATCTTTGCGAGCGGGCGATCGCGGCGGGAATCGAGGTCATCGGCTTGATGACCATCCCGCCACTCGTGGCCGATCCTCAACAGGCGCGCCCGTACTTCGATGAGCTGGCCGCGATCTCATCCGAGCTCCAGCGACCCTTCCCGGCGGTGCGCGAATTGTCCATGGGGATGACCGATGACTTCGAGGTGGCCATCGCCGCCGGTGCCACGATTGTCCGGATTGGGCGGGCTATCTTTGGAGCACTGCCAAACTAGAGGCATCCCCACAAATGCCATCTCTGTTCTCTAAAGCTCTTGTTTACCTCGGGCTCGTCGACGAGGATCCCGAGGACGATCCGATTGTCGGAGACGACGATCGCGCCGCTCGCGGCCAGTCCCAGCGTCGTTCGTCGGCCCACAATCGATCAGAGGAGTGGGAATCCGCCGACTACCACCCCGAGGCACGACGCACGGAGACTCGACGCCCCGACATGAGGCGATCGGAAACGTTCTCCCGGGTCGAAGGTCGCCGGGTGGAACCACCGTCCTCGGCTTCGCGGACCACGGCGTTTCGATCCGAGAACGTCGACTCGCCGGTTGTACGCGCTGTCCGTCCGGTTGATGTGCAAGCCGACATCCTCGTCGTCGAGGAGTTCGGCGACGCCAAGGTCTTGGCCGATCGGGTACGCGATCGGGTGCCCGTGGTACTCGATCTCCGCCGTACCCAGCCCGATCTGGTGCGAAGGGTGATCGACTTCGGAAGCGGGCTCATCTACGCCCTCGACGGCACGATGAACAAGATCGGAGATGGCCTGGTAGTGGTCCTGCCGCCGCGGGTGGTTTTGTCTCGGGATGAGCGCCGGCGTTTGCAGCGCCTCGGGGTTTACGAACTAGACGACGAAGACTGATCGCGGCCTGTGGGTCTCATCTGTCTCTTGATCCAGCTCTATTCGCTGGCGGTGCTGGCCTGGGTGATCCTCTCTTGGGTACGGGTTTCGGCCGTCCATCCCCTCGGGAAAGTGCAGGTGTTCCTCGACCGGATCATCTATCCGGTCATTCTGCCCATGCGCCGCGTCATCCCACCTCTGCGGTTGGGTATGGCGGCAATCGACCTCACGCCGCTGATCCTGATCGTGGGCCTCGGACTCTTGCGGCGCTTCGTTTGCTGACATGACCAGCCTTCCGCTCGCTTCCCGATCTGGTTCTTGGTACCAACCGAGAGCGGCCGTATCCTCAGTGGTTACTAAATCTTTGGGCGACAAGAGAGGTGGCGATTGAACCTGACTCCGATAGACGTCGAGCAGAAGGCTTTCACCCAGGCCTTGCGCGGTTATCAGATGGACGAGGTAGACGACTTCCTCGACGAAGTGGTAGCGACGCTTCGCTCCTACGAACAGCGAGTGCGGGAAGCGCAGGACAAGATCCGCGCTCTCGAGTCCGACACCAGCTCCCGGGGAGGGGATGAGTCGGAGATCTCCCGCGCCATCATCACCGCTCAACGTTCCGCCGATCGATTGCTGGCCGAGGCCCGGGCCGAGGCGGAGACCATCCGCAGCCAGGCTGAGGCAGAGACGACCGCCGCTCTGAAGAAGCGCGACGAAGAGCAGAACCGTCTTCAGGGCGAAGTTTCCGGGATGCGCGAACTGGTGACGTCCCTGCGAGCCAAGCTCTCGGCCCTGGCGGCCGCGGTGACGAGTGAAGTCGACCAAATGGAGGAGAACCTGGCCCAGACGGCGACGACGCTTGGCGGCTCCACCAAGAGCGGCAACGACACCAACGAGATGGCCGAGGCCGACAACAAGGCAGACGAGTCGACGAGCTTCGGCGACATTTTTCCCGGCGAAGCGAACGAAGTCGATATCACCGATGACGTCTTCGAGAGCGAGCCCGAACCGGTCGCTCGGGTGAGCGCCCGTCCCTGGGAACGGGGTTAAAAAAACCGAACCCAGGGTTCCCAGGGCGCCTCTGCCAATCTGCCAGCCCACAGAATCAAACGATCAGCCAGCCCTTTGCACTCTGAGCGCGTAGGCCGCCCCGTCAAGGTGTGATGGCTCACCCTCCCACTCGGAGGATCTTTCGAGGGCGGTTGCGAGCACCTCTCCCTTGATGTAATCCCGGTAGGAGGAGATGGCGTCGGCCAGAGCCTCGTCGTCGGTCCACCATTCCACCGCGATCCGGTCGGAGACATTGAGCCCCGCCTGGCGGCGTTCTTGTTGCACTCTGCTGACGAACTCCCGGGCCATTCCCTCGGCCAGGAGCTCCGGGGTCAGTTCCATGCTCAGAGCCACCGCCAGGCCGCCGATTGCAGCCACCGCCATCCCCTCGGAGGGCTGGCGGTCGATGACGAGGTCAGCCCCGGTGATGGTCGACTCGGCCACTTCCAACCCGGCGCCGTCGAGAAGCGATTCGATCTGCTCCTCGCCGAGTTGGGAAACAAAGGCCGCTACCTCCTTCACCCGGGCCCCGAAACGCGGGCCCAGGCGGGCGAAGTCGGGCTTGGCCGACATCGTCAGCAGGCCCGCTCCGCTCTCGGTGACCTTCACCTCTTTGACATTCAATTCATCGACGATCAGGTCGCCGTGATCCAGGACGGCCTGTCGCTGCTGCTTGTCATGGGTGACGACGGTTAGCGCGGCCAGGGGGCGTCGGACTTTGACCTCGTGTTGCTTGCGCAACCCGTGTCCAAGGCTGACCACATCCCGCACTACCGCCATCGCCCTCTCGAGATCACGATCGATCAATACGGTTCGCTCCACCGGGAATTCGCGATGGTGGACACTCGGAGGAGCTTCGGGGTCGATGCTTCTCACCAGGTCCTGGTAGATCCGTTCGGCAATGAACGGCAGGGCCGGAGCCACCACCGCCACGAACGTGGTCAAAACCTCGTAAAGCGTGGCGAAGGCCGCCAGCTTGTCCCGATCATCCTCGCCCCGGCGGCGCCAGAACCTTCTCCGGCTGCGGCGCACGTACCAGTTGGTCAGGTCTTCTACGAACCCCAGCACCGGAGGGATGACGTTGTAGAGGTAGTACCCCTCCATTTGTCGATTGACATCGGCGATGAGGCTTTGCAGCACCGAAAGGATCCAGCGGTCGAGCTCCGGTCGCTCCGCCGGTGGCGCCGCCGACTGCAGGTCATCGCCGGTGATGCCGTCGGCCACGGCATAGGTTGTGAAGAAGCTGTGAGCGTTCCACAAAGGCAACAACACGGTCCGCGTCACCTCGCGGATGGCCTGCACCTGGAATCGGACCGGCTCGGCTCGCAGCACCGGAGAGTTGATGAGATAGGCGCGGAGGGCGTCGGCGCCATGGGTCTCGAGCAACTGGGCGGGATCGTCGTAGTTCTTGAGCGACTTCGACATCTTGCGGCCATCGGAGGAGAGGATGAGGCCATTGACCACGCAGTTGCGAAACGCCTCCGAATCAAAGAGCGCCGCCCCCAGAACGTGGAGGGTGTAAAACCACCCTCGGGTCTGATCAAGGCCTTCGGCGATGAATTGGGCCGGAAAGGTCGACTCGAACCTCTCCCGATTCTCGAACGGGTAATGCACCTGTCCGTAGGGCATCGAACCCGACTCGAACCAACAGTCCAAGACCTCGGGCACGCGCCGCATTTCTTCATTGCACTCCGGACAGGGGAAGGTGACCGGATCGACGAAATGCTTGTGCAGGTCGGTGAGGCGGACCCCCGAGAGCTTCTCCAGTTCGTCGATCGAACCGACGCAATGCATGTGCCCGGAGGGGCATTCCCAAACCGGGATACACGAGCCCCAGTAGCGATTGCGGGAGATCGCCCAGTCGCGGGCATCGGCAAGCCAATTGCCGAACCGTCGGGTCCCGACGTGCTCTGGCACCCAATGGATGTTGTCGTTGAGTTTCACCAGCCGGTCCCTGATCGACTCCACGGCCACGAACCAGGTCGGGATCGCCTTGTACATGAGCGGGGTGTCGGTCCGGTAGCAGAAGGGATAGGGATGGCGGATTCTTTCGTTGCGGAAGAGGGCCCCTCGTTCCTTGAGCAAGCGCACCAGCGTGGCGTCCGCTTCCTTGATGTTGACTCCTGCAACTTCCGGCACTGCCTCGGTGAACCGACCCTCGAGGTCGATGGGATCGACGAGCAGGTCAAGTCCGGCCGCAGCCAAGGCGGCGAAGTCCGCCTCCCCGTAGGCGGGAGCCATGTGCACCAGGCCGGTTCCTTCTTCGATCGACACTTCCTCGCCGGCGATGACCCGGAAAGCCCCTCGTTCCCGCTCACCCGTGAAGTAGTCGAACGGAGGGTCATAGGAGACTCCGAGCAGATCGGCCCCGCTGCCGGTTCCCACCAGGGGTGGCGCCTCCCTGAAATAGGAGTCGATCCGGGAGCGGGCAATCCAGTAACGGGAGCCTTCATCCTCGAAGGCGACGTATTCGATCTCGGGACCGACTGCCACGGCCAGGTTGGCAGGAAGCGTCCAGGGAGTCGTGGTCCAGACGAGGAGGAAATCTCCTGCCGAGACCACGCCCTGACTTTCTCTCACCCTCAACTTGACGGTGATCGAAGGATCGTCGACGTCCCGGTAGCCGCCGAGGTTGACCTCGAAGTTGGAGAGGGGGGTGGTGGCGCCCCAGGAGTAGGGGAGAACCTTGAAGTCCCGGTAGACCAGGCCTTTGTCCCAAAGCTGGCGCATTGCCCACCAGACCGACTCCATGAAGTCGGTGTCCATGGTCCGGTAGTCGTTGTCCATGTCTACCCAGCGGCCGATCCGGCGGATCACCCGGCGCCAGTTCTCGGTGTTGGCCTGGACGTGAGCCCGACAGGCCTCGTTGTAACGATCGACCCCGTACTCGGCGATCTGGCGGGGGCCGGAGATCCCGAGATTTTTCTCCACCTCCATCTCGATCGGGAGACCGTGGGTATCCCAGCCAAAGCGCCTCTCCACCCGAAAGCCGCGCATGGTCCAGTAGCGAGGAACCACGTCTTTCAAAACCGATGCCAACAGAGTGCCGAAATGGGGGCTCCCGGTGGGAAATGGGGGACCGTCATAGAAGACGTATTCGGGAGCGTCGGCCCGGCGATCAACCGATGCCTGAAAGGCGCCGAGCTCGTCCCAGAGATCGAGAATTTCTCGCTCCAGGCCCGGAAAATCGACCTGGGGACGTGCGCGTTGAAAACTCGATCGGGAACTCATTGGCTCAAACTCTAGGAATACGGAAAGGGCTTGAGCCCGTTAAATAATTCCAGGCCCGGGCTATCGTTCCCCGACTTTCCGTGGGCGATTTGTAGCAAGGATATGGCCAGACAACTAGCCGCCAATACTCTCAAGCGTTTTCGAAGCCAGCTCGAGGAAGAACAAGCGCGTCTCGAGCGGATGATCGAGGAACATGAGCGTGAGCTGGAGGAGGCTCGGCAGACCGAGACTTCGGCCGAGCGCAGCCCTGATCCGGGCAGCGCCGAGGCAGGCTCGATGAACTTCGAGTACGAGAAGGAGCTGTCACTGGGCCAAAACACTGTTGACCTGCTGCGCAAGGTGGAAAGGGCCCTCTCCCGGGTGGCCGACAAGACATACGGCGTCTGCGAGAGCTGCGGGAATCCGATCCCAGTGGCCCGGCTGGAAGTCCTTCCCTATGCCACCGAGTGCGTCAGCTGCGCTCGTCGTAGCTGATCTACGGCGGGCGCTCCCCGCCTACGGCCTCGCCTCTGTCGTCGTCGCCCTCGATCAGCTGACCAAGCGGTGGGCAGCGACCACCTTCGCCTCCGGGCCCCAATCGATCCTCGGCGACTTCCTCGTCTTTCGCTTCACCGAGAACAGTGGCGCCGCTTTCTCTCTTCTGCCCGACGCCGGTCGCCTGCTTGGGCTGGCGGCGGTGGCGGCGGTGGGATTTATCAGTTACGCCCTTGCCAAACCTCGGCCCGTCCACGAGCAAGTGGCCTTCGGCCTCGTATTGGGCGGGGCCATCGGCAACCTGACCGACCGCATCTTCCGTGGTCCGGGGTTTCTCGACGGTCCCGTGATCGACTGGATTCAGATCCCTTATTGGCCGACGTTCAACATCGCCGACTCGGCCGTCTCCGTCGCCATCGCCATCCTGCTCCTGGGGGCGGTTCGGTCTCCGAAAAGGGCGTAGCTTGCGGAACCGGGTCGAGATTCCGGCCGAGCTGTTGGGAGAGCGGGCCGACAAGATCGTGGCGGCGCTGGCCGGCGTCTCCCGCCAAACCGCTCGCTCCCTCTTCGCCCACGGAGTCTTGGTCGATGCTCACCCGGTCGAGCCCGACCAGCGCATTGACGGTACCGAGATCGAGTTCGAGCTGCCGGTCTCAGCGCCAACCCTCGAGCCGGAGGCGGTCCCCTTCCAGGTCCGTTATGAGGACGAACACCTGCTGGTGGTGGACAAACCCGCCGGGGTCGTGGTGCACCCCGGCGCCGGTCGGGAGAGCCGCACTCTGGCTGCCGGGCTTTTGATGCTCTATCCCGAGCTGGAGGGGGTCGGCGGGGAATTGAGGGCGGGCCTGGTCCATCGTCTCGACAAGGAAACCTCGGGGCTCTTGGTGGTCGCCCGGGCAGAGGAAATCCATGCCCGATTGGTGAAAGACCTGGCCGCCCGGCGCATCCATCGCCAGTACCTGGCCCTGGTCCACGGGGAGATGGAGATGTCGACCGGCACCATCGATGCGCCGATTTCCCGCGATCCCACCCGGCCCACGCGCCAGAAGGTGAGCCCGGAAGGGCGGCCGTCTCGCACCCACTATCGCGTTATTTGGCAAGGAGAAGGATTGGCTCTGCTCGAGGTCGACCTTGAGACCGGTCGCACCCATCAGATCCGCGTGCACCTGGCCGCCATCGGCCACCCGGTGGCGGGCGATCGGACTTACTCGAGGCACCGCTCGGCCCGGGGACTGCGGAGGATGTTCCTCCACGCTGCCCGCCTGCGATTCCGGCATCCGGTGACCGATGTCGAGCTGACGATTGACTCGCCTTTGCCGGTCGAGCTCGAGAAGGCACTGGCCGTTCATCCGGGGGCGATGAGCTCGCTCAGCGACGGGTCCGCGGTAGGTTTTTCTTCCATATGACCGAACCCCAGGCAGCGGCGACCGGCGAAACTGTTTGCTACCGCCACCCGAACCGGCCCACTGGATTGCGCTGCGTCAGCTGCGAGCGACCCATATGCGGGGGTTGTTCGACTCCGGGGAGCGTCGGCCAATTCTGTCCCGAGTGTGCCCGCCAGCGGGGACGCCAGAGGATGATTGCCACCCGCCCCGGCACCGCCACCCGGCTGCGACGAGGAGCGCCGATCACCTTCGGGATCCTGGCGGTGACGATTGTCGCCTACCTGATCACTCAATACGCAGGTGATCTCGGTGGGCGCGTGTTCTTCGAGTTGGTCCAGGCCAATCAACTCGTGGCCGCAGGGGAGTGGTGGCGGATCTTCACCCCGATCCTCCTCCACGCCACGATCGCCCACATCCTCTTCAACATGTACGCCCTTTTTCAGCTCGGTCCGGCGGTCGAGGCTCGCTACGGCCGTGCCTCCTTCCTCGCCCTCTATCTAGGGGCCGCCGGAGCGGGAGGGGCCTTCGCCTTCCATTTCGGGCGTCCGGAAGACGTGTTGGTGGGAGCGTCGGGGGCGGTATTCGGTCTCTTCGGCCTCTGGCTGCACGCCGCCTACAAGATGCGAGACACCGCCTTCGGTCGCAACTTGCTTTCGAGTCTCTGGATCTCCCTCCTCCTCAACATCGCCCTTCCCTTCCTGATCCCCGGTATCTCCTGGCAAGGCCACCTCGGAGGGCTCTTGGCGGGGATTCTCACCGGCGAGATCTGGTCTCGAATCCCGGCCCGGCAACGGGTGCTAGTGCCGGTGGGGTTGGCGATTTTGGCGGTCTTGTCCGTGATGCTCTAGCGGCTAAGTTACAGCCATGTCGTTTTCGGGGAGGTCGAGATCGTTCGCCCATCTCCACCTCCATACCGAATACTCCATGCTGGACGGCGCCGCCCGGGTGCGAGACGTGGTCGAAGCGGCCGCCGCCGATAGTCAGGCGGCGGTGGCAATCACCGATCACGGCGTCATGTACGGGGTGGTGGACTTCTATCAGGCCGCCACCTCCGCCGGCATCAAGCCGATCATTGGGATCGAGGCTTACGTAGTCGAGGGCTCACGCTTCGACCGGCCCCGAGCGGCGGAAAACCAGCGGATGCACATGACCCTGTTGGCGACCACACAAACCGGCTATCGGAACCTGATCAAGCTCTCCTCCCTCGCCTACCTCGACGGGTTTTACTACAAGCCCCGGATGGATTCAGATCTCCTCAGCCGCTACTCGGAGGGGATCGTGGCGACCTCGGGATGTCTCAGCGGACCGGTAGCGCGCCACCTCGCCCCCGATGGCGCCCGGGAGGAGTCGGGCCCGAAGACGGTGCGCGACTTCGACACCGCCTTGAAGGCCGCTGCCCATTACCAGGACATCTTCGGCCGGGAGAACTTCTTCATCGAGCTGCAGGACCATGGCCTCGACGCCCAGCGCCGGGTCACCCCCGACCTGCTGGAGATCTCCCACCGGATCGGGGCTCCGCTTCTCGCCACCAATGATGCCCACTACACCCGCCAGGCCGAGGCCGACGCCCACGACGTCCTCCTCTGCATCCAGACCGGCTCCAACCGTGACGAACCCAACCGTCTCAAGTTCGACAGCACCGAGTTCTATCTCAAGACGGCAGCCGACATGCGCCGTCTCTTTCCCGAGGACACCTATCCCGGGGCCTGTGACAACACGCTGCTGATCGCAGATCGCACCGAGGTCGAGCTCGAGTTCGGCCGTTACCTGTTGCCGCAATTCCCGGTGCCGGAAGGGCATACCGAATCCTCGTATCTCGAGCACCTCGTGATCGAAGGGGCCCGCCGTCGTTATGGCGAGATTTCGGGGGAGATCGGAGATCGCATCCGCGCCGAGCTGGCGGTGATCAGTGATATGGGCTTTCCCGCTTACTTCCTGATCGTCTGGGACCTGATCCGTTTTGCCCGCCAGCGCCGGATCAGAGTGGGGCCGGGGCGCGGCTCGGCGGCGGGATCAATCGTGGCTTACGCACTGCAGATCACCGATCTCGATCCCATCGCTCACGGCTTGATCTTCGAGCGCTTTCTCAATCCCGGTCGGCGGGAGATGCCCGACATCGACATGGACTTCGACGAGCGGTACCGGGGCGAGGTGATCCGCTATGCCGCCGAAAAGTATGGGTCCGACCACGTCGCTCAGATCGTCACCTTCTCCACCATCAAGGGAAAGCAGGCGATACGCGACTCGGCCCGGGTCCTCGGGCATCCCTACGCCATCGGCGACCGGATCGCCAAAGCCATGCCCCCGCCGATCCTGGGACGCGAAGCGCCTTTGCAAGTGGTGCTCGAGCCGTTGGCAGCGGATGCCTCTCCCGATGAGCGCAACTTCCATTCCAACGCCACCGAGCTGCGCTCGCTCTATGCCAACGACCCGGTGGCGCGCGAGGTCATCGACATGGCTCGGGGGCTAGAGCACCTGCGACGACAGGATTCGATTCACGCCGCGGCGGTGGTGATCTCGCCCGAGCCATTGACCGAGCTGGTCCCCGTGCAGCGCAAAGGGGATGACGCCGAAGTCGTAACCCAGTACGAGATGAACGGCATCGCCTCGCTCGGCTTGCTGAAGATGGACTTCCTCGGCCTTCGCAACCTTTCGATCATCGAGCGCACGATCGAGCTCGTCGAGGCCGGTCAGGGAAAGAAGATCGACATCGACAAGATCCCCCTCGACGACCCCGCGGTCTTCGAGCTCTTGAAGAGCGGCGATACCATTGGGGTCTTCCAACTCGAGGGGACCGGCCTCCGGGCCCTGGTGCGCTCGCTCGCCCCCGACCGCTTCGAAGACATCGTGGCCCTGGTTGCGCTCTACCGCCCCGGCCCGTTGGGGGCGCAGATGCACACCGCCTACGCCGACCGCAAGAACGGACGATCCAAGGTCGAGTACCCGCATCCGGCGCTGGAGCCATTCCTCAACAACACCTACGGGATCATGGTTTATCAAGAGCAGGTGATGCAGGCCGCCCAGGCGATGGCGGGCTACACCATGGCCGAAGCCGACGAGCTGCGCTCGGCGATGGGTAAGAAGGTCAAAGCCAAGATGGCGGCTCATCGCCAGAAGTTCATCGCCGGGTGCGTAAAGCTCGGCCATCCGGAGAAGGTGGGGGCGGATCTTTTCGATGCCATCGAGCCCTTTGCTGGCTACGGCTTCAACAAGGCGCATGCCGCTTGCTATGCCTTGATCGCCTATCAGACCGCCTGGCTCAAGGCCTATCACGCTCCCGAGTATTTGGCATCACTGCTCACCGCCACCAAGCGCGACAAGGAGCGGACCGCGGTTTACTTGGCTGAGTGCCGGAACCAGGGAATAGATGTCCTGGTGCCCGACGTCAACGAGTCCGAGGTCGACTTCACGGTCCGCGACGGCAAAATCCGCTTTGGTCTTTCGGCGGTTCGCAATGTCGGAGAAGGCGTGGTGGAGAAGATCATCGCAGCTCGCTCCGAACGTCCCTTCACCGATTTCTTCGATTTCGCCGATCGCGTCGACCTCCTCGCCCTCAACAAACGGACGGTGGAGTCGTTGATCAAGGCCGGTGCCTTCGACGGGATGGGACATAGTCGCAAGGGTCTCTTCCTCCGGTACGAGGAGATCCTTGACTCGACGGTCGAGCGCCGTCGGAACGAAGAGCTGGGTCAGTTCTCGCTATTTGCTGCCGAGGTGAGTGAGACCAGCCCGATCCACGACGAGATGAGCAGCGCTGAGTGGTCGACCAAGGTCAAGCTTTCCTTCGAAAAAGAGATGCTGGGCCTGTATGTCTCCGATCACCCCCTGCTGATGGTTGGCACCACCCTGGCCATCGAGACGGAGCCGATCAGCTCCCTGAGCGAGAAACCGGACCGGGCTTCGGTGACGATCGGTGGCTTGGTGGCCGGGATCAATCGCCGCTACACCAAGAACAATGAGTTGATCCTCTTTCTCCAGGTCGAGGACCTCGACTCCTCGGTGGAGGTGGTGATGTTTCCCCGAGTGGTCGAAGAATTCGGCCAGCTCATCACCCCCGATGCCATCGTGCTCATCGACGGATCGGTCGACCAGCGCGGTGACGAGGTCAAGGTGCGAGCGCGGTCCGTGCGCGAGTTGAAGATCCGGACCGATTCGACCGTTCGCCTTCGGATCGCGGCCCGGGCCATCTCCGCCCGATTGGTCGGCCAACTCAAGACCATTCTCCAGAGCCACCCGGGGCCGGCGCCGGTGATGCTGCAGATGGAAACGGGCGAATCCCACAAGGTGCTCCGTTTCGACGATCGCCACCGGGTAGAGCCCTCTTCGACCCTCTATGCCGAACTCAAAGCCCTGCTGGGGCCGGGCGCCGTCGTCTAACCCCTGTTTCTCCCCCAGGGGGAGCGGAGCGAGCGTTGGGGGGAGTACCCCGTAGAGGGGAGGGGGGCTAGGTCCGGACCAGCGGGTAGACGTAGACGTAGACATCGGTCGGAGCCGAGACCTCGCCCAGCACCGACTGAGGACTCCCCTTAAGAGTCATGTCGAAGAAGGCATTGACAAAACCCCGCGTCGTCTCGTTGACTCTGTCAACGGTCCGGTCGAAGAGCCAGAGTGAAGGTACGAAGAGGGAGCCGTCGGCAAAGTCGTCATGGGAGGCGGCCGGAATCACGACTCGGTAACCACCCTGACGGCCGGTCTCGAAGCGAGCAGCGAGCTCTTCATGAAGATCTTCCTCCTTGGTCAGGAACATGAACGATTGCTCGGGAACCTGATCGTTGGGTCCCGTACCAAGGGCGCCGCCCCCAGCCTGGCCGTCGATGTTCAAGCAGGCGTCGATGCGGGCCTCGGCCCTGCAAAATTCCACCGCCGTCAGGCCGCCGTTCGAGTGACCCATGACTCCCAAGGAATCGAGATCGGCTCGCCCGTCGAACAGGTCGCCCGTGCTCGTTTCTCGTTCAAGTCGATCGAGGACGAACCGCAGGTCGAGGCTCCTTTCGATGACTTTCGCTGGCACCGACAGATCTTCCTGATAGAAAGCGATGGCTCCGTCTGCCAGCAAAGTGGCCGCGACTTGATAGGGATGATTCACCCCCACGACGATGTATCCGTGGCTGGCCAGGTCTTCAGCAATTGAGCTGTAGAACTCGACGTTGGTGGCATTACCGGGAGATAGCAGGACGACCGGAAACTTCGAATGCGACCGATTGATCTCAGCCTCGGCTCGCGCATGCCCACGGACCCAGCGCAGCCCTTGGGCCGCAAGAGCGTTGACCTCGCCGCTGGCGGCCAGCGCCTCGATCATGTCGTTCTGGTTCGACAGATAGGTGGCGGGGGTGCCTGTGCCATCGACAGCCGGATACCAGGCGATCACTCCTACCTGCCGGCGGTCGGCCGGGGCCGGGGTGTGTTCCTCGGCTCGGGTGGTGTCGGTCCAGGTTCTTTCCAGGCGACCCACCGCATAGGGCCCTGTCGGAGCGGGCAACTCCAAGTGGACCAACGTCGCGATTGACCCAAGAACGAATATGGCAACGAGGGTGGCGGCAACAAGGCGCTTCATTAGGAGGACTCTCCCTTCTGGTCCTAAACCCGGGCTAAAGCTGCCGGGGGATCAGCGCCGAGTGCGCTCGGCCAGCCGACCCTGATAGCGACCCAGCGCATAGGTGCCAAGGGCGAGACCACCGGCGGCACTGGTCCCGAGCCCCAATGCGATGGCGCGTTTGGTCTTGCGGGCGAAGATCACAACCGGCCAGCCGCGGTCGTGGGCGATCCTCTCCAAGTCCCGGTCGGGGTTGACCGCAACCGGATGGCCCACCGCCTCGAGCATCGGCAGATCCGAGATCGAGTCGGAATAGGCGTACGAGGCGGCCAGGTCGTAACCCCTCTCGTCCGCCAGCTGCTTGATCGCCTCGACCTTTCCCTGGCCGTACACGAACGGTCCGTCGAGTTCATCGGTGAAATACCCGTCGACCACCTTGCCTTTGGTGGCGATGGCCCCAGTCATCCCCAAGGTGGTCGCCAGAGGTGCGACGATGCCGTAGGGCGAGGCGGAGACGATCCACGTCTCGCGACCCGCCTCATGATGCATCTTCATCAGCCGCCTCGACTCGGGCCGCACCCGGTCGCTCAGGCGAGGGAGAACTCGTGCTGCCACCTCGCCGAGCACATCGACCGAGACGCCATTGACGTGCCCGAGGATGGCGGCCCTGGTCCCCTCCGACTTGTCACCTTTGTCACCAAAGGCGAGGAAGGCCAGGGCCCCGGTGGCGAAGCGGGCGATGTCGGCGTTCTTCACCAGACCCGCCCGCCAGGCCTCGACCGCGAAGGGAAAGATCGAAGCTCCCGAGATCAAGGTCCGGTCGAGATCGAAGAAGGCAGCAGCTGTCACTTAGGGGACGAACCTAATGCTATGAGCCGTGGAAACCACGGCCTATAGCATTAGGTTCCCGGTTACCAGAGGGCCGGCCAGGCGCTGGCCTCGTCGACCACCGCCTCGAGGGTGTGGCGATCGGTGGGATCCTCGGTCAGCCAGGGGATGGTCACCAGCGGCACCCGGAATCTGGCCGCAAATCCGTTGCGGGCGTCCCGCTGTCGGTGCGCCTCCGCCTCCCACCGTCTCAGGTTGTCGGCTAGAGCCGTCGGGGTCCGAGGTGGTATCGCTGCCCCCACCCAGTCGGCGGGAAGCGTGCGGTTGAAGACCACCGCTTTCGGGGCTGAGGCAACCTCGGGGAGTTCGATGAAGAACCGGGCCGCCTCTGACAAGGGGGCGGGATCGGCGGTCGTCACCACCAGGGTGATCGCCCTCCGGAAGTGGCCCTCGATGGCCCGCGACCGCCGGGAGACGCCGTCGTAGGTCGTGCGGAGGTCCATCGCGAACTGCGCCACTCGCTCCAGGAGGTCGGAGCCCAGGAGCTGATCGGCGAAGCGCAGCAACGGTTTGGCGCCGCGATTGAATAGGGCGGTCCTGCCGGGAATCCTGCCCCCGGTGAGGAGGCGAAGCAGCCGGCCCCCCACCAGCTCCGACATGCGGGCCGGGGCGGTGAAAAACTCGATCCCCCCTGCGGCCGGGGGAGTGTCGATCACCACCAGGTCCCACTTTCGCGATTCGATATAGGCGGTGGCTTCCTCAGCGGCGGCGTATGACTGCGAGGCCGGGAAATGAATTGTTGCGGCCTCAAAGAACTCATTGGTGACCAACCGATCTGCCACCTCGGGATCGGCATGCCGCCGAGCGACGGTGATCCAGGAGGCAGCCGAATCGAGCATCCCGGCCGAGAGAGTCTCCAGCTCGGGATGCCTTCGGGGCCGTCCCCCCAGTTCCACGCCTAAGGCATCTGCCAATCGCCGGGCCGGATCGACCGTCAGCACCAGTGTCTTCTTGCCCTGGCTGGCAGCCTTTACTCCCAGCGCCGCTGCCACCGTGGTCTTCCCCACCCCGCCAGCGCCGGTGACGACGATCGCCTTGCTCGCCATCATTCCCCCCATTCCTCGGAGAGCCGCGCCGCCACCTCGCTCTCGGTCAGGAGGCCGAAGAGATAGTTGAAGGTCTTGCGCGGTGGCAGGCGCTCCAGCCACTGTTGTTGGCGCCGATAGAGGGATCGATGCATCGACGCCGCCTCCGCAACCACTCCCGTGCCTTTGGCTTCGGTGTCAAGCGGTGGCAGCACCCGATTGGTGACCACCATCGTCGACCCGATCAGCTTCTCCTTGGCCAGAACTTCGAGGGTCTCTTCCGTCTCAAGCGTCGGAAGCTCCTCGGGGAGCGTCACCAGCACCAGTTCGGATTGTTCTGACGAGTCGAGGACCTCGGACATCAAGTCGGCTTGATGGCGGATCCGCCCCGCCGGGACCAACTCCGCCACGGTTCGAGGGGCCCGCAAGAGGCCCGTCACCTGTCCGGTCGGTGGGCAATCTCCCACCACGATGTCATAACGGCGTTGCAGCACCTCCCAGATCACCTTCCCCAGGGTCACCACCTCTCGCACTCCGGGGGCGGTTGAGGCGAGGGCATCGAAGAATCGCGCCGCCGGTCCCAGCGTGGCGAGGCCCGGTATCCCCACCTGAACCTGAAGGTATTCGATGAGGGCCTTGGCGCGATCGACGGTGAGAGCATCGAGACCGGGTTTCACCTCAACCGGCTTGAACTCGAGGCGGGTGAGGCCGAGGTGGGCGGCGAGGCCTCCAGTTCCGGCGACGTCGATTCCGAGCACCCGGGCGCCGGCGCGTTGGTGAGCCAGGGCCAGCCCGGCCGCAAGCGAGGACTTTCCGACGCCTCCTTTACCGGAGACGAGGATCAGCCGGGTCACGGATGAAGAGGAATGCGCAGTACTAGTTGGTCCTCTTCGACCACCCAGCTAGCCGCCGCGATCAACGAGAAATCGAGAAAGTCGGTCTCGGCCTGCTGGATCAGTCGCTTTCGTTCCTCACCGGCGACTGGAGGGAGACCCCGCTCGCGTACGGCCTCGGCGCGGTCTCGATACCGAGCAATGACGGCATCGACGTCGATCTCAGCCATCGGGGGAAGATATCAGAGATCAGATATCAGATATCAGACGTCAGATCAGACATCAGACACCAGAGGCGGCGACGCGGCGGGTTTCGGCCCGGCGTTCGCTGTCGAGGCGTTCGAGCTCGACGTCGGAGTAGTCGGCGTACTTCATCGCCCGGGCGATGGCGTGGTGGCCGGCGACTTCGGCGATCTGGCGATGCATCTCGAGACCAACCCGGCGATAGGAAGGGTGGCCAGCGGGCTGAGTTCGCAGCTCGATCAGATGACAGGCCTGGCGGGCGTTCATCTCCATGACGAAGCGGATGTTGAAGCCGAAGGGCACCACGTATTGGGCAACGTCGGGCCCCAGGGTGGCGCGTGTGCTCTCGTAGAGCTCCCCGGCCCGTTCCATGACCCGGCGAAAATCGAAAGCGAGGCCAACATCTTCGATTTCCGAGGGGCACTGGTAACCGAGGCGGGTACCGAGACGTTGCCACTCGATGGTCATCAACCGATGCCGCTGCAGATCACGGAAGGCACCGAAGTCGCATAAGACGTCGAAGCGGTAAGTGGTGCGCTCCAGGGCTCGCCCCGGTTTGTGACGGCGGTTCTGCCGATCGCCGAAGAGCGCAGCCAGCACCTGTGCTCGTTCGTCGAAATCCATCCTCCTCGCGTAGGCGAGCAGATCGGCATCGCTCAGCTCGGATCCGGCATAGAGAGCGGCCGCCGCCAGCTTCAATTCGCCATCGGGATCCCAGTCGGTCAACATGACCTGCTCCTCGGACTCGAAGGGCTCGATGAGATCTCCCTG
This sequence comes from Acidimicrobiia bacterium, assembly GCA_035253825.1. GTDB lineage: Bacteria > Actinomycetota > Acidimicrobiia > Spongiisociales > ZC4RG35 > JACCTH01. The sequence goes on along the minus strand of DATFBM010000010.1, from coordinate 26,348 downwards.
TGGAGCCAGGCCCTCGAGCGCGCTCCTGGTCGAGGAGAGGTATTCGGACCAGGCTCCGCCTCGATCGGGCAGATCGACGCGGGTGAGGAAAGAGGGGATCACCTTCCGCAGCTCGGTGAGCATCATCGCCCCATACGAGCGAACCTCCGCCAGGGGATGGGCGGTCATTCGGATCAGTGCCATCTCGTAGGCCTGTCCGCTGCCGTAGATGCCGACATTGGAAAGGGTCGAGGCGGGGAGCAACCCTCGCACTGTGTCGCAAGCCTTGGCGCGGATCGTGGCGTTCCATACTCCGAGAGAGTCCTCGGCTTGACGCGGGAACCGCTCCTGAAAATACGAGATCATCTGCCGAACCATCGCCCGGTAAGTGTCGAAGGTCTCCTCCATAAACGTCCGGTACTCGGTGGCTAGCGGGGACTGTTCGATCTCCTCCGGTACGAAATAGCGGTAGCGATCGCCGAGCGGGGCGTCGTAGGCGATGTATCGAGTGGACTGCTCGAGATAGGAAGCAAGACGTCCCCACTCGAGCACCTTGGTGAGGATGTTCGAGGCCTGCTCGCAAGCGAGGTGGACCCCGCCAAGCTGGGCGACCGAGTCATCGCCGTACTCGAAGAAGACCCTGCGATAAAGCCCTTCCGCCCGCTTCTGGTCGATCAATGGATCGCTTCCAGTGTTGGTTCCAAAGGCATCTGCGATGGCTTCGATCCCGGCGTCGGCATCGGCGACGAATTCGTCGAGGAAAAGGCGGCGGACCGATTTGGCCGACCGGGAGTAGCGGGCGAAGAGGGCACCCTTGACTACTTCGGGAAGGTTGATGAGCGCAAAGACCGGCTGGTCGACATTGGTGAAGAATCGCTTCAGGACCGTGATTTCGGCGGCTGTAAACGACTCCTCGAAATACCCCACAGGACAGTCGAGTGTACCGAGCGATGCCGCTGCGGCCGGTAGCGTTAACGCATGATGGTGTGGGTCCGAGCCCTCTTGTTGCTGCTCGTGCTGCTGGCGATCGGACTGGCGGCGCTGCCCATCCTGGTCCTTCTCGATCTGCTGCGGGGAGGAACCGGTTACGGGCTCTGCGAGGGTGGGCTCTCGGCCTGCCCCGAGCGCTATACCGCCGGCCCGGCGCTGGCGGTATACCTGGTGATCTCGTTGATGGTGGTGGTAGCGCTCATCAGAATCGTCACTCATCTTTACCGGCGACTTCAGCGGCACCGAACCGGATAACCAACAAGATCGCCACCATGATGAGGCCGGCGCCCACCCAGCCCGCCACGGTCAATCGCTCACTGAGGACCACGGCCGCGGTCGCCACCGCGAAGGCGGGCTCAAGGGCCAAGAGGATGGCGGTGCGAGAAGGGCTGATGATCGTTTGCGCCCATAACTGGAGGAGATAGCCGCCGATCGAAACCCCGAGGGCGGTGATCAAAATCGCCGGCAGCTGGCGGCGGCCGGGCAGTGGGATCCCCTCGATGGCGGCGGCAAGTGGAAAGGCGAGGACGCCGGTGATCAACAGCTGCACGGCGGTGAAGGAGACCAGCGAGTGCCGGCTGGCCAGGCGGTCGAGGGCGATGATGTGCCCGGCGAAGGCGACCGCGGCCCCAACTGTCAAAAGGTCGCCGCGCACCAAAGCGGTTCCTGGGCGGTAAGTGAGGAAGACCACTCCGACAAAAGCGAGGAGGGCGGCGGCTTCGACACCAAGGGAGGGACTCCGGCGATAAAGGAAGGCCGCCAGCAGCGGCGTGATGATGATGAAAAGCCCGGTGATGAGCGCCGAGTTCGATGCGCCGGTGGTGACGAGACCGGCGGTCTGCAGGCTGTAGCCGACGAAGAGCAACGACCCCGCCACTGCCCCATCCCGCCACACCGCCTTTCCCCGTGGAGGCACGAACACCATCAGGACCAATCCTCCGAGGAGGAAACGCCAGGTGACGAAGGAGATCGGGGGGAAACTCGCCACCGCATCCTTGATGACGACGAAAGTCGAGCCGAACAGGAAGGAGGCGGCGGCAATGGCCAGTCCGGCCCGGGTGGTGCGAGAGAGCAAGGGCCGGGAAGGCTAGGAGCCTCATACCATCGAGCCCTTGCCTCTCAAGCCCTCACCTCCTCCGCCAACCCCGGCTGCTCGCCGGCGTGCCAACCGCATCCTCGCCTTATTGAAGGAGCGGTATCCCGACATCGGCACCGCCCTCGACTATCAGGATCCTTGGCAGCTCCTGGTGGTGACCGTGATGTCGGCGCAGACCACCGACGAGAACGTCAACCGCATCAGTCCTGTGCTTTTCGCCCGCTTTCCCACCCCCGCCGATCTTGCGGCCGCCAACCCGGAGGAGGTCGAGCAGATCATCTTCTCGTCCGGCTTCTATCGGCAGAAGACGAAGTCGATCATCGCTCTTTCGAAGGACCTAGAAGAGAGGTTCGGAGGGGTGGTGCCCGATCGGCTCGAGGAGCTGGTGACCCTGCGGGGGGTCGGCCGCAAAACTGCCAGCGTTGTGTTGGCCGAGGCATTCGCCGCTCCCGCCATCGCCGTCGACACCCACGTTCGACGCGTGGCGGGGCGCCTCGACCTCACGGCCAACAAAGACCCGGTGAAGATCGAGGCCGATTTGAAGGCGCTCTATCCACGCAAGTCCTGGTCGGGGATATCGATGCGCTTTATCCAGTTCGGACGCGACATCTGCGAGGCTCGCCGTCCCCGGTGCCCCGAGTGCGAGCTCAACCGCATCTGTCAGTGGCCGTTCAAGCGCATCTGATGCGAAGCATCGACCGCCGGATCTTTGCCCTTGCCATTCCGGCGTTGGGTGCGCTCGCGGCTGAGCCCCTGCTCTCCCTGGCCGATACTTTCTTCGTCTCCCAGCTAGGCGCCAGTGCCCTGGGGGCACTGGCCGTCAACGGAGCTGTCTTCGGCTTCGTCTTCGTCGTTTTCAATTTTCTCGCCTATGTCACCACCCCGATGGTGGCGCGAGCACAGGGGGCAGGGGATCGAGAAAGGGCGAGTGAGGTGATTTCCTCGTCGCTGGTTCTCGCCATCGGCCTGGGAATCATCACGACCCTGATCTTGATCCTGTTCGCCCGTCCGATCCTGCTGCTGGTCCAGACCGGTCCCGAGGTGATGGCTCCCGCCCTTGACTATCTCCGCATCAAGGCGCTCGCCGCTCCTGCCGTGCTGGTGATCCTCGCCGGCCACGGGTCATTCCGCGGATTGGCCGACACTCGCACCCCACTCCTGATCACGGTCGTCATCAACGCCCTCAACGCCGTGATCGACCCGATCTTCATCTTCGGCCTGGACATGGGAGTGAGCGGCGCGGCGCTCGGCTCGGTCGCCGCTCAATTCATCGGGGCGGGGGCCTTCGTCGTCTATCTCAAGCGGCGCCTGGGGATCTTGTCATGGTCCGGTTTCGCCAGCCTCCACAGCCTGCTTCGACCCGGCGCCCTTATCACCGCTCGGACGCTCTTTCTGGTATCGACGCTTTCGATTTCCACTGCGGCTGTGGCCCGAATCGGCGTCGACGCCCTCGCTGCCCATCAGATCCTTCGTGAGACCTGGTTCCTGTCAGCGATGTTGGTCGACGGGCTGGCCATCGCCGCCCAAACCTTGGTGGCCGAGGCCACCGGCCGGGGTGATCTCGAGGGAGAGACTGATGTCATCAGACGGCTGCTCTGGTGGGGGAGCCTGATGGGGGTGGTACTGGCGGGACTCTGGCTGGTCTCCGGGCCTCCGCTGGCAGCCATATTCGCCCCCACCCAAGCGGTGGCATCTGAGCTTGGCAGTGTCACCTCGGTGCTGGCGATCCTGGCGGTCCCCGCCGCCTGGTTGTGGGTTCTCGACGGCGTCGTGCTCGGTCAGCTTCGGCTCGCCCGGATGATGGCATCGTCAGGCCTGGGGCTCCTCGCCACCGCTGGGCTTCTCGTCGTCGTCGTTCGGAGCGGGTGGGGTTTGGGCGGTGTTTGGTGGGCGATCGGTCTCATGATCTTGGCTCGGCTGCTGGTCCTCCTCCCCGGTGTCTTCCCAACGATCGAGGAGGAGGCCGCGTGTCTCGGGGAGACGCAGGGTCAGCAGAGCCGCCACTAGCACAGCCGAGCCCAGCGAAGCCATAGTGGCGCTCAGCCCGAGGCGATCGATCATCAGACCTCCAGTGAGCAGCCCAATCGCGGAGCCAAGAGTCCCGACCCAGGTGAGGGCCGAGCTGGCAGTAGCCCGCTGGTCAGGGCGGAAAAGCTCGGCGCGATGGATCGAGGCGGCGGGGACGTAGGCGAAGGAACCGAAGGAGGAAACGACCAGCGCCGGGAATAGCAGTGAGACCGATCCCAGGTTGTAGACGGCGACGCCGCCGCTGAGAATCGAGAGCAGAGCGAGGATTGTTGTCGGGCGCCTTCCCCAGGTGTCCGCCAAGCGTCCGCCGAGAAAGAACCCGACGGCGCCGACGGTTCCTCCGGAAAGAGTCAGCAACACCGCCTCGCCCGAGGTCAGGCCCACTTGGTTGACCAATCGCTCGGTGAGGAAGGCCAGTCCGAGAGAAGAGAAAGCCGAGGGGAGCAGCGAAGTCAGGGCGGCAACCAAAAAAACCGGGGTCTGCAGAAAGCTGGTGTCCACCCTGCGGGGCGGGAAGGTTCCGGGGTCTCTCGCCTCTCGTATGCGGTAGGCCAGAACGGGGAGCAAGACCAGGCCGGCCCCGGTGAGAAAGTAGGGAATCCGCCAGTTGGCTTCGGCCAGGGGCAATCCAATCACCGCCAGCCCGGCCCCAAAGCTCCCCGCCGCCCCATAGATCCCGACCCCGTAGGCACGGATCCGGGGAGCCAGATGTTCGGCCAGCCAGACCACACCGAGAGTCGACAAACCCGAGGTGGCCCCCCTCACCAATCCTTGCGACAGACCGAACTGAATCGGGGAGGTCACCAGTCCGCCGGCGGCGCTCGCCACCACCAGGAGCGCATAGGCCGCCAGCAATGGTCGACGCCGGCCCGATCGGTCCGCCCAGATTGACAGCCCCACCGCCAGCAGGCTCCCCAGTCGGGCCCAGGCGAGGAGTGAGCTGATGTCGGCCTGGCTGAGACCGAGCCCGGCTCGGGTGAACGGCAGTGTCGCCGCCGGCTGAGCCTGGGTGAACCCCTGCACGAACCCGACCAGCCACATCGTCACCGTCAGGGCGCGATCACTGGGACCGAAACGAGCGGAGGGAAGGATGGGGTCGAGGAGCGGTTTCAACGGGGGCCTTCGGAGATGTCAGTTTCGAAAGGGCTCGTGCGAACATGGTCGCAGGTACCACGCCATGGCTGACGCTTCGCTCTTTCTGCAGTTGTTCATCGCCTTCGGAGGGGGCGTTCTTTCGTTTCTTTCTCCTTGTGTGTTGCCATTGGTTCCGGGCTACCTCTCGATGATGTCGGGGTATTCGGTCGCCTCGCTCGAAGAAGGAGCCGTATCGACCCGGCGGATGCTGTGGGTGATCGCCCTTTTCATCGCCGGATTCACGATCGTCTTCGCCGCCTTCGGGGCGACAGCCACCTCACTGGGACGTTTCCTCTCGGCTCACCTTCCGCTGGCCAGTCGCATCGCCGGGGGAGTGGTGCTCGTTTTTGGGTTGGTGATGATCGCCCTGGCAATCTCGGAACGGGGCTTGTTACGCCCTCTGAGTCGGGATTACCGGCCCCAGGTACGCCCCTCCCGGCTCGGTGCGTTCGCCCCTCCGGTCATGGGCGCCGCCTTCGCCTTTGGGTGGACGCCTTGCATTGGTCCAATCCTCACCGTCGTCCTCGCTACCGCCGCCACGCGGGAGACGTTGGGGGAGGGGGTTGCCCTCCTCGTCTCCTACTCCCTGGGCCTGGGGACACCGTTCTTGCTTTCCGCTCTGGGCATGCATCGGATATTGCGTCGCACCCGGCCTTATCTAAAACCGATCAACATCGCTTCCGGTGCCCTACTGGCCGTCTTCGGGCTGGTGATGCTGACCGGCAATCTCAACCGGGTCTCCTCAGCCGTCACCGATGTCATCGTCCGGATCCCATTTCTCGAAAATCTGGCGGAGATCTGATGATCTGTCATCCAAGTCGTGACGAATTCATGGCCCTAGCCAAGTCGTATCCGCTGGTGCCGGTATGGACGAAGGTTCTGGCCGATCGGGAGACGCCGGTTTCTGCTTTCGAGAAACTGGTCGGGGCCGACCCCGGGTTCCTTCTCGAGTCGGTGGAGGGAGGCGAGAACTGGGCTCGCTGGTCGTTTATCGGCTGGGATCCCCTCTTCACGCTCACCTCCCGTGAAGGCCAGGTCGACTCCCAACAGCAGATCAGCAGTGGGGACCCTTTGGGTGCTCTGGAAGAGTTGGTCAGCCGGGTCCGGGCCGCCGATCTTCCTGGTCTGCCGCCCCTCCACTCGGGGTTGGTGGGGTACCTCGGCTATGACACCGTTCGCTACATCGAACATCTTCCCAACCGTCCCCTGGACGACCGGCGGCTGCCGGAGATGTCCTGGCAGGCGGTGGGATCCCTGGCGGCCTTCGACCGAGTCTCACAGTCTCTGACCCTGGTTCGCAACGTACTGGTGGGCGACGATCTCGAAGCCGATTACGCGGCTGCGCTCGTCGAGCTCGAGAGGGCGACCAGTCGGCTGGGCCACTCCCGACCCTATCGGGCGCTTCCCTTCGACCAGGGGCGTCAGGCCAGTACCAATCATTCCTCGACGATGAGCCGGGCCGAGTTCGAAGCGGCGGTGCGTTCGGCCAAGGAGTCGATCGTCGCCGGCGACGCTTTTCAAATCGTGGTCTCGCAACGATTGGCGATGTCGTTCGACGGCGACCCCTTCATGGTCTATCGCTGGCTACGGGTGGTCAACCCCTCCCCGTACCTCTTCTTCTACCGAACGCCGGAGATCGCGGTGGCGGGATCCTCACCCGAGCTGATGACGCGGGTGCGGGAGGGACAGGTGTTCAGCCGGCCCATCGCCGGGACCCGTCCCCGGGGAGAGAGCCCGGACCGCGACCTGGCTTTGGAAGAAGAGCTGCGGGCCGATCCCAAGGAGCGGGCTGAACATGTGATGCTGGTTGACCTCGCCCGTAACGACCTCGGGCGGGTCTGTGAGTTCGGCACGGTGGCGGTGGATGAACTGATGGTGGTGGAGCGTTACTCCCATGTGATGCATCTCGTCTCGGGCATCTCGGGGAAGCTGCGAGCCGGCGTCGGACCGGTTGATGTGCTGCGGGCGACCTTTCCTCACGGGACCGTCTCTGGAGCGCCGAAAGTGGCGGCCATGGAGATCATCGACCGGCTGGAACCGGTGGCTCGGGGTCCGTACGCGGGGGCGCTGGGCTACATCGACTTCTCGGGCAACGTCGATACCGCCATCTGCCTGCGCACGGTGGTCATTTCCGGTGGCCAGGCCTGGGTCCAGGCCGGGGCCGGCATCGTCGCCGACTCGGATCCGGCCACCGAGTACGAGGAGACAATGAGCAAGGCTGCCGCCGGCCTGGCAGCCGTGGAGGCAGCGGCAAATGCCTGACCGGCGACAAATCGAGGGCATCCACGAGATGGTGGTGGTGGAAGGGCCCCAGGCCATCGCCTTTCTCGACGGGCTCGTGAGCCAGGACCTCTCGAAACTGGACCCGACCACGCCGGTGCGCTCCTTCTTGTTGGCCCCGCAGGGAAAGCTGCGGGCATTGCTGTGGATCACCGGCGTGGGAGAGCGAGTCGAGGTGGTCACCGACGCCGGGTGGGGGAAGAAAGTGGCTGATGATCTTGCCCATTACAAGATCCGAGTGAAGGCCACGATCGCCGAGCCGGTTCCGGTTACGACCATCGTCGGTCCCGATCTCGCTTACGGGTTTCTCTCCCCCGAAAGCGAAGCGCCCTTCTCCCCCCAGGAAGCGAAGCGACCGTTGGGGGGAGTACCCCGAACGGGGGAGGGGGGCCGGGGGAGTACCCCGAAGGGGGGAGGGGGGCACCAGCTGCCCGAGCTTTCGTTCGACGAATGGAACGTGATCCGCATCGAGGCGGGAGAACCGGTCATGGGAATCGATGTCGACGAAGGCACAATCCCCCAGGAAACCGGGCTGGTTGAAGAAGCCGTCTCCTTCAGCAAGGGCTGCTTTCTCGGCCAGGAGTTGGTGGCTCGCCTCGACAGTCGCAACGGCCGGGTCAATCGTCATCTCCGGCGCGTTCGCCTCGATCGCCTGATCACCGTACCTGCTGCCGTTGCCGACGCCGGTGGCTCCATCACCTCCGTCGCTTCCACCGCCGGAGGTGCGGTGGGTCTTGGGTTGCTCCATCGCCGGATCAACCCCGGCGACGAGATCGTTGTCGATGGAGTCGCCGCCACCGTCCTCTGACGACGTCACCTATGCGAGCGTTGAGGGGATGCTGAACATCGCCCACTGCTGGTAAAGCAGGAAATACACCCCAACCTGCTGCCACTGGCCCGCCCAACCTGATTCGGCGGGGAAAAACGCCCAGGTGATGTAGTTGGAGACAGTGCTGTACAGCAAGGCGGCAGCCGCAATGACGTTTCGAGTCAGATTCCGATCGACGGCCGGCGCCTCGTCTCCGGTCACTTCGTTGGTAACTCTGTCCCAGACGGATGAAGGCAGGAAAAGCAACCAGATCGAGATCATCACGAAGGGGAAAATGCCGAGATTCATGAATATCGCCATTCCGAGGTGAAAGGCGATGAATGCTCCCACCAGGATCACTCTGAGCCGCGGTAGCTGCCTTCCGGGGACGAAGAGGAGCAACGCTCCGACGACTTCGAGGACGATGGTCAGCACGGAAACGATCGCCATCGCGGTATCGGCTTGGGCGACGTAGCGACCGAGATCGTTGCCAAATCCGGTGCTCCCGAGCACGGTCTTCATTGCCGATGGATCGAGCACCCATTCCCGGAAGTCTTTGTTGATCCCGGAGAAGAAATAGATGAAGAAGACCTGAATGAGAGCCGCCGCGCTCGCTATCGAGAGGACCTTCCCGCGCTCTCGGTCCCTCCCCCTTCCGTCGACCGACCATCTGGCGTCGAGCGGGAGAAAGATCGACCAAAACAGAAACAGCGCCAGGACGTACTTTCCCAAGAAGATGGCAACACCTGGCTCGATCAGGGCCTGGCGGATCGGTATGCCATATATGAGCCACGTCAGCACCGTCACCCAGCGGGTCTTGAAGCCGACCAGCAGGGCGAGCGCCAGGGGCAGCACCGCGATTGCGGTGTATGTAACCGAGGCTCGAGCGTCGGGACTCGACAGGCTGGCGATCGAGTCGTAGAGCAGAATGGCAGCAAGTCCAATCCGCATCGCGGCCAGCGCCCTGGCGTCGATGGCAAAGAGCGACGCCAGTGTTTCTCGGTCACTCTTTTCCATCACTCTGGAAATAAGCCTGTTGGTCATAGCTCCTGCCGGTCAGACCCTAAATCGTCAAGGATCAGGGCCGGGTTGAGATGCGCCTCAGATCGGGCGGCGGGCATCCCTACTCTCCCTCGACCATGTTGTGGTGGGAAGAGGGTGTCATCTATCAGATCTATCCACGGTCCTTCGCCGATTCCAACGGCGACGGTATCGGTGATCTCCCGGGCATCACGAGCAAGCTCGATTACGTCGCCAACACCCTGAGGGTGGATGCCATCTGGTTATCGCCCCATTACCCATCCCCTCAAGACGACTTCGGCTACGACGTCGCCGACTATTGCGACGTCGACCCGATGTACGGAACCCTGGCCGATTTCGACGACCTCGTGACGGAGGCTCACCGGCTCGGTCTCCGGGTCATCGTCGACTATGTGATCAACCACTCGAGCGACCGCCATGATTGGTTCCTCGAGTCCGCCGCCGATGAATCGAACCGAAAGCGCGACTGGTACGTATGGCGCGACGGCGAAGGCCAGGATCTGCCGAACAACTGGCCCTCATTCTTTGGTGGGCCCGCCTGGAGTCGCCACCCCGCCACCAACCAGTACTACCTCCACTCGTTTCTTGCCTCCCAGCCCGACTTCAACTGGCGCAACCCCGAGCTCCGCCGAGCGATGTTCGATGTCCTCCGCTTTTGGATGGATCGGGGGGTGGATGGGTTTCGGATCGATGTCGCCGCACGGGCGATGAAGGATCCGTTTCTCCGCAGCAACCCACCCGCCAAGGTGATCGATCCCACCTCCTTCAAGTTCAACCCCGAATGGGCCGCCACCCAGCACATCTACGACGGCCCGCATCCCGACATCCATGCCCTCTTCAGGCAGCTGCGCACGGTCGTCGACGAATACGACGACCGATACACGGTGGGGGAGATCCACGAGTGGAACTGGGAGCGGTGGGCCAGCTATTTCGGAAAAGGCGACGAACTCCACCAGACGTACAACTTCTCGCTCCTGATGGCCGGAGTCGACGCCCCCAAGATCCGGGCGATCATCGACGGGATGGAGCGGGCCCTTCCCGATGGAGCATGGCCCAACTGGGTGGCGGGAAACCACGACGAGGTTCGAATCGCCACTCGCCTGGGCGGTCTCGACCAGGCGCGGGCCATGGCGGTCCTGCTCCTGACTCTGCGGGGCACGCCGACCATCTATTACGGCGACGAGCTGGGAATGGTCGAGCTGGCGGTGCCAGCCGAGAAGCAGCTCGACCCCTTTGGTCGCCGGATGCCCGGTCTGGGAAGGGATGGATGTCGTACCCCGATGCAGTGGAGTTCGGGTCCGGCGGCAGGATTCAGCACCGGCCAGCCCTGGCTCCGATGCCACGACAACCACACCACCGTCAACGTCGAGAGCCAGCTCGAGGATCCCGCCAGCACGCTTTCGCTCTACCGCCGGCTGCTCCAGCTCCGTCGCCGGGAGCCAAGCCTCTCGCGAGGAGCGATCGAGGTGGTTCCTTCTGACCCCTCGGTCCTCGTCTTTCGCAGGTTCTCTTCCACGGGTCCGACTATGTCGGTCGCTGCCAATCTTTCACCCACCGAGGCGACTCATCCCCTGGAAGGAACGTTGGTCCTCTCGACCGACAACGTCCGATCCCGCCTTTCGTCTTCACTCGCCCCTTGGGAGGCAATCGTCGTCAAGTGAGGCCCGTTGAATGGGGGACTGGCCTACCTACTATCTGCCGGTGCTCGACCGCATCCTCGATGCCACCCGAGAGCGAGTGGTTGACCTTCGCGCCCGCCGGGCGGCAGTGATGGCCCGGGCCGAGGCGATGCCCACGCCCCCCTCCTTTCGCGAAGCCCTGTCCGGCCTGTCCCACCTTGGAGTGATTGCCGAGATCAAGCGTCGCTCTCCCTCTCGGGGCCGCCTGGCGGTCGACCTCGATGTTCCCGCCCTGGCAAGCCGCTACGCCGAGGGAGGAGCGGTGGCCCTGTCCGTCCTCACGGAGCCGGCCTTCTTCGACGGAGATCCGGCCGATCTGGGTGCCGCCCAGCAGGCTTCCGGTCTTCCCGTGCTGCGCAAGGACTTCATACTCGAGTCGCTTCAGGTTTGGGAGGCACGGGCGATGGGTGCCTCTGCCGTCCTCCTCATCGCCGCTGCAATCACTCCCAACGAAATGCTCGGTCTTCTCGACGACGTCGAGCACGCCGGTCTCGACGCACTGGTCGAGGTTCATAATTCGGAAGAAGTCCGCATCGCCCTCGACTTGGGTGCCCGCATCGTCGGAGTCAACAACCGGGATCTGGGTTCTTTCGAGGTCGATCTGGTCGTGGCCGAAGCGATGGCGGCCGAGCTCGCGATGGCCCCTTTGACAGTCGCCGAGTCGGGGATCTCCACCGCCGCCGATGCGTTGCGAATGAAAGCCGCTGGCTACGACGCCGTCTTGGTCGGTGAGGCCCTGGTCAAAAGCGATGACCCCACCCGTTTGATTAGGGAGCTTTCGGTTTGACTTGGGTCAAGATCTGCGGCCTCACCCGCCCCGAGGACGTCGAGGCGGCCGAAGTGGCCGGAGCCGATGCCCTCGGATTCGTCCTGATTCAGAGTTCACCACGGGTTATCACAATTGATCAGGCGGCCACCCTTATCGGACGCAGCGAAAGAGCGGCGTTCATCCTCACCAAGGACCTTCACCCTCCCGACTTAATCGCCGCCGCCCTTGCCACCGGAGCCACCGGGGTCCAGCCCTACGGGCTCCACGCCGCCGAGGCAGCGGCCGCCGCAACCGAGGTCGGGCTAGAAGTTCTTCGGCCAGTCGACCCAGGCGAGGACGTCGCCCACATTCCCTTGGACCAGTACCCGTTGTTCGATAGCAAGTCCAAAGCCGGAGATGGCAACGGAGGGCGGATGGTGGATCCGGCCAGCTTGCCGGTGAGCGACCGGGCCTTCGTCCTCGCCGGAGGTCTCACTCCCGGCAACGTCAGCCAGGTAATTGCCTCGGCCCGCCCCTGGGGGGTCGACGTCTCGTCGGGAGTCGAGACCCGACCCGGAGTCAAGGACGCGGGTCTGATTCGTTCCTTCGTCGACGCCGTCCGCAGGTCATGACCTCGGGTGGCCGGCTGAGCCGGCCAGACGATCAGGGCCGCTTCGGCGACTTCGGGGGTCGTTTCGCACCCGAGACGCTGATGCCGGCACTGGCCGAACTGGAAGAAGAGTTTGAAGCCGCCTGGGACGACGAAGCGTTCCAGACCGAGTTCCGGCGCTGGCTGAGCGAGTTCGTCGGACGCCCCACGCCACTGCAGGAGGCCCGACGGCTCTCAGAGACGCTTGGCGTTCGGGTCCTAATGAAGAGGGAGGATCTCGCCCACACCGGAGCCCACAAGATCAACAACGCCGTCGGTCAGGCACTGCTCGCCCACCGGATGGGAAAACCACGGGTAATCGCCGAGACCGGGGCTGGCCAGCACGGGGTCGCGGCCGCAACGGCCGCCGCCGCCCTTGGCCTCGAGTGCGCGGTCTACATGGGGGTCGTCGATATCGAGCGCCAGGCACTGAATGTGCAACGCATGCGGCTGCTCGGAACTGAGGTGGTCCCGGTCAGTTCGGGGGCGGGAACGCTCAAGGACGCCGTTTCGGAGGCGATGCGGGACTGGGTGCGAACCGTGGAGAGCACCCATTACATCATTGGCTCGGTGGTGGGACCTCACCCCTTCCCCTGGATGGTGCGGGAGTTCCAGAAGGTGATCGGCGAGGAATGTGTCGAACAGCTGGCGGACTTGCCCGATGTCGCTGTCGCCTGTGTCGGAGGAGGGTCGAATTCGATCGGGCTGTTCTATCCACTGCTCGAGACCGAGGTGGAACTGGTCGGTATCGAGGCCGGCGGCGAAGGGATCGAGACCGGAAGACACGGGGCTTCGATCACTGCCGGGCGGCCGGGCGTCCTCCACGGGACCCGAACCATGTTGCTCCAGGACGACGAGGGCCAAGTGCAGGAGGCGCATTCGATCTCGGCCGGGCTCGATTATCCGGGAGTGGGTCCCGAGCACGCCTATTTGGCCGATGCCGGGCTGGTGATCTATGAGTCCGCCACCGATCGGGAGGCACTCGACGCCGTCGATCTCCTCTCCCGGACCGAGGGCATCATCCCGGCCCTCGAATCGGCTCACGCCCTGGCCTGGGTCACCCGCAATGCCGAGCGCCTCCAGGGAAAGACGATCCTCCTCGGCCTCTCGGGAAGGGGCGACAAGGACCTCGCCACCATCGCCGCCGCCAGTTGAACGGCCAGGCTCGCATTCGGCAGGTCTTGGGCGCCGGCGGTCCGGCCTTGCTTCCCTTTCTCACCGCCGGCCTCCCCCGTCCTGAGGCGTCGGTTGAGCTCTTTGCGGCCATGGCGGAGAGCGGAGCCGACGCCTTCGAGGTCGGGGTGCCGTACTCCGACCCATTGATGGATGGCCCGGTGATCATGGCCGGGGGAAAAGCGGCGCTAGCGGCGGGAACCACCAGAGCGGTGGCGCTCGACATCCTGAGACAGGTGGTGGAAAGGACCGGGTTGCCGGCCCTGGCGATGACCTACGCCAACCCAGTCATGCAGCGGGGGTGGGCCCGCTATGCCGCTGATGTGGCAGAGGCGGGAGGATCGGGGATCATCGTTCCCGATCTCCCCTTCGAAGAGAGCGAGCCGCTCCGCGCCGCCTGCGAAGAAAAAGGCATCGGCCTCGTCCAGTTCATTTCTCCGACCACCCCCGCTGAACGCATGGAGCGAGTGGCAGCAGTGGATCCGGCCTTTATATATGGCGTGGCCGACATGGGGGTCACCGGGGAACGGGCCGAAGGGAGCCCCCACGCCCGCGCCCTAAGCGAGCGGGTCCGGGCCTTAACCGACGTTCCCCTGGTTTTTGGGGTGGGCATCTCCACTCCCGAACAGGCGGCCGCCCTGACCGGCTTGGCCGATGGAGTAATCGTGGGAACAGCCATCGTTCGTCGGGTTCTCGAGTCAGCCGACGTCTCTGCCGCTGCCGCCAAGCTGCGCGATCTAGTGGGTCAGTTCAAGACGGCGATGACGGAAGGGAAGAAAAGCAACGGCCACCGTCAACGCCCGTCATCCTGAGCCAGGGAGTGGGGGAGTGGGGGATGCGGCAAAGGATGGGGACTCGAGTGGCCGTTGCGAATTACAACGATAGTAATAGGGTCTAGTCACCTATGGATTTGTCGAGCTAATCGCGCTAGTGACTCCCAGCTCCCTCGCTCGGACTACGCAGTTCGGGACGGGGAGATGCTTGTGGGAAGCTGCCCTGCGGCGCCAACTCCCCCCAACGCTTCGCTGAGGAGGAAACACCGACCCCGTTTCTCCCCCCGAAGGGGGGAGTGCCGGCGGAGCCGGCGAGGGGGGATGCTCTTTCTGTCTCAGGCTGCTCGTAGCTTCGAAGGAAATGAGGTCGGAAGGCGAGTACCGGAGAGCGGTGGAGTTGATCCGAGCCGGAGTCAACGACTGCAAGGTCGGGAGACGGCTGGCGATTCCGAGGGGAACGATTCGGGAGTGGAGGGTCGGCCTGGCCGCTGACAGCGCTGGACGAACGAAGTACGCATCGGTGGATCAGCGGAGCAGGTGCTTCCGTTGTGACGGTGGCGAGGTAGACGAGAAAGCCTATGCCTACCTCCTCGGCGCCTACCTAGGAGATGGCTGGCTGAGCTCCCACGCGAGAGGGGTATATCGCCTGCGAATTGCCTGCGATCAGAAGTACGCCGGCATCATTGATGAAATCGCCAGTCGGATTGTGAGCGTCCGCGGGGTTGACAAGGTGGGCTTTACGGTCAGACAGGGATGCATCGAGGTGTACGCGTTTTGGAAGCACTGGCCGTGCCTGTTCCCGCAGCACGGCCTGGGCCGCAAGCACGAGCGGCCTATCAACCTTGCTGACTGGCAAGAAAAGATCGTGCTCGCTCACCCCAAGGCTCTTCTGCGCGGCCTGGTGCATTCCGACGGGAACCGACACATCAACGGCGTGGTCCGGCAGCTTCGTTCCGGTCCCAGGCGATATCAATACCCGAGGTACATGTTTACCAACGTCTCCAATGACATCCGGGAGATCTTCACAAATGCCCTCGACCTACTTGGTGTCCATTGGACACGAACCACGGCACGCGATATCTCAGTGGCTCGCCGAAGGGACGTTGCCTTCCTCGACACCTTCATCGGTGCGAAGAGCTAATGAATACAATTGGACTCCACGCGGGAGTGCTGGAACCGGTTTACAGGATGGTCTCAAACACCATTGCCTTAACAGGCGTGTGGGTTCGAATCCCACCTCCCGCACTGAACTAGAAGTGCTGCCTAGCGCAGGATTCCAATCAGGTTGGAGAACTCGTCGGTCCACAGGTCGGTTCCGATTCGAGCCGGCTTCCAAGCATCGCCAAGTTCTGAGAGCTGCGATTGATCTCGGGCGACGACGACGTACTGGGTTGGAGCACCGTCCGAGTCGCTGGGGACATATGACGACGCGACCGCACTGAGATCTAATTCATCCGCAAGCCGTCCGATCACCGGCTCCAGGTCGAGATGCCTATTGGAAATATGGAACGCCACCACGCCGCTTGATGAGGTCGATTCACGGTAGGCCCTCATGGCCTCGAGGGTGAGCAGATGAACCGGAATCGCATCAGAACTGAAGGCGTCAACGATGAGTAGCTGAAATTGGCGATCGACCTCCGTGAGCATCAAGCGCCCATCGCCTAGGACGAATTCCAGGCCGCCCTCCGATTCGGCGAGGAAGGTGAAAAGATTCCTGTTCATTGCGAGATCGAGCACCGCTGGATCTATCTCGAAAAAGGTGAGTCTCTGTTCCGATTGGACATATGAGGCGACCGATCCGACTCCCAACCCAATGACACCAATCTCGGTTCCGTCGCCGAACCGATCCATGAGCTGACCGGTCGGCCCTTCCGGAACGTAATAGACCATCGGCTTGGTCGACGGAACGGGCGAGAACCTCTGGGCACCATGGATGGTCGTCCCGGAGACCAGAACATGGTTGCCTTCGTCGCTCGCCACCACCCGATACACCCCGTAGAAGGTTCTCGCCCGAGCAAGTACCCGGCCATCGCTCTGCCCGTGAGCGACCAACAGCGCCAGGCCCAGTAACGGGGCAAACCATGCCGAGCGGCCAGCGAGGAGGAAAGCAACCGCTCCCGCCCCTCCTATCGCGAGAGCGGCGGCATTGACATCGGAGAACGCAACCGCCGCGAGAAGCAATACCGCAAACAAAGTGAGGAGCACCAATCGAGCTCGCCTGCGTGATTCGAACTGCCCGGTAAGCAGGAGAGCTGTAGCCACCAAAGCAAGCGGATACTCGGCGATCGAATTGAATGCCACGGGGGCGACGAACGCGGCCAGCATCCCGCCCACCGCTCCTCCGACCGATGTCCAGAGATAGAACTCGGTCAGGTCGGAGACGGAAGGTCGATCGGCGTAGAGGCGGCCGTGGGCCATCAGACCCGAGGCCAGCAACACAACGAGAGGCAGGCTGATCCCGACGAAGAGGTTCGGCAAGACTCCGCTGGCCGCGGTCAAGGCGATCACCGCCAATAGGGGAAAGGCGCGGGCAGCAATCCGACCCAGCATCTCCGACTGTTTTGAGAACGCCAAGACGAAGGTTGCCAGGTAAAGAGCCAGCGGGATAACCCAGAGCAACGGGAACGAGGCGACATCGGTGGCGATATGTCTCGTGACCGCCAGCAGTGCGAACGAGGGGACTGCGGCCCATCCAATCCATCGCAGTCGCCTTTGCCAAGGGATGGGAATGTCACGTTGGACGGGAGATTGATCGACCGGCCGGACCCGGATGAGGAGAGCGGCAGCGAAGACGATCAAGACGATGTAGAGCCAGCGGAACGTGTTCGACTGAGTGATGAGGCCGAGGTTCGGTTCGATAACCAACGGGTAGGCGAGGAGTCCCACGAAGCTGCCGACATTGCTCGCTGCATAGAGGAAGAAGGGATCGTGAGCCCGCGGGTGCTCGGTCCACGAGAACCACCGCTGAAGAGAGGGACTGAAGTTGGCGAGGGCGAAGAAGGGAGCACCGACCGCCAGCGACAAGGCGGAAAGCTCCCAGGCCACCGGTGAATCACTGGGGGCTCCCGAGGGGAAAACGAACGGAAGCAAGAAGGTCGGCGCCACCAGGACCGCCAGCTGCACCCAGACCCGAGCCCGGCCCCTGATCCAGGTGTTGATGATATGGGCGGCGAGGTAGCCGAGCAG
This sequence comes from Acidimicrobiia bacterium, assembly GCA_035253825.1. GTDB lineage: Bacteria > Actinomycetota > Acidimicrobiia > Spongiisociales > ZC4RG35 > JACCTH01. Next base: position 8,784 of record DATFBM010000010.1, on the reverse strand, counting down.
GAGCACGATCTGAAAGAAGGCCATGGCCGTGTTCCAGACCGCGGCGGAACCGCCGAGAGTGGGAAGAAGCGACTTGGCCGCCAACGGTTCGATGGTGAAGAGGAGGAAGGCCGCCAGGAAACCGGCAAATCCGAAGCAAACCGGCAATGCCCATGACGAGCGGGTCACCAGAGGCGTCGGGGCCTTCTCAGGGGCGGTGATCACAGCTCGATCATTGTCGGTCATGACAGGGCCATCTTGACCGACTCGTCCCCCAGGTTCTTTATCGTGGGGGCCATGTTGAGGCGGACCGAGCGACGACTGCTGAAGGTGCTTGACGAGCTCGAGAACCTCTCCGAGCAGCACCGCATCGTCGAGGCCGAGTTATCGGCGCACTCTCACATCAATGACGATGCCCAACGCGACGCCGCCATGGGAATCGATCGTCTCGAAGCTACGGCTACCCGCAACGAGGTCCTCCGCTTCATGCGGCTCCTGGCCGACATCGAGGCTCGACGGAAGCGATTGCTCGAGGTCAAGTCGAAGCTGACGGCCCAGCTGAAGTCTTGACGGCCGGCGCAGAAGGTAGGTGAGGATGCCCACCCTCGCACTCCTCGACGGAAACTCGATCGCGTATCGGGCCTTCTTTGCCCTTCCCCCCGATCTCGCCACCCGGGACGGGCAGGTCACCAATGCCGCCTATGGATTCACCCGGATGCTGATCAAGCTCCTCGGCGACCACAACCCCGACTCGGTGGTGGTTGCCTGGGACGTTTCTCGCCAGACCTTTCGTTCGACCGAGTACCCCGCCTACAAAGCCCAGCGGGAATCGGCTCCCGACGGTTTCAGATCCCAGCTGCCGCTGATCACGGCGGTGCTCGACGTGCTCGAGATCCCTCAGCTTCGGATGGAGGGCTACGAGGCCGACGACCTCATCGCCTCCATTTCCGAGCAGGCCGCCAAGGCCGGGTGGGAGGTTCTGTTGGTTACTGGCGACCGCGACGCCTTCCAGCTGATCGACGACCACTTAAAGGTGCTCTACACCCGGAGGGGGATAACCGATGTGGTAGTGGCCGATGAGGGATATGTGGCGGATCGCTATGGGATCCGGCCCGACCAGTACGTCGAGTACGCCGCCCTTCGGGGAGACACCTCCGACAATCTTCCCGGCGTGCCCGGAGTGGGGGAAAAGACCGCCACCAAGCTGGTGGCCGAGCATGGCAACCTCGAGGGGATCTACGCCGATCTCGACCAGCAGCCACCGCGGCTGCGTCAGAACCTGGCAGAGCATCGGGAGCAGGTGTTCCTCAACCGTCGGCTCATGCGTTTGGTCCGTGATCTCGACATCGAGCTCGACCTCGAGGCGGTGCGGCGAGGGGGTTGGGATCGAGACGCCGCCAAGGAACTCTTCGAAAGCCTTGAGTTCTACAGCCTGTGGGAAGACCTGCTCGACGTCCAACCCGCCGCCGGCCCGGGTCCCGCCGGCGCCGTGCTCGACACTCAGACCCGCCAGATCACCCGAGCCGAGGAGGTCGCCCCTCTCGCCAGACAAGCCCCACCGCTGGTCATCGATCTCATCGGCCCCGAGCCATGGGGGGTGGCGATCTTTCTCGGTGAAGGGGAGGCGGCGGCGATTCCCCTCGACCGGCTCGAACCACTTCGTTCCGCCCTGGCTGATGCCGAGCTGGCGAAGGCGACCCACGACGGCAAGGCTCTGATCGCCACGCTCTTAGGAGCTGGCTACGAGGTGAACGGCCTCGACTTCGACAGTGCCCTCGCCTCATACCTCCTCAATCCCGCTGCCCGCGACTACGACCTCGAGGCCGTCGCCCAGCGCTATCTCAAGCTGGAGCTCGAGTCGGTCGACCAGGCGGTCGAGGCTAAGGCCCAGGGCACGCTCGACCTCGGCGGGGGACCCGATCTCGACAAGGCTGGGCGGCGGGTAGAAGCCATTGCCCGTCTCCAGCAAGCTCTCCAGGCCGAGCTCGCCTCCCGTGACGAGCTCGATCTCTACCGCCGCTTCGAGCTACCGCTGGTGCCGGTCCTGGCTCGCATGGAACACGCCGGGATCGGTGTCGACCGCACCTATTTGGAGGAGATGGGACTCGACCTGCGGACCCGCCTTTCGGAGCTTGAGCGCAAGGTCCATCAGGAGGCGGGGGAGGTATTCAACGTCAACTCCACCAACAAGCTCCGGGAGATCCTCTACGAACGGCTCCAGCTGCCGGTATTGAAAAAGACCTCGACCGGCGCACCCTCTACCGATGCCTCGGTTCTGGAGAAGCTGGCTGAGAGCCACCCGATGGTCGGTCACCTCCTCGCCTATCGGGAGTTGGAAAAGCTCCGTTCCACCTACGTCGATGGCTACCTGCCACTCATCACCCCCGAGGGTCGGATTCACACCCGTTTCAACCAGATGGCGGCGACCACCGGGCGGCTCTCTTCCGACCGTCCCAACCTGCAAAACCTGCCTGTCCGCTCGGAGACCGGTAAGACCGTGCGCCGGGCGTTCATCCCCCGGCCGGGGTGGACCTTCCTCGTCGCCGACTATTCCCAGATCGAGCTCCGGGTGCTGGCGCACATGAGCAGTGACCCAGGATTGCTGGAGGCGTTCGGCTCCGCATCAGATATCCACACCGCCACCGCCGCCCGGGTCTTTTCGCTGCCAGCCGAGCTGGTGACGACGGAAATGCGGAGGCGGGCGAAGACGATCAACTTCGGACTGCTCTACGGAATGGAGGCCTTCGGGCTCGCCGACCGCCTCGGCATCTCCCGGGAGGAAGCCCGCCACCACATCGACGAGTATTTCGCCCAGTTCCCCGACGTGAAGGCCTTCATGGACGGTGTTGTCACCCAGGCCCGCAACCAGGGGTACACCACCACCCTCTTCGGCCGCCGGCGCTACCTCCCGGAGCTGAAAAGTGACAACTTTCGAATTAGGCAGATGGGGGAGCGGATGGCGCTCAATGCTCCGGTGCAGGGCACCGCCGCCGACATCATCAAGCGGGCGATGATCGACCTCGACGCCGCTTTGGCCGATCAGGATCTCGAGACCACTCTCCTCCTCCAGATCCATGACGAGCTCATCCTCGAATCGCCGTCCGCAGAGCTCGAGCATGCGATCGCCCTCACCAAGCAGGTGATGGAGGGAGTCGTCGACCTGGCCGTTCCCCTGGTGGTCGATATCTCCACCGGCCAGAACCTGGCGGAGCTGGTGCGTTTGCCTTGAGCCTTCGGGTTCGGGCCTGGTAAAGTCATCGGTGCTCCGATGGCAGGTGAGCTTGCGCTCGGGTCCATCGGAAGTAATCCCTTTTGGAGGAAACACACCCACTTATGTCCACAGACACCGAAGCCGCGCCGTCCACGCCGGCGCCCGAGACCAACGGCACCGCTCCCGAACCGGTGACCGAGACGGCCACCGAGGCTCCCGAGACCCTGCCATCGACAGAGGCCGAAGCGGAGCAAACCCAGGAAAAGGCTCCCAGCAGCGATTCCGGTCCGGACGAGGAAGCACCGAGCGAGATGGACGACTTCGAAGCGGCCATCAACCAGACGGTGGTCGGGTTCCGGGAAGGCGACATCGTCGAGGGACGGGTGGTTTCGGTGGACGCCGACGGGGCCATGGTCGATGTGGGTTACAAGTCCGAGGGCCTCATCCCCACCGAGGAGCTCTCCATCCGGGCCAACATCGATCCCTCCAGCATCGTCTCGGTGGGCGACAAGGTCGAAGCCCTAGTCCTCAACAAGGAGGACGACGAAGGCCGGCTCATCCTCTCCAAGAAGCGCGCTCAGTACGAGCGTGCCTGGGGCCGGGTGCAGGAGACCACCGAGGCCGGCGGGACAGTCAAGGGCACCGTGATCGAAGTCGTGAAGGGTGGCCTCATTGTCGATATCGGCCTACGCGGCTTCCTCCCCGCCTCTCTGGTCGATCTGCGCCGGGTCCGAGATCTCGATCCCTTCATCGGCACCGAGATCGAGGCCAAAGTGATCGAACTCGATCGCAATCGCAACAACGTGGTCCTTTCCCGCCGCGCCTACCTCGAAGAGGAGCAGGCCGAACAGCGGGCCGCCTTCCTCGACGACCTCCAGGTGGGGGAGAACCGCCCCGGAGTGGTCTCCTCGGTAGTCAACTTCGGAGCCTTCGTCGACCTGGGGGGAATGGACGGCCTGGTCCACGTCTCCGAGATGTCCTGGCAGCACATCTCCCACCCATCGGAGATGGTGAAGGTGGGAGACAAAGTCAATGTCAAGGTCCTCGAGGTGGACCGGGAACGGGAACGCATCTCCCTCTCGATTCGCCAGACCCTCGAAGATCCCTGGGAGGTCTTCTCCCGCGAGACCAACGTCGGCGACGTGGTCGACGGCGTGGTCACCAAGACCGTGCCTTTCGGTGCCTTCGTCTCGGTGGCCGATGGGGTCGAGGGCCTGGTCCACGTTTCCGAGATCGCCATCCATCGGGTGGAGTCGCCCGAGTTGGAGCTTTCGATCAATCAGCCGGTGCGGGTGAAGATCACCGAAAAAGAAGACGAGCGCCGGCGGATCAGCCTTTCGATCAAACAAGCCCTGCCCGAGTGGCAGGAGCGGAGCACCGCCGCTCCCCAGCCCGGTCCCGCCAAGCGCACCCCCAAGCGGGAGTTCGAGCGCGAGTTCGGGCCAGCGGCCGCTGAGCCCGAACCGATTGCGGTCGATGCTTCCCTCGAAGCCATCCTCCAGGAGCTAAAGGAGCGCGGGATCGGTCGACGTTAGGTCGCCCGGTCCTTGACCGTACTAGTCCTGTATGCGACCCTTATCTCTGACTCGTTCCCGGTCGAAGCCCGAAGGCCACGCCGGCCCCCCGCGTTAGGTCCGAACATTCGAGTACTCCCCTATGAAGAAGGCTCAAGACGGGCTGGCGCCGAGTCGAAGAACAACCGAGAACTAGCTACGACGCTGCGGGTCGATCGGAGAAATCCTCTGGGAGAGTCCTCAGCATTTCGACAAGGAGTCCTGGATGGGTAGGAGAGCGTTGGTGTTGTTGGTGGCCCTGGTCTTGGCCGGTGTTGCCGCCTTCGCCGTGTTCCAATTCCTCAGCGGCATACAGTCTGAGGTGGAGGCCGATCGCGAGAAGGTCACGGTTTTCCGGGCCGGTTCGGCGATCCCTGAGGGGGCCCAGGGTTCCCAGATTCTTCAGCAGGGCGTCATCACCCAAGGGGAAGAGAACACCGAGGATCTCCCGCTGGGGGCGGTGACTTCCGAGGAGCAGCTGCAGGCGGTGCTGGGCGGTCGTTTGGCGGTGGGTCCGATTGATCAGAACGAGATCATCACTACCAGCCAGTGGGCCCAGCTCACGGTCGACCTGAAGCCGCTGTCGGAATTGATCCCCTCGGGCAAGCAGGCCCTGACCATCTCCACCGACGCCGTCCGCGGCGTCAACGGATTCGTCCGTCCGGGCGACATGGTCAACCTCATCATCACCCTCGACATCGAGTTCAACCAGATCCCGGTGGATTCGCCGATCTTCGGCATCCCCACCGAGACCACCGCCGCCGATGGAACCGGCGGCGAGGAGGAAACCGAGACGGTTACCTACACCCGCTTCGTTCTCCAGGGTCTCCCGGTGCTGGCCGTTGCCCAGGACGTACGGCCGGAAGAAGGCGAGAGCCAGCCGGTGGTTACCCCGACGGTCGATGCTGAGGGCAACCCGGTTCCGCCTACCGAGGCCGCCGAAGAGGTTCCTCAGACCGTCTTTACGCTGGAAGTGACGCCAGAGCAGGCCGAGCGGATCGCCTTCTCCTTCGAGAACGGTTCCGTCTGGATGACCCTGGTGCCCTCCGACTTCGTCGAAGTGGAGACGCAGGGCGTCACCATCGAGAGCCTCTTCTCGGGCGATATCGTTAGCGACATCTTCGGTAACTAAGCGAGATTCTCCGAAAAGAAGCTAGGAACTCCCCGTGTCGATCTCCGAAAACAACCTGCTGGTAGTTGATGAAGATGCCAGCTTCATCGATGAGGCGAAGCAGCTCTTTGAAGGCCGGTTGCCGACCGCCCGTTCGATCAGCGAGGCCCTGACCGCTATCGACGGTGGCGCTCTGCGGATGGTGCTGTTGGGTCCTTCCTTTGCCAACGAATCGACAATCGACACGGTGCGGGTTCTCCGCAACGAAGATCCCTCGCTCCTCTTGATCGCGGTGGCTGATCAAGTCACGTCGGCTTTGCTTCGCTCGGCCATGCGGGCGGGGGTCTCCGAGGTGATCGAGGCACCACTGACCGAGGAAAAAGTCGAAGACGCCATCACCCAGTTCGCCAACGACGTTCTCAAGCGCCGGACGGTGGCGGCTCCGCCCGCTCTCCAGGAGCCCCGCGAAGAAGGTCAGTTGATCGTCGTCATGTCGGCGAAGGGTGGTTCGGGAAAGACCGTGGTGGCCACCAACCTGGCCCTGCTCCTCACCCGTTTCGAGGGTAAGAAGGTGGCGATGGTCGACGCCGACCTCCAGTTCGGCGACGTCTGCCTGGTTCTCCAGCTCGAGCCCCGCTTCACCTTGGTCAACGCCGCCCATGAGATGCATCACCTCGATGCCCAGCTTTTGGAATCGCTCCTCACCGAGCATCCGAGCGGGTTGAGGGTGATGGCGGCGCCACTGGAGCCGGCCTTTGCCGACGACATCTCCACCGAAAGCCTGATGAACGTGGTCGCGCTCCTTAAGGAGAACCACGACTACGTGGTAGTCGACACCGCCTCGATGCTCGACGAGCTCTTGCTCTCCTTGCTGGAGCGCGCCGACGTCATCCTCCAGGTGGTGGACATGGACCTGCCTTCGGTGAAGAACGCCAAGCTGGCACTCGAGACTCTGCGACTCCTCAAGTTCCCCACCAGCAAAGTCAAACTGGTTCTCAATCGCTCCAATGCCAAGGCTCGCCTCGACGACAAGGAGATCGAGGGTGCCTTGAAGATGTCGATCGCCGCCGCCATCCCCTCCGATGGAGCCGTGGCGGCTTCGATGAACGAGGGTCGCCCAGTGGTGGAGTCCGCTCCCAAGTCGCGGGTGGCCAAGGGTTTCGAGTCGGTGGCCGAGTTGATCGTCGGCGCCGTTCCGGAACCGTCTTCAGCGAAGGGTTTCCTACGCCGAAAGTGATTAGCAATCCATTAGTGGCCCGAAAGGGGTAATCAACCGATGTCTACGTTGGCAGATCGAGTAGCGGCGGCTCGACGGAACGAGCTTTCTTCCGTCACGACTACCCGCAACGACGCCCTCACCGAACTGCGGGGCCGTTTGCACTTCAAGGTCGTGGAAGAGCTCGGTCCCACCCTCTACGACCGCCAGATGTCCGATGCCGAGCTTCGTCTCCGGGTGATGGAGATGCTGGAGTGGGCGATCGACCAGGAACAGGGCGTCCCCTTGACCATGAGCGATCGTCGCCAGCTCCTCAATGAGATCGCCTCCGACGTCTTGGGCTACGGACCGATCGATCCTCTGCTCAACGACCCCGAGGTCACCGAGGTCATGGTCAACGGACCCTTTGACGTCTTCTGCGAGCAGCGGGGGAAGATCACCCGCACCGACGTCCGCTTCGTTGATGACGTCCACTTGCGCCGCATCATCGACAAGATCGTCGGCCAGGTGGGCCGGCGTGTCGACGAGGCAACTCCCATGGTCGACGCTCGCCTCCCTGACGGATCCCGAGTCAACGCCGTCATCCACCCGCTGGCGATTGGCGGACCCTTCCTGACTATTCGTAAGTTCTCGGTCGACCCCTTCACCGAAGCGGACCTGGTCCGCTTCGGCACCTTCTCCCAGCGCGTGGCCGACTTCCTGCGGGCCTGCGTGCGAGGCCGCCTCAACGTCATCGTTTCCGGCGGTACCGGCTCCGGGAAGACCACGACTCTCAACGTGCTCTCGAGCTACCTCCCCGAGGACGAACGCATCGTCACGGTCGAAGATGCGGCCGAGCTCCAGCTCCACCAGGACCACGTCCTCACCCTCGAGGCCCGGCCGGCCAACATCGAGGGCAAGGGCCAGGTGACGATTCGCGACTTGGTTCGCAACTGTCTGCGTATGCGCCCAGACCGCATCGTGGTGGGGGAGTGTCGTGGTGGGGAAGCCCTCGACATGCTCCAGGCCATGAACACTGGTCATGACGGCTCGCTTACCACCATCCACTCCAATGCTCCCCGTGACACCCTGTCCCGTATCGAGACGATGGTGTTGATGGCGGGATACGACCTCCCGGTGCGAGCTATTCGCGAACAGGTGGCCTCCGCCGTCGATCTGATCGTCCACGTCAGCCGCCTCAAGGACGGCACCAGGCGGATCACCCACGTCACCGAGGTGGAGGGCATGGAGGGCGACATCATCACCCTCCAGGACCTCTTCCTCTTCGACTTCGGGGCTGGTATCGACGAGAACACCGGCAAGTTCCAGGGCCGACTTAAGGCCACCGGCATTCGCCCCACCTTCTCCGAGCATCTCCAGGACATGGGAATTCGGCTCCCCGCCGACCTCTTCGACCCCGAGCCCTTCGCTCGCCGGCAGAACGAGTACGCACCGCGGTGAAGCGGCTTCTTCTCCTAGTCCTGGCCTTGTCGATAGGCCTGATTCCGGCGTTGGCTCTGGCCCAGAACACGGCGACGATCGAAGTGCCCCAGGTCATCCTCGATCGCTACGAGGACGACGGCCAGACCACGCTGGTGGTCGAGTTCCGCAACCTCGACGGGACCCTCGACCCAAGCCAGCTGCAGGTGACGGCCAACGGACAACAAGTAACCGACCTAGTCGCCGAGCCTCTGGCCCAGTCCCTGGAGCCGGTCGGGATCGTGCTGGTTATCGA
>DATFBM010000009.1:0-34123 GCA_035253825.1 Acidimicrobiia bacterium | reverse complement strand
TCCGCACCTGATACCCAGGGCACGTTCATTACCCAGGTGTCAGGTAGCCTCCCAGCCCGCCCCTAAACGAGCGGAGCATCCGTCACTCTCCTAGACGAAGCCCCCTTGCCCCGGGGGCTTCGTCGTATCAGGGCTAATTTGCGTGGTCGATGCGCCCGGCCACCGCCATCGTCATCCTCATCCTCCTGGCGCTCATCCTCCTCGCTTTTGTCTTCCAGCTCGGCCAATTGCTGGGTGAGACTCCTCCGGTTACGAGCGTCGGAAGCTGAGCGGTCGACCGGGGGCCAGACTGATCTTTTCGTCGGCCCGGCCACCACGGACCGCGACGGCAATCAGACCCGCCGAGTCGACGTGGACCGCCAATTCCCCCATGGCAACGTCACCGAAAGTGGTCACGAATCGGCCCTCGTGGGCGCTGGCCCCGACCCACACTTCTACCAGATCTCCACTCTGCACTTCGATTGCTGCCAGTTCCTCAGGGCCAACGTTGGTCTGGACGTTGCCGTACCAGTCCACCCAGAGCACTTCGCCGTGGATCGCCGACCCCTCCACCTTTGGAAGCGGAAGCATCAGCGGCAGCACCTGTCCCGGATCGAGCGCCGGACCCAGGTCAGCAAGGGTCGCCTCGCCCGCCGCCAGCAATGCCGCTGCTGGAGCGAAAACGTCGCGTCCGGCGAAGGTGGCCCCGGGTCCCTCGATCATGACGTCTCGGTTCTCGATGGCATGAATGGCCACTGCTCCCCCCACCATCGCCACCGCCGGTGAGAGCAGACCATTGTCTGGACCCACAAAGTATCCGGCCGCGGTCTCAAGGGCGAGCGCCTTGCGCGGCGTTCCCACCCCCGGATCGACTATCGCCAACACTACGCCAGGGGGCAAGAACTGGATGGCCCGAGTCAAGGCCAACGCTCCTCCGCGTATGTCCCCTGGCGCGATTCCGTGACTGATGTCGATCACACGCGAGTCTGGGGAAAGCCGATAGATAACCCCGTGTATTACCCCGACGAACTCGTCCTGAGTACCGAAGTCCGAAAGGAAACTGACCGGCTGGGCCACGTTGGGCGAGATTAGGGACCCCCGTAAGATGCCCCTCCGATGGCGCCCACCCTCCACGAGGAGCTCGCCCAGGAACTCGCCGGCGCGACATCGGTGATGCTGATTGGAGCGCTCGACACGGGAAAAACCACGATGTCTCGCCGGCTCGCCCGGGCCGCCCTCGACGAGGGTCGGACAGTGGGCTACATCGACGCCGACATCGGCAACTCGAGCATCGGTCCTCCAACGTGTGTTGGACTTCGGCTGCTCGGGTCCCACCACGACCTCGAGCACGCCTGGGACCAGCCAGACGCCCTCCATTTCGTCGGGGGCATCAGCCCCGAGCGGTTGGTTCTCCAACACGTGATCGCCACCGCCGCCTTGGTCGATCAGGCCCGGGAATGGGCCGACATGGTCGTCATCGATACCAGCCCGATGATCGCCGGGGTGGTCGGGGAGACGCTCAAGTATCACAAGATGGAGCTGTGCCGGCCGGAGACGGTGATCGCCCTGCAACGAGGCGGTGAGCTGGAGCCCGTGGTGGGGATGTTGCGACGCTTTTTCGGAGCGAATGTGATCACGGCCCCCGTGGAGGGCGATGTGAGGCCCTCCAGTCCGGATGAACGAATGGGCCGCAGGGCGAATCGCTTCGGGGCCGCCTTCGTCGGCCCGCTCGAGCGCTGGCGGGTACGGCCGACGGTCTTCGCCCCTACCTTGCCCAGCGGTCTCGATCCCGCCCGCCTCGACGGTCTGCTGGTCGGAATCCACGACACCGAGGGCCGCTGTCAGGGTCTGGGACGACTGGAGGTCGACGACAGGAACCTCAAGGTCCTCACCAATCGCGGTGAGGGCATGCAGGGACTCCGGCTGGGCTCGGTCCGGCTCGACCTGGAGCGGTTCGAGGTGCGCCCGGTCAACCTCCGCGAGCTCATGTTCGGACTGTGACAGACATCAGACATCAGACGTCAGACCTCAGATCTGAAAGCCGGCGCCAGCCGGCGATCTGATGTCTCTTGTCTTTTGTCTTAACGAAGCGCCCGAGGAACCTCTCGGCCCGAGACCCCGCACTTCCCCGAACGGGCTATCCGGCCGATCAGCACCTTGGGCGCTTCGGTTGCCGACAGTACGGAACTCGTTTTATCGGGTCAACCGCCCCGCAAAGGCCTCGATTTCGCGACCGGTCGACGTAATCAACCCTCATCTCCCCTAAGGCAATCTGGCGGAAACCGGCCGTAGGTCGGTCGCACCCTTTTTCCCCAATATCCACAGGTTTCCACAGGGATTTGTGCACAACCTCCTGTTGGGAACTTTCTAGGGGGTGTTTTCGCGAAGGAGCGATCGAAACGAAAGCTCGATCGTCTGGTAGATCTCGGCGAGGACGTAGCTCAGTTCCTCCGCGCTCACCCGCTCGTTGGGAATTCGCGCTCTGAGGACAATCGCCTCCTCGGCATCGAGCGCGAAGTTGACCCGAAATGAGCTGTGGTTGCGGAATAGGGCGAGCCGATGGGCACCTTCGGGGTGTTCGAGGTGGGGAAGCACGTAGGCCTCGGCCGTGAGAGAGCGCTGACCGACCGTGAACCAAACCGTGGTCGCGTCTCTGACCGTCTGCCGCATCCGGACTGCGTAGCGACCCTCCACCTCCTCGGCGTAGACCACGTCGGAACCAGGGTCCTCAACCCATTCGGCTATTGATCGCTTGAGGATCGCCCGCGCCCTCGCCATGTCACTTGCCAGGCGCAAGTACCCCGCGGTAGAGCTCGAGATAGCGCTTAACGGTGTCCTCCCACGAAAAACGCTTGGCCCAGTCGGTCGCCGCCCGCCCCATCTTCGCCTTCAGCTCGGGGTCTTCGATCAGGCGCAATGCCGCCTCGGCGTAGTCGGCTGGCTCCCAACCATCGACCAGGATGCCACTGGTCCCATCGTCGACCACATAGATCAATCCCCCAGTGCGAGCGGCAACCACCGGAATTCCGCAGGCCTGGGCCTCGGCCGCCACCAACCCAAAGCTCTCCGAGCGGGAAGGGACCAAAAGAAGATCGGCCGCCCGATACACGTCGGCCAGGAGGCCGTGCGGCAGCGGGTTGACGAAACGAACCCGGCTTCCCACGCCTCGCGCCATCGCCAGCTGGCGCAACCGATGGAGTTCGGCTGCTCCGCTCGCACCCGAAGGTCCGCCGACGATCACCAGAGTCGCCTCGGGATGGCGGGCTTGCACCAGATCGAGGGTCGCAATCGCGACATCGACACCCTTGAGCGGCTGGATACGACCGACGAAAAGCAGGATCGGCCCTTCGCCCAAGCCCAGGCGTCTCCGGGCACCGGCCTGAGAGCCTGGTTTGAAGACCCGATGGTCCACCCCCGGCGGAGAGGTGCAGAGTCGGTTGGGATCGGCGCCATAGAAATCCAATAACTCCTCCGCCTCCGCCGGGGTGGAGGCCATGACGCAATCGGACGCCTCGATCACTTCATGTTCGGCGGCGATGCGAATCAGGCTCTCGGGTGTCTCGCCCGGCCGGAGGGCATCGTTTCGGACCCGACCCAGGGTGTGAAATGAATTCGCCAACGGGATACGAAGAGCCCTTTTGACGAGCAGACCGGCCCAGCCCGATAGCCAGTAGTGGGAGTGAAGTATCTGGGGAGGATCGTCCCGGATCGCCTCGACCACCGCCTTGGCGAACGAGCGAACGAATCGGGTGAGGGAGGGGATAAGAAGCGGCTGGGGGGGACCCACCTCCACATGGACAACGCGGTAACCGCTCATGACTTCCACCACAGCCGGATCGTCAGGATCTTGACGGCGGGTGTATACATCGACCTTGACTCCCCGCCACGCCATGGTGCGGGCAAGTTGATCGATATATACGTTCATCCCGCCAGCATCCCCGGACCCCGGTTGGGCAAGGGGCGAGGTATGCATCGATAGATACGCCACCTTCTCGATCGGAGGGGTACTCACGTGGTCACTTCCAGGCGATGCAACGGCCGCGGCTTGGCCCCCAAGCGCGCCTTGTAGTCCTCGTCACCCTTGAGGAAGTCGAAAATGCGGAGGCCGCTCTTGATCGAGTCCTCGATCATCGCTTGCAGCAGGACGAGCCCGGGCGAGGCCGCCTGCAGAGCCGGGTCGAAACAGGAGTTGTAGAGGTAGTAACCATCACTGTCGCTCCAACCAAATACGCAGGCGGCCGCATTTCCGGTTGGCATCACCAGATAGTCAACCCGCCAGCCGGGCAGCTGAGCCAAGCGGGAAAAGAAGGCGTGGCGGCGATCGGTCATGAAGCGACCCTTCTCGCCGGGCGCCAAGCGATGGAGACGGACGAACTCCTCGAACCCTTCTCCGTTTCCCCCTTGCAGGTCGACCGGGCCGATCAAAGATTCGTACCGGCGGTGTTTTCGGCGCAACTCGTGCCGATCGTGCTTCGCCAGGCCTCGATAGAAGTCATCGGTGTGTTCAGGCAGGGATAGCACCATCGCCGTCTCGTGCACGCTGACGGAAGGAACGAGGCCGGCGCTAGTTAGGGCTGTCTGTAGGGGCGTTGCTGCCTCCGACGGGAGCGAATCGAAGCTGAGGTCGATCCCCCGCCCCAGCTGATCGCAAAGAAAGGCGATCGCCTCGTCGAGTCCCTCTCCTAACGGGCTGTGGTAATCGGTGAGGTCGGTCTCGCCCATCATCTCAATCCGGGTCGAGGTCTTCATCATCGAAAGCTGACCCAGGTCCCAGTCGAGAGTGATCGGCTCGACCTCGTCGCCGAGTTCCTCAAACCAGGCACGAAGAAAGTCGCCACCCGGAAAGGGTCCCACCGCGGGCGCCAATGGCACCAGGTCGGTCCGCTCGACCAGATCGCTATGGACTTTCACTCCCAAGCCAACTCCACAAGCGATCGGAAACTTCCCACGGGAGCACCGCCTCCCCGCGTTTGCGGTGAGGCGATGGCGGCGAGGGAAGCGTGAGCCGTCTCGGACAAGACTCCAAGGTGTTCGAGCGCAGCCACAGCCCCAACCCCGACCGCCTCGGTGTTGCCATCCCAACACTTGATGGCGATGCCGTATCCATTTCGAAGGGCGATGCCCAGGCATCCGGCTGCCCCCCGTTTGGCCGCCGCGTCGAGAGCGGTGGCGATGGCGGCATCAGTGTTGCCGTATCCGGAGACCAGAGCCGGATACGAATGCATCGCTTCATAGATCGTGTTCATCTCGGGCGCGGAGGCGAGAAAGGAAAACGATTTCGCCATCGCCAGGCAGCTGGTGGCGAAGACAGGAGCACCGCAACCATCAACGCCGATCGGATCGGTGGGACCCGAGACGTTGGTGACAAACTCGGAAATGGAACGTTGCAAAGGATGGTGCGGATTGAGATACGTATCGGGATCCCAGCCGGAACTGACGCAGGCGGCGAGCATCGCCGCGTGCTTTCCCGAGCAGTTGTTCCATATCTTCCGGGGCACCGTCGCCCCCCCATTGGCGAGCCGTCTCATGGCGGTGAGACGGATCGGCCAACTCGGAGGGCAGCCCAGCGCCGCCTCATTCAATCCCGCGCCGGCGAGGATGCTCTCGACCAGAGCGATATGGACGGGCTCGCCATCATGGCTGGCACATGCGAGCGCCAGGCGCTCCCGACTCAGATTGGCGCCGGATCGATTGCTGACGTAAGCCTGAAACGGCTTGGCAGCCGATCGAAAATAGAAGGGGCGCCGGATATCACCAGAGGAGGCAACCAGCTCGCCGGTGGGATCGGTGATGGCGATGGCGCCATCGTGGATCGTTTCCACCAGGCCCGATCGGACCTGCTCGGCCAGCACCGCCGACTAAGAGGGGCGAAGGGCCGGGTCGCCCAGGTCGTGCTTGTAGCGATTGATGACCTCGGCATGGAGCTGATCAAGAATCGCCTGCACACCCTGGCGCACCGTTGAGATCTCCGCCTCGAGGTCCGAGAGCTCCGAGGCGGCCTCGGAAAGCTCTTCCTCTGACATCTCTCCAAGGCGAGCCATAAGGTCGTTGCCCAGGACGTGGTCGAGGTGACGGCGGCCTTGCACCGGAATGTCGGGCGCATCGGTTGTCAGATGCCGGCTCGAGGCTCCACCAGCACGATCATGTCCGGTGAGGATCTCGGTGAGGGCATCGATCAGGCTGCGGCTCTCCTCGCCCCGCCGGCGACGCTGTTCGAAAGCAAGTAGGTCGAGGCGGCCGTGGAGGAAGCGGCGGTAATACGAGAGTTCGTTTTCGACATCATCGGCCAGGTCCCGGCGTGCCCGCAAGTCATCGAGGGGGAGGCTGTCGAGGTCCGAGATGAAGTCCGGATCTTGGATCTGATCGAGACGGCGGCGGTCAGTCTGCACGGCCTCAGGTTACCGGCAGGCCGCGACGAGAGTGGGGTAGGGATTGACGGCCGAGGAGCCGCGTCCGCCGGGATGGATCTCGAAATGGAGGTGGGGCGACCCGCCGTCGGCATTGCCCGAATCACCGTTGTAGCCGACGACGTCGCCGCGGCCGACCCGACTTCCCGAGCTGACATTGATGCTCGAGAGGTGGGCGTAATAGAAGCCGGTGCCGTAATCGGCGATGAGCCAGACGGTCTTCCCGCCGAGGCCGCCATTGCCTGTGTAGACAGTCCCCGACGCAACCGCATATAGAGGTGCTCCGTAGGGTCCCATCATGTCCGTTCCCTTATGCCCGCGACCGCCCGAGCGAGGGGCCCCCCAGGAATTGATGAACGAGGAGCCGGGGAAGGGGCAGATGAAGCCGGGCGTTGCAGCCGCCGAAATCCCGGCCGAGGCACTTCCCCGGGCGGCGGCGGCGCGAGCCAGTTCGATCTCATAGCGCTTCTGGATGGCACGGCACTCGCCGTCGAGTTTCTGCCAGGCGGCCTGGTCGGCATTCATCGCTGACTCTTGTTGGTTCTTGGCGTCGAGCCGTTGCTGTTCGACGGCCCGCAGCTCGACCTCGAGTGCGCTCAGCTGACCCTGGAGAGTCACCAGTTCGCCTTGTAGAGCGGCCAGGTCACCAGCGGCATCGTGTTCCTCGGTGCCCGCCGCTGAGAGAAATTCGGTGGTGGTGATGACACGATCGAGCGAGGAGGCGGCGAGGAAGAGAGCCGAGTTCGATCCCCCTCCGCTCATGTAGGCCTCGACGGCCTGCTGCTGAAAGCGATCCTCGGCAACCTTCATCGCCCCCCGTCGGAGATCGAGGGTTTCGGCGGTGCGGCCCTGGCGGTAGAGGACGTTGTCGACCTCGAGGCTGGCGGCGGAATAGGCCCGGGCTGCTTCTTCGAAAGCGGCCGATGCCCGGCGGTATTCGGCCAGGGCGCTCGAGGAGGCGGCGCAAGCCCGGTCAACCTGAGTCTTGGTCACGCCCAAGGCCTGTCCGGGCAGCAGTTGGAATGCCAGGCAGAGAACGAGGACGGTCCGAAGCCGCCGGCGGTTGAAACGGCCGGACATGGTCGCGAATCGTAGCGATCCACCCCCCGGGATTGGCAACCCGTTGACTAGCCCGCGCCATTTTGGTTTTTATCAGGGAGGCCCCTCACCAGTAACGGGATTCGGCGCGTAAAAGCCAACAAAGCGAAAACCCCGATCTTGTCAAGCCCTTTCGTTCCCCCGCGTCCTTCCTCAGGCTCGCCTCATGAGGCTGGATCAATTGGTTCTCGACTTGGCTGCAAGCCAGCACTCGGTGGTTGCTCGTTGGCAACTGAACGAGGCACGGGTGGACTACCAGGCAGTAAAGCGCCGAATTGCGTCCGGCATGCTCGAACCGGTCACCGACCGCGTTCTCAAGCTGGCGGCTTCGCCGCCAACGCCTGCGCAGAGATTGATGATCTCGGTTTTGCATGTGGGCAGCGACGCATTCGTTTCGCACACGACTGCTGCAGCTTGGTGGGGCATCGCCGGCTTTCGGATCGACCAAATCCATGTCGCCATCGAGCGGTTTCGCCGCGTTGATCGATGCAACCTTCAGAAGGTTCACCACTCGACCGTGATTCCTCAATGGTGTCGCAAGGTTCACCTCGGAGTTCCGGTGGTCTCGCCGGGCCTAGCGATCTATCAAATGGCGGGAACGATCTCGGAGCACCGCGTCGCACGGGCACTGGACAGCGCATGGTCGCTGGGCTTGATCAATGGGTCAGCCCTTGACAGGTTGCTCAAGCGTCTTGGGCGGCCAGGGCGAGACGGCACGGTGCTGATGCGCAAGCTTCGCAAGGACCGTCCCGACGACTGGACACCTCCGGCCTCCAATCTCGAGTCGCGGTTCGGCGAAATTATGGAGCCGCATGGCTATCGATTCCGCCGCCAAGTCGACCTAGGCGACGAAGAATGGAGTGGGAGAGTTGATTTCCTCGCCGAGGACTTACCGCTCATCGTCGAAATATTGAGCGAGAGGTATCACTCTTCGTTGACCGATAGAGCCCGCGATGAAGCTCGACGCGCACGACATACCTCTATGGGCTTTTTGGTCGTGGAAGTTTGGGACCACGAGATCTTTCACACGCCGTGGCTGGTGATCGAGCGAATCACCAGGGCTCGTTCGGTCCTCTTGGCGGCTTCTACGCGCTAAACGCCCTTATCGGCAAGGGCTGTGGCTGATAAAAACCGGAAAGTCAGAGGACGACGGAGACCAACGGGTAATAGAGGGCGGCTGCGAAGAGGAGGGGGTCGAGGGTGGACATCGGGCCTGGTGCTGTCTCGGAGAGCGCCAGGCGACCGGTGCGAATTATCGAGCCGAGGCTTCGGCCCGCCACCAGCGCCACCGCCAGGCCGAGTCCGATGAGGATGTAGCCGACGATGTCTTCCCCCCACAGCAACGCTCCCACCACCGCTCCCACCACCGCCGCCAGCGCGGTACCCGAGTAGGGGTCGAGGACCGGCATCCGGAGCCGGCTCAGCACCACCGCCGTGATCGCGCTCAGAGCGGCCACCACGATCAGGATCGAGATGGCATGGTGCTCTTCTTCGAAAAAAGTCCGAGTCAGCATCAGCGAACCGACGGCCGCGCTCCCCACCAAGGCGATGAGAACCGAGGGCGCCACCACCTCGAGCTGGCGGTAGTCGGGTATCGCCACCCCCCAACCCATCACAATCGCTACCGCCAGAAAAAGCGTGAGGCCAAAACCAATCCCCCCGAGGACATGGGTGGCCACCGCCGCAATCACGAAGGAGGCCAGGATCCCGATGGTGGCGGGAGCTCGACCCCGATCGGTCAAGCGGGCGGCAAGATCGGTGGCCCATAGCGCCGACAGCAACACCAAGCCGGCCGCCCACCACGCCGGCCCCGGTGCGAGGTTGGTGCCGATCAGAATCAGCAGGCCAAGAAGACCGGTCACCAGAGAGGCGTCCACCATCTCTCCCACCATTACATTGCCTCCGCCCGACACAGGAGGGATCAGGGCGAGTTCGTCGCTGGCGCCGATGGGATCGGAGGCAGAGGCAGGCTCGCCATTGCGCCACATCGCCGCCGATCCCAGGCCCGCCGCGAACTCCTCGCCAAAAAGCGCAACGGCTCGGTCGATGACCTCACCTACCGTTTCCCCTTCGACTTCGACGCGGGACTGCCCGGCGAGCTCGCGTAGGTTGGCAAATAGTCGAAGCGTCGCCACGGACGGCCGAGGCTACATCGACCGGCCGACACGGCGCCGAATCAGGAAGGGGGCTCGACCTTCCAGCCGCGGCCGCGCAGTTCCTCGGCCAAGACCGAGCTCTCGACGGGGCTGAGGTCGAGGGAACGCACCGCCAGCGTGTGCAGGAGTTCTTGGGCCCGATCTCGTAGGGTCCGTGCCCAGGCCCTTCCGCTTGCTTCACCTTCAAGCGTCAGAGTCGAATCCGCTCCCACCGAGTACAAGGCGGCCAGTGATTGCGGGTTGCCCGAACTCCCTCTCTCGCCGTAGAGCAAAAGCAAGGCTCCCACTGGCAAGTCCTGAGTGCCACCGTCGGCGACGAAGTCACCCACGTACGCCCAGCCCGAGGATTTGTGTTCGTCGATCCCCGTCACCACCTTCGCCCAATGGCGACGCCGGGCATCGCCCAGTTGAGGAACCGAGACCGCCACCAGCGCTGAGCCCACGGATGGAGACAGTAAATGCATCAAGGCCCCTCTTGACAGGGTTCAGGTTTGAGCGTATGGTTTAAGCGTATGCTCAAAGCACTCGATCAAGGAGGTCTGAGGTGAGCGGGAGTGGATACGGGATCGCCGTGTATGTCGTGTACGCCGCCGTGGCCGTGGGGCTGACGGTGTGGCTGGCGCGGACCCTCTTTCGAAGCGGGGCGATCTTTCTCCAAGATGTCTTTAGCGACCGGCCCGGGCTGGCGGAAGCGGTGAACCGGCTGCTCGTGGTCGGCTTCTACATGCTGAACCTGGGCTACGCCCTGTACATCATCCGCACCGACACCAGCCTCGATGCATTTGGGGCGGTTCGCACCTTGGTCAATCGCTTGGCCCTGCTCTTGGTGACGTTGGCCGTGATCCACTTCATCAATGTCGGCCTCTTCTGGAAGATCCGTTCCCGGGGAGAAGAGCGCCATCTTCCCCCGCCCATCGCGCCCCAGGTGGTGATTCCTCCTACCAATTCGTGAGATGACAGCCATGACCACCCTCACCGTTGTCTATGACGAGAAATGCCAACTCTGCCAGCGGGCCCGAGATTGGCTCCTCACCCAGCCTTGCCATGTCCCTGTGCGGCTACTGGCCGCTGGCTCGCCCGAGGCCAGACGTCGTTTTGGAAATCTCCCCTGGCTCGGCCAAGAACTGGTGGTGGCGAACGACATCGGCCAGGCGTGGGTGGGACCGGCGGCCTTTCTCACCTGTCTTTGGGCCACCCGTCGCTATCGATCTTGGTCCTACCGACTGTCGAGACCGACTTTGGCCCCGATGGCTGAGCGCTTCTTCTACCTGGTCTCGAAGAACCGGAAGCGATTCGGCGGGCCGGTGGGAGGAGACGTGGAATGCTCCTGGTGCGATGCCAAAGAACCTCATGCCCACTGAAGAGCGCACCACCAAGCAACGGATCATGGACGCCGCGCTCGAGACCCTGAAGATGAGCGGCATCGTCGGAACCAGCGCTCGCGCCATCGCCGCCACGGGAGGCTTCAATCAGGCGTTGATCTTCTATCACTTCGGGAGCGTCAACCGCCTCTTGATCGAGGCAGCGGCGTCGTCTTCGGCCCGCCAGGTCGCCAAATACAAAGAGGCGGCGGCCAAATCGACCTCCCTCTCCGATTTGGTGGATATCGCCCGTCGTCTTCATGCCGACGACCAGCGGTCCGGGTCCGTCACCATCGTCACCCAGATGATGGCGGCGGCGGCTTCTGATCCGGAGATGGGCCAGGCGGTCCTGGCAGGCTTCCGGGGATGGATCGACCTGGTCGAAGAGGCCTTGACTCGGGGCCTAGAAGGAAGTCCCCTCCAAGATCTGATCTCCCGACGGGAAGCGGCCTACGCAATCGCCGCCGTATTTCTCGGCATCGAATTGATGGAGCGGCTCGACCCCGCCCAATCCGAGGCTGACAGCGTTTTCGACGCCATGGCCTCACTCGCCGCCCTCTTCGAAGGCACCTTCGGGACCTCCCTCGCCGGGCTAGGGGGAGAAACGACCAGCTGATGGCAACCACGGGAAGAGCAATCGCTGGAGGTGCGGGGATGGGAGCCCTCATTGGAGGTGCGACCGGACTCGCCGTGGCCGCCTTCCTTCTTCTTGACGCCGCCGGGATCGAGGTGCTCGCCGCCTTCATCATCTACGGGACGATCGGAGCCATGCTCGGGGTCGTGGCTGGGGCCGTCATCGGTGCGGTCCTAGGGCTATTGGTGGGACTCGCCTTAAACCTGTTGCTAGGACCGGCGAGCGTGGTGCCACGCCGACCCGAGCAACTACCCCTCGCTCGGTTGATTGGTTCAACCATCGGCCTTCTCCCCCTTCTAACCCTCCCTCGGCTCGAGGAATGGTGGCCCGTGGCGGTGATCGTGTCGCTGCTAGCGATGGTCGCGATTGCAAAGCGTGTTCCGAAAATCGTTGGTATCACTAGCCTCAAATCGCAGAACCCTTAAAGGAGTTGCCGATGACCCGGGGTGGAACGCCCTCCGATCCGTTTCCGCTGCACGGCTTCCATCACGTCGAGTTCTGGACCGACAACGCCTACCAGTCGGCTCAGTTCTTCCGCTCGTTGATGGGCTTTGCCATCGAGGGTTACCGCGGTCCCGAGACCGGTGTCCGCGAGACCGCTTCGTGGGCCCTCCGTCAGAACGAAGCCCGCTTCATAGTCACCGGCGCCCTGTTCCCCGACCATCCCATCAGCCGTCATGTCATGGAGCACGGGCCTGGGGTTCACGATGTCGCTCTGGCCGTTCCCGACGCCCAGAAGGCTTTCGAGCAGGCCCTGGCCCGAGGGGCTGAAGCGGCCTACAAGCCCGAGATGGTGGAGGGGGAAACGAAGACCTGGGCCCAGGCGGGAATTCAGACCTATGGCGAGACGATCCATTCCCTGGTCCAGTCCGACCTGACGTGGCCCCCACCCGACTTTGCTCCCTTCGAAGACACGGTCGCCCAACCGGTCGGTCTGCAGAGGATCGACCACGTGGTTGGCAATGTCGGCCTTGGGGAGATGGATCGTTGGGTCAGCTTTTACGAAGACGTGTTCGGTTTTGTGTTGCTTCGCCACTTCAACAACGAACAGATCTCTACCGAATATTCGGCGCTGATGTCGAAGGTGGTATGGGATGGCAGTGGACTGATCAAGATGCCGATCAATGAACCGGCCACAGGTCGCCGTAAGAGCCAGATCGAGGAGTATCTCGACTTCTATCGATCACCCGGTGTCCAGCACATCGCCATCCTCACCGACAACATCTTCGGAACAGTCTCTGAGGTACGTGACCGCGGTCTCATGATGATGAACGTCCCCGATACCTATTACGTCGAGGTTGGCGATCGACTCGGTGACATGGACGTCGATCGGGAGGAGATGAAGCGCCTCAACATCCTCGCCGACACCGACGAGGGTGGCGGCCTGCTGCAGATCTTCACCCGCATGCTCCAGGACCGGCCCACCGTTTTCTTCGAGTTCATCGAGCGGCGCGGTGCCACCGGCTTCGGGGAGGGGAACTTCAAGGCGCTTTTCGAGGCGATCGAACGTGATCAGGCCGCGCGCGGAAACCTGTGAATTCCTTTCTTGCGTAAATCTCGTCACGTAAACGTGACGAGATTTACGCAAGAATGTTTAGGAGGCGAGGAACGCCGCGATCCGCTCGGCCGTCGCGGCCGGATTCTGTCGATGGGGCTGGTGACCAGCACCGGGAATGACCTCCACCGTCGCCCCTTCGATCTCTTCACCGAGGCGGCGGCCATCTTCGAGTGGAGTGATGAGATCGCCGTCGCCCCAGATGACGAGCGTCGGGACGCCGATCCTTCCCAGGTCGGCGGGAACCGTGGCCGCACCGGGTGTGGCCGACATGGCGGACAAGGCGTCTGAGGTCCCGGCCATGGCGGCGCCGATCTGGCGGGCGTTGTGGTCCTCGGGTGTCGGGCAGAAACCGCCGGTGGCACACTCGCGCTCGTAGTTGATTGCCCCCCGGCTGCCGCCGCCGTAGCTGGTGAAGTTCAACGCCTTCCCCACCACCGGCAGTCCATAGAAGGTGGCGGTCCAATCCTCGGCGGGACCGTAGATCTCGGCGCTGATCAAGACCAGCCGGTTGATCAGCTGGGAATTGTTGACTGCCATCTGGGCAGCCACCGCCCCACCCATGCCGGCTCCGATCACCGCTGCGCTCTCGATGTCGAGCTCTTCGAGGAACGCCAGCATTGTCTCCGCCCGGCCAAAGATGGTGTGCACCTGCCCATTGCGAGCCGGCCTTCCGCTGTAGCCGAAGTCGACCTGATCGGGGATGAGCAGTCGATAGTCCGATAGTTCGTCAGCTAATGAGAGCCACTGGTATCCACCGGCGAGGTCGAAGCCGTGAATGAGGAGGACTGGAGCTCCGGAACCGATGGATCGATAGTGGATCGGTTGGCCGTTGGTCAGCGTGACGATTTCACCAGGAGGATCGGCAGTGGGAGTGAGCACCTCGTAGCGATCGGCCGAGCTCGCCGCCAGGTACGACCAGACCATTGCTCCCAGGACCGCAAAGAGGAGGGCGAGGCCGAGGATTCGGAGGAGGATCGGGCCAAAGCCCAGTCGTACTTGCTGGGGCGGTCGCGCTAGGGACATCCGTCAGTCGCTAATAAGGATGACATGTAGTTGCTTCGGTCCGTGGACTCCGAGGTTTAGCTGTTGTTCGATGTCACCGGTCCGCGAAGGCCCCGTGATCAAGACCACGTTCGAGACCGAGGCCGGGTCGAGGCTTGGCAGCGATAGATCGACCAGCGTCGGGAAGACTCGGTTGACCGAAAGAAAGGCAATGTGGGTTCCCGCAATCAGAGAGGCCATGCGGGGGCGGCCTGGTCCCGAGCGGAGGGCGATCGATCCCGAGCGAGCGATGCCACCGTCTGCTCCGGTGATGCCGAGGGTCACCTCCGACATCCGCTGTTGCTCGGTCAGGCGATTCTCCGTTGAGATTGAATGCTCGAGACGCCTCCATCCAACCGCCTGCAACGATTGATGCATGCGGGAGACGCCGACGTCGTCCCAACCGAGATAGACGCCGGGATCGCCTGAAAGGTCGATCGCGGTGGCCATCGCATTGGGCGACGGCATCGGCCCATGAGCAAAGCCATCCACGGCCGCCAGTCGTTCGACGAACTCCCCGATCACACTCATCGTCGCCAAGGCAGATCCCTGGTCGAAGTCCATCCTCGTCCCGGTCCGGGCATGCGCGTGATCCAGCGCGGGCCTATGCGACGTAGAGCCGAGGCCAAGCGAACGCCACCACGCCAGAGGGCCGGGCGGGTTCCGAGGGCGGTGAAGTAACGGACTCCGCGGGCAACGCTCGGGAGCAAATGAGTCGCCGCCGTCTGCTGGCGGAGATACAGCAGCATGCGCGGGAGATCGATGCGGATCGGGCACACCTCGAGACATGCCCCGCACAAAGTCGAGGCATAGGGAAGATCACCAAACTGCTCGAAGCCGAACAAGGCCGGCGAAAGAACTGCACCGATGGGACCCGGATAGACCGAGCCATAGCTGCGTCCACCAGCGTGGCGGTACACCGGGCAAGCGTTGAGGCATGCGCCGCAGCGAATGCACCCCAGCACCTCCTCGAGTTCGGTCCCGAGCAGGCTGGTGCGCCGGTTGTCGAGGATCACCACTTCCAGGGCGTCGGGTCCGTCGGGCTCGTCCACCCGACGCGGCCCGGTGATGATGTTGGTGTAGACGCTGAGCCGCTGCCCGGTGGCTGAACGGGCCAAGACCTCGAGCATGACCTCGAGATCCGCAAGGTCGGGGACCAGGCGCTCAATCCCCATTACCGCGATGTGAAGGGAGGGAGTCGTGGAGGTGAGTCGGCCGTTTCCTTCGTTGGTGACCGTGACGACAGAGCCTGTCGCCGCCACTCCGAAGTTGACGCCGGTGATCCCCACTCCGGCCCGCAGGAAGATCTCTCGTAGATGGAGCCGAGCGATCTGGTTCAGCTCGGTCGGGACCGATGTGAAGGGAACCCCGAGGTGGTCGGAGAAAAGCTGCCCGATCTCGTGACGAGTCCGATCGAGGGCGGGAGCGATGATGTGTACCGGTGGCTCCGCTGCCAGCTGGATGATGAATTCACCGAGGTCGGTCTCGACCACTTCATGGCCGAGGGCCTCGAGGTGATGGTTGAGTCCGATCTCCTCAGTGGCCATGGATTTCGACTTGATGATCGGCGCGCCGATCCGATCCGCCACTAACTCGCTGATGATCTTTCGAGCCTCCTCGGAGTCGGCAGCTCGGTGAACCCTTCCCCCGACTCGCTCGACGGAGCCGGTGAACTGCTCGACGTATCCACTGAGATCAGCAAGCACTCGATGGCGAATAGCCCGGGCCCGGTCACGCATCTCATCCATCTCGGCGAAATCAGAAACGGCCTCCGCCCGGTGACTGCGGAAACGATCGGTTCCCCTTTGCAGGGCGGCGATGCGGGGATCGACCACACCCACCTGGGATCGTTCTCGATAAGTCGTCATCGGGAGGCGAGGACCTCGGCCAAGTGCTTCACCTCTACCGCGCTCTGGCGTCGATGCAGACCCCCCGCCAGATGAAGCAGGCATGAGGCGTCACCACCAACCACATACTGGGCACCGCTGGCCTCGACGTCAGCGAGCTTCGAGGCCATGATCGCGGCCGAGACTTCTGGGAGTTCGACCGCAAAGAGTCCCCCGAAGCCACAGCACTCCTCCGGTCGGGAAAGCTTCACCAGACGCAATGAGTCAACCTTTGCCAACAGTGCCGCTGCTTGGGGCCCGAGACCGAGGTTGCGCATCCCGTGACAGGAGTTGTGGAAGGCAACCGTGGCGTCGAAGCGAGCGCCGAGGTCGGTCACTCCCAGTTGATCGACCAGAAATGAGCTCAACTCGGTAACCCGCTGGCTCACGGCCAAGGCGCGCCGCTGCAGTTCCGGCGAGTCTTCGAACAGGTGCGGGAGGTGATGGGTAAGCATGTCCGCACAGGATCCGGAAGGAACAACGATCGGTTCGCTGCCCTCAAGGTCGTCGAGAATCTTGGTCGCCAACCGTCGAGTCTCCTCGAGGAGACCGGTGTTGAACGGAGCCTGTCCACAACAAGTCTGCGCCTTGGGAATCCTCACCTGGCAACCGGCCCGGGAGAGAACTTCAACCGTGGCCTCGATCACCTGCGGGTATAGGCCCTGGACGAGACACGTCGTGAAAAGGGAGACATCGACCATGTGTGGGTTCTGAGGACGTTAGGGGTAGCTTGTCCCCATGGCCTCCCGTGAAGCCAAAGCCGAAGATCGGGCTCGGTCGCTTCACACTCCCGTCGAATTGCGGGTCCACGGAGTCGGGGGCACCACCCCGGACGTGCTGCTCCGCCACCCTCATCCAGAACAGGTGGCCGGTGACGACACCGCCGGCTTCTATAGAAGACCTGACTCCAACGACCTGGAGGCTTACGCCTGGGGCGGGATCACGTCTCGGTCGGGGACCCGGGCGCTGTGGTTGGTGCTTCTCCCCTTCGCCCTCGCCAACGCCGCCGGATTCATGCTCGCGAGCGGGCATGACGTTCGTTCCCGGCTTGCCCGCGGCCTCGTCCGGCTTCTCGCACTCTCGGTGACCGTCCTCGCGGTCTTGTGGGCGGGAGGCCTTGGTCTCGATCTCATCGCTTTTCAGTGTGGCGGGTCAATGGTGTGCATCGATCGCCATTGGTGGCTCACATTCTTCGGCAATCCCTTCTTCGCCGATCGGCCAGTGCGACGGATGGTCATCGGCCTCCTCATCCCGGTGGGGCTGATCGCCTTCTGGAGATTCGCCACTCGTTTCACCCGCACCCGCTATGAGGACGCCTTCACCTCCGAGCCGGTCGAAATGGAGCGAGGATTGGATGGCGATCTTGCCGCCTCGGCAACCTTGGGCGATCGCCAGTTCTGGCATTCGCCCCGCTTTGGAGCGCGGCTTGCTTCCGGACATTTCGCTGCCGCCAGCGCGGCTCTCGCCGCCGCCAGCGCCTATTCGATTCAGAGGCTGCGAGAACAAGCCAGCCTCGACACCGGGCTCGAGACCGCCCTCTTCCTCATCGCCATCTTCGTGACCATCGCTGCCACCATCACCGTCTGGCTTTGGGGTTCGGGCCCCACCTGGATGCTCGCTCGAGCGGGATGGCTGGTGTTGGGCGCAGTGGCTTTCTTCGGTCTCATCCGCGAGGGTCCCACCAACTCTTTGCCGGACGACCTCCCCGGCTACAGCCGCTTGGCGCTTGCCACCGGTCTGGCGGCATTGGTGGTGGCGGTGGCACTCTTGTTCGTTATCCCGACCGAGAGTGGTCAGCGCGTAAAACCGGTCGCCACCTCGGCTCTGGCACTGTGGGCGCTGATCTCCCTCCTGGCCGGCTCGCACGTTCGCTTGGCGGACTGGCTCGGTGACCGCGTCATCGACCCGCTCGAGGAGGGAC
The DNA here is from genome assembly GCA_035253825.1 of Acidimicrobiia bacterium. Classification (GTDB taxonomy): domain Bacteria; phylum Actinomycetota; class Acidimicrobiia; order Spongiisociales; family ZC4RG35; genus JACCTH01. The sequence continues at coordinate 16,082 of DATFBM010000009.1, read as the reverse complement.
AGGCCACGATCATTTACTCCTACGGCTACGACTGGTTCGCCTTGGCTTCTTTGGCCCTGGTGGCGGGAGCCGTCTTGGCGATTGCCATCGCCGGCTTCTGGCTTTGGAGCCGGACGCGCTCGGTCGAAAACGTCGAGGCGATCGCCAAGGAGTACCCGCAAGCCCCCGCCGATCTCGAAGGCCTGCGCTGGATCCGCTCGATCATCAGGGCGCGGAGCGTGGCCCGGCTGAGCGACGAGGCAGCCACTGCCTTGGCCGTGCTACTGGCGGTAGTGCTGGGAGGAACCCTCGCCTTCTACGGAGTCCGGGTGTTCACCACCGGTTCCCCCTTCGGGTCGTTCGACCGCCTCCCCGACGGCTGGCGCAGCCTGGTCCCGGTGGCCTCTTGGGTGGGAAGCATGCTTCCCGTCGCTGGATTGGCGGTGATGTACTCGTCGTTTCGCAGCCCTGGAACCCGGCGCCGGGTGGGTGTCATCTGGGACATCGTCACCTTCTGGCCCCGCTGGTATCACCCTCTGGCCCCACCCCCCTACTCCGCTCGAGCAGTGCCCGAACTCGGGATTCGTCTGCAGCGCTTGACTTCCGGCGGGGCGGCAGTGACGTTGTCTGCCCATTCCCAAGGGTCGGTGGTGGCAGCGGCGAGCATCGCCCGGCTCCCGCAGTCGATCCGCTCGCGGATGGCGCTCCTCACCCACGGCAGCCCCCTCCGCCGGTTGTACGGCCTCTTCTTCCCCGCCTACTTCGGTCACGATCAGCTCACCGCTTTGGCCGGCCGGCTCGACGGTCGTTGGATCAACCTCTTCCGCGCCACCGATGCCATCGGCGGTCCGATCGGCATCGGCGATCGTCTGGTTCCCGACCCGGTATCTGCCGAGCGGGCTCCCGGCGACCCGCTTCCGCCGGTGCAGGGCCACACCTTCTATCAAGGCGACGCGTATGACCAGGCGATCGCCGAACTCAGCCACGATTTGGCGACCGCGAGCCCATGATCGAAGCGGTCATGGTGGGAGCTGGCCAGCGTGGACACCACATCTATGGGCGTTGGGCCCTGGCTAATCCCGACCGTCTCCGTTTTGTGGCGGTAGCCGACCCGAGCGAAGAGCGCCTGCGGCGTTTTGGTGAAGCTCACAGCATCCCTAAGAGCGATCGTCACCCCGATCCCCTGGATCTACTCGATTCGAAACGAGCCGAAGCGGCAGTGATTGCCTCACCGGATCGAGAGCATCACGCCCACGTTCTCGCTGCCCTCCGTACCGGTTACCACGTTCTGGCCGAAAAGCCGATGGCTCATACCCTCGAGTCCTGTTTCGAAATCGTCGATGCCTCGCGGCAGTCAGCCGGCAGCCTCCACATCGGGCATGTGCTTCGCTTCTCACCTTTCTTTCAGACGCTCCACGAGGTGATTGCTTCGGGTCGCTTGGGCGACATCGTCACCGTCGAACACCGCGAGAACGTCGTCGCCTGGCACATGGCCCATTCCTACGTGCGCGGGAATTGGTCACAACGGGCGACGGCACCGCCGATGATCGTTGCCAAGGCCACCCACGACTTCGACATCCTCCATTGGAACCTGGCATCGTCGGCTCAGACCGTCTCCTCGGTGGGGAATCTCTTCGAGTTCCGACCCGAGCGAGCTCCGGCCGAATCGACCTCGAGGTGCACCGATCCCTGCCCGGTCGAAAACTGCCCGTACGACGCCCGCCGGATCTATCTCAATCCGGCGCTGACGGGTTGGCCGGTACACGTCATCACCGACGACTTCTCGACCGAGGGCAGGTTGCGGGCTTTGCGAGAAGGGCCGTATGGACGCTGCGCTTGGAAGTGCGGTTCGGATGTGGTCGACCATCAGGTGGTGAGCCTCAGCTTCGAGTCGGGGGCGAGCGCCGGGCTTACGGTGCATGGCCACTCCCACGAAGAGGGGCGAACCATGCGCTATGACGGGACTCGGGCGACGCTGCGAGGCCGGTTCGGACGAGGCCAGGAGTTGACGATCCACCCCCACGTCTCCGGCGAGGCGGAAGAGGTTCCGATTCCACCGGTGACAAGCGGTCATGGCGGCGGTGACGCCGGGATCATCGAGTCATTCCTCGACTCGATCGAGCATGGCAAGCCGCCCGCCACCTCCGCCAGCGAGTCGATCGAGAGCCACCTCCTGGCCTTCTTGGCCGAAGAGGCCCGCGTCGAAGGAACGGTGATCGACGTCGCCTCCCGCCGCCGCTAATCCCACCGTTTCCGCGCACCAGCCGCGCCCTCCAGCCCGCGCTTGATGCGCGAGAACGGTGATCGCCTCTCGACGAGTCGTCCGCGACTAGAGGAGTCTCATCCTCCCCGCCCACCGAACGTGAGTCCGATGATGATCGGATCGTGGTCGGAAACTCGATAGGGCTTGGGCTCGTAGAGGGCATCTTGAGCAGGCGGCTTGAACGACATGTCGTAGTCCAAGATGTCGGGCTCGTCCGCGTTGATATGGAACGTTGTCAGGTCCTTTATCCAGTTCGACATCGATCGCGTGGCCAGCGCGGTGTCGAGGTATCCCAGTTGGCCATCGAAGACGAACGAGTAGGCGTCGCCGCCCTCGAACTTCTCCACCAACTCGACTAGGCCCCCGGCCTTGAGAGCCTCAATTGGGTCCTCCATCGCATAGCTGTTGAGGTCGCCGATGACGAGCACGCCACTACTGCTGGCTTCAAATTCGGCCACGAAGTTCAGCAACGCGTGCGACTGAGCGACTCGCGTCAAATTGCATTCTCCCTGGCCGTCACCCGTGTCGGGGTCGCCGAGATCAGCGCAGCTGGAACTTTTCGACTTGAAGTGATTGACCACCAGGGCGAAAGGTTGAAGGCTACCCCGCTGTCCAACCTGGCGAAAGATTTGGGCTAGAGGAGGACGACCCACGGGTTCGATCTCATCGGGCAGGGTCATGTCGAATGCGGCGTTCGCCAACGCGACCGAAGCACCGATCGGGGTGACAGCGGCGGGCTTGTAGATGATCTCGTTGCGAACTGGGTAGTTGTTGTAATGGGTCGTCTCCCCCACCCACGCCCAGACACCGTCTCCTTCGTCGGCATTGAGAGCCTCCACCAACGTCAAGATGGGGTCGTGTGCCCGATTTCCATCGTCGTCGCGGATGTCGTTCTCGATTTCCTGGATACCAACGATGTCGGCGTCGAGAGCGATGATTCCGGCGACCAGCTTGGCTTGCTGTCTCTGAAGCTCCGCGGTCGTGTCGGCGCCGCGGCACTCCAGGTTCCCCGTAGGTCCACAAATGTCGTTAACCCCGTCATCAAGATGGGTGAAGTAGTTGAGGACGTTGAACGACGCCACGCGCACCTCACCAGCGATTGGCTCGGGACTCGCGGGGCGCGGATTGGCATTGGTGTAATCCGCACCGGCGGTCGGTTGGATGCGATAGATGCCGAAGCCCTCGCCTAACACTCCCAGCACGTTCTGCAGGATGTCACCGCCTCGGAACGTATTAGTGAGCGTGAACTCAGATCCATTGGGGTGTCGATTGAAGGTCGGATTTTGGAGGTTGCTTCCATCGTCGAGCGTGATCCTCGCCAATCGATTGGCCGCAGTCACCGCGTTCGCCCCGGCTCCGGGCTCCGCCGCGTGCGTGCCCTGGTACTGGCGCGTTGCAGTCAATACGATTTCGCCAAAGCGGTCATAGTTGAAGAACTCGGAAATGAAGAGGTCCTGAGGAAAGATCACGCTCATGCCCTCGAAACGCTCCAAGTCCGAGAGCGCCGTAACCGGGAGAGCTGCCGGGGTTGCAGTTGGCAGCGTTCCGGGTCCGAGATTCGTCACCGTGGCACTCGATATCTGGGTTTGACCCCCGAACTCTGTAACGCGGCCTGCAACCTGCACGTGATCGCCGACTGCGACCGCCGTAGAGTTGAAAACGAATACGCCTTCCGAGGTGCTCGAATCCTGATCTTGGTCGAGATCCTCTTCTTCTAGATAGAAGCCGGAGAGGCCACCACTCTGTTGGAAGTCGCCGACCACGACGCCGTCGACGGTCACAGTCGAATTGAGGATGGGTGAGGTGAGTCCGTTTCCTTGGACGGCATGGATCTTGGTTATGGCCACTTGGCCGTTGGCTCCGAGCGGTGCCAATGTCACGACCGAAGCGATCACGATTGCAAGGGCCAGTCGCATTGAAACCCGAGACATAGCTCCTCCTTCTCCCTTCTGCATCCCTGACTCAGACACCCGCCGAGAAATGACGAGGTGGCCACTCGAACGGCACCTTAACCTCAAGGGGTGGCGCCGGAGATAGTCACAAAATAGGCCTGGCGGCACGACCAGAGGGCGATAGCCTTTGCTGGCCCGGGGGAACCATCCATGCAGTCATTTCAAGGAAAAATGCGATTGGCCGACAACCCGTCGGAGACGGTCGGGGTCGGTATCGAGGTTGTCGCCAACTCGCTCACGCTGATAGTTAGCGAATCGGAAGTAGGGGTCTGGCCCCTTAACCGGATCGACGTCGACGTCGAGGAGGACGGCTTTCACGTCCAGGTAGACGGGGAGGAATTCGTCTTCGTGACCCGCCAGGCCGAGGAATTCGCCCGCGCCGTGGGCGTCCTCGACCACCAGGTCAACGGAAACCACCGAGCCCAGGCTCCGGTCAAAACGGCCAAATCGAAGCCGGTCAAGACCAAGGCCGCCAAGTCCAGGCCTGCCAAAGCTCAGAAGTCCCGAACGACCAAGCCTGCAAAGGCGGTGAAAGCGACCAAGCGGGCAACCAAGACCCCCAAGGCCCGCTCACCGCGCCCGCGGATCAACCTCCCGGACATCGACTGGAGCTCACCGCGTGTTCAAGCAGCGACCGCTGGCCTGGTGATGGTGGCCCTCCTCGCCATCACCGCCACTCCCATTCTCGCTTTCTTAATGATGGGGGCGGGATCGATCGGCCTCTTGGTCGGCACCGGCTCACTGGTCGACCCGATCATGGCCACTCGTCTCCCCACCGAGCTGCCACCGAGCAAGATGATCCTGGTCTCGACTCTTCTCGTCGTGGTCGGGATGACGATTCTTACCTTCATCTAACCGGCGCGTACTGCCGACGACTCGGATATGGTGGGGCGTGGGTGGGATAGCCCCCGCTGTCCCGCTCGACCCAAACGGAGGAGACAAACATATGCATCGATTACGCCAGCAGTTGATTCTGCTCGCGGTCCTGGCCTTGCTCGTCGCAGCCTGTGGTGGCGGTGATGGCGCCGGTACTACCGCCGATGCAGGCGGTGGAACTGCCACCACCTCCGGCGAAGGAGGTGGTGAGACTGAGGGTGGCGGTGCCGATTTCACCCTCTTCGGAGCCCCGACGGGCGTCGAAGGCGAGGCCCTTCAAGGATTCATCGACGTCTACAACGCCGCGACCGGCAACAACATCACCTACACCGGCGTATCCGAGTTCGAGCAGCAGCTTCGGATTCAGGTTGACGGAGGCGATCCACCGGCCGTGGCCTTTACTCCCCAGCCGGCATCGATTTGCTCATTCGCCGACGAGGGAGCGTTGGTCTCTCTCGAAGAAATGGGATTCGACATCGCCGAGATGGAAGCCAACCACTCAAAGTACTGGATGGATCTGGGACTGTGCGAGGACGGAAATCACTACGGGATCCCGTGGTTCCCGAACTTCAAATCGGTGGTCTTCTATCACATGCCCACGTTCGAAGAGGGGGGCTACGCGATTCCGGAGACCTACGAGGACATGGTGGCGCTGTCAGAGCAGATGGTTGCCGATGGCCAGACTCCATGGTGCTTCGGATTCGGAAGCGGTGACGCCACCGGTTGGCCGGGAACCGACTGGATCGAAGACATTCTGGTCCGGGAGCAGGGCTCAGAGGTTTACGCCCAGTGGTACAACCACGAGATCCCCTTCAATGACCCTGTGGTCGTGCAGGCCTTCGACACGTTTGGCGAGATCTTCTTCGGTGAAGGCTTTGTCCTCGGTGGACCCGAGAACGTAGCCGGCATCATCTTCGAGGACTCCCCAGGACCGCTCTTCAGCGATCCCCCGGGTTGCGCGATGTTGAAGCAAGGTTCCTTTATCGCCAACTTCTTTACCACGGCCGCCGACTACGAAGATGGCGAGGAATCTGAGATTGGCGTCTTCGCTTTCCCAACCATCGACGGCCAAGCCGGGGCGATGGGAGGTGGCGACACCCTTATCGTCTTCGATGGTGCTCCTGAGAACGTTGCAGCGATCCAGGATTGGATTACGCCCGAATGGCAGTGCACCCTCGCTTCCGCATCAGGTGGCGGCATAGCCGAGCACGGTGGACATGGGGTGGCCGGCGTCGAGCGCTTGCCGGGTCATAAGGACGTAGACCCGAACTGCTACGAATCGGATGCATCAAAGACATTCGCTGAGGCCATCACGACTGCATTGGCTGAGAACACTTTTGTGTTCGATGCCTCCGACCTGATGCCGCCTGAGGTTGGGCAGGAGACGTTCTGGACAGGAATGATCGACTGGACCCAGGGCAGCTCTACCCAGGAAGTGGTCGATGCAATCGAGGCCAGTTGGCCTAGCTAACCAGCGTCTCTCGTAACGATGAAAGGGGTAGCCCGTCAGGGCTACCCCTTTCGGTTTCAGCCGACAACCTCTCTCATCATTGGGTAGGGTCGAGATTGGCAAAATGAAACCGAAGGAGGCCGGATGACAACTCCTATCGTGGCACCTGTCGACGAGGTTCCGCGCCAACCTGTATCAGAGGAACCGGGGGCCAGCAGCAACTCTCTCGCCGCCTGGCTCCTGCGAATTGGAAGCGCCTTGGTGATTCCGGCCGTCCTGGTTCTGTTCTTCTTCACCTTCGATTTCCTCAAGCAGGAGGACACCAACAAACTCATCCAAGTAGCCGTGGCAGTCGCCGTGGGGGTCGGGGGGATCTGGCTTCTCTACTGGGGGATGGACCGGGCAATCAGTGTCATGCCAGAACAAGTGGGCAACGCGGTTCGTCCGTTCGCTTTCGCCGGGCCGGCGATGGTGTTGCTCGGTTTCTACCTGGTCTATCCGGCTGTTAACACCTTCATCCTTAGCTTCCAGGACTCAGACGGTGAGGAGTTCGTCGGCCTTGCCAACTTTCAAAGAATCTTCACCGAGGAGACCTATCTGATCTCGATCCGCAACAGCGTGATCTGGGTGATCTTGGTTCCGATAGTCGCGGTTGCAATCGGACTCGCGTTTGCAACTCTGTCTGACCGCATCGGCAAGCGCAGCGAAACGGTTGCCAAATCGCTCATCTTCTTGCCGATGGCGATCTCCTTCGTCGGTGCATCGGTAGTTTGGAGGTTCGTCTACAACTTCCGACCTGAGGGCTTCGGCGAACAGATCGGTCTGCTCAATGCAGTCAAGGTGGCTTTTGGCGGCAACCCAGTGGACTGGATTTCGGTACCGCTGTGGAACAACCTCCTCCTGATGGTCATCCTGGTATGGCTGCAAACCGGGTTCGCCATGGTCATCCTCTCGTCGGCCATCAAGGCTGTTCCGGTTGACGAGATCGAGGCTTCTCGAATCGACGGGGCCAACGAGTGGCAGGTGTTTCGTAAGATCGTCATTCCCTCCATTGCTTCGACCCTTGTGGTCGTGTGGACCACGGTCCTGATCACCACCTGGAAGGTATTCGACATCGTCTTCGTCATGACCGGAGGTAGAAACGACACCTCCGTGGTAGCGGAGCGCATGGTGACTGAGTTCTTCACCTTCGATAACAACGGAATGGGTGCGGCTCTCGCTGTGCTCCTTTTTGTCGCGGTGCTGCCGATCCTGATTATCAACGTCAAACGATTCCAGCAGCAGGAGGCGACGAGATGACCACAACTGTCGAGAGCCGTCCTCAGACGCCAGTCCGTCCGAAGGTTTCCGCCGAACCAATCGAAGAACGCCGCGGCTCCCTCCCGATTTACGTCGTAGTCGCCCTGATCGCTCTCCTTTGGGTCCTTCCCGCCCTCGGCTTGCTCATCAACTCCTTCCGCGAGCCGAGTGCAATTCGCCAGAGTGGCTGGTGGACCGTCTTCGGCGATCTGTTCGCCGAAGGCGCTTGGACGATCTCGAACTACTCAACCGTTCTCGAAGGCGGATTCGGTAATGCCTTTGCCAACAGCTTGGCGGTGACGATTCCGTCGGTGGTGATTCCGATCACGGTGGCTGCTTTTGCCGCTTACGCCTTCGCCTGGATGGAGTTTCCGGGACGCAACCTGATCTTTGTGATCATTGTCGGGTTGATGGTGGTGCCGCTGCAGATGGCTCTCATCCCGATCCTCCGGGTCTATACCGGTTTCGACCTCAACGGAACCTACCCAGCCGTGTGGCTAGCGCATGCCGGGTTTGGTCTGCCACTGGCGGTGTACCTGCTCCGAAACTACATGGGGTCCCTGCCCGGCTCCCTTATCGAGTCGGCCAAGATCGATGGCGCCGATCACTTCCGGATCTTTACCCGTCTCATCATTCCACTCTCGGTCCCGGTGCTCGCTTCGTTCGCCATCTTCCAGTTCCTCTGGACGTGGAATGACTTTCTCGTCGCGCTGGTCTTCCTCGGTCTGTCACCGGAGAACCGCGTGCTTACCACCGAGCTCGCCGACTTGGCTGGCCGCGGTGAGGGTGCCCTCAACCTCTTGCCGGCCGCCGCATTTGTGACGATGATCTTGCCGCTGGTGGTGTTCTTCTCGCTGCAGCGATTCTTTGTGCGGGGTCTTACAGCCGGCTCAGTCAAGGGTTAAGCAACTCCTGAACGACTCGTTCGCGGCGACCCGTCGTCGCAATTGGCTGGCGCTGGCAATTGGAACCATCGTCAGCATGTTCAGCTATTTCCCCTACGCCGCTGCGTTCATCAATCCCGAGGAAGAGGGAATAACCATCGATGCCGGCCTGGTGGGGATTGCTCTGGCGATCGCACCGCTGGTTTTCGTCGTCGTGGGCTTCATCTCGGCCAACCCGCAGGCGCCGAAGAGGATTCTCCTCGCAATGGGGCTCCTCATCGGGCTCGGGCTGTCGGTGGGCCTTATCGCCCCGGTGCTGGGGGCGAGCGCAGGGTTCGGGGTAGGGGTAGCGATCTGTCTGCGAATTCCCGATATCCCTGATCAGCTGCGGCGGCGGCTGATCGCGGTGGCGCTGGCTGTCATATACACCATGGTTCTCCTCTTCATAGCCCCCTCGGCGGGAGTGACCACGGGGGCGGTGGTGCCCATCCTGGTAGTCGGCTTCGCCGACGAATACGGAGCCTGGCGACTGGCTCGGCGCCGTGGCTGAACCGCTTATCGCCATCACCGGCGTCACCGGAGGGATCGGTGGGCGGGTGGCGCATCAACTGTCTCGTGAAGATCGCAACCTCCGCCTCATTGCCCGCGACCCGGCCAAGGTCGATCCCTTCCCACGGGCGGAAGTGGTCCCAGCCGATTACGAGGACCAAGGGGCGATGGAGGAGGCGTTGAGGGGCGTGGTAAGCATGCTCTTCGTTTCGGGCCGAGAGCACCCAGATCGTCTCTCCCAACACGAGAAGGTGGTGACGGCTGCGGCGTCGGCCGGTGTGCGGAAGATCGTTTATACGTCGTTTCTTGGTGCCGGCCCCGAGGCCACCTTCACGCTCGCCCGCCAGCACTATCAGACCGAGAGGTTCATCCGCTCATCAGGGGCCGAGTACGTCTTCCTGCGCGACAGCCTCTACACCGATTACATCCCTCACCTCGTCGCTGCCGACGGTGTGATCCGGGGACCAGCCGGGTCGGGTCGGGTTTCGTTCGTGACTCGCGACGACATCGCCGATGCGGCCACCGCCGTTCTCTCGACCGATGTGTTCGACGGCCAGACCTTCGACATCACCGGACCAGAAGCGATCACCCTGAGCGAGGCGGCGGCGATCCTGAGCGAGTTTGCCGGCAGGGAGATCTCGTATTTACTGGAGACGGTCGAGGAGGCATATGCCTCGCGCGCCCACTACGGAGCGCCAGCCTGGGAAGTCGAGGGCTGGGTGACGTCGTATCAGGCGATCGCCAACGCGGAAATGGAGGCCGTGTCGAACGCGGTCGAGACTCTGACTTTGCACCGGCCGCTTTCGGTTCGGGAGTTTCTCGCCGCCAACCCCGAAAGCTACTCCCACCTTCAGCCTTGATCAAAGCTCGGGAGACGCTTTTCCTTGACCGCGGCCAATCCCTCTTTTGGATCAGATCCGAGGAATCCCAAGAACTCATAGGCCACTGAGGCATCAAAGGCCGGGTAGGCCGAGCGCAGCCAGTGGTTGAGGGTGTGCTTAGTCCACGACAACGCCTCGGCGGGACCGGTGGCGAGACGGCCGGCGATACGTCGGGCCTCGTCCAGTAACTGATCGTCGTCGACCACTTTCGCTACCAGCCCGAGCCGTTCCGCTTCGGTGCCATCGATGGGCTCGTTGGTCAGCAAGTGATACTTCGCCTTAGCCATGCCGACCAAGAGCGGCCATATCAAGACCGCGTGGTCGCCGGCGGCGACGCCGAGGGTGGTGTGTCCGTCGAGGATCCGGGCCGACCGGCCCGCTATGGGGATGTCGGCAAGAAGGGCCGCGGCCAGTCCTGCCCCCACGGCCACTCCATTGACCGCAGAGACGATCGGCTTCGAACATTCGACGAGGTTGCGCACGAGATCCCGCGCCTCTCGCAAGGTCCGACGATGGACCGTCGGGTCATCCATCATCGCCTCGATGAGGCTGAAGTCGCCCCCGGCGGAGAAGGCGCGGCCTTCGGCCCGGAGCAAGATCACCTTGGTTTCGGGATCGGCATCGAGGTCCGTCCAAACGTTCGTGAGTTCGCGATGCCCGGCGACGTCGACCGAGTTGAGTCGGTCGGGGTTGTTGAGCACCACCTCGGTGACGCCCGAAGCCGAGCGGTCGATTCGCAGGGTCCGATAGTCCAGGGTCACGGGGGCAATAATGACTTGATGGGAGACAGCAAGCCAACCGCGCTCGTAACGGGCTCCTCGTCAGGCATCGGTCTCGCCACCGCCCGGCAATTTCTCGACGCTTCGTACCGGGTGGGATTGCTCGACGTCTTCCCCCACCGAATTGAACATCCCGACGCAGTTCCATTCCAAGTCGACCTCCGCGATCGGGCGGGAATTCGGGAAGTGCTCGCCGCTGCCATAGAGGAGCTGGGGATGATCTCGGTCTTGGTCAATTGCGCCGGCTGGGACCAGGCCATGCCCTTCATCGAAACCGGAGACGACTTCTGGCTCAAGGTGATCGATATCAACCTGCTGGGACCGCTGGCGCTCACTCATGCCGCCCTTAGTCATTTCGAAGACGGGGGGGCGATTGTCAACGTCGCCTCCGACGCCGGGCGAGTCGGCTCCTCGGGCGAGGTGGTGTATTCGGCCGCCAAGGGTGGGGTGATCGCCTTCACCAAGGCGTTGGCCCGGGAGGTGGCGAAGCGAGGGATCAGAGTCAATGCCGTATCTCCGGGACCAACCGATACCCCGTTCCTGGCCGGTTTCGATGACACGGGCAGGCTCGCTGAGGCGATGGTCCGCCAAACCCCGCTTCGCAAGCTCGCCACTCCCGAGGATGTGGCCGCCGCCATCTTCTTTCTCGCCTCACCCGCCGCCGGTCACATCACCGGGCAAGTGCTCTCGGTCTCCGGCGGCCTGACCATGGTCTAACAACTAGCAGCGGTGCGGAACTGCCGCTTCGATCAGGTCGGCCCGGCGTGCTGCCTCGCCACGTTCGCCCTCAGAGTCCTGCCGCCGAGCCAAATAGATGAAGGGCAGGGCGAGGGCGTGGATCGCCGCCGCCACCAGGTACGAAGGGCCGTAGCCGCTTCCATCAGCCACCCGTCCCAGTACGGGTTGGGTGACGGCGCCGCCAGCCGAACCGATCAATGCATCAAGCGACAAGACGGTGGCGCGTTGGGAGGAGGGGATGCAACCGTTGAGAAAGGCTTGGCGGACAGGAAAGACCGCCGAATAGAAGAAGGCCCAGCACATCAATGCCGTGGCCACCAACCAGAAGCTGCGACCGAGGCCGACCATTATCAGAAAAAGGGTGGCGAAGCCCGTTCCCACCAGGATGGCGGTGGTTCGGCGCGAAAAGACCTTCTGGATCCAGGGGACCACGAGACCCCCCAGAATCTGGGCTCCCGCAAACACTGCCGCCGCCAATCCGGCCAGACCGAAGGCGGACTCGTCGCCATAGAGCTCGAGCAGGAAGGGCTGCATGGCGTAAAAGCCATAGAAGGACACCCCGGAGAGGAAGAACGACGAGAGGATCAGCCACCTCAGGTTGGGGTTGCCAAAGCCGGTGCGAACGGAATCTCCCAACACTCTCTTGACTTCGGCGACCACACGACTCTCGTCCATGCGGGTAAACCCGAGGTCGTGCATGGATCGCAGGGCGACGAGGAAAGTGAGTCCGAGCAGGACCGCCCGGATGATGTAGGGGACGGCAAGCGAGCTGAACTGAGCTACCACTCCCCCGGCCACCGCTCCCACCAGCATCGCCGCCCCCGACACCACCTGCCCCCGGGCGAGAACCTCTTCGAGCGGCCGGTCGTAGCCGGTGGAATCGAGGGCATCGACCAGCCAGGCCTCGGTAGCGCCTGAGAAGAAGGTGAAACCGAGGCCGAGCAGGATCGAGGCAATGGCCCAACCCCAAACCGGCGCCTGGGTCTGCCACATCAACAGATAGAGCAACGTTGAGAAGAGCAGAGTGACGGTCCCCCAGAGATAGGAAGTCCTCCGCCCCCGGGTGTCGGCCACGACTCCAGTGGGTACTTCGAACAAGAAGGCGCCGGCGGTGTAGAAGGCGTTGACCACGAAGGCCTGGGTGTTAGTGAGGCCCGCCGAGAGCAGGAATAGGGTGTTGATGCCCCAGATAAAGGACGAGGCCAGCGTCGACAGCACGATGAGGAGGAGATACGTCCGCCTGACCTGGGCGGCATCGGGGTTCATGGCCGCAGCAGGGTATCGAAGGTTCTACGCGCCGAAACAGCTCATTTGTAAGGGGTCTGGCTGATAAAAACCGCAATAATCCCGAGTCTCGATCCGCAGGGGCCGGTAGCTGCCGAGATGGAGACCCTCTGGTGGATGATGCTCGCCCTCGGCGGGGCCGTCTTCTTGTTGTTCCTCGGCCTCCTCCTCCGAGGCCTCGCTCGCGGCCCAGCCGGTCGAGCTGGTGAGCGCAACTGGCTGGTGGGCGGGGGACTGTTGATGCCGCTGGTGGTGGTGGCGGTGGTTTTGGGCTTCACCCTGGTGGCGATGGCCCGTCTCGCCAACCAACCAAGGGAGAACGAGCTCATCGTCGAAGTGGTTGGCCACCAGTGGTGGTGGGAGGTGCGTTATCCCGATCTCGGGGTGGTAACCGCCAACGAGATCCATCTCCCCGCCGAGCGGCCGATTCTCTTGCGGCTGCGGTCGGTGGATGTGATCCACAGCTTCTGGATCCCCACCCTGGCCGGAAAAATGGATTTACTTCCCGACAAGACCAACACCATGTCCTTCTCGGCCAGCCAGCCCGGGACCTACCGGGGGGTGTGCGCCGAGTTCTGCGGTCTCCAGCACGCCAAGATGAGGCTCACTGCCCTCGTCACCACCCAAGATGACTTCGACGCCTGGGCGGACCAGCAGGCGCAGCCGGCGACGGGGGGGCAGTCCCGGGGGCGGGACGTGTTTCTCTCCGCCAACTGCCCTGATTGTCACACGGTGCGTGGTACCCCGGCCGATGGGAGCAACGGCCCCGACCTTACCCATTTCGCTTCTCGCACAACCTTGGCGGCGGGAACCATCCCCAACAGCACCGAGCACCTGACGGCCTGGGTTCGCAATCCCCACGAATTCAAAGAAGGGGTCGAGATGGAGGCCGCCGAGTTGAGCGAGGCTGATCTCGCCGAGCTCGTCGCGTATCTCGAGAGCCTGCAGTGAGCGACCGCATTCCCGAGCCAGGAGATCACTACCCGACCGCGGCCACCGTGGTCACCGACCCCATCCTCGATGACCTTTGGGACGACCCGCCCGGCCTGTGGGGGAAGCTAAAGGCGGTCCAGAACGATGCCATCGGCAAGCGTCTCATTCTTACCGGCTTTTTCTTCCTCATCCTCGGAGGCTCGGTCGACTCGGTGGTGATGAGGATGCAGCTGGCCTTCCCCAACAACACTCTGGTCAGCGCCCAGACCTATAGCGAACTCTTCACCAATCACGGGTCGGTGACCATGTTCTTGGTCATCCTCCCCATCTTCGAAGGCTTCGCCATTCTCATGCTCCCCCTCCTCCTCGGCGCACGCGAGATGCCCTTCCCCAGATTGGGGGCCTACTCGTACTTCACCTTCCTGATGGGCGGGCTGCTCTACTACTCCGGCACCCTCTTCTCCGCCGTCCCCGACGCAGGGTGGTTCGCCTACACCCCGCTCTCGGGACCGAACTTCTCCCCCGACCTAGCCATCGACGTCTGGGTGCTGGGCCTGGGGGTGGCGGAGGTGGGAGCGATCGCCGCCGCCATCGAAATCATCATCGGCATCATGAAGGTGCGAGCCCCGGGGATGACCCTCGCCCGGATGCCGCTCTTCGCCTGGGCGATGTTGGTGACCGCCTTCATGATCCTCTTCGCCTTTACCCCGCTGATCATTGGCAGCCTGCTCCTCGAGCTCGACCGCGGCTTTGGCACTCAGTTCTTCAACCCCGAGGCGGGTGGGAGCTCGCTTCTCTGGCAGCACCTCTTCTGGATCTTTGGCCACCCCGAGGTCTATATCCAGTTCCTCCCCGCCACCGGCATCGTTTCGATGGTGATCCCGGTATTCGTGCGGCGAAGGATGGTCGGCTATCCCTGGATCGTCGCCTCGCTGGTGGCGATCGGCTTTCTCTCCTTCGGGCTTTGGGCGCACCATATGTTCGCCGCCGGCCTCGCCCCCATCGTCCTCGGATTTTTCGCCGCCGCCTCGATGGCGATTGCCATCCCCGCCGGGATCCAGATCTTTGCCTGGGTGGCCACCATTTGGGAGGGGAAAGCGGTGTGGAAAACACCGTTCTTGTTTGTGCTGGGTTTTCTGTTCCTATTCGTGCTCGGGGGAATCACCGGGGTGATGGTGGCGTCAGTCCCCTTCGACCTCCAGGCCCACGACTCCTATTTCGTCGTCGCCCACCTCCATTACGTCCTCATCGGCGGGGTGGCCTTTCCGATCTTCGCCGGGGTCTATCACTGGTTGCCGAAGTACACCGGGAAGCTCCTCAACGAAAAGCTCGGAAAGTGGAATTTTTGGCTCCTCTTCATCGGAGTCAACGTCACCTTCTTCCCGATGCACATCGTCGGTTTGAAGGGAATGCCGCGCCGGATCTATACCTATCCAGAGGGGCTGGGATGGGAGACGTACAACCTGATCTCCACCATCGGGGTCTTCATCATCGTCGCCGGGATTGCGGTCTTCATCTGGAATCTGGTCTACAGCCTCCGCCAAGGAGAGGTGGCGGGGAACAACCCCTGGGGCGGAGACACGCTGGAGTGGGCCGTGAGCTCACCCCCGCTCCAGCACAGCTGGTCGGTGCCGCCGATCGTCGAGAGCCGCCATCCACTCTGGGATCAAACCGAGCTCCATCGCGGCGAGGACGAGCGCCTGGTGCGAGCTTTGTCGGAATGG
This sequence comes from Acidimicrobiia bacterium, assembly GCA_035253825.1. Lineage (GTDB taxonomy): Bacteria > Actinomycetota > Acidimicrobiia > Spongiisociales > ZC4RG35 > JACCTH01. Next base: position 491 of record DATFBM010000009.1, on the reverse strand, counting down.
CCCCTGCGCTGGCGGGCGGCCCTGGTTACTGGCACCGCCACCGGGCGGCCGGAGGAGATCTTCCGGGTGGCCGATCCCTCGATCTGGCCCTTCGTCGCCGCCGTCGGGACCGTGGTCGTCTTCGCCGCCGAACTCTTCAAAGTCCGCTGGGGAGCCTTCGTCGGGGCGGCGATCGTCATCGCTGGGGTGGTGCTGTGGAACCGTCCCCAAGCCGCCCCTATCACCGAAAAGGAAGAGCTCGAATTTGAGGAAAGGCACGGGATTCCAGTCCGGGTGGGTGGGAGTCTGCAGGTGGCGAAATGGGGGATGGGACTCATCATCCTCTTCGTCGCCATCGCCTTCACCAGCCTCCTCCTCTCCTACTTCTACCTCATGATCGCCAACCCCGATTGGCCGCCGGCCGGATCGGCTCTTCCGGACTTCGGGCTGCCGTCGTTGGCGGTGGCGCTGGTGGTCACCAGTGGATTGACTATTAGTCGAGCCCGCGCCGC